>CAYLRY010000005.1:0-96603 GCA_964386535.1 uncultured Dehalococcoidales bacterium | reverse complement strand
AATTTTTCCAGTTCGGCTTCTGAAATCATCTTGTCCTCCGTTTTTTGGAATAATATTTTCACCTACCAGGCGATATTGAGAACGGCTATTCTTAATAAACAAATCCGGTAATATTAAATTTCCGGCCTGTTGCTTGTAACTCTTAAAATACCTCAAGAAGCGTCTTTCGTCAAACTGCTCATAGATAACTTGCAGGCTGGCACAACTCAGCTACCAGGATATTGAGGGCCAGTTCCCCTTCCAGTTTGCCGGATTTAATGGATAAATCAGCTTCAAGCAGTTTCCGGTAGATCTGCTTTAACTGGTCAAGGGTATATTTTTCCGCCCTGGTTGATAGTATGTTCCAGGCATAGGGATTTCTGATTCCCAGGCGGGTCTGGATTTCATAAACCGGCTTTTTCCGGTTTTTTAAATCTTTAATTTGTACCAGGTTTTGAACCTGGCGCGCCAGTAAAACCAGGATCTGGGGAGGAACGATTCCATTTTGCAATAATTTTTGCAGGATTTGTTCAGCCTGGCCTGACTTATGTTCCATTACAGATTCAATCAGGGCGAAAATATCCGCCTCCTGAGCCGCACTGACAACCTGCCGGACATCTTTTTCTTCTATCATACTGCCGGCGGTAAAGGCTACCAGCTTATTTATTTCATTGGAAAGCACATAAAGATCACCACCGATAATTGTCATCAGCACTTCGGTAGCTTTCCTTGAGATACTGCCTCCCTTGCGGGTCACCCTGGTCTGAATCCACTGGTTCAACTTAATGCCTGATAAAATCGGGAAATTTTCCACACTGGCCTGATTTGCTAGAGCCTGGTAAAGGGGGTTGTTTTTCAGGGGGCTGCCTCTGGATGCAATATCATCTATCAGTATTACTACAGTACTGGCTGGAAAACCGGAAATGACTCCGGCGATTTGCAGTGCTTCATTTTCCTGGCTGCCGTTGTTTTTCTTTGGTTTTGATGACTTTTCCTTAGGTTCAAACCGTTCAAGAAGCCCCCTGATAATAAGCAACCGCTTTGGAGAAAGGAAGGGCACAGCATCGCCAATGGCTTTCAGTTCTTTTATGTGAAGTTTTTGACCATCCAGTATACTGGTATTGGTACTTAACAGGGATAGATCCCCCAGGCTGTTTTTTATTTCCTGGAGCTTTTCTTCACGTGAAAAAGCGTCTTCGCCCCAAAGTATATAAAGCAAATGTACCTCCGGGACTTTATTAAACCAGTTCCCTGAAAATATCCGCCGGCTGGCTGGATCAATTTCGTATCAATTTTATCACACTGCCGGTTTAAAGTAACAAGTAAGGGAGTAAATAAACATTTGATTGAACAATGATATTCCAGAGTGTACAATGGTTCTGGATTATGGCCGGGTAATAAGAGAGGTTTCGAGGGAAAATATGAGTGTTGACATAGGCATTATAGGATTGTCCAAAAGCGGTAAAACCACCATTTTCAATGGTCTGACTAAAGGTAAGGCTGCAACCGGTGGGTATTCTACTAAAGCACAGGCTAATATAGGTATGGCCAGTGTGCCGGATGAAAGGCTTTACCAGTTAGCCGCAATATTTCATCCCAGGAAGATAGTTCACGCTGAGGTGAAATATATTGATATCGGGGCTTCTTTGAAAGAGCTGGCAGTGGACAAAGGCATTGGAGGTCAGTTACTGAACCAGCTCAGTACTGTGGATGTACTGGTCAATGTAGTACGTTCATTTAAAGATGACAGTCTACCCCATCCAGAAGGCAGCCTGGATGTGGCCAGGGATATAGAAGCCATGAATTTGGAACTGGCTTTCTCTGACCTGGCTATACTGGAAAAAAGGCTGGAAAAAATGGAGGGTTCGCTAAAGGCTGCCAAAGCCTCTGAACGCGCCATGTACCTTAAGGAACAGGAAACCCTGGTTAAGATCAAAGCCGGGTTGGAAAAAGACCTGCCTATCAGGGAAATGCAGTTAACGCCTGATGAAAACAAAACCATCAGCAATTATCAGTTTTTAACGGCCAAGCCGCTCTTAACCGTGGTTAACCTGGGTGAAGACCAGTTGCCGCAGGCCAAAATCATAGAAGAGGATCTCAATGCCCGTTTTGCCAAACCCAGGAACAAGCTAATTGCTTCTTGCGGTAAGCTTGAAATGGAACTGGCCCAGATGGGTGATGAAGCCATGCAGGAATTCCGTAAGGAATTCGGTATGCAGGAATCAGGATTGGACAGGACCATCAAGGTTTCTTACGAACTGCTGGACCTGATCTCCTTTCTGACTGTAGGTGAAGATGAGTGCCGGGCCTGGCCCATCAGGCGGGGCACCGAAGCGGTTAAAGCTGCCGGTAAAGTCCATACTGACATTGAAAGGGGTTTTATCCGGGCTGAAGTGATACATTATGTTGATCTGCTGAAATGCGGAGGGCTGGTAGAAGCTAAAAAACAGGGTTTATTGCGTTTGGAAGGGAAAACTTATATAGTTCAGGACGGGGACGTGGTGAATTACCTTTTTAATGTATAAATTGATTTCCTCCAGATTATGAAAAAAGCTGATTTCCGGGAGAACAAATAATGATAAAACTGGTACTGGTGAGACATGGAGAAAGCACCTGGAATAAGGAAAACCGGTTTACCGGCTGGACTGATGTAGATTTATCCGAAAAGGGAATACAGGAAGCGCATAAAGCTGGCCAGGTTTTAAAAGAACAGGGGTACTGCTTTGATATTGCTTTCACTTCGGTATTAAAGCGGGCTATTCGCTCACTCTGGATTATCCTGGATGAAATGGATCTGATGTGGATTCCGGTTTACCGCTCATGGAGACTGAATGAGAGGCATTACGGCGCCTTACAAGGCTTAAATAAAGCTGAAATGGCACAAAAATATGGGGAACAGCAGGTCTTTATCTGGCGCCGGAGTTACGATGTTCAACCACCGGCTTTAACGCCGGATGATCCCCGGTATCCGGGAAATGAACTCAAGTATAAAGATCTAAGGCATGGAGAGATACCTTTAACCGAAAGCCTCAAGGATACGGTAGCCAGGTTTATGCCTTTCTGGCATGAGACCCTGGCTCCAGCTTTAAAGTCAGGGAAAAAAATCATCATCTGCGCACATGGTAACAGTATCAGGGCCCTGGTTAAATACCTGGATAATGTTCCGGATATTGCAATTGCAGGTCTGAACATTCCTACCGGGATACCTCTGGTGTACGAACTGGATAAGGACCTGAAACCTGTCCGCCATTACTACCTGGGCAACCCTGAAGAGATAAACCAGGCCGTGGAGGCTGTGGCTAAACAAGGGAAAGCCGGAGTTTAACTGGGAATTTCTTGCACCTTTAACAGATTGGTAGTCCCGGTCCTTCCCATGGGTATGCCGCCGGTGATTACAATCAGATCGCCCGGTCTGGCAATACGCAGTTCCTTAGCCAGGTTGGCGCCTTTTTCAAACAGGTCGCTTATTGACGAGGTACCGGCGATCTGGAAGGCGTTGACTCCCCAATACAGAATCAACCTCCCTGCAATACGCTGGTCCGGGGTAATGGCGATAATGGGGATTTGCGGACGGTACTTGGAAACACGGCGAGCAGTACTCCCGGAATGAGTATAGGCTACGATGGCAACAGCCTTAAGCTGCAAAGCTGTATAGCAGGCATTATAGCTGATAATTTCATCCGTTTGATGCTCTACCCATTGCCTCCTTTGTGTGAGCATGGACTCATAGGGTAAATGGCACTCTGTTTCACAGGCGATATCAAACATGGTTTTGACCGCCTGCACCGGGTATTTGCCCACAGAGGTCTCAGCAGACAGCATGATGGCATCCGTACCGTCCAGTATGGCATTAGCCACATCCGTTACTTCAGCCCGGGTAGGCCTGGCTGAATTGACCATGGACTCCAGCATTTGAGTGGCTGTAATGACAGCTTTTCCGGCCTGATTTGAGCGGCGGATCAACTCTTTTTGTATCAAAGGAACTTTTTGGAGAGGCAATTCCACTCCCATATCACCGCGGGCCACCATAATTCCGTCACTGGCTTCCAGTATTTCATTAAAATTCTGCACAGCTTCTGCCCGTTCGATCTTGGAGATTAAAGGGATATCCGAACTATGTTGACGAAGGGTATTTCTAACCTGTTCTACATCTTCAGCGGAACTTACGAAGGAAAGTGCGATGTATTCAGGTTCCTGCTGGACGGCAAATTCCAGGTTCAATTTTAGTTTTTCACTCAGAAAAGGTTCTGAAATAGGAACTCCCGGTAAAACCACGCCCCTGCCTGGGGTTAATATACCGCCTGTTATGACTTTGCAGATTACGTCAGGATCTCTCACCTCTATAACCTTGAGCTGCATTGCTCCGTCATCCACCAGCACCGTTTGCCCGATTCTGGCATCCTTCGGCAGGCTGGGGAGATTGACTGAGACAGCCTGGCTATCACCTTTTATGGGACGGGTAGTCAGAATAAATCGAGAGCCTGTTTTCAATTCTGCTGATCCGTTCTGCATTTCACCGGTTCGGTATTTTGGCCCCGGCAGATCCAATAAAATGGCTACATGGCTTCCCAGGCGCCGGTTAAGTTCCCTGATTTTTCTTATAAACCCAACATGGTCTTCCAGAGTACCGTGAGACAGGTTGAGACGGGCGACATCCATACCCGCCCGAATTAACTTTTCTATAATGCCGGAATCTGCGGTAGCCGGTCCCAGGGTACAGACAATCTTGGTATGCTGGCTTAACCAGTGTTTACGAAAAGGCATTGTTAATACTCCTAAGTTTTTATTTATTCATCAGCACGGCCACCCCCGGCAATTCTTTACCTTCCAGAAATTCCAGTGAGGCGCCGCCTCCAGTGGATACATGGGTCATTTTATCAGCCAGTCCCATTTCAACCACTGACTCAGCAGTAGAACCGCCGCCAACTACCGTAATAGCTTTACTTTCAGCCAGTGCGCCTGCCACGGCTCGTGTTCCCTGAGTAAAAGCTTCTATTTCAAAGACACCCATTGGACCATTCCAGAAAACCATCCCGGATCGCTTTATTTCATTCACAAACAACCTGGAAGTTTCCGGTCCAATATCAGCAATCAAATAGCCAGAAGGTATATTTTTTACGGATTCAATCTGCAGAGGGGCCCCGGTTTCCAGTTTAGCCGCAGCTACCACGTCTACGGGTAATATAATACGGACGCCGTTGGCTGCGGCTTTTTTCAGTATTTGACCGGTATAGTCCAGTTTATCTTCTTCCACGGATGAAGACCCCACATCATACCCCTGCGCTTTTAGAAAGGTGGCAGCCATGCCGCCGCCTACAAGAATAGCATCTACCCTATTTAGAATATTATCAATGACTCCCATTTTGTCACTGACCTTGGCCCCTCCCATGATGGCAATGAAGGGATGGGCTGGATTTTCCAGAAGCTTGCCGAGAAAACTCAATTCCTTTTCCATTAAAAAACCGCTAACAGCGGGAAGGTAAGCAGCTACTCCTGTTACAGAAGCATGAGCCCGGTGGGCGGCGCCAAATGCATCATTTACATAAAGGTCGGCCAGCCCTGCCAGAGATCTGGCGAAAGTGGGATCATTAGCCTCCTCTTCATTGTGAAAACGCAGGTTATCCAGCATTAATATGTCGCCCTTTTTTAACTGGCTGACCGCATTCTCAACCTCTGCGCCGATACAGTCCCTGACTGTTTTTACCGGTTTCCCCAATAGTTCGGACAGTCTGGCTGCCATGGGTGCCAGGCGCATGGATTCCACCACTTTACCTTTGGGGCGTCCAAAATGCGAACAAAGTATTATTCTGGCTTCGTGTTCCAGCAAATATTTCAGGGTGGGTATACTGGCCTGAATACGGCTATCGTCAGTTATCCGGCCTTCCTTATCAGTGGGCACATTATAGTCGACCCTGACCAGTACTTTTTTCCCGTTAACATCAATGTCCCTGATCGTTTTTTTGGCAAATTGCGCTTTACCGGCAGCCGTGTTAACTTTCTCCATCTTTTTCCTCCTAGAAATACCTGAAGTGGCTTTAGGTTATTTCAAATAATGACCGCTTAACTTTCATATAAGCGGCCATAAATACGATCTTTCCGATCTCATGATATCACCCTGCTTATGCAGCCATCAATCTACCTTTGCGATGGCAAAAACGGAAGAATGCACGCAGACTGAAGGCCAAAGGATTTTTGCTAGATTTATCCATCCAAGGGTCAGGTGAACTCCTCTAACAAAGGAGCAATCTGACCAGGAGTTAGCGGAAGCTTTACCAGAGGCCCCCCCCTGATAGCAGGCAACTCATCTTCAAAAACAGGCCTGTTACATCTATAAAACAGGCCGATGGGGATTTTTTCTCCACCTTCCAGAGACTTTTTAAAAGCCGCGATCCTGTCTGAAGGATCGTAATTCTCATCATTTTCCAGTTTATAAAGGCGCTTTTGATAGTACTCGTAAGTGTTAGTGCGGTTAAAACTTACGCAGGGTTGAAAAATATCCACCAAACTGAAACCTTTATGACGGATGGCCAGCGAAATCATTTTCGCCAGATGTTCGGTATCCGCCGCATAGCTGCGGGCAACGAAGCTGGCTCCGGCAGCTATGGCCAACGCCAGAGGGTTCAGGGGTTCCCAGGCTCCCGCCGGCGTGGTTTTGGTGATAAATCCCCGGTCGCTGGTGGGAGAGGCCTGTCCTTTAGTCAGACCGTAAACCTGGTTGTTATGCACCAGGTAGGTAATATGCACATTGCGGATCATGGCATTTATAAAATGATTTCCCCCTTCACCGTAACCGTCACCGTCGCCGCCTACAGCTATCACAGTTAAAGCCGGATTTACCAGTTTGGCGGCAGTGGCTGCCGGAAGTGTGCGTCCGTGCAGCGCATTCAAAGTATTGCATTTCAGATAATGAGGGAATTTGCCTGCCTGCCCAATGCCTGATACTATTAATACCTGGTGAGGCTTTAATTGCAGGTCTACCAGGGCTTTTTTCACTGCCCGTAAAATGCCGAAATTGCCGCAGCCCGGACACCAGGCCGGCTCAATATCAGAGATATAGTCCTCTTCTGTTACCGTTAAGAAAGGTTTTGCCTCTGACATGTTAAACCACCTCCTTTTTCAATTCCTGTACGATATAACGGGCTGAAAGCGGGCGACCATCCCATTTGTTTATTCTGGAACTAACCCTGTATCCGGTTTGAGAGCGAATCAGGTCAGCCAACTGGCCAGTGGCGTTATTCTCGATAACCACGCTTTTCCGGCTTTGTTTCAAAATGTCTGATACAGTTTCATCAGGAAAAGGCCATAATTCGCAAAGATGCAGCAAGTTACACTGCACGCCTTCTTTTTGCAGGAGCTGATAGGCCTCTTTAATAGCTCCATAGGTACTGCCCCAGCCGATCAGAGTTAATTCAGCCTCTGGCATAAGGCGAATGCGGGGCTGGCTGATCTCATTTTTAAGGCCCTGGTTTTTACGTATCCTTTTAGCCACCTGCTGACGGCGGATTTCAGCCTTCTCAGTAAGATGGCCGTGTTCATCATGCTCATCAGCATCCGCAACCACCAGAGACTCACTTTGCAACGGCAGAGCCCTGGGAGATATTCCGGAATCAGTTATCCTGTAACGCCGGTAGTCGCTTTGTTTTGCAGCATCCTCATCAGCCAGCAGAGCTCCTCTCTCTATTTTTATGCTGTTGAGATCGAACTGTTCCGTATCCAGGTAAGAATTGGCCAGATGTGTATCTGTAAGAATAATCACCGGTGTTTGATATTTCTCAGCCAGGTTAAACGCTTTAGTAGTCAGGTAAAAAGCATCTTCCACAGTAGCGGGGGCCAGCACTGCCCGTGGAAACTCGCCGGTGCCGGTATGTACAGCTAAAAGCAGCTCACCCTGCTCTGTACGCGTGGGTAGACCAACTGCTGGCCCCGGACGTTGACCCAGTACTATAACCGCCGGTGTTTCCGTAATACCCGCCAGACCAATTCCTTCTATCATCAGGACAAAACCGCTGCCTGAGGTAGCGGTCATGGCTCTGGCCCCCGCGTAACCAGCGCCTACTACCATGTTAATGGCGGCAATTTCATCTTCAGGCTGAAGAACCGCAATGTTATATTGTCTGCCTTTATCAGCTAAATATTCCAGAATAGATGTTATGGGTGTCATGGGATAGATCGAAACCAATTTACAGCCTGCCGCAATGACGCCCAGCGATAACGCTTCATTTCCATTAAGGAACATACGCCGGGTATTCTTACGAGAATTGAGCCTTGAGGTAAACCAGTCTGGAACATGCTCTGCGGCATATTCAAATCCTGCTCTGGCAGCTTTAACATTATCCTCCTGTACTTTCGCTGTATTTTTAGCGAAGTGCCAGCGCAACACCTCCGCCAATATTTCTATATCGCCACCCAGGAGCCCCAGAACTCCTCCTGCAGCTACGGAATTGCTCATGATTTTATCTGAAGTGGCTTCTATGGCCAGGTTTTCCAGAGGAATATATAACCAGGCATTATCCTCTTTCTTCAAAGTTGACGCAGCGGAATCCATCACTATTAAACCGTTTTTTTTCAACTCATGGCGGTGCCGGTCCACGGTTTCTTGGTCCAAAGATACCAGAATGTCTAGCTCTTCATTTTGAGCCAGCATCTCCTCATCGCTGGTGCGGACCCGGAAGAAATTGTGTCCACCACGGATGCGGGATTCATAGTCCTGGTCCGCAAAAACATGCAGCCCGCTACGAACGAGAGTTTTGCCTAAAACAAAACCAATGGTCTGAATACCCTGGCCTGCTTCTCCCCCAAATAATATGCTTATATCCATAGACATAATTTTTTCTCCTGATATTATCTTTCAAGGAAAAACTGCTTATTTACATTTTAGTATATACAGCGAGCTGGAAAGTGAGGTTTAAATGGTATGCGGAGGTACTTTTATTTTTGTTCAACCTTTTTCCCGGTAGCTCTGAGGCGAAACAAATAACGGAATCCCAGGGTAATCAGGTAAAGTCCTGTTAAGCCGGCCAGAGAATATGCCAGCATGTTTAACGGCTTAGGCGCAGCAGTAGCTCCAACCAGGCGTCCTAAAAGTAAATAGATGCCATCCCAGATGATACTTGAAAGCACGATTCCTAAAACAAGGTGATACAATCTATGTTTTAAACTCATGGTTAATGCTGCTGGGATACGTAATCCCAGAAGGCGCGCTACAGCCACTGAAAAGGGCGAGGGGTTATTAAAATGCTTCATAATGCCTGGAGGGATTAATTTTTTCTTCGGCAGCCTCGGCCGGACATATCTATCATAAAGTTTTATTAAAGGCACCATGCCCAATCTGCCGGAATAGTACAGGGCCAGAGAGCCCGTTTGTCTGCCGGCTTGCGCTATTAACCAAAGGTATATTATTTCCTCAATGGTTATCTGTTTCTGTGCAAGCTGATATCCAGCCAGTAGCCAGATAGTCTCCAGAATATAAGGCAGGGCAATGCCAAACTCTCCAATGGCGCATAGAAAGTAGAGGATCAGAGCTAATTTGAAATTAAAGGTGCTGGTGATCTGTACCGCTTGAGAAAAAAGAGCTTCCCAATCCATCAGGACGCCTTATCATACGCCGGAACGTTCAAAAGTTCAGGAATGGTTACAAAAACATATCCTTTAGCCTGGAGCTGGCGGATGATTTCTGGCAGTGCATCAACAGTCTTCTGTTTGTCAGACCTATCTGTGTTATGTGAAGTTCCGTATCCATCATGGAGAAGAATAATGCCACCCGGATGGGATTTCTGGACAATTTGTCTGGCCAGTTCTGTGGCTGAAGTTCCTGACAGCTCATTGGTAGTAATACTCCACTGAATTGCAATAAATCCACGGTTTTTGATAGACTCCAACTCCCACGGACTCTTTTTTCCATGGGGTGGACGGTATAAATGGGGATTTACCCCAGTTACTTCAAATATTGTCTGCTGGGCTTTTTGTATATCTCTATACGCAAAAAAATTTAGTGCATGGTTAGCATCATGTGAATAAGTATGATTCCCGATTACATTACCTTCAGCCAGTATCCTTTTTGTGGTATCCGGGTATAAACCTACATTGTATCCCACCAGGAAAAAAGTGGCCTTAACATCATATTCTTTCAGAATATCCAGTATGCGCGAAGTATAAGGTTCATTTGGACCATCATCGAAGGTTAAAGCAATGATAAGGTCCGAAGTGCGTATTTTGGAGTATACCCTACCGAAAACCGGTGAAGCGGGTACAAAATACCCGTAGCATACGATACTGGCTAAAAGTATCAGTAATATCGGAATACCAAATTTAATTAAAGTCAGCGGTTTAACCGGGCGTTTTTTTAAAGCCTGTTTCCGCCGGATAAGGGAAAATAGCGCTCTGAAAGCATTGCGGGAAAAAAAAGCCAGGTGCCTGATAAACTCATAAATAATTACTATAGTCGGCTTAGCCACAGAACGTTCTGAGGTAGCTCCCCAGGATTTCCTGTCATAAATAATTTTGCCCTTTTTACTCAATCTGGTTGAGATATCAAACTGATCAGGAGAATAAGCATGCTGCCGATAACCCCCTATTTCAAATAAAGCTTTTTTATAAAATGCGAAGTTGGCTCCGGAGATAATGTACGGCCTTCTCAGAAAGATGGTGGCCAGTATATTCCAGAAGACCCGCGTGAAATATTCAAATAATGCCCACCACGGTGGTTTACGATAAATGAAAGTGCCGGCTACCGCGATGGCTTTAGGATGTGCCTTGAATTGTTTCTGTATGCGGGTAAGCCACCAGTGAGGATAAATTGTATCGGCGTCAGCCTGAACTATTATTTCTCCGCCGGCTGCTTCAGCGCCGGCCTGCCTGGCATAGGCCACACCTTTTCGAGGACAATCGATGACCCGGGCGCCCATTTTACGGGCAATCTGCGACGTATTATCACGACTGCCATTATCAACTACAATGATCTCGTAGTCACCGGAAAAATCCTGATGCTTTAATGACTCAAGGCATTCGCCGATTAATTTCTCTTCGTTTAATGCCGGAATCACTACACTGATCATAAGTTATGGCTCCAACATTCACCAAATCCGCTATAATTATAGCATAACAATATGTTTAAGAAGTGTACTTAAGATAGCAAATTTTACCAGCTTTATCAAGTACCTTAAAGATAATCGTTAACAACAGGTCCCGGTTTACCAGTTAAAAAGAAATTAAAAGATTACATTTGAGATTGAAAACAACTTTTGACAGCCGGTACATGAGATGTTATAAATATCAACAGATACCTGAGGCATTAAACTTGTTTTTCAAACTATTATATTCAACATTCTTAGAAAATTAATAATGGCTGTATATTTGACCGTTTCACTGAAAGAGATAAAAGCATTATTACCGCCTGAGAAAGAGATTTCTTTTCTAAAAAAATGGAATAAGAAATCCGTTTATTAAATGACCATAAAGGAGCTGGGCTGATGTTTCATGCATTAGGACCTTCGCCGGATGCCTGGAAAACTGGCAAGCTGGTTTACGGAAGTGGGCTGACGCTTCAAACAGCCAGGAAAATGCTGGAAGCAGGTGAAAAGGAGGCCTTGAAACAGGGCGTACCCATGGCTATGGCTGTCTCTGACTCCGGAGGAAATCTTCTGGCTTTTGAACGCATGGATAATACTATGCTATGCAGTATTCAAATAGCCCTGGATAAGGCATATACAGCGGTACTGGGTAAAATGCACACAGGAGATTTAGGCAATTCATACCGGTCAGGCTCGTTGATACCGCTGTTTTTTCATGAACGCTGGATAACCTTTCCCGGTGGGTTTCCTATTACTCGGGGTGGGGTTATTTTAGGCGGTCTGGGCATTAGCGGGGGAGTTGTTGAAGACCTCTATGTGGCTGAGGCTGCTCTCAAAGCAGGCAATTTCGATACTCTGGAAGTGGAAAAGGCCATAGCTCAAAATGAGGCTGCTCAAAAGAAGGGGTAATTTCCCTATTTTTCGTTCCACTGGGTCACCCGGCTGGACCAGGCTTCCTTAAAGCCTTCCTGTAACCCGGCTTGACCCGGTTTTCTGATATTCAACAGCAAGTCCAGGGTTTTTTTATCAAATTCGTGCAAATAGTGGCACTGTTTACGGAAATCCAGTATAGTTTCGCGCGTTCCTCCATATAGAACATAATTCATTTGTCTGGTGTAGGGTTCCAACTGCGTTCTGGCGTGCTCGCAAACGCGCGTGAAAAAAGTCTCCATCTGTTTATAACGGTGCCGCTCGAAGCGATGAGAGGAAGACCCTCCCTGACGGTGACGGGCATGTACCAGCCCGGTACCGACCTTACTGGTGATTAATTTTTCACCCTGGTAGACGCCAATACCAAAAGCGCCCAGCCGGACCAGTATCAATCCCAGCATTAAATCCTGATGTAAAAGGGAATAAAGGGGTTCAATTTCACAGGTCAGTGAGACTTTTTCATCAGCAATAGGAAAAGGCGGCATCACCAGATAGCGGTGATGCGGACCCCAGAACAGGATGGACCCGGTGGTTGATTCAGCCATTGACCTGGAAAGGTCTTCAGGAAAGGTCCCCACGTCCGCTATGGTTTCCATTAAACCCTCGACCGTAACAAGTGAAGATGCCGGTGGAACACACAAAGAAGCAACTTCAATTGAACTGGCTTTCAGTTCCTCTAGAAGACGCAGCATGCGGGGTTTGCTCAGTTTATAACGGCTAGCGGCAAACAAAAAATTCCTTCCAATAATAAATGCTGTCCAAATGCTGTCCAATATGTAAAAAAATCTCAATACGAAGTTAATAGCATTTTTGCCAGCATTATGTTAATACAATGATACACTTTTCCCTTATAACAACATTGTTCAGAGAAAAATTGACATTAGAGCTTGACAATGGTTACCCCGTCTCCGCCTTCCTCCCTTTTCCCTGAGCGAAAGGAGCTGACCAGGGGATGGGAAGCCAGAAACTGGCGGACTATGTGACGGACAGTGCCGGTGCCGTATCCATGGATAATCCGCACCTGGGGTAAGTTAGCCAGGCTGGCATCGTTCAGGTAGACTTCCAGTTCAAATTCCACCTCATCTGCCCTTTTTCCGCGTAAATCAAGTTCCATGGAAGCCGTACGCCTGGGAATTGAGCTTTTCACGTGAGCATAATCAGGCTCTTTTTCCGTGGCTGGTGCTTTTTCCAGGTTTTCAGGAAAAAGTTTCACCCTGGTATTCCCCACCTGTATCTCAAGCTGCCCGTTGCTGTCTATAGTCGAAATGACATAGCCCTGAAGGTTCATACCTTTCAGCCAGACTCTATCACCTGCAGCTAAACCCGTCCCTATTTTACTTTCAGTAGGTACAACTTCAGGTTGCCAGGCGGAGCTTTTAAGAGTATCTCGAACCGCTGCCAAAGCTTTTCTGGCCTGCTCCAGTTTTTCCTGCGACCGGTTTTTTTTCAACTCATCCATAGCATCCCGGATCTGTCTCTGGAGATCATCGCCTTCGCGGACCAGTCTTTCACGGATTTCTCTCAGTGTTTCTTGCTCCTGCTCCTTAATATGGCGCCTTTCTTCCAGGAGTTGATCCCGTATCCGTTCCGCTTCTGTTTTTTCTCTGCGTACCTCTTCCTGCATGGCTTCCAGTTTCTGTTTCTCCACCATCAAATCAGCCAGCAGTACTTCTATTTCCTGGGCGCCTTTGCTCAGTCTTTCTTGAGCTTCAGTGATGATATCTGCCGGCAATCCCAGTTGAGAAGCTATGGCCAGTGCATTGCTGCCGCCAGGGATGCCCAGGGTAAGGTGATACGTAGGCGCCAGAGTTACTGGATCAAAGTCCAGAGAGGCATTTTGCAAGCCCTTTGTGGCATGCGCAAAAGCTTTTAATTCGCCGAAATGAGTGGTAGCTATTACCATGGTTCCGCGCTTTAAAAAGTGCAGCAGTATGGATTGGGCCAGGGCGGCGCCCTGAGTGGGGTCTGTACTGGTACCCAGCTCATCCAGCAATACCAGACTGTTTTCAGTAGACTCCTTCAGAATACGTACAATATTACCCATATGCCAGCTAAAAGTTGAAAGAGTTTGCTCAATGCTCTGTTCATCCCCGATATCCGCTGAAATATTATCAAAAACCGGTACACAGCTTTCATGAGCGGCTGGAATAGGTAATCCTGCCTGAGCCATCAGAGCTAAAAGCCCGATAGTTTTCAAAGCCACAGTCTTGCCGCCGGTGTTTGGACCGGTAATGATCAGCCCGTGGAAATCGCTGCCTATTTCAATGGTCAAAGGCACCGGTTTTCCTTTAAGCAAAGGGTGCCTGGCTTTGATCAGCTTCAGTACTCTGGCTCCCGCGGAAATCCCTGTAGCATTCGGTAAGCCGCTTATCAATGGTTCTACAGCTCTGAACCTTTCAGCAAAACGGGCTTTGGCTAACGCCAGGTCTAGCTGGGCTATCAATTTTAAATTCTGGGTAATGACCGCCTCTTCACCGCCTATGGCGGCGCTGAGGGAGGCCAGGATCCTTTCTACCTCATGTTTTTCCTCAATTACAGCTTCCCGCAGTTCATTGCCCAGATCTACGGTAGCCATAGGCTCAACAAAAGCGGTAGCACCCGTATTGGATATATCATGAACAATGCCTTTAATCTCACGTCGCATCTCGACTTTAAGCGGTATCACATAGCGCCCGTCTCTTTCAGTTACCAGGGGTTCCTGAATGTATTTCTCATAATCATGCGATTTTATGATGGAATCCAGGCGGCTTAATATTTGAATTCGTTTATCCTTTACAAGACGCCGTAATTCAGCTAAACGGTCTGAGGCGGAATCCAGAAGCTCTGCCGAGGGTGAAATGCAACGTTCTATTTCTTTTTCCACTTGGGAAAGGACAACTATTTTACTGCTGATGGCGGCTAGCAGGGGGACTTCTTCAACCATTCGCCCCAGTTTATTATGCAAATAACGGGCAGCCGTCAGTGTACGCTGTACATCCAGCAGTGTTTCCAATTCCAGGGATTTTCCCCTGGCTGCCAAAATTACCGCCTCCCGGATATCATAAACGTTGCCGATTGAAAAATCCGGCTCCAGCGAAAGTAAATGCCGTGCTTCAGCCGACTGTTTTAGTTGATGATTGATATATTCAACATCCACGGAAGGCTGCAAGGTCATAGCCAGTTCACGGCTGACAGCAAATGAGGTATATTCTGACAGAATCTCCCTGATACGGGGAAATTCCAGCATTTCCAGAGTTTTTTGATTCAAACTTCTTCTCCTCTCCATAGATTATCATGGCTGAGACCGGTTGTCATCTATGCAAATGGACTTTAAATTTGACATGGCTTTCCAATCATGCTATAGTCTTACGCCAAGATACCTAGACAATCTATGTACATAGAAGATCTAGGTACCTTGAATTTGGACGTTTTATCATCTAAAAGGGGGTATTTATGGCTGGAGTAGCTATTGTTACCGACTCTATCAGTTGTATTCCATCAGAACTGGTAAAAAAATACAATATCCGCATCGTTCCCGTTGGGCTGGTAATAGACCATGTTATTTACCAGGACACCAGTCTAACTAATGAACGATTTTGGCAAATGTTTTATCAAACCAAAGAACCCATAACCACCAACGCAGTTTCACCAGGCGATTTTAAAGCAGTTTTTATCGATTTAAGCCGGCAAACCGACTCCATCATCTGTATTCTGGTATCCGCCGCTTTAAGCGCTACTTATGAATCAGCCGTTCTGGCTGCTAAAATGCTTAAATCTGAAAAGCCCGATCTTAAGATCGAGGTAATAGATAGCGTAAGCGCCGCCGGTGCTGAAGGGTTCATCGTATTGGAGGCAGCAAAAGCATCCAGGGAAGGAAAGGATATGACTGAAATAGTGGAAGTAATAAATAAAACTATCCCCAGAGTGAATTTTTTGTGTGCTATGGACACATTGAAATATCTGATTCGCAGCGGCAGAGCTCCTCGCATATCTTTTATAGGTGATATTATGAAAATCAAACCCATTGTCAGTATAAATAAAACCAACGGTTTGGTTGAAAATGTAGGTAGAGCCAGAGGGATGGACAAGGCCATCGAGAAGATGGTGGAAATGATACGCGAATCTATTACTCCGGGGAAGGCTTTGCAGATAAATGTACATTATAGCCATAGTCCGGCAGCCGGTGAAAAACTAAAAAAAGCTGTAATTTCAGGGTTTTCCTGCTCTGAAGTTTTTTTTACACCGTATACCCCTGTAATGGCTTCTCAATGCGGTCCGGTTTTAGCTGTTTCTTATTATTTTTAAAAAGAAGCCAGAATATTTTTTAATAAGTGAATTCGCCCACTTGACAAAAACAAAAACACTGGCATATACTACGGAATATACAGACAAAAAGCTGAGAATGAGACGAGTAGATTTCCAGCGAAGCTCAGAGAGCCGGGTTAAGGTGTGAGCCGGCGTTAGCGCAGAAATTGAATGGACTCAGGAGCTGCCTGCCGAAAGGAAAACGATTAGGCCAGGCCGGAGAGAGCACCGTTAGCAAAGCTCAGGGTATAATCCCGGTAATTCCGGGCCGTACCTGATAGAGATGGTTGGTCTTTTTGTTTTATAGACCAATTAATTAGGGTGGTACCGCGAAGTATAACCTCTCGCCCCTAGGGGCGGGAGGTTTTTTGTTTTAATTCAGGAGAAAAATAATATGTATTATCCATCACTTGAAGAAGTCAGAAAACACTGGGGCAAAGGTAACCTCATTCCCATCTGCCGTGAAATTATGGCTGATCTGGATACGCCTGTAACCGCTTTTCTGAAAATCAACCATAACGGCCATTCGTTTTTACTGGAAAGCGTTGAAGGCGGACAGCGGCTGGCCAGGTACAGTTTTATTGGGACAGAGCCTTATAAAACATTAACAATCACCGGTGAAGACGAAAGAGATCCACTATCTTTGATTTCTGAGGAACTAAAACGCTGCGAGGTAGTACCGGTTAACGGTCTACCCAGGTTTAACGGTGGAGCTGTCGGTTATCTGGCATATGAGACAATCAGGCATTTTGAAAAGCTGCCCTCACCATTGCCCAACCCCATCGATGTCCCGGAGGCCCTGTTTATGTTTGTGGATACCATGCTGGTTTTTGACCACATTACGCATAAAATCAAGGTTTTAAGTCATGTACATCTGGATAATGATATCGAAGGTTCGTATAACCAGGCTGTAAAAAAAATCGAAGATCTGATAGATCGTTTAAATCAGCCCTTGAAATTACCTGCCCGCGCCGCATCTACAGTAAAGCCTCAAATCGCCGGGCAGGTTAAAAAAATACAGAAGGAATTTGAAAATGGGGTACAAAAAATAAAGGAGTATATCACCGCAGGAGAAGTGATCCAGGTGGTACTCTCCCAGCGCCTGGCCAGACCTACTGATGTACACCCGTTTGAAGTTTACCGGGCTTTAAGGTCTATCAATCCTTCGCCCTATATGTATTATTTTGATTTCAGGGATTTTCAAATAGTCGGCACTTCGCCGGAAATGCTGGTCAGGGTTGAGGACGGCGCTGTAATGACCAGGCCGCTGGCAGGGACACGTCCCAGGGGCAAAACCCCTGATGAAGATGAGCAATTAGAGCAGGAATTGCGCCACGATGAAAAAGAGCGGGCCGAACATATTATGCTGGTAGATCTGGGCCGTAATGATATAGGACGGGTCAGTGAACCGGGAACCGTAAACGTCAGTGATCTGATGGATGTAGAAAAATATTCGCATGTTATGCATATGGTAACTCATGTGCAGGGAAAGATGCGCAAAGACATGACGGCTTTCGATGCGCTGCGCGCCTGTTTTCCGGCAGGCACAGTCTCAGGCGCTCCCAAAATAAGAGCTATGGAAATCATTGCTGAATTGGAACCTGAAAAAAGAGGACCTTACGCTGGGGCGTGCGGCTATTTTTCTTTTACCGGAAATATGGACATGGCCATCGCCATCCGTACAATAGTGATGAAACACGGCATTGCTTATGTTCAAACCGGTTGCGGTGTAGTTTATGACAGCGTACCGGAAAGGGAATATATAGAGACTCTTAATAAAGGACTGGCTCTGGTGAAAGCCATAGATCAAGCGGAAGCCAGTGAGATGGGGGAATAGTATGCTGCTAATAATTGATAATTATGACAGTTTTACCTACAACCTGTATCAGTATTTATCTGAACTGGGACAGGAAGTGGTGGTAAGGCGGAATGATAGGATCACTATACAGGAAATAGAGAAAATGAACCCGGAACGTATAGTCATCTCTCCAGGGCCCTCTACTCCCCTTCAGGCTGGTATTTCCAATGATGTGATCCGTCATTTTGGCCCCCGTACTCCTTTGCTGGGAGTATGCCTGGGCCATCAATGTATAGGTTACAGTTTCGGGGGTACCGTTAAAAGAGCCAATGAAATCATGCATGGCAAATCTTCTCTTATTTTTCATGAAAACCAGGGTGTTTTCGCCGGCTTGCCTCAACCCTTTACTGCAATTCGTTACCATTCATTGATCGTTCAAAAAGAAGACCTCCCAGACTGTTTGGAGATCACTGCCTGTACCAGGGACGGTACCATTATGGGTTTAAGACATACCCGCTATCCAATTCAGGGAGTACAGTTTCATCCGGAGTCTTTTATGACGCAAAGCGGCAAAGAGTTGTTAAAAAACTTTATCAAAGGGAGTGAAAGCTATGATTAAGGAAGCTATTGCATCCCTGGTCCGAGGAAATGATTTAACCCTGGAAGAAGCCGCCATGGTGATGGAAGACATTATGGATGGCAAAGCTACTCCAGCCCAACTGGGCGCCTTTTTATGTTCATTAAGTGTAAAAGGTGAAACCTCTGATGAAATAGCCGGCATGGCCAGAGTCATGAGAGATAAAGCTGTTCAGGTTAAAACAAACGGTCCTGTGCTGGACATTGTAGGCACAGGAGGGGACGGATTGAATACCTTTAATATATCCACGGCTGCGGCCTTCGTAGCTGCGGGAGCCGGGTTAAAGGTAGCCAAGCACGGGAACAGAGCAGCCAGCAGCCGGTGCGGGGCGGCGGATGTACTTGAAAAGCTGGGCGTGAAAATAAGTTTGAATGCCGAGCAGGTACAGGCCTGTGTTCAGGAGGTTGGCATTGGTTTTATGTTCGCCCCTAACTTCCATCCGGCAATGAAATACGCCGCCGGACCTCGCAAAGAAATCGGCATCCGCACGGTATTTAACATTCTGGGACCTTTGACGAACCCTGCTCATGCCGATTACCAAGTAGTAGGTGTGCATGATAAGCGACTGGCTGAGACTATTTGTGCGGCCCTGATGAGGTTAAATTTAAAACATGCTATGGTAGTCCACGGCAGGATAGGTATGGATGAAATCAGTATCACTGGTACATCACTGCTTTGGGAAATTAAAAATGGAGCTCTGACCGGCCGGAGACATGAAATACATCCTCGGGATATGGAGCTCTCTCAAGCTCCGCTGGAGTCAATTAAGGGTGGAACACCGGAAGAAAATGCTGAGATAATTAAACGGGTTTTCAGCGGAGAAAAAGGACCCAGGCGGGATGTAGTAGTAATGAATGCCGCTGCTGCGCTTTTTATTGGAGAAAAGGTAGAAAATCTGAAACAGGGAGCAATCCTGGCACAAAACATTATCGATCAAGGCATGGCAATGTCCAAACTGGAACATCTTATCAAATTCACCCAAAATTTAATCTGAAATTAAGTGTATAAGGAGAACAATTAGCCCGCGGCTCTCAACTATCCATCCACACCTTTCTACCAGTTGCACGCGGTCTGCTGATGGTTAAAAATCAGTTAATGAATATACTTGAGCAAATAGTTAATACTAACCGGCAAAAACTTGAATATACTAAAAAAGCCCGGCCTTTCGAACAAATTCATAAACAGGCTATAGACCAGGATTTACCCCTAAACCTGGAGGCCGCCTTAAGCAGTAAAGGGATCCGGCTTATTGCTGAAGTTAAAAAGGCTTCACCCTCCAGGGGCGTTATCTGTCAAGACTTTCAACCTGTTGAGATCGCTACAGCATATGCGGAACATGGGGCAGCGGCTATTTCGGTTTTAACCGAGTCAGATTATTTTCAGGGCAGCCTGGACTATTTAAAAGACATCGATACGGCGCTGGCCGGACGCCGTCAGCCCATATTAAGAAAGGATTTTATTGTGGATCCTTACCAGGTTTTTGAATCCAGGGCATTTGGGGCTGACGCTATACTGTTAATTGTAGCAATTCTGGACCCCGTACAATTGCAGGCGTTGCTTGAACTCAGCCACCGGCTGCATATGAGTTGCCTGGTAGAGACCCATAATCAAGAGGAAGTGCGTATAGCTTTAGCTAGCGGCGCCAGGATTATCGGTATAAACAACCGGGATCTGAATACTTTCAAAGTTGACATCAATACCACTCAAAAACTGCGCGATCTGATTCCCTTGGACCGCATAGTAGTAAGCGAAAGCGGCATCAGGGACAGGAGTGATGTAGAAAAGATGAAAAGCTGGGGTGTCAATGCCATCCTGGTCGGCGAAACACTTGTAGCCTCACTGGATATCGCTTCAAGAATAAAAGAGTTGCTATGAAAGTTAAAATTTGCGGTTTAATGAACGAGTTTGAAGCTGTAGTTTGTTCCCGAGCCGGCGCTGACTTCCTGGGACTAATCTTTGCTCCCAGCCGGCGCCAGATTGATTTAAAGCAGGCTGTCCGCATTATTGAAAAGGTCAGGCTAGAACAGTCCACTGCCGAAATAGTCGGGGTTTTCGTTAATCGACCGTCTGTAACAGTCAATGCCATCGCCAGGGTTTGCGGCCTGGATCGTGTCCAGCTCAGCGGTGAAGAAACCTGGGACTACTGCCTGTCTATTGAAAAACCTGTTATCAAGGTTATCCATATGACGCCTGAAACCCGTACGGAGGTAATATTACGGGAAATAGAAACTCATTTTTCATGGATCATGGATAATAAAACCATTATTTTACTGGATTCAAAGATTCCAGGAGTTTATGGAGGTACAGGTCAAACTATTGACTGGAAGGTAGCAAAAAATATTTGCTCACATTTTCCGGTGCTGGTCGCTGGAGGACTGACTCCCTTAAATGTAGGAGAGATGGTTAAGTCAGTTAAACCCTGGGGTGTAGATGTGTCTTCCGGCGTAGAGACTGAAGGAAAGAAAGATATTTTAAAAATACAACAATTTATTACAATAGCCAAATCGAGTGGAATTTGATAAAAAAGCTTTACTTTATATTTTTATTATTCGCCTTATGGATATTAACTAAACGAAGACAAGGGGGGATGGTAATGCTGGTAATTATGAAAAACAATGCTACTGAAGAGCAGGTACAGGCGGTAATAAACAGGATAGAAGGGCTGGGTTTCCGTGGAATTCCTATTCCTGGAGTACTGCGAACAGCCATTTGCATCATAGGCAATCAGGGCCCGGTTGAAGATTCTCAATTACTGGCCCTCGAAGGAGTAAAGGAGACGCTGCGCGTAACCAGACCTTATAAGCTGGTTAGCCGTGAAACGCATCCTGTGTCTACAGTGATATCTGTAGGTAATGTAAATATCGGGGGTATTAAGCCGGTCATCATGGCTGGTCCCTGCGCTATTGAGAGTGAAAAACAGGCGCTAACTATAGCTGAAATTATAAAAAGGGGAGGCGGCCAGGTTTTCCGTGGCGGAGCCTTTAAACCAAGGACTTCGCCATATAGCTTCCAGGGCATGGGGGAGGAAGGTTTAAAAATTCTGGCTAAAGTACAACGGGAAACAGGTTTGCCGACCATAACCGAAGCCACTGACATTACAAATATAGAAATAGTGGAGCAATATGCAGATATCATTCAGATCGGCGCCCGCAATATGCAAAACTATTCCTTACTCCGCCGCGCCGGACAATGTAAACGCCCGGTAATGCTAAAACGTGGTTTTGCCGCAACCATTGAAGAGTTACTGATGTCAGCCGAGTATATCATGTCCGAAGGCAATTCGCAGATAATTCTTTGCGAGCGGGGTATCCGGACATTTTCAGATAATACTCGCAACACACTGGATTTAAGCGCCATTCCTTCTATAAAAGAGTTAAGTCATTTGCCTGTAATAATTGATCCGAGTCACGCGGCAGGAAAGAGGGAATACGTTATTCCTCTGTCTAGAGGAGCCATCGCTGTAGGGGCAGATGGTATTATGGTGGAAGTCCATCATGATCCCACTCATGCACTCTCTGATGGAAGACAATCATTGTATCCAGATCAATTCTTAAAATTGATGCAGGAGCTTAAAAAATATGAGCCAAGTGAGGGACTTAATTATGCTGCCTGATAATCGCGGTTACTTTGGAGAATTCGGCGGGCGGTTTGTACCGGAAACCCTGGTTCCGGCTCTGGATGAGTTAACGGCTGCGTATAGTGAGATCAGGTCTGAACCTTCATTCTGGTCGGAATTTGATGCCCTTTGCCGGGATTACATTGGGCGGCCTACGCCCCTTTATTATGCCGAAGGACTATCAGTTCATTGCGGAGGCGTAAAAATCTATTTAAAAAGGGAAGACCTGGCTCATACAGGAGCGCACAAGATAAATAACGCTTTAGGCCAGGGACTTCTGGCGAAAAAGATGGGAAAGCGCCGTATTATCGCCGAGACTGGCGCCGGCCAGCATGGAGTAGCTACTGCCGCAGTATGTGCCAAGCTGGGCTTTGAGTGTGTTATATATATGGGAGAAGAAGATATCCGCCGTCAGTCACCCAATGTCTTCCGTATGAAACTGCTTGGAGCTAAAGTTGTCCCGGTTACCAGCGGAAGCAGGACGTTGAAAGACGCAGTCAACGAGGCCATTCGCGATTGGGTAGCCACTTCCGGGAATACTCATTATATTTTCGGTTCGGTAGTAGGACCTTACCCATATCCCTCTATAGTGCGTGAGTTTCAGTCCATCATTGGCAAAGAAGCCCGCCGCCAGGTGCTGGAACAGGCCGGACGCTTGCCGGATTATGTTGTAGCCTGTGTGGGTGGAGGCAGTAACGCCCTGGGAATCTTTCATCCCTTTCAGGAGGATAAAGAGGTCAGACTGATTGGCGTGGAAGCCGCCGGCCAGGGTATTGAAACAGGTCAGCATGCGGCGCCTCTGGTTGCAGGATCAGCCGGCGTCTTACACGGCGCCCGGTCTTATATACTTCAGGATTCTTTCGGACAGATACAGGAAGCTTATAGTATCTCTGCGGGTCTGGACTACCCCGGAGTGGGCCCTGAGCACGCTTATCTCCAAAAAAGCGGACGGGCTACTTATGTAGCTGTAACCGATAAAGAAGCTCTTGAAGGATTTCACCTGCTTTCACGAGTTGAAGGAATAATTCCGGCGCTGGAATCTTCACATGCGGTGGCTTATGTTAATAAAATTTCAAGATCTTTCAAGAGCGAGCAGATAATCATTATCAATCTGTCCGGACGGGGAGACAAAGACCTGCAAATCGTTATGAACACGATGGAGGGAAGCAAATGAGTCGCATTGCCTCAATTTTTCAAAAGCCAGGTCATAAAGCTTTAATACCTTACATCACTACCGGATACCCGGATATCGAAGCCACCCTTAAAGCTGTTTCCTTGCTAGCAGATTGTGGAGCCGATATCATTGAACTGGGTATCCCCTTTTCCGATCCTATGGCAGATGGAGTGACAATACAGGAGTCCAGCTATCAGGCCCTGCAAAAAGGAATAACTCCGGCTGTCTGTCTGGAAATCGCCGGGAAAATAAGGCAGAAAACGCAAATACCCCTGGTCTTTATGACCTATTATAATCCTGTACTTAAGTACGGCCCTGAGAAGTTTTGCAAGGACTGTATATGTAAGGGGATAGACGGCCTTATCATTCCTGATATGCCGCCGGAAGAAGGCGTCTCTTTGGAATATGCTGCTGGCGAACAGGGTATTGACCTGATTTACCTTTTGTCCCCCAACAGTACATTTGAACGGATCCGCATTGTGGCTGAAAAGTCCCATGGCTATATTTATCTGGTCTCTGTGGCTGGAGTTACTGGCACTCGCAGCACCTTGCCTCCGGGTCTGCAAGCCTTCATATCGCGGGTTCGCCAAGTCACTGGACTGCCCCTTTGTGTAGGTTTCGGCGTTTCTACTCCTGACCAGGCCAAACAGATTTCTCAGATAGCTGACGGTGTAATCATCGGCAGCCGCCTGATCCAGATGATGAAAGAGGATGCCACTTTGAATAGATTACTTTTACTGGCCAAAGAAATGCGGGCAGCCATGAATAGTTGATTTGCAAACTGCTAAGGTAGTGTCTATACTTATAATCTAAGCTGGATTTTTGATGCCGTTTTAATATCGAAATGTGCTGACATGTCCAGCTTATATTATAATGTTATAGAGGAAACAAATTGATAAGCAACCTGATTTTAACTGAGGAAAGCTTTGAAAGCCTTTTTCGGTATTATTCAATATCACAATCAAAACTAAAGTGGGACCTGGTTTTTACTCTCCCTGCCTGGTTAAAAGCATGGTGGCAGTGCTTCGGCGCAGGAGCTCAGCTATATCTCCGAGTTGTCAAGCAGAATAATACTTTGCTTGGTATTGCTCCTCTGCAAATTAGGAAAGATGAAGCATCTATCATAGGCAGTGTCAACGTCTGTGATTACCAGGACTTCATTACTGTGCCCGGTAGCGAAACTGAATTCTATAATGCTATTCTGGATGATCTACAGCGTCAGGGGATCAAATCACTCCGTCTGGAAACGATCCGCCCGGATTCCTCAGTGGCTCTTCACCTGGTTCCCCTGGCACAGAGTCGAAATATCCCGGTAAATATTGATAAGGTGGATGTCTCCCTGGATATGAGCCTTCCTTTTTCTTTTGAGGCATACCTGGAGTCTTTAGACGGAAAGCAGCGTCACGAAATCCGGCGTAAATTGCGTCGCTTGCAGGCGGCTGGCGATTCTGTTTACAGGGTAATAAGTAATAAAGCAGATTTATTGGAAGCTACAGGCGTTTTTTTACAATTATTTCCGGATTACCGCCGTGATAAGGCCGAATTTTTAACAACTGAAATGCAAAATTATTTCCGTGTTCTGGCGGAATCTCTGGCTGAAAGCGACATTTTGCGTTTTGGCGTTCTGGAAAGCAACCGTAAAGTCGTGGCCATGATCATGTATTTTGATTACCGTGAAAACATATATTTATACAACTCCGCCTATCATCCGGACTATAAAAACCTGAGCGTGGGGATAATCTCCAAGGTTCGCTGCATTCAGGACAACATTGAGAAAAAGAAAGCGGTTTTTGATTTCTTAAAAGGTCATGAACAATATAAATACTACCTGGGCGGTCATGAAATTCCGTTGTATTGCTGCCGGATCAATCTGAGTTAAACCTGTATGGAAAATAAACAATTGAAAATAGCGATACTCAGCGTCCACAGCTCACCCCTGGGACAGCCAGGCATTGGCGATACCGGAGGCATGAGTATTTATATACGTGAGTTGACGCAGGAACTGGCCAGGGAGGGACAAATCGTTGATATTTATTCCAGGACCCAGGATCCTGTGACCCCTGAAATAATTGAGTTATTTCCAGGCGCTCGTCAGATTCATATTCAGGCCGGGGAAAAGGCTGATCTGGATAAATTACTCATTTATTCCCATGCCCCGGACTTTGCCTGTAAAACTGCCACTTTCAGCAAAGAGCATAACCTTCAGTACGACATCATATTCAGCCATTACTGGATTTCCGGTATAGCCGGATTATATTTACAGTCTTGGTGGCAGTTGCCTCACCTGGTTATGTTTCATACATTAGGAGCTATAAAAAACTCCCTTGGCATTGGGGAAGATGAACCGGAACTGCGTATTGAGGAGGAGGGTCTGCTGGCCCGGCAGTGCCATCGTATTATAGCTGCTACGGGGCATGAAAAGTATTTGCTAAACCAGTACTACGGCGTTCCGGAGGAAAAGATCAGCGTGGTTCCCTGTGGAGTTAATATACGGCAGTTTAGACCTCTGGATAAATCCCTTTCCCGGCTTCAACTTGGACTCGGTGATGAAAAAATAATCCTTTTTGTAGGCCGTATTGAACGCTTGAAAGGAATAGAAAAAGTCATCCAATCCCTGCCTTTTTTGGGCCATATCAAGCCGCGTTTGATCATAGTAGGAGAAGACGGCAACCGTCAGGGAGAAACCATTTATTTAAAACGCATGGCGGAAAGTCTGGGAGTGGTGGATTCGGTTACGTTTTCCGGTCTGGTTGCCTATGAAAACTTGCCGGTATATTATAATGCGGCGGATGTCTGTGTCTTTCCGTCATATTATGAAAGCTTTGGACTGGTTCCCCTGGAATCTCTGGCTTGCGGCACACCGGTGGTAGCAACCAGTGTGGGTGACTTACCCAATATTATCCAGCAGGGTAAGACTGGATATGTACTCATTAATAATGACCCGCAGGCAATATCGCTTAAGCTGGAGGCCATTCTTACAGGTAAGGCAGCAAGAATGGGAAATCAGTCTCAAATCAGTCAATCAGTATTTCGATTTGGCTGGCAAAATGTGGCTGCTTCTTTGATCGCTGAATTCAGGAAACTAACCACAGAAAAAAATATCACCCCGGTAAAATAAAAAGGGGCGCTTCAGCACCCCTTTTTATTTTTCATTGATGGTTATTTATCCATTCCACGCAGCATTCCGCGCAAATATGAGATCTCTCCGATGTGTCCGGCGGTATGATTTACCACAAGAGAAAACATACCGGCCACAGTGAATTCGCCAAAAGGTAGTTTTACTTTCCTCTCAAACTCAGCGGGAGAAATACCTCCAAGATATTCTATTGTTTTCGCCCGTACAGTATCATAATAGGACATTAATATTTTTATGTCAGGTACTATAAAAGCGTTAACCTGGTCTATAGTATAATGGGCGCCGGCCTCATTTTGTGCCATATTCAGCTTTTGATACCATTTTTCATTCTCCCAAACCTGGGTTTTACCTGCCAGCGTTCCCTGGACCATGGAGTCTTCGGAACGGGCAATATGGAATAGAATCAATCCCATTGAATTGCAGCCGGCAGCCGGCCTCCATGACATTTCCTGCTGAGTCAGAGTGTTTAATACCCTGCCGGTATTCCTTTTCAGGCCATCCAGTTCACTTTTAATATAATCTTTGAGATCCATATTTACCTCCTTTATCATGAAATATCAAATGATCTGGTCTATAAACTATCTGCTAATTATAGTGATTAATGAGATCAACGTCAAACAGGGTATGCAGAAAATCTCAGGATTGACCTCATGTATTCACTTATTTATCCATAATAATTTTAGCGATATCAGAAACAACCTGGTGTCAATCATAAAATAGTCATTATGTAAAAATGTCAAACGGCAAATTCATGATTTGTATTGACAAAAAAGCGGCTCACGTTCACAATATAGAATTATTAACAATAAAATATTGTCACTGGCTCTTCAGCAAAAACTCAATTCTCAGCAAAACAGATCACTGTTCCGGGATGACTGTTGTCTTTCAATTAACGCCTTTATTCACTGGAAAATCAGTATTTGAAAGTGGAAAGCCTTCCGTGAGTCATTTCTAATTCGACTGACTGACCTTTTTGGTTAAATCATACACATTCATCCGCCAGTGTTAACTTATAAGATAAATTTATAAGACAAATTAGGAGGGGAAGTCATGGAAAACCTGAGATTAGGACGCACGGGGATGATGGTGACCAGGCTGGGTTTTGGCAGCATTCCCATTCAAAGATTGCCGGAAAATGAAGCCGTTGCTGTGATCAAAAGATGCCTGGACCTGGGGATTAATTTTCTGGATACAGCCAATAGTTACGGTACCAGCGAAGAAAGAATTGGTAAAGCTATAAAAGGCAGGCGTGACAGTTTATTTTTGGCCACCAAGTCTGGTTCCCGTAATCCCGAAGAGTTTCAAAAACATATACAATTGAGTTTAACCCGTTTGGGAGTGGAATACATCGACCTATTTCAATTCCATGGAGTTAGTGATTTTAAAAGCCTTGACAAAATTATGGAACCCGGCGGCGTCCTGACTGTGGCTGAAGAAGCTAAAAAGAAAGGTCAGATCAGGCACATTGGTATTACCTGCCACCAAATTGATGTTGCAAAAAAAGCAGTACAAACAGATCTTTTCGAATCCTTGATGTTTCCCTTAAATTTCATCACCTCTGAAGCGATTGATTTGCTACTGCCCATCTGCCGCAAACATAATGTGGGTTTTATCTGTATGAAGCCCCTGGCTGGAGGTATGATAAATAGAGCAGATATTTGTTTTAAATATCTATTCCAATTTCCGGATGTAGTAAGTATTCCGGGCATAGAAAGAGTGTCTGAAATTGAAGAAATAGTAAATATACTGGAAACTACCCCTACCATGACACCGGCTGATAAAAAGGAGATGAAACGCATCAAAGATGAGTTGGGACCTAGGTTCTGTCACCGCTGCGATTACTGCCAGCCGAGCAGCACCGGCATTCCTATCTCCATGATTATGACCGCTAAAAGTTTCTATAAACGTTTGCCTCCGGAAAGGTTCTATTCACCTATGATCATCCCAGGGATGGAGAAAGCGGCTAAATGCTCTCAATGCGGTGAATGTGAAACCAGATGCCCCTATCATTTGCCCATCCGTGAGATGATCGCAGAACAGGTGGCGTGGTTCCAGGATTTGATAAAAAAACGGGAGCAGGAAGTGACCAAAAAAGCCTGAGGCAGCCTTGATAGATGAACATCCTCAATAATATCCACACGTTTGAATCTCTGGGTATACGAGATTACAGGCTCTTGTGGCTCGGGCAGGCCGGCACATCCATGGGCATGTGGATGGACCAAACAGCCCGGAGCTGGCTGATATACAGTCTGACCGGTTCCCCTCTTCAGCTTGGACTGTCGGCCGCAGTCCGCGGGCTGCCCATGCTTTTTTTCGGTGTTATTGCCGGAGTGGTGGCAGACCGCTGGGGGCGTAAAAAGCAGCTTATTATTGCTCAGGTAGTTAACGCCATACTGAATACCCTGCTGGCTTCCCTGATTTTAACCGGTTTAATAGAGCCCTGGCATGTTTATGTTACCGGATTTTTAAACGGCAGTGTACAGGCTTTTCAGCAGCCGGCAAGGCAGGTACTCATCCATGATCTGGTAGGGAAAAAACACTTATTAAACGCCATCTCACTCAATTCAGCCATCAGTAATCTCAGCCGCAGTGTTGGTCCAGCGTTCTGCGCTGTACTGATCCAGTACTTCGATGTGGCAGCCGCCTATTATTTTCAGGCTGCCATGTATGTTCTGGCCACCATCTGGACCATGCAGATACGAGAACCCCCATTACGCACCGCCATAGAGAAGACCATAGAGAACACAGGCGGTAGCCAGTCTATCTTCAGCAGCGCAAAGGATGGCTTCGTTTATATTGCCGCTAATCCGTTGATACTGGCTTTGATCATCCTGGGACTGGCGCCCATACTCCTGGGGATGCCTTATAACAGCCTTATGCCCATATTTGCCATTGATATTTTGCACGGTAATGCCATTACTCAGGGTCTGCTGCTCTCTTCAGCCGGCGTAGGAGCCATATTCGGTGCGCTGGTTATTGCTTCTTTGCGCAGCAAAGGAGGCAGCGGCAAGCTGCTTATCATTGGCGCCGCCGGATTTGGCCTGAGCCTGGTTTTATTCTCAAGATCACCTGTGGTAAGCATGGCTGTCTGTTTTACCTTTCTGGCCGGAATCTTAAATGCAGCTTATACTGCTCAGAACCAGACTATCCTCCAATTACTGGTACCTTCGCAAATGCGCGGCCGGGTTCTTGGAGTGTATATGTTGGACAGGGGTTTGATGCCTCTGGGCAGTTTGCTGGCCGGAGTAATGGCTACTCATATGGGCGCACCCTGGGCGGTCACGTTAATGGGCTCCTCCTGTGTAGTTCTGGCTATTGCTGTGGCTATCTGGATGAAAGATCTATGGAACTTGAATACCATACGAACAGTTGAAAAGCCATAATGAAAATTTTTGAATATAGATGAGATTTAGGTTTTTGAAAATATTCCGAATTTAGAGCTTCTAATTCAGAAAATTTAAAGAGGAGGTAATAGATGGAAGTTAATACTGCAATTTTGGCAAGGCGGAGTATCCGCAAATACCGGCCTGATCCTATTGATGACAAAATACTGGCCCAGGTACTGGAGGCCGCCAGGCAGGCGCCTTCATGGGCCAATACCCAGTGCTGGAGACTGGTTGTGGTCATAGACCCGGAAATTAAAAGTAAGCTGGCGGATACTATGTTTGTCATGCCCGGCCGGCCAAACCAGACTGCCGAAGCGGTAAGAGTAGCTCCAGTAGCTGTGGCTTTTTGCGCTGAGATTGGTAAGTCAGGCTATACATTCAAAGAGCCCAGGGGCCCGGCCACTGATAAGGGTGAGTTCTGGTATATGTTCGATGTTGCCCTGGCTATGGAAAACTTCGTTCTATCCGCCTATTCCTTTGGATTGGGAACGGTGATCATTGGAGCCTTTGATGCATTTGCAGCAGCCGAACTACTTAAGGTGCCTGAAGGGTACGCTGTAGTGGCCTTAACACCCCTGGGTTATCCTGATGAGGCCCCGGCTGCTAGACCGCGTAAAGAGATCCAGGAAATCGTCTTTTATAACCAGTTCGGTATAAAGTAGGGCCACCCCTTAAAGGCCGCGCCTTTAAGGGGTAGCCTTTAGGGCTTCATGAGCCTTTTTTAAAAAGCCCGGCACTTCAATATGCTGGGGACAGATTTCCACGCAATGTCCGCACTCCACGCAGTTCTCTGCATTCTGTTCCTTTTTAATGCCCCAGGGTCCGCCATTGTAGCGTAATTTGGCTAGGCGGACATCATTGTACATCATCAATTCGTTATAGACACGGAAAATAGTGGGGATTTCCACATCATAGGGGCAGGGCATGCAATAGCGGCAACCGGTACAGGGTACAGGTGAAAGCCCTTTATACGCCAGGCGGACTTTTTCTACCAGAGCCATTTCATCAGGCTTAAGCCGGCTGTTTCCAGCCTTCTCAGCAATGGACACATTTTCTACTACCTGTTCCATGGTGCTCATTCCGCTGAGCACCAGAGTAATTTCAGGATGGCTCCAGATCCAGCTTAAAGCCCATTCTACTGGACTCCGTTTCTGGGGGTCCCCTGCCCAAATTCCGGCTACTGGTTCCGGCGGCTTTTGAGCCAGTTGACCGCCACGCAGAGGCTCCATCACTATTACTCCCAAACCTTTTTCAGCGGCATATTCAACACCGCGCTGCCCTGCCTGGTAATCGATATCCATGTAGTTGAACTGCACCTGGCAAAACTTCCAGTTATCATAATAGTCAACAATTTCCTTAAAGACCGGGTAGTCGTCATGAAAAGAGAATCCCAGATATTCCAGCCTGCCCCGGCTCACCATTTTTTCCAACCATGGCAGAACCCCCATATCCCGCAGCCTTTCCCAGCCACGTTTATTAAGTCCATGTAAAAGATAAAAATCTATTTTATCCGTCTTAAGGCGTTCGAGTTGCTCTTCGAAATATTTGTCAAAATCGGCGCTGGACTGTACATAGCGGGCAGGAAACTTGGTAGCCAGCTTGATTTTTCCCCTGTAACCGTCCTGGAGTGCCTCTCCTACTGCCTGTTCTGCAAATCCATTATGGTAAAAATAAGCTGTATCCAGGTAGTTCACGCCATGGTCTATGGCATAACGGATGATCCGGGTCGCCTCCGGTATATTAACCTTTGATTGGTCCCCGCCAAGCACCGGTAAACGCATGGCGCCGAAACCCAGGGCAGAAGGTTTCCATGGCAAATTGGGGAAATTGCGGTATTGCATATTTGTCTCCTGGTATGACTATTCATTATTTAGCGTATATTTTGTTTTAACTATTATTGCTAGGACTCCTTCAGCATATACTCATTAATTTCTCATAACAATTTTATGCTCTGGAGAATGCGTTCGGCAGCCTCTTTTTCTTCTCTGGCTTTCTGAGAATCCTCCTCACCTTTAATTACGGTGAATATACAGGAAAAAATACGGTTGTTAATTATTAATTCCCAAAAGTCCTTTATTACGGGCAGAGTCCTATCTCCAAAATCCTGAAAAGCTTCTTCGCGGTATTTAATAATGTGGAAATTCATCAGATGAAGATCGGATTTTTCAATTATTTCCAGGTTCTTGTGTTCCTTTTGACAGAAATTTACATAAGAGGCATAAGTTTCTGGCGAGATTATCTGATCAGTCAACAGGGGTTTAATGAGCAGAGTATACTGGCTGTCTTTCTTTAAAAGACCTCCCTTCTTTCTAAGTTCTATGATGCCCCCTTCTTGCCTTTCTAATTTCCAGTTATCAGGGTATTCAAAAGAGAAAGTACCGGATGGTGATACATATACAGCAGACATCAACACCTTCCTTTAAGTACGAATTATTAAAAAATAATATAGCACTTCTCAGGATTAAAGATAAAGTTGCGGGGTTTATTTCAGGACAGACGCCGCAAATATAGCGGTATGGTAGTTTTAATATCTGAAGTAGAGTTAAAAGGAGGATTTTCTGCCCGTAAAATTAACATCATAACTGATCTAGGGCAACCGGGGAGTATAATAAACCATTATTACTCCCACTATGATCCAGATAATGAAATACACGCTAAAAGTTATACCCACTAGTATGCGGAAAGATCGTTCTCTTCGAGTTAATTGTTTCATATTATCAATTCAAAGCGTAAGACGTGTTTTTTTCATATTCATCCTCATATATTGAGAATTGACCTCCAGGAGATTGTAATTATTTTACCACATCCCTCCGATAACATCCCCGTTAGTAATATTGATCCGCGAAGTGAAGATGCATCCATTTATTCATTGATCCTGAAAAACGCTCTGAGTTCAGGTACGTTCGCTTCTGCCAGCACCACATGTATGGATGTATTTAAAGGTAGAATATGCCTGCAATGCAAACGGGTTTCCAGGTTAATATCTGGGATGAGAGCGGTACAGTGATTATCTTCTGTCTCCACAATTACCGCTTCACCCTGCCAATGCGGCGTTTCTGCAAGATAAACCATAGTCCAATGCTGGTTGGAAAGCTTCTCTACCTGACGCAGGCTGTTCACTCCAATCTCAGACGCCCCCAGTCTTTGCCCTATTTCATGAGAAGTCATTAGAGCTTGTCCCTGGATATGTGCCCGCAGTTGTTGATGGACTAACAGATCCTGATACCGCCGCATAGGGCTGGTGACCTGAGTATAGGCATCCAGTCCAGTACCGGCGTGCCTGGCTGCTTCGTTTTTAAGTTGCCCACGTTTCATGAAACGTCGGAGTGCATACATCCCTGCCAGACCATCAGGTAAAGTAGGAATCTCGCTGGCCTCCTGCACGGAATATACACAGGGGATTCTTTCTCTGAGTGTATGTCCTGCTATTGCTTCCCCGGCCATCAGCATGGCTTCTCTAACCATCATCTGGCTTTTTAATTGGCTCACACGGTGAAAAACCACTTTCCCATCTTCTATACGGATATCAACTTCGGGCAGATCAATGCTAACTGCGCCGTTTCGTTTACGGCGGGCTTCATTGTTTTGAGCCAGACGCAATAACGCCTCAAAAGGTGGTTCATGAAGCATGCCTTCAGCTTGTTGGTAGCTAAGCCTTGAAACCCGTACCCAACTGGGAACAATCTCTATTCCGGTAATCCACCCTTCCGGGTCCAAATTCAGGCCGAATGACAGAGCAGGCGAAATGTCTTGGATACCCAGCCCTAATCGTTTGCTAACTTCATCCGGTAGCATAGGCACGGTTATTTCCGGAAGGTAAAGGCTGGCGGCGCGGTTACGCGCTTCCAGGTCTGCCGGGCTATCTCGCGGGACAATAGCTGCTACGTCAGCCACGTGAACCCAGAGCCTGCTGGCTCCCTCCAAACTCAGAGCATCGTCAGGGTCACTTGTCCAGGAATTATCAATGGCAAATGCCGGAAGATAGGTCAGGTCCACCCGGTCTTCTTGAGGCAATTCCGGTAAATTGATTGTTGGAGCTGAGAGAGGAACCCCGATTCGTTTCGGGTATGGATTGAACCTGTTGTTCCAATGCCCCAATTCCAATAACAACGAGTGAGCGCTTTGTGGATTCTGGCTGCGGCCGAGCTCACGCAATACCCGGCTTTCCGCGGCCTGACCCAGGGCCATGGCTTCCACATCGGCCAAGAAAAGAGCATCTTTAGAGGTAACTTGCCTATTAGAGACGCGAGTTAAAAAGCCAGACCAGGCAGTCTTCTGGGCGGCTTTTTTTCGCCGTGTTTCTTGTTTTTGCGAAACTTCTTCGCGAGAACAAGCTACAATGCAATCAGGCATGCCCTGAAAGTAGAGATCCTCGCAGACCATCTGCCAGGCTCCCCAGGCTGTGGATGGCGTGAAACTTCCAAAAGCTAGTTCAGCTAGATCACGCAGGGTAACAGCATCATGGGATATAATTTCCCAAGCAGTTTTTGTATCTCCCGGTGGAGTTGCAAGATCAGAAATATTGAGAACCGGACCGGGATGGATCAAAATGACGTCCTTGGGACGGACCTTTTGTGTCCGTCCGTCTTCCAATTTTATTAACAGATCCGGACTGTCCTCAATAATCAATGCAGGGTGGTTTTTATAAGCCACCAGACCATTTTTGGGAAATATCATCGAGATATATTATACCAGAGAATGGGATTTGCTTTTTTAGAGGGTAGCAATTGCCGGAAGAAATGCTGAATGAGGTTAATTATCTTTCTCTGGAGTTACTAAAATGACCCATAATTAATCTCCTCTGTTATTCACCCCATTATGTTTTGTATCAAATAATTTATCTGAAAAAGAGTGGGGCTGCCCCTTCTCGGACTAAAGCCCCACGCAACAATTTTGAATATGCCTTTATCAATAAACTAGCTGTTCATTACTTTAACAGCCGCGGCTAAACCTGCGCCCGGCTCCATCTTGAAGCCTTCTTCCCTAAGGCATCTTTCCAGCGCATTCAGAACCAGTAAAACATTCTCAGGAGTCGAGCCGTGACCCATTAAGCCGATGCGCCAGATCTTGCCTTTTAAAATCCCCAGACCGCCGCTTATTTCCATACTGTACTCTTTCAGCAGCTTGCCGATAACCCTGGCGGCATCCACTCTATCTGGTACTCTGACGGTAGTGAGTGAGCTGGCGCGGTAGCCTTCCTGGGCATGCAATTGCAGTCCCATGGCCTGAAGACCGGCGTGTAATGCCGCTCCGTGTTTCAAATGGCGTTTAACCCTGGCTTCCAGTCCTTCTTCAGCAATCAAAGCCAGTGCTTCATGAATAGCATAAAGCATACTGACCGGCGCAGTATGATGATATACGCGGCCTGTTACCCAATATGATGAAAGCAAAGACAAGTCCAGGTACCAGCTATGTTCTTTGTGAGTCCGTTTTTGCACCGCAACCAGGGCTTTTTCATTAGCCGTGAAAGGAGCCAGTCCGGGCGGGCAGCTTAGACACTTCTGTGTGCCGCTATAGCAAATATCAATGCCCCAGTCGTCAACTGCAACCTCATGCCCGGCCAGGGAGGTAACAGTATCCACCAGGAAGAGTGCATCATATTTTTTAGCCAGTTTGGATATTTCTGCCAGAGGCTGAATGACACCGGTTGAAGTCTCAACATGCACCAGGGCAATGAGCTTTACCTTCTTTTCCTGCTTTAAAACCTTTTCAATAGCTTCAGGTTCGATGATCTTGCCCCATTCTGCAGTCACGGGAATGACTTTAGCGCCTGTTCTCTGCGCATTATCAGCCATTCTTTCGCCAAAAACACCCTTGACGCCGACAACAGCCGTGTCTCCAGGTTCAAGAAAATTATCGAAAGCAGCTTCCATACCGGCTGAACCGGTTCCTGAAACCGGAAAGGTGAGTTTGTTTTGTGTCCGGAAGACGTAGCGGAGCAAAGCCACAGTTTCATCCATCAGTCCCTGGAAATACGGGTCAAGATGTCCCACCAGAGGAGCTGACATAGCCATTTGCACACGGGGATGGATATTGCTGGGTCCTGCGCCTAACAAATAGCGGACAGGGGGATTTAATTTCTGGTATTCAACAGCAGACATATATAACATAACCTCCTATTCATTATGCAATTCAAATTTTGGTTCAACTTGAGGATTGACCACATTCCTGGGCCAGATACCGCTGAGCACCCGGACTACTTCCTGCGCCGGACTGACCGGCTGTAATTCCAGCGCCTCGTCGGAAAAAGAGCCTGAATGCGGCATCATCATTACATTGTCCATCTTGAGCAGAGGATTTGCCGGGTCCACCGGCTCTTTTTCAAATACATCCAGCCCTGCTCCGGCGATCTGCTTTTCCTGAAGCGCCCTGATCAAAGCAGCTTCATCCACCACTGGACCCCTGGAGGTATTGATCAGGTAGGCTGTAGGTCTCATCTGTTTAAATTCAGCCTCACCGATAAGGTGGAAAGTCCGTTTGTCTAACGGCGTATGTAGAGATATATAATCCGATTCCTTCAGCAGCCTGGGCAGGCTGATAAGGGTGATTCCATAATCCGCAGCCAGGTGTGTATCGATATATGGGTCATAGCCCAGTATTCTTAATCCGAAGGCTTGAGCTTTAACGGCTACCAGGCGTCCAATATTGCCGCAACCGATGATACCCAGGGTCTGACCATATACACAGCCCATCGGCTGCATCACTTTACGTGTTTCTGTCCAGCGGCCTCCTTTTACCATATTGTTCAGTATAATCAATTTTTTAGCACAAGCCAGCAACAGAGTCAAAGCATGATTGGAGACCTCCTCCACGCACCAGGCCCGAGCCGGATTATTAACTACTACGATGCCGTTATCAGTCGCCGCATCGATATCAATCCCATCAAAACCGACGCTGTAGGTAATAATAGCCCGGCATTTGGTCAGGGATTCCATTACACGGCGGGTAAACAGACGGCCTCCCCCCATTATAGCATCCGCATCTTTCGCTGCAGCTATTAGCTCCTCTTCGGTCTGACATCTGGCCAGGATGATTTTAACATCGGCGTTTAGACCGGCTAATTCTTTCTCTTCGGGTATCAGAGAAGTACCTGACAACTTGCCAAGGGATACCACTTTAAATCTCTCCATTAATGATCTCCTGATCCGTATCAAACGGAAATTTCTTCTTACAAAATTTTTAAATAAATTAATCCACCCGTACAATCTCAGATTTTAAAGGTGTGAAGCGGACCGAATTCACCTTTTAGTGAGACTGAACGAACCTGGGTATTTGCACCAAATCGGCGTAGAGACTCAAATTTTTTTAAAGTAATCTGAAGATAGATTCTGAGCGGCCGGTTAAGAAACCGCGCTTACGTCTGTTAACTGTTGCATACATGTTTAACCTGAATCATTCCATGCCTTTTGTAGATCCAGGCAACTATGGATATTAAGATCAAATAAATAATATACTTATTCTGAAAATTACTACATCAATAAAATGTTATTTTCTGGTCAATTAAAATATTCCTCCTGTATCAATATTAAGGTCTTTGGCCAGCATCTTAAGATTTTCCACCACCGTGGGATTAAGCGGGATGCCTTCCTTCCGCCGTTTCATTTCTGTCTCCCATTCAGGCTCCCCGGCCAGAGTAATCCTGTCTACACCCTGCGCTTTGGGCAGAGACCGGTAATTGAGCATCATTTCATCCATGGCTTTCTTGAAATCTGGTACAGGTAAAAAGGTGGCAATATTAAAGGCTCCAAAGAAATGGTTGCCCATGGTTGTACCATTAGCTGGCGCTCCAGAAAGAAGGCTGCAAAAAATATCCACAGCAACACCCAGGCCGAATCCTTTATAAGCGCCTAAAACAGGCAGCCAGCCCAGGGGCAGCAGGGCACCTTTTCCACCGAAATAGTCCCGGGGATTCCTGATAGGTTCGCCCTGGCTGTTTACCGCCCAGCCCTCCGGCAGTTCTTTATTCTCACGTAAGGCTATTTCAACTTTTCCGGCGGCTACTACTGCAGTGGCCATATCCAGAACAAAAGGCGCGCCGCTGCCGGAAGGAGCTGCGATGCTTAATACATTAATGCCGATGCCGGGTCCGCTGCCGCCCGGGACCACCGTGCCCTTAAGACCCACGGTCATAGAAATGCCTATCATATCGCGCTTGATGGCCATCATGGAGTAGTTGCCGCCGGCTCCGAAATGATTACTGTTGCGTACAGTAACAAAACCTGCACCTGTTTTTTCCGCCCTTTGTATAGCTTCATTCATAGCGCGGTGACCAACAATAAAGCCCAATCCCCGGTCTCCGTCCATCACAGCAGTGGCAGGCGCCTGACTGTAGAACCTGGTTTCCGGTCTGGGATTAATCCGCCCTTCCTTCAATCCCCGTATATAGTTAGGAAAACGGGCAACTCCATGGGAATCGATTCCCCTTAAATCAGTGGCTAGTACCATATCAGCGGCAGTATGGGCGTCTTTGTCAGGTAGGCCGGCTTTTATCCAGCAATCAAAGACAAACCGGGTTAATCTAGCTGCATCTACTTTTCTGGCATCCAAGGCTCACCTTCCTTATATATTTACCTTTCTCCATTAGCAATTACTACCTTAATCTGTAACAATCCAGTTTTAAGGATTTTTATAATTTAAAGTTAATTAAAGCCCTTTAATAGTTAGAATAAGTTATCTCCTCCCGGGTTATGAATTCCAGCAGAGCCGCCTGGCCAGAATCCACAGCATTTTTTGCCCGGCGGATAGCTGGAACAATATCCTCCGGCCTCTCCACTTTTTCAGCATATCCGCCCAGACCCTGTGCTACTTTAACGTAATCCCCGCTTTGCCGGTTCAGATTGAATTGCTCGGAAGCATACGGATGGAATTTATGATATCCTCCCAGCAGGGAGTTATTAACCAGGATAACCAGGATGGGGATTTTTTCGCGAACTGCTGTTTCAAAATCCATGCCCACCATGCCGAAAGCGGCATTTCCCAGGAAGCTAACGGCCGTTTTCTCCGGATGGGCCAGTTTGGCTCCCATGGCAAAACCGATGGAGGCGCCCAGGGTAGTGGTCTTACCCCAGCCGATGTAACTTCCAGGAGTGCTGCTCTCCCAGAACGGCAGCAACTGGTCGCGGGGACCTCCTGAGTCATGGGTTATAATGGTCTCTTTATGATCCAGCGTATGCGCCATGTCCCAGATTACCCTGTAGGGATTAAGAGGGATTTCATCAGAAGTCAGCCTGGGCATCCATTCTTTTAACCATTCTTGCTTAACAGCCATGATCTCTGCGGCTACAGTACCAGCGCCTTTCCGGCCGGCAGGTCCGATCTGTTTTTTGACCTCTTCTATCAATTGCTGCAAGACCAGTTTTGCATCACCTATAATAGCTCCTTCCAGAGGATAGTCTTTGTTTATGTCACGTTCATCTATGGTGGTTTGAATAACTGCTTTACCATCAGGGATCTGTGTGGTAAATCCCTCTTTAGTACAACTGGAACCCACCGCAAAGACCAGATCTGCTTTCTTCAGGAAGTGAACTACCATTTTTGTATGGGTTTTACCGCCGGTACCCAGGGAGAGGGGGTGATTCTCGGGAAAACCGCTTTTGCCGCACATAGTGGTAAAAACCGGCATCTGGAGAAGTTCCGCCAGTTCAACCAGTTCATTCCAGGCACAGGCAAAAAGCACACCTTGTCCGGCGCGCACAACAGGATTTTTAGCTTCAATCAAAGCTGTGGCTACTTTACGGATGTCCGCAGGATCGCCGGATGATTTATAACCTGTGACAGGAGTGTATTTTAATTTGGTTTCATCGAAATTTTCTACAGCTACATCAGAGGGTATTTCCAACAAGACCGGCCCCGGTCTTCCGGTTTTTAAATAAGTATACGCTCTGCGCATCATTTCCGGCGTGCGGTCTCCAAAATTGATCATATCAGTCCATTTAGTAATTTCCTGGAAGTTGTTCATGGCAATAAAATTAGGAGGCATCAAGCGCCGCCTGGACTGCCCGCCGGGCAGCACCAGTATGGGGACTGATTCACTAAAGGCCTGGGCTACGCCTGAAAAAGAATTTTCAATCCCTGGTCCTGATTGCATGGCGCATACTCCATTTTTCTGCCCAAATGAAGCTCTGGTAAAACCATCCGCAATTCCCACTCCAACTCTTTCAGTACGGGCCATGATCGGTCTTATACCTTCTTGGGCTCCTGCTTCAAAAATGGGGTTCATTGGGAAACCGCTTATGAATTCGGTCCCCTGTATTTTAAGTATCCTGGCGATTGCATTGATAGCTTGCATCTTAATTCTCTCCTTTCAATATTCATGGATCAGTTCTTTCAGCGGGGAATTATATATGATGAAAAATACGATTTCAGCCGGATTATGGACACTTTAACCGGATTGTCCGGTATTGTCAAGAAAATTATCTCTGAAATTATAACCCCCTCTTCTGATATTGAAAAGGATCCAGAATCTAAAAACCAGTCAGAATAGACAATCCGGCCTGGCCGGAAAGGCAGTTTAAACCTGACGCTGATATACTTCTTAAAAAAGACTGGTTATAATACAAGCAGCAAGCAGGCAATATCGTCTTTTCCAGTTGAGGCTATTCACACCCTCTCCAGGATAGATAAAGGTAGCTGGGTGTTTTCATTAGTTGCTTTTAATTTGAAGACAGAAACATTTTTTCCTTGAGAACATTTGGGAGGTATTGAATTTGAAGAAACAGGACCTGATTAAAGCATTAAATAAAATTGTAGGCAGCCCAAATGTCCTTTCTGCCCAGAGGGACTTACTGGCATATTCCTATGATGCCACTCAGCGTCAGGAAAAGCCGGATGTGGTGGTATTACCCCAAACCACCGCTGAAGTATCCAATATAATGAAGCTTGCTTCACATTTCATGATTCCCGTAATACCCCGCGGAGCCGGGACGGGAATTTCGGGCGGCACTGTTCCGGTTAAAGGAGGCATCATTCTGGAGTTAAGCCGGATGAATCGTATTATATCCATTGATTTAGCTAACAGGAGATGTATTGTGCAACCCGGTGTGATCAACCTGGACCTTCAAGATGCTCTGGCAGCCAAAGGTTATATGTATCCCCCTGATCCCGCCAGCCAGAAAAGCTGTACTTTAGGAGGCAATATCGGTGAAAACGCCGGCGGACCTCTTTGCCTGAGATATGGAGTAACTTCTAAATATGTATGCGGGATGGAAGTAGTTTTACCAGATGGAGAAATAGTAGAGATGGGAGGAGAGGTAGAAGATGTCCCTGGTTATGACCTGAGAGGCTTGATGATTGGCTCAGAAGGTACTTTCGGCATAGCTACCAGATTAATTCTGCATATAATACCGCTGCCGGAGGCTTCCAAAACTATGCTGGCTGTATTTGATAAACTTGAGTATGCTGGACAGGCGGTTTCAGATATTATCAGTGCTGGCATAATACCTGCTTCACTTGAACTCATGGATAGAAAAATGTGCGGCGCCATCGAGCAGAGCCTGCATGCGGGTTATCCGGTAGATGCAGAGGGTGTATTGCTGATTGAGATATCAGGTCTTACAGATGGTCTGGATAGGCAGGAAAAAGCTATTTCAGATATCTGCAGAAACAACAGCGTACGCGAATTGCGTACAGCCAAAACTGGTGCGGAAAGGGATGCCTTATGGAAAGGGCGTAAAGGGGCATTTGGTTCAGTAGCTCGGATCTGCCCTCCATATCTGGTTAATGATGGTACAGTACCGCGTAATAAGCTGGTTCCAGCACTGTTAAAAGTACAGGAACTGGTTGAAAAATATCATGTACAGATCGCCAATGTAGCTCATGCTGGGGATGGTAATCTACATCCCCTGATTCTTTTTGATCGAAATAATCAGGAAGAAGCCATAGCCGCTAAAAAAACGAGTGAAGAGATTCTGAAAACCTGCCTTGAGCTGGGTGGCACTATTTCAGGCGAACACGGAATAGGCCTGGAGAAGCTGGCTGCCATGTCCCGCATGTTCAATACAGAAGACCTGGCCGCCATGCGAAAAGTGAAACAGGTCTTTGATCCACAGAATATCCTCAACCCAGGCAAATTACTTCCACCTGTGGCAGAAAATTCTGGACAAAAGGTAAATAATATTCCTTTTTTAGCCGGGAATTCAGACTCTTTATTCCGTCAGAAACTGGCTGAAATAGTTGGTGAGGAAAATTTACAGACCGGTGACCGCATAGAACAGTCATACAAAGTAGATGGGCTGGCGCCCGATATTGTGGTTTTTGCTTCCAATACCGAACAGGTATCACAAATCATCAAAACCGCCAACCAGCATCAAAAAACCATCGTACCAAGCGGTCATGGATCCAAACAAAATCAAGGCCGTTGTATCGCAACCTGTGATGCAGTTTTGTGTCTTAAAAATCTCAACCGGATCCTTGACTTTGACCCGGGCAACTCTACAGTCCGCGTTGGAGCAGGAATAAGTCATTCGGAATTGCAAAAACAGATAGACGTACAGCGTCTTTTCTTTCCGCTGGATCCTTTCTCAAACGAACAGGCTACTATCGGCGAAGAACTGGCTACTGCGTCAAATGGACCCAAACGGTTCATGTACGGTAATATCCGAGATTTGATCCTGGGTTTAACTGTTGTAACACCTGAGGGAGACATTTTGCATCCCGGTGGAAAAACTATGAAAAATGTTGCCGGGGTTGACCTATGTAAATTGTTCATAGGTTCCTGGGGGACACTGGGTGTAATCACTGAGGCGGTGCTCAGATTATTTCCGTTCCCTGAGGTCAACAAAATCTGTGGACTGGTTTTTCCCAACCTTGAAAACGCCTCCATTCTGATCAAACAGGTTTTGTCTTCCAGGCTTACTCCAGCCTCAATCGAAATGATTGACCGGTCAGCCGCAGCCTATCTGGCACAGGATTTAATGCGACCTCTCAAGGAAGGTGAAATATGCATTATAATCGGATTGGAAGACAGCAGTGAAGTAGTTGAAAGGCAATTGAAAGATATTATTAATATGGCTGAGAACCAGGCAGCTTCTTTTATTTTCACCCTGGACGGTGAAAAAACAGAGGCTTTTTGGAGCAGCTACCGTAGGGTAGGTGATCTAATCAGTGAAAGACATCCCTCTTCTTTTAAAGGTAAGGCTTCAGTTCCGATTGTGAAATCAGTGGACATGGTAAAATCAGTCATGGATATAGGAAACCGTATCGGACTGGATATCAGCTTTCAAGCTCAATGCGGCAACGGTGTAATCCACATCTATGTTCCCGCAGCCAAAGAATATGCTATTCACATATTTAAAGAACTGGAGCAAGCTGCTAGGCAAAGGGGTGGATTCTTAATACTGGAAACTGCTCCCCTGTGGATGAGGGAGCATAAAGAAGTCTGGCTGACCCCCGCTGTGTATGCCTTGATGGGGAGATTGAAAACTGCGCTGGATCCCAATAATATTCTTAACCCCGGAAAAATGATCGGAGGTCAATGACGGCTGTGGTCAAGTTAAATGAAGAAAAAATTAAAGCCCTGGAGAGATGCAATAAATGCGGCTTTTGCCTGGCACATTGTCCTATTTATAAAGTTACCGGAATAGAGTGGGCCGGCGCCAGAGGAAGGATTGCCCTGATCCACAGCGCTCTGTTAGAAGGTACACTTAATATAAAGGAGTTGATTGATCCTGTATTTAACTGTCTAACCTGCAACGCCTGCGTTGATGATTGCCCTGCCGGGGTGCAAACGTCAGATATTATTTTCAACACCAGAGAAGCAGCTTATCAACCAGGAATGATGAACCGTTGGATATTACGCAATATATTAAGTAGGCCTTCGGTGTTACATACAGCAGCAGACATCCTTAAATTTTCTGATATTATAGGTTTGCGCGGTGCTGCCAGCAGAACGGGGCTGATTAATATTATTGGAGACGCGGGGAAAGCACAGGCGATAGTACCCAGAGTGCCCCGCTATACTGGATTGAAAAATATTATTAAATCAGCTCTCAAAATCGAGCATCCTAAGTACAAAGTGGCCTATTTTGTAGGCTGTTTTGCTTCCAATTTGGACTCTTATGAAGCTGCTGCCACCATTCACATTCTTCAGAAGCACCAGGCAGAGGTTATTATTCCTGAATTTGCCTGTTGCGGTATTCCTGCTCCGGCTTATGGGGACATCGAGTCCGCCCGCATGATGGCTAGAAGAAACATCAAAATTGCGGCTGGTCTGGATGTGGATGCCATTGTCACGCCCTGCGCCAGTTGCAGTTCATTTCTTAAAGAATATGGCAAACTTCTGGCTGATGAACCACAGTGGGCAGAAAAAGCCCGTGCTTTCTCCGGTAAAGTAAAAGATATAAGTGAGTTTCTGATCAATGTAGGTTTGGTCAACGGACTGGTTGATATCAAGAAGAAAGTTACTTATCACGATCCGTGCCATCTGGCGCGCTACCAGAAAATAAAGAACCCGCCGCGTACCCTTCTAAAAAGCATACCCGGGGTGGAGTTTATTGAGCTTAAGGAATCTGATATGTGCTGCGGTGCCGCCGGTACATACGGCTTTAAGAATTATGATCTCTCAATGAAAGTCCTGGCCCGGAAAATGGAAAACGTGCAGAACACAGGCGCCGGAATTCTGGTCTCAAGCTGCCCGGCCTGTATAATGCAGCTCTCACACGGAGTTAAGATGTGCAAGTTGGACATCAGGACAGCTTCTATTGTAGAGATACTGGATGAAGCCTTAGGGGGAAAGAAGACGGAGACCTGAAGATAGGTACAGGTTGCTAGGTTGCCTCTTTTTTACCCTTTAATATTTTAACTACCCTTATCAGGGCAGTATCATCACCTACATTTCCCGGAAAAATTACGTAGGGTATATCCGGCCACCGGGTTTCTTGCCCGAAACGCAGGACCGGTACTCCATTAATGATCTGGCCGATAGCCAGAGCTTCCTCGGCCTGAAGAGCCTGGCGGGCCAGCTCAATACTGGTAATGCCGCCTTTGGCAATCAGATAACCCGGAGTCAGTTTAATCTGCCTGATAATATTGCACAATGTATCCGTAATAAGGCGGCCAAATTCCAGAAAAGCCTCATTAGAGGCTGTCACTACTTTTCTTGGTGAATATAGGGCTACAGTAATGCCGGCTGCTAACTTTCGATCTATCAACTGAGCAATATTTTGTATCTCCTTTTGCTGTGACTCCTGCGTAGCCGGGATTAACGGACTCAATTCAATGCCTTCAGCCAGCCCTGAATCCAGCAACCGCCGTAATTGACGTGTGGTTTTTTCCACGTAAGAACCGGCCACAATCAGACCGGGAGAGTTTCCGGGCGCCAGTTCGTTTAAGGAAAGCAAAGGTCTGTTTTCAATTCCACCTCTGGCTTTTATAAAAGAAGCTGCGCAGCGGTAAGCAAACTTTTTTCCCATGCCTTCAGCCTGAATTAGACCCAATACCACGACTTCCAGGTCTTCACAGCAGGCAGCATTAATTATAACAGGAGTTTGATTATGGGCCTGAAACAGTACCCGGGCGACCCCATCCGGCCCGCCCCGGCGTATTAATTCCAGGGAAATTGACTGGACATCTTCAGCTCTGATTGAACCCTGCATTTTTTCAGCGATCCAGTCTTTTAAATTACTATTCTTAAAACCAAACACAGGGTCGCGCGCAAATTCAGTCCGGTTAACCGGTACCAATTCGTTGTCTTGTTCCACCCATTGTATATCATTGATAGTATATCTTCCTGCTTCGAGCAAAGCAGGAGCTACGATGATGCCGTCCGGTTCCAACCCCAGACCGGAGGTCAAAGCTTCTAATTCAGAAGGGAAATGACCGCGCAGGGTACTATCGCTGCGGGATGCCAGTAGAACCGGTTTGGCTTCCAGGTGGCTGGCCTCTTTAAGATTATTCCCGACCTCAAAGCTAACAGAATACGCATTTTCAGGGCTCAATCCGCGTGAATTGGTGGAAATGAAAAAAACAGGGTTATCTAACCTCATGACTCTCCGCAGTACATCACAGTTCCATCTAAGCAAGACCCTGACGTCCTGAACGGCCTGAACTCCGGTTGGATCATCATCAATTACAACCAGCCGGCTGCCCGAAGCCTTTAATTCCTTTCTGATTATGAGGAGGGCCTCAGGAATCTTTTTAGGGGGTGGATAAGCCGAAAGAATTTCAGCTAATTTCATCTAAAGTCCCATTGGTTTTTGTTAAAGAAAAAATATCAAATTTGAAGTAGCCGCTCTGCGTTACCATGGGCGATTCGTTCTTTATCGGCAGGACTAACCGGAAGCTGGTTCAGGAAAGTGCGGGCTGATTCCATTGATGCAAACGGATAATCCGCTGAGAACAGAATGCGATCAACCCCCACCTGAAGCAGCAAATCCAGAAATGCCGGCAGGTAATTGAAACCGCCGATTGTATACAAAAAGTTCTCACGGAAGTATTCTCCGGTAGTTCTTTCCAGATAGGTTTCTTTCCTGGATAGTTGTTGATCAATCCTTGAAAGCATAAAAGGAAGCGCTTCACCCAGATGCCCGATTATAATCTGAAGACCAGGAAAACGATCAAACGCACCGCTGACGACAAGACGTAAAGAATGAATGGCAGTTTCAATATGCCATCCCCAGGCAGAAGTTGATAAAAGGGTTGCTACGTTCGGAGGGAAATTTCCGCTATAGTAAGTCTCAAAAACTTTTTTAGGTGGAGGTGTGGGATGAAGGTATAACGGCACGTGGAGAGCAGCGGCGCTTTCCAGTACTGGCCTGAAGAACTCATCATCCAGATAACGCCCTTGGGTGTGGCCCATTATGGCAGCCCCTTTAAAACCATATTTGTTAACAGTACGCTCCAATTCTCCGGCTGCCTGTTCCGGATCCGGTGTAGGTAAAGCTGCAAAACCTGCAAAACGGTCCGGATAATATTTCGCCGCATTCGCTAAATAATCATTTTGTTCCCGAGCCACTGCCACCGATTCTGCGGCTTCCATCTGCTGCACACCGGGCGAGGTCAGTGATAAAACCTGCATATCGATACCTGCCGCATCCATCTCTCCGGTTCTCAAATCACCAAGGTCACAAAGTCTGTCAACCAGAGATGGGCCGGGGGAACTGCGTCCAGGTTCTTTTTTAGCCTGGTATCTCAAATCATGTCCGGATGCTTCCAGGAAAGACCGGGTTGCATAATGTTCTTCAAGTGTAATGATACGCATTGATCCAGACTTCTCTTTATTCATAATTTATATACCTCATTTAATGAGAATCTAACCAATTTTATAATATATTAAATAATTTATCTTATCATCATATTTATCAATTTATCTAGTAATAACTCCCTCTTTTTAAGGCAAATTTTTTCTGCGGACAAGTACAGCCAGGCTTATGGTAAGCACATAATTTACAGTTCAAACAAGGTGTAACCTGAACATATTTTTGTCCTTTATTGGCCCATTCAGGATCAGCTAATAATCCTCTCCCAATAGCTACAAAATCAGCAAATTTATGCTCCACCAGATAAGCTGCATCTAATGGGGCTCGAATGCCATCAACGACGATTACCGGAACCTTGACAGTCTCTTTGATTTGAGTGCCCCTGTAAACTGTAGAATTGAAATGAAAATATTTCGGGACGGGTATATCAACTATTTCACCGGCGATGAAATCAGTCATCCCTCTGGACACCTGCAGGATATCAACCCCTGCATTTTCCAGAATTCGGGCTATCTGAATACTGCTTTCTAAATCCGGCTCATCGCAACCTATAATGCAGGAAATTAAAAAGTCCGGTTCAACTGCCTGGCGGATCTGCATAATAATCTCGGCGGCAAACCGGGTTCTCTTGACCAGGCTTCCCCCGTAGTCATCTTTCCTCTTGTTAACGTAAGGAGAAAAAAACTGGCTTATTAAATAGCCGTTTGCGCCGTGCAGTTCTATTCCATCAAGCCCGGCTTTTTGAGCCCTGAGCGCCGCTGCAACAAATTCATTCTGTAAAAGAATAATTTCATTTAAAGTAAGAGCTCTCGCTCGAATATTTTGACCTGACCTGGTTAACCCCTGAAAATCCGATGGAGCTACAGGGTCATCGGTAACTCCGATGGCAACAGCCAGACCCGCATGGTGTATTTGTGCCAGCACCTTACAACCATATTCATGGCAGCTATCTGCAAGCTGACTGAAACCTTTGATATGATCATCTGACCAGAGTCCCAGTTGGGTGGTAGAGATCCTTCCTGTTTTGTTAACGCAGGAAGCTTCGCTAATAATAAGTCCTACGCCCCCTGCTGCTCTATTCCGGTAACGCCCTATATTTTCTATGGTTAAAAACCCATCCTCCCCCGTAAAACCGGAACAACCCATGGCTGGCATTACAATCCGGTTTTTAATCTTAGTATTCCTGACTGTAATTTCAGAATATAACTCATTCATTTGTTAAAACCTTTTTGAATCGCCGGGTAATGGCATCTTAAGCCATTAAAATTTATTCCGGGAATTGTCAATCAGAATAATCAAGCTTGTTACTATAGTTCAACAAAGCCTGACCAACCATCTCAATTATACACTATGATGTCGCAATGCACCTATTGTTCTAATCGATTAATGAAAATCATAGCATAGTTAAGGTAAACTAAAAAAGAACTCAATCTCAAACCAGGATACGATTATGACATCAAAAAAGACTTATGTTAATTTCGGAAATTAAGTCGAAGGGCACCAGCCCTCCTAAAGCCAGCCCCCCGGGAAATCCTAATTCATTCATTTCCCTGTTCATGGCAGAGATTCCAGTTTGCCAGCGCACCGCTTCCAGGGCAATCTTCACCAGCTTTTCAAGCATCTGGACAAACTGCGGATTCACCAGGTTGCTGAAGGAAAGGCTGGCCGAGAGAGAAGTCAGGGGAGGTAAACCGGATAAGGGCGAAAGAAGACCGTTGGTGCGGGGAAGATAATAACGCAGAAGGTAGTCGGAGTAATCCTTCAGCAGCAGGTCATATTCATCGGCTTTCATATGTTCGCCTTCAATATTCTGGTGACAATGATGAATCGAAGTCCCATGGCCGGGCCAGAGCATGGTTTTAACGTCCATTTATTCGAGAACCAGCCCGGACTGATTAAAAAACATTCCGCAGATATCCGGCTGAAAATAAAGAGCTGTCTTAAAGTAGGCATCTTTCCACTTTCTGAAATCATAATAGCAGTCGCGGGTGGTAACCCGATCAACGAATTTGGCGGGAAAATAGGCAAAAAAAGTAGAAATGGGTACTCTATCCGGTTTTTTCAGTGCCACGGCATCCATAATACGTTTTTCTCTTTCCTGTCTAAGTTGCGCAAAGGTCATGTTCACGATCTTCATCTCCGTTTATATATTCGCCGCAGGATTAGAATTTTAATTATTTTTACCGGCAGTATTTCTAAAGGCAGGTTAGTGGCCTGACGAATGGGCAACCGACTGCATCATGATTTTACCGTCATGTATATGAAACGTATCCGAGCCGAACGGAATTGATGGAAGCGCAGTCCAGGTCATATAAATGTACTCTCCCTGAATATCCTGCTTGATGGTCTTGAAATTGGCCACTACCTCAGGTGTCAAGATCTGTGTAACGCCTGCGAAGCCCTTTCTTATGCCATCCAGCCCCCTGTAAGTCCCTTCAGGGGTAAAGAAAACCGAATCATTGGTGTAATCTTTAAGGACTTCTTCAATATTGCCTGACATCAATGCCTGTCCGTGATGTTGAAGTATTGATTCAATGGTAGGTTTAACCATGTTGCACCTCCTAAAATATTTCAATTCACGATTTACAGAAAACTAAGCATTCAATATCTTCTTCTGCCTCAGCACCATCTCTAATAAGGGCTGCATTCTATTGACTAATGTCTACCGGAGACTTTCCCTTGCAGGAGATGCGATATCTTCAACATAGAGAAAGAAAGCTCATCAAGAGCGGATGGCGATAGTCAATCTCACTATAACTGCATCACCATTTTAAGATCATCGATTGCGTATTTAAACATATTGAAAAATTATTATTTTATATTCTAGATATTTCTAATTCTATGTAACGGAAAACAGCAAGATATTGCAAACAAGTAGGAGGCAGGTGATTAATTCGTCCGGCGTCCTCTCACACCACCGTACGCACCGTTCGGTATACGGCGATTCATCAGACTTTGTTAACCAAGAGACATTTGGATATGCTATTCAAGCCCTGCTTTTCAAGGCTGAAACATCCCATATGACGTCTAATTGAACCTGGTAGTCCACATACTATAGCCAGTTCCAGATAGGCCGGTAAGCCAGCTAAGGCGGTCATCCCTAACTCTGCCGGCTCACTTTCATAGCGAAAAGGCAGCAGACCTTGCTGGTACATTTTTTCACCTCTTTAGTGAAGATTTATTAGCTTCGTCTCTATGATATCTTAGCTTCAAATCTACTGCCAAATGAGGCTTTTCAGATTTTTTGATGGCGGGATAAGTTTGGTGTTTACTAATAACATCCTACCCCAAGCTCCAGAAGTCTATCCAGGACTGCTAGGGAGCTGAAGCGAAAGAACGCCATACAGGTATCTTGTCCCCACCAAAAGGAGCCGTTCGTTGCTCCTGGTCAATCGAGATATACTCTGGCGGCTTCACTAAGTCGAAAATTAAGGCCTTTTGTTCACACTTAATAACACAAAGCCCGCATCCCATACACTTTTCTTCGTTAACGAAGGCCTTAAGTTTTTTAGAACCAGGAACCTTCTTCATTTCAATTGCATCAAAGAAACAACGCTCTATACACTCCTGACAACCGACACAAAGTCCCTCATCAACTCTAGCTCGATAGCGGCTGGGGGAACGTAGCTGATGAGCCACCCCATAGCGTATAGTTGCACCCATTACATTACAGCAGCAATCACAGCAATGGCAAAGAACTCCACCATTTTTCTTGCTTATCCCACCGCTCTTTAGAAGTCCACTTCTTTCAGCTTCGTCTGAGATTGCTATGGCTTCCTCTACAGATACAACTTTTAAACTGGAGGATTGGTTGAGGTTAAATTCTGCGTATTTGCCGAATTCAAAACAATTTAATATCGGTCTATCGCACTTATGCGCTCTGACACGGCAGTCACAATTACTGACCGCAATAACCTCCTGACTACCCTTCATTCGCAACATCGCATGAATATCTTCTTCAGGTAGAATATCTTCCGGCTTAATGTTGGGATTGGAATCAATAGCCAGCCTGGCTGGAATTATCCTTGTCATTATGCCGCTTACGGGAACCTTTTCAGCCACTTTTAAACTTTGTGTTATTGACTTTTGTTCCACTTCAGGCATGAAATCATCCCAGGCTTTCCAGAATCCTTCAGGTATATCTTCTTTTTTGGCTTTAGCGATGCGGGCAAAAAATCCATGCATTGCCAGATGGAATAGATATTCATTCTTTTTATGGAACAGCAGCCTTCTGCGTTTAAAATCAGCAAGCTTTTCAGAGAGGACTTTCTCGTCCATATTCAATCTTTTAGCTACCTGTTCACAGGTTGAAGGTTCGAGGAACTCAAGCAACAGTTCTCCCTCCTCTGGCTTAAAGAGTACTTTCAAATACTTGATTAGATTCTGAGAACCTGGGTATTCGAATATTTCCGCAATCTTTTCATATACGTCATTTTTCATGAATATGTACCTCTTTCTATTTGATTTTTCTCAAGCTAAACAATTATTGGGTAGATTTACGTTTTACTTTCAGCCAAAATTCCTTAAACATTTCAAGTATATATTTTCTATTAATCGAACTCTAGCAGTGACAGCAAGGCGTTTTGGTCCAATTAAAAGGTGAATGACCAGTTACCGGCAAAGTAATTACTTGAGACCTCGTTCAACTACCCAAGAAAATTTCTAACGCGTACGGTTGTCATACTGAACCACCGTATTATTGTAACTTATTATATTCCCTCCCGTACCATTCTATCAATACATGAAAGTCCCAGCTCATGAATTACGAAATACCAGGCAAAGCCAGACGGCAGCAGATTACCAAAACTACAAGTGTGCCTCCAGCCACTCCTCCAGGTCAGCCATAACTTGGGGGTTCTCAGGCTCGTTAAAAATTTCGTGCCTAAGACCTTCGTAAAGCTTGAGGGTTTTATCTTTTGAGCCGATTCGCTCGTGAAGAACGCGGCTGCGCTGGCCGTCAGTAACGGCGTTACCGGCCATAATCAGGACCGGCAGCTTTATCCTGGGAACCAGGTCATAAAGTTTATTGACCATATCTCCTATGGTGGAATTGGTTGGCATCGGACCACGATAAACCAGGGGATCATTAATGTAATTTCGAATAACCTCAGGATCGCGGCTGAGCATGTCTGTAGGCAGAGGCTCACCGGGCTTGCGCGGCGGCATGGGTGGTGTACCCGGTTGAGCCAGACCACCGCCGGAGGTGATCAGACCGTCCATCTCTTGCTGGTACTCTACGGTGTAGGCCAGGCTGATTACTGACCCCATGCTGTGACCAATGAGAAATATCTTATTCTTGGGATTCTCCCTGCGTACCATATCGAAAAAGGTCTTGAGGTCTTTAATATAATCATAAAAATCCTCTACCTGCACCCTTTCGCCGTCCGACCTGCCGTGTCCCCGGTGATCAAGTGCGTAGACATGGTACCCTCTGGGCACGAAGTGGTTAACCACATTGCGGTAGCGCCCGCTGTGCTCAGCAAAACCGTGTGCAATTAGCAATACCGGACGACTCTTGACCGCTGGCAGCCAGCATTGATAATAGATATTGAATCCATGGTACCCTTTGAAGTTTCCTTCTTTATGCTGCATATGTTCGCCTCCTTTTTAAATGCGATCATTTTTTAATACGATCAATGTAATTTTAATCCTGTTAGGTTTTCCTTTTTGTTCGCGAATCAGCGAGCCCCTTGAAGAACATCGCTCACCGGCGGTTTGACCGGTATTATTTCAGGAGCCTCGGGAAAAACCGGTAGAACCACGTACGCGTGTGTTGGACGCCGTGGAGAAAAAGGTCGAATGTTTCTTAATAATTTACCGAAATATATATCCATGAAGATTTTTATGCCATCGCGTACATTAAAATAGTCATCTTTCTCGAGCTGAACATTATCAGGTGCAGGAGTGGGATAGACAATATCATATCTTTCTTTATTTAGTCTTCCTCCTGACGGCAATAGGTCAATGCTCTGGCAGACCAGGACGGCCGGGGTATTGTGAAGCCATAGAAATAACAGCCGGATGGTCTAGAACAGTCAAACGTCCCCGGTTGTGTAGAATTGTTTCCCCAACTCGTAAAGTAGCCGTTCTGATATCACCCGTACAGTGCATCCAGTAAGGATAGGCGGCTGTAGCCGGCGGCGCTCCGATATGGAAATGAATATTGGATGTGTGAGAATGTTCAATCAAACGGCGGGTCAGGAGATGCGGGCATTGATCCGGCCCTATTACTGCCTGAGGATGTACGCCAAAGTGCATACAATTGAATTGATATACACCTTCTCCCAGGCGCTGCTGCATGGCAATCAGGAATCGGCTTAAAGCCTCAGCTTCATCTCCACCTTTAATACCGGTTATGCGTCCGTTCCTGACAGTTAAATGTATCGATCTGGAAAAATAAGGGGATATTCCTATATAACGTGACCACCAGCTAAGCATACAATTAAAAACTAAGATCCCAGAGGTGTTTCCCAAATTGATAGGTGGGATTACCCATTCCGGCCAGGGCCTGTAATGACCGGCTTCTTCCCGCCTGGTTGTATAAGCCGGGAACCATGGATGATTGGGCCCGAGTGGAGGCTTGATAATGCCTTCAAGATGAGTGCCATTGTCATCAGTTAACTGCCAGGGGACTCCATCCTTAAAGGGAATTGAGGCCTGATATCTGATTTCACTCAACAGTTCATAGGGGGTCTGTGCCCAATTTGAGTTAAGTAAGGGGATAGTGGTCGCAAAATTGCGCACCATGAGAATTTTTCGCTCTTCGATAAAACGCCTGAACTCCATTATTTCTTCAACAGTAATATCGAAGGAATGGTTAATAATAATGTCACAAGCTGCTAAAGCTGCTTTGACTACAGGAGGAAAGCGCCATGCATGAGGCCTGGCAGTTTCGTCTATCCAGAGAATCGAGGCATTGGCGCCCCTCTTTTGCACGGAGGCCTGAATCCAGGAAATGGTCTCCATGTCGACCAGATTATCGCTACCACGCAGGCCATCGATATGCGCCAGGATTAAGACTTTCTGGTCGGGTTGGATACGGACGCAATGCTCCAGCATATCCGAGATGGCGGTAGCAGCCCTTTCGGGGACCATCTGCAATTGATCCATAATACGTGCCCCCTCTATTTATAAGGAAATCGGAGATTTAATTGCTCATGGAAATTTTACCAGCAGAAATATCTGCCTGTAGCAAACAATCTAACATTTCAGGGTCCTAAATTCCAACTAATGCCTGGTAGACCATTCTTTCAAAATCCTGCCTTATAGTAAATTGCGGACTCTGTATCACATTCAACACCTGGGTAAACATTAAACCGAAGAGGTCTTCCTTAGGATCAGCAAAGTATGAGGTGCCGTATATTCCACCCCATCCATAAGTTCCCACAGAGCCAAGTAATGGCGCAGATGAAAGGCTCAAACGTATAAAAAAACCAAGACCATAGCCGTAGCCAGGTCCCTTACGGTAAATATTCAATTCACCGGTATGATTGGTGGTCATCAACTCTATTGTTTTACGTCCGATTATTTGAGCCCCATCAAGGATACCTCCATTGAGCAACATCTGGGCAAAGCGGGCGTAATCCGCCGCAGTGGACACCAGCCCGCTTCCCCCCGGAAAGTATGTTTTCGGTCCAAGCACTATCGCGCTGGTAGATGGACTATCGATCAATCCGAACCGACCCCATTCATTCTGGTCTATTATGTAACCTGCAGCCAGACGGCCGGACTTCTCTTTCTCCAGATAGAAATGAGTATCCACCATCTTCAACGGTTCAAAAATACGTTCACGCAGGAATGTGTCCAAATTTTTACCAGAAATCTTTTCTATTAGTACACCAATTACGTCATGCGCCGGATGGTATTCCCAGTCGGTACCTGGATGAAAGTTGAGCGGAACTCTAGAGAGAAGCTCGATCGATTCCTCAACCGTCCCCGTTGATCCTGACTGATTGATTGTCCGGCCAGTAGTACCGGGGATTAGCGGTTTTTGCGGCGTTGTTCCTGAAGCAAAACGAGACGTAATCTTTCCATACTCCTGAGCATTGAATCCTGCTGTATGAGTAAGGCAATCACGAAAGGTGATTTCGCGGTTGGCACGCTCAATCATGTCCCGCTTCCCTCTTACCACCATATTCCTAAACGAAGGCAGATAGATTGAAATAGGCTGATCTAGCAGAAAACGCCCCTCCTCATACAACATCATAAGTCCAACACTAACTATCGGCTTGGTCATTGACATGATGCGAAAAATGGTATTGTTGGTCATCAGTTTGTTGGCTTCAACATCCATTAAACCTCTGGATTCAAAATGAACAATACTTCCATGACGAGCTACCAGAGTTACCGCGCCAGGGATCACTTTTGCGTCAATATATTTATGTATTGCAGGTCCGATACGGGCCAACCGTTCAGTGGAAAACCCTACTTCTTCAGGTTCTGTAATAGGAAATCCTTTTAAAGGCCTATCATTTGATAGTGTCGGACTCAAAGTCTAATCCTCCTCTTGATTACTCGTTAGAAGATATTAAGTGATTATTCCGGTTGGACTTTATAACTTCAGACCAATTACTGTTAGCCTAATTAAAGGACTATTGACAGCACTTAACTGTCAAGTCCCTTTTCAAAATCTGGTCAATATCTACTCAGGACACCGCATAATGTAAGTTGTTTACATTTAAGAGAAACCGTACCATTTAACCAAATTGTCTAAAGGTTCCTTGTCAGAGCGGAAAGTAGTGATCTTTTTTGCCCAGTCCGGATAGCCTATTGCGATGCCAATCAAAATCAGTTTAGAGTCCGGCACACCAATTACCCTTCTGATGATATCTGGATGGACCACTGCCTGTGCCTGGACGACGGTGCCCAGCCCGTAATTAGTGGCCAGGAGCATGATAGTCTGCGATATAAGGCCGCAATCGTACACTGGCCAGACATTTATTCCTTGTTCATGAATATGGTAAGCTCGGTTAATCAGGATATAGATGACACACGGGGCACCATAGTTGAGGAAATTCTGCGAACTCCACCAGGCTCTTCCCTCTTTATTATCGCGGGTGACTCCCAGCAATCCGTATTCTTTTTGTCCTAAAGCGCGTGCGCGGTTGAGATAAGACTCAGGAAATTGAGGTGGCCGGCCTGCTTCCATGTTTGACTGGGTATCTCCTTTCTCAATATAGCCTTTCTTAATCTCTTGCAGCGGGTTGCCGGTTACTACGGCGAATTCCCAGGGCTGTGTATTAGCCCAGGAAGGACTGTTACGGGCCACCTCCAAAATTTCTCTCAGGACCGACTGGGGTACAGGGTCTGACTTAAAAGCTCTAATACTTTTACGGGTCTTAATAGCCTCAACAATATCCATTTTCCCTCCTTAATTGCATATATTATACACTACTGTTACAAAATAAGAATTACCAAGTATTGCATAAATGTAAGTGATAATTCAGGGAAAGCTACAATAAAAAGCGATGGATCAAGAGTGAGGAAGAGAAGGTCACGTTGCATAAAAGTTGGCTCCAGCCAGGCATACCCATTAATCTCAGGTTTAAACCGGCTGAATACCGTCAGAGTGGCTCCTCCGGGATTGGTCTGTACTTGAGGCTTACCGACCACGAATGAGTCTGTAAGGGGCGCAGTAAACCTTTGGATTTCGTAAGCAGTACACCCCGGCAGACAAATTACTTTTGTGATGATCGATGCTATAACCGGCAGCAAGAAGCCTATTTTTTTCTTGTATTTTTCGCTCCGATCTACAGCTTTCATGGATCCTGGCCAATTATTTATTTCAAGGCACAATACATTATAACTCTTTAGTTGCCCATTTTATAAATTAATATACTACTATGTCCACTTAACCTCACTTGTTTCATTATCCTGAATGTGTTAATCTTCATGTCAAAGGTTCCTGTTATTAAAGATTTCGTTGTCAATGAGTTTTTTTAGTAATAATTGTAACTTTGATTTCTCTTATTTATCTGAAACAGATAAAAATACGCGGGCAGCCTTATTTACCGTCATTTACGATGTTTTTAACATTGTAAAACTTTTTATATTTACTTTTTAACAGTCATAAATAGAATTTATCAGTTATAATGACATAATAATAAATAAAATAGGAGAAATACTGATGGCTAAATATGACAAATACATTATTACGGAACCCAAACCAGGTGACAACGTTCACATCGATTCCAAACTCGTCAAGTTCCCTATCTACGTCGATAGTGATGTCGTAGAGGGAGCCCACTTTTTTATGGCCGCCAGCCACATGGGTGTTACCGGAAGAGGAACGCCAGATATTGAGCATTCCCATAATTATGATGAATACCTGGTATTCCTCGGGAGCAATCATGAAAACCCCAGGGATCTCGGCGGTGAGATCGAAGTATGGATAGATGGCGAAAAACACATCATCACTAAAAGCTGTGCCATTTTCATTCCGGCTGGAGTTAAACACGCCCCCATTTATTTCAGACGAATAGATACCCCCATCTGGTATATTGCGACCAGCCCTGTTAGCACATATCAGTTAAGTCCGGAAGTGATCGAGAAGATGCCGCCGGAGAAGTTAGCCAAGCTGTCACCGGATATCCTGGCCAAGCTATCTCCTGAGAAACTGGCTACGCTTCCGCCAGAGGTTCGTGAGAAAATCAAACCAGCCTGATAAAGAGTGACTGTACAGGATTTTTGAACCGGAGGTGTTTCTTACTCGGACTGCTCAGGGCTGCACCTATAATATTGGTCTGCAAGAAACATCAGTATCTGAAAGGAAACTGGACATGGCCGGATGATGGTCAATAAGGTAAGACTATCAGAACGGATTTCATTCCAGAAAGGTGATATTACACACCTTCCTTTTAACGATGATACCTTCGACTGGGTATGACTCGCTGACTGTGTGGGTTACACCCCATTTGAACCGCTACCTTTATTGAAAGAACTGGCCCAGGTGGTAAAGCGCGGCGGTATCGTGGCTATCGCAGCCTGGTCTTTGGAGAGGCTGCTTCCCGGATATCCCAGGTTTGAAGTCCGGTTGGGAGCGACATCTGCCGGTATTGAACCTTTTATACACGGAAAATATCCACTCAGCCAGAGATAAACCCAGTTATATTTCAGGTTTATCAGGCAATGTCCCATCTGGTGGTATTACCAATAGTGAAGCACAGCACGGGCTTTTTAATGTCTTTAAACTCCAGCGGACAGTGCTCGAGACCTCTGGGGATATAGACCAGAGAGCTTTCTGTTAGCACATGTTTTTCCCCGTTCATATTAATTGACACATCGCCATTTATCTCGCGTGGATTTTCCTGACTGCCGGCACTGATAAAGCCGATCATTTCATCAAAATCATGGCTGTGGGGCTGAGGAGACATCGTCATCGAGCCGTTCCATATCCACACAAAGTCCACATAAAGGGCTCCGGAAGCAGCAGCCCCATCCAATGATACCATATGAGTCGTTCTAGCGTTCTTGGGAGGTGGCGGCGCCTGAACGCCTTCCGGTTTCGGTTTGCTTGGAGCGTGAGATCTGGGTTCGGTAAAAATATAACGTCCGTATTTTGTCCCTGACGCATCTGGCAGGACAGGAGGAATTAATGCAGTGTGCCTGACGGCTTCCGAATTCTTTGGGACTAAGATCCGGCTGTAGCTACTGGTAGGCGCCAGAGTGAAAAAAAAGACCGGACGGCGGACTTCTTTAAAAGTCAGGGGGCAATGCTGCATGCCGGCCGGGATATGTATCAGGCAGGTCCTGGTGAGTTGGTGCGCCTCATCACCCAGGGTCATTTCTATAACGGCTCCCAGTTCTTTAGGGTTATCCGGATCAGAACTGATAAAGCCGATAATCTGGTTAAAGTCGTGAATATGCGGTTCATCCATATGACCAGATTTAGTCACGCCTCCCCACAGCCATATACATTCCATATGCATGGCAGAGTCTGGAACCATATTATGGTCCATCCGCAACAAAGGTTTCATTTTGAAAGTCGTTTCCACAGGGTTTTCGCGCAGCATACCTTCTATCATCTTGAGTTCTCCGGGGGTATATTCCCTGGTCCTGTTAATGATATACTGGCTGTATCTTTTGTATATCATAAATTTCTCCTTTATTACGCTTAGACTATTTTGATAAAAACTGTATTTCCAAGTATACTCTAATATTCACACAGAATCATCCTCAGTTATGCCATTTTTTTGGTCAAATAACCGGGGTTCAATTTTTAAAGAGTAAGCTAAATTGATGATTCAAAGAAGGAAATAACCTTGAAGTTAAATCCCTAAACAGCCTGGGGTACTTTCTTTATGACAAACTTTTTGGCCAGAGGTCCGGTTTCAGGTAATAATATTCCAACCACCAGAAGACACAGAGACATGGCAGCCGAAATGATAAATCCGGGTAAAAAGGAACCTGTGGCGTCAGCCAGATAGCCCACTAAAAGAGGAGCAATAAAATTACCGAAATTACCGCCTATTTGCATGATGAAGGAGACCATGGCCGCATTACGAGGTGACATGCCGTAAAGCTCAAAAGGGATAGTAAACAGCGATGGGCTGTAAATATTGCTTAAAATTCCGAAGCAAATCACAGATATATAAATAACCGCTGTGTTATTAAACAAAATGGAGCTCAGTGCCGCAATGCCAAGAAAGGCGCCTGGAATGATTAAAAAAGGCCTGCGCCTGCCGAAACGCACAGGCAGAATACCGCCGGCTATACAGGCAACGACCCCCACCACGGTTACAACAGCAGTAATCGTGCTGGCATTTTCCAGCGGCATATTGAAAACCTGGTGATAATAGGTGGGCAACCAGGTACCAACACTATTCCCTAAGGCCCAACAACCCATGGTTGCCAGCGTTAAAAGGATAGTTGACCGCTGAGTGAGTGCCTGGCGCATCGTTAGCTCAGGCTGGTTTTTAGCTTCCGTTTGTTTGTCTATCCCTGATTTGATCTTTTCTGGTTTACGATCCTTACCAAAGATCATCCAGCCTGCGGCAGTAGCCAAAGCAATTCCGCCGTATAAAGTTAAAGGAGCCTGCCATGAAAGCGCTGTCGCAATGGGAACAGTAACCAGGAATACAAGGGCGCCACCCAGGCTGTTGAAGCCCAGGGCGATCCCGTTTATCAAGGGTAATTCCCGGGAGGAAAACCATTCCGAGGCGATAGCCGGTATCAGAGGAAAGGTAATACCGGCACCCAGTGCAAAAAAAGCTCGAGTAAAAAGCAGTGGTATATAGTCAGTACAAAAAGGAGTTAAAAGTCCTGCGGCCTGTAAAACGGCTCCTACGGCAAAAGTCTTTTTTAAACTGAACCTGGTGGCAATGACTGCTATAGGCGCTGTCAATAAAATAATTGTAAGAGGAGCAATAGAGGCGAACCAGCCGGCTGTACCCCTATTTATATCATATGCTGCCATGATCATGGGTAACAGGGGACCTGCTGCTGCCCAGATTCCTCCGGAGCAGACACGGACCAGGCAGATATTGGCTTCTATGACAAACCGATAGCGGTTTTTATCTTTCACGTGGAATTAATTGACCTGCATTGCTATAATACACTGTCAAAGCCGGTTTGTCACGAAGCCGTATTTTCATACGTTTGAACCAAAGTAGACCGGAATGAACAATACAAACTTGCTCGTTTTAGCCGCATCTATAAACATATAGCCCTCGGTTGAAAGCAGCGGTGCTTTTAATATAGTATTTAAGGAAATCATAAAATTACGGAGGGAAAGTTAAAATGCCGGACTGGACATTGCTACCTTTGAAAACGGACCTTTCAATCTACAAGAAGTTCAATTTCGAACGATCACCGGTAGCCATCAACTATTGCTTCTATAAGCCGGAAGGATTTAAGAAACTTGACAAACCTGTCGGCCTGTGCGAAATGGTGAAAGCAGCCCAGGAGAAAGGGGAACCGTTCTATATCACTGGGGATGAGGAAGACTGTGTCGGTAAGAGGTTCCTTGGTCTGCCTGGCTCAGGTAATACTTTGCATTACCCTGATGGCGGACGGCTTGGAGTCAATTTGGGTGCTATGCAAAGACCGGCTGTCAATCTCAGGCTCCGCACCTTCTGTCCCCACATGGAGCCTGGATCGGTACATTACGTTCTCTATACGCCTCTGGATAAAATCGTTTATGAGCCTGATTTACTGGTATTCGTCTGCCCCGCTACACAGGCTGAAGTACTACTGAGGGCCAATACCTACACCACCGGAGATATGTACGAGTCCCGGGGTACTACAGTAGCCAACTGCTGTTCGCTCTATATCTACCCCTACCAGACCGGCAAGATAAATTACATGGTAAGCGGCCTTTCCTGGGGCATGAATGGACGACGTGTTTATCCGGAGGGACTGGTAATTGTGGTCATTCCCTTCCAAAAGCTGCCTACTGTGACAGAGAACCTTAAGGAAATGACCTGGTACCGCGATTCCCTTAACCTGGATAGGGACGGGTATGTCAAGTGGGATGCCGATCTCACCAGGCGAACCCAGGAAGAAAGTAAGGACTTTTAATCGGTTTTTACAATCTTAACCTTATAAAAACCAGCAGGCTGTGGAAAAACTCCATGGCCTGCTTTTTTGAGTATTATTTTCCAATTTTACTGCTGGTTGTAACGTGTTCTTTTTTATCTACCTGTCATTACAGCAATATCTAACATCCATCAAGCTAACAGGATGGTAACAATCTCGAAGTTGTAAGACAGGAAATGATCAAGTCCGCTTCTATGTGGCAAACCGAGGTGTAAAAAGTGAGTTAAGCCTCATTAAGTCGAATTTAAAGGCATAACGGTTATAGGTAGCGCTCTCCCATTATCGCTCTTTTCACCAGCGTCTCGGCGATGGTTATTTTATATCCATTCCGGCTGAGAGGAGAGGCTCCGTTTAAAGCCAAAGCGGCTGCTTCTTCAGCTAGTGCCGGCGTGAGTTTTTGCCCTGAGAGAACATTTTCAGCCTGAGTAGCTCTATAAGGCCTATATGATACACCTCCAAGCACAATTCTTGCATCCTTAACTATGTCCTGTTCCAGCCGAATTATTACGGCAGTGCTTACAATAGCATAATCTATGGCTTTCCTGATTCTAAACTTCAAAAACACCTGTCTGGTATCAGAACTTACGGGCGGTATTTGGAAAGATACTATTATTTCGCTGGGATTTAAAGTACAGCCCAGAGGTGAATAGAGTTCATCTACCCATAATGTCCTACCCCCTGAAGCACTGATCGTTTTGACGCGGGCATCCAGTGCCAGCAAAGTGGTTGCCATATCCGAACCGCATACAGCGCGGCAGGGAAAGTCCCCCAAAATAGCATGGTACTGGTTTTCGCCTTCCATGGCATAGCACAACCCACTTTCGCTCTTTCTCCGGCAATCATAAGAGATGCCTGTATCCGGAGAGTGGCGGTAATACCAGCAGCGGACGTCCTGGCAAAGATCGCCACCCAGCGTAGCCATATTTCTTATCTGAGGTGAAGCCATTTCTCCGGCAGTCTCATATAAAATGGGATAGTGTTCTTTTAATAGCGCTGATCTTTCCATATCGTTAATCAAGGTCAGAGTCCCTATGAAAAGTCCCTGTTCATTCTCCCGGATATAACGCAAACCGGAGATGTTTTTAATGTTAATCCAGATTTTGGGAGTTATTACCCCGCACTTCAGTAAGCTTAAGAAATCGATTCCTCCGGCCATTAATCTGGCGTCTTTACCATATTCCAGCAAAAGGTTAACAGCTTCATCTATACTTCTGGCTGAGTAATATTCAGTCTGTGCACGATTTCTCCAGTTCCAGTCGAGCCAGTCTGCCGCCTGCCTTGTCTCCTGGTAATCAGAAAGCCGGTCAACCATTATTTCATTCCCCCTTTTACTCTTTCAATGGCTTTTAAAATATTGGCCGGTGAAAGAAAGCCATCATAAATCCTGACTCCGGTGGCATTATACACGGCATTCGCTACAGCCGGACCGAGTGCGCACATTGAGGTTTCGCTCATACCTTTGGCGCCGAAAGGACCCCAGGCGCATGGCCTCTCTACGAAAATTTTATGCACGTTCTCTTTTTCTGGCACATCCAGGAACGTACATATTTTATAATCCAGCAGGTTGGGATTAACTATTACCCCTGTTCTGGGATCAATAATAAATTCTTCTGTTCTCACCCATCCCTGTGACATCACCAGTCCCAGATCAATCTGGTTTTCAATAATCACTGGATTAATGGCCCGACCGCAATCATGGGCGGAAGTCACCCTGAGTAAATCCACCTTACCTGTCTCTGTATCCACTTCCACTTCAACAATGGTCGCTGCCGCCGCAAAACCGTGAATTACCTGGTGAGTTTTTTCATCTCTGATGCTCCAATAAGGCGGGCTGGTAACTGTTCCAGTAACCTGCCAGTTGGTCAGGCAGATATCCGCTAGAGGAATTCTGGTATCCGTGCCTTTGATCCATATACAGCGGTCCCTAGCTTCTAATTGTTCCACCGGAACTTTGAGCCTCTGAGCTGCCAGATACAATAATTTCTCTTTAGCGTCCTCGGCTGCCATCTGAGCTGCTCTGACAGGACTGGAAACTCCAGTGCTGGCTACATTTCCTGTAGAGGCAGGGGTAGCTGCTGTATCAGCTAAAACAGGATTTACATCTTCATAGCGGATTCCCAGGGTTTCTGCCACTACCTGTGCTATAGCCGTGGCATAACCCTGCCCTATCTCAACTGCTCCGGAGAGAACATTGGCAGTGCCGTCCTGGTTCATTTTAACTATGGCTGAAGACTGCCAGACAGAGGTATGATGAAATCCGGCTGCTATGCCAATACCCCGCCGGCGCGGTCCGTCAACAGACATGGGTATACGCCAGCCTTTCCATTTGTCCTTCCAGCCGGCAGCTTCCGCACATTTCCGGATAATCTCAGGGAAACTGTCCATATCCTTTCCGACAATCCCCCATTCCGTCCAACCGTTTAATACTTCCCTGTACTCCAGAGCCCGGTCTCCATAGCGGATGATATTCCTGTGGCGGAATTCCACCGGGTCCCAGCCAATTTTTTCCGCTGCTTCATCAATCAATCTCTCCACGCTGTAAATGGCTTCAGGATCGCCGAAGCCATTCATTGAGCCATAGCCCAAGATATTGGTTAAAATACCCTGAGCTTCAGCCAGAGAATTTTGCCATTTATAAAACATGGTACAGGCATCCAGGATTGCGGTAGATTGACAGATAAAGGGTACGACGGTATCGCTGCCCCAGTTGGCTAAAATCCGGCTTTGCATGGCAGTAATGGTCCCGTCTTTCTTTACTCCTATCTTATTAAAGTTAAGGTAATTGATTCTATGGTGGGTACCGATAAAGTCTTCGGCACGGCTGAAAAGGGCTTTAACCGGCCTCCCGGTCCGTCTGGCTAAAATGGCAACCAGGGTAGCGGTTTTTTCAGGAGACTTCCCTCCATATCCGCCGACTGCATAATTGCATACCAGGCGTATGTTAGACTGAGGCAAACCCAGACTGCTCGCCAGATCCCGCCACAAATAAAGGGGCAACTGGGTATCCGCCCAGCAGGTCAATTTTTCTCCCTGCCATTCACATACCACGCAGCGCGGCATGGGTGAGCAATTATATTGCAAAGGGGTTTCATAGGTTCCTTCAAGGACAAAATCAGCTTCTGCGAAGCCTTTCTCCACATCCCCAACCTGAAGCCTTAACCAACCGTCCTTGTCCAGTCTGGGAATCTTAGAGACTGCTGTTCCTTTATAAATATTGGTTCCATAATCAAGATGCGCCAGGGGAGCTTCCGGCCGGGTTGCTTCTTTGTAATCAATTATAGCCGGCAGCACTTCATATTCAACCTCAATCATTTTGAGAGCTTCTTCGGCTATATCCGTGGTTAGGGCAGCCACCACGGCTACTTCTTCACCCTGATGATGAACCGTCTCATCCAGAAGTAGTTCAAACTTCCTCTGCGGGTGTACCTGAGGTACATTTTTAAAGGTTAATATACATTTAACGCCTGGCAGAGCCTCCGCTTTAGTTGTATCTATCCTTTTTATCCTGGCATGAGCATAAGGACTGCGTAAAAATCTGGCATGTAACATGCCCGGCAACTGGATATCAGCGATATACCTGGCTGTTCCCTGGGCTTTCTCAATAGCATCTTTCCGAATGAAGTTTTTACCAAGCACTCTGAATTCTTCAGCCATTTTTACCCCCCTGGCGTATAAGCTCAGCAGCATCCAGTACACATTCGGTTATCCTCTGATAATTACCACAACGGCACAGGTTTCCGGAAAGCGCCCTTCTGACCTCATTTTCGGTAGGAGCCGGATTTTCATCCAGCAGAGCTTTGGCAGTTAATATCATACCGGGCGTACAGATCCCGCATTGCATTCCGCTTTTTGCCACAAAGGCTTGCTGGATGGGATGAAGGTTCCCGGTAAGCGGATCGGCCATTCCTTCAATAGTCAGAATATTTTTATTCTCGCAATCAATAGCCAGGGTCATACAGGAAAGAACCGGTCTGCTATCGATCAGCACCGTACAGGCCCCGCATTCACCTTCATTACACATTATTTTAGTACCAGTTAACCCTAGTTGTTCACGAAGTACTTCTGCCAGAGTGGCGGTAATTTTTATCTCAATTTCATATTGGTTATGATTGACGTTCAGTATAATATTTTTTACTTTCAAGTGTGTTCCTCCGGGTATTCTAACTTTATAGCCTGTCTAATGGCGCGGGTTGTCAGCACAGCAACCAGTTTTCTCCTGTAATCGGCAGAACTGCGGACATCGTCAATAGGTTTTGACTCAGAGGACGCCACCCTGCCTGTCTCATCAATCAATAACCTGGTGGCATTTTTACCTCGCAATACTTTTTCAGCTTCCCCGGCCCGTATCGGTGTAGGCGCTACTGCCGCCAGGGCAATTTTTATTTCTTTAATTATAAGGTAATTCTTAATAAGAGACCTATCTGCCGTATCTTCATGCTCATCCATATTCATAGTTAGCATAACAGCTACCCCGGCTACTGCCAGGTCGGCTCCTTCTCTCCGTTTTTGCTTAAGATACACTGCTCTACTTCCCGGTGTAAGTTCAGGGATAAATATTTCTGAAATTATCTCTCCAGGCTGTAAAACAGTCACGCCGGGTCCAGTGAAAAATTTATCCACTGGAATCTTTTTTTCTCCTTGAATTCCGTTTGTTATAATAACTGCGTCTAACACCAGGAGGGCAGGCACGATATCCGCTGAAGGTGCAGCATTGCCCAGATTGCCGCCAATAGTAGCATGACAGCGAATACTGGGCGATGCCATTAAACCGGCTGCCTCTCCCAGGACCGGAAACAGCCTGCATACTGTTGCAGATTTCTCTATATAGGATAAAGGCGTCAATGCACCAATATGCAATCCTTCTCCATCATGATAATGTATATACTCAAGTTCATGAATCCCCTGGATATTGATCACCACCTGAGGCGTTGCCTGTCTCTTTTTTAACCTGGCTAGCAGGTCAGTGCCTCCAGCCATAATCACGGCCCTATCTCGGTATTCCTTCAGTAGAACCAGAGCTTCCCTTAAAGACTGGGGTCTCAAATATGTTATTTCATTCACGGATTTGCTCCTTAAAAAAGAAACAGGTTCCAGGATGTGCCAGACTTTTCAAGTTTAAATTTGCCAGGAGGTTTCCCCTGACTGATAAAGTAAAGTATAATGTTTTTTGAATATGAATGCTAATATCTTGGCAATAATGAGTGCCTGTGCAAACGTTACCTAAGCTTAAAGTATGCGGATTGGGTTGGGATGAAACCGGAGAAATAATAGACTTTCAACAAGCCAGATATTTTCCATTCTCCCAGGATTTGATAATCACCCTAGATGGACAGGTAGTGAATTCGTTTGAGGAAATGACCCTTTTAGCCGCCAGTCACCAATGTCAGGGTAAGTCCTTTCTTGAGGTGGTCTTCCTGCCTGTAATCGTGGGAGGTTAAGGTTTCATATAGCTTAATTTTGCCGCAAAAAACAACATCCGCTATTTAGCTTATACATCAAGGAGGTATTATGACTGTGCCCATGGAAACCCTACCTCAAGCGATTGTTAGTAATACTTCTGTTGAAGAAGACCCCAAAAAGAAACTGAGGGATATGGTTAACCTGTTATTACCTGATAGTTTAATGATATTCCTGGCTATCATATTAATCCCGATCATATTGATCCGTCTCTTATGGGAACTCCCGGAGGACGTAGCTGTATCTTTAAGGTTCATTGACTATACCATTCTGGGAATCTTCATAATTGAATACGTGCTTAAAGCTGCTCTGGCCCCCAATGTAGTCCGGTATATTTTAAATCCCTGGCATTTATTGGACCTTCTGGTCATTGTTTTACCTTTTTTAGATTTGATCCAAACCACCGGCAGGTTCGCCCGCTGGTCGCCAGTATTGCGTCTGTTTCGCGTTACCCGATTGATTGCCGTGGGTGGTAGAGCGGTCAGTAAAATGAAGCAAAAACCGGCTGTTGTCACTGAGGAAGTGGTGATACCGCCTATGGAAATAAAGTTGGTAAATGGCGCACTGGAAAATGTACAGAATAAAGTTTCGTTAAACCGGCTAAGTGAATACCTGGTAAACGGCTCTCATACATGGATAGATTTTTCTTCCATCTCTGATGATGATTTTGAAGATTTGGATAAAGCCCTTGGGATACCCAGACTGGTGCTTGAAAGCGAACTGGTAGAAGAGTCTTATCCTAGAGTCGACTATTTTGATAATTATTCCATGATTTTTGCCAGAATAGCCAACCTTACCCTTTATAAAAAAGGCACACGGCGGTTTACGGTAGACCGGTTCGGACTGCTGGTAGTTTGCTGCGGAGATAATATTATCACCCTTTCAAAGGCCAATAATAGTCTTTTTTCAGCCCTGGTTGAAAAAGCTAAAAAATACCACACCGCCGGTGAACCTCTGGTTGTCTCGGTGCTGTATACCATATTAAAGTACACCCTAGAGAAGGATAAACAAATCATAACGGCTCTGGAACAGGAAATCCTTAAGCTGGAGAACATTCCTTTGAAGGAAAGACCATCTGATTTTCTGGAGACAACTTTCCATCTAAAAAAAGAAGTCAATCAACTGGTTCCTTCTTTAATGCATAAAAAAGAGATTACCTCCATGATTACCTCCAGACGAGTATCTCTGGAAGGTTTTACTGAAAAGCATGAAAGGGTGTTCGATATTTTAACCGACGAAGCTACTTACTTGCAGGAAACGGCTGAAAATGCCCGTGAGAACCTGCTTTCCTTGATAGACCTGTATATCAATACCACGTCCTTCGAACTGAATAAAGTCATGAGAATTATCGCTGTAATTACCTGCTTGGGTATAATCCCGGCTGTGTTTGGCTTATTCGGCAGCAATATAATTGGCAACCCATGGCCAATCGAGCTATGGCAATTATTCGGCGCTATCGGGATTCTGGCTTCTATTCTGGGATGGGTTTTCTACAGGTTGGGATGGCTTAAGGGCTAAAAACAGGAAAACCCCCGCACAGGCGGGGGTTTTCCTGTTTTTGTTATATTCTTAAGGTTGGTTATTTGTTGTCTAACCAGGCCAGTTGAGGTTCCCACCAGGTGTTAGCGCCGCGCGTTCCCATATAAGAGTCCTTTACGTTGGTTTTTAACGCCCACATGGAAGAACTAAAATAAATAGGTATGACCATGGCATCTTCATAAGCCATGTTTTCAACTTTCTGGCACAAAGCCGCATCCAGTGAGGGAGAAGTGGAAGCTGCCGCCACTGCTTCTTTCCAGCCTTCAGGTTTGCTTAAACTCTGGAACCAGGAGGTGGGTACGCCGAAGAAGAAATTAAAAGCCACAGTAGGATTGGCCCATTCCATGAGGGGATTAAAAATCAGGGCGTTTTTCCAGGTGCCGCTGGTATATGCCTGGTATTTGGATGACTCTGCCATCTCGATGTCGCATTGAATGCCCACTTTACCCAGAAATGATTGAAGAGCTACTACAATATCACGGTTGGCAGTATTCTGAGCGATGATCTTTGTTTTAAAGCCATTGGGATAACCCGCTTCAGACAAAAGTTGTTTGGCTTTAGCCACATCATACTTGCGGCCGGGAATATTCTTGTCATAAGCTATTGAAGTAGAGCTGTTTATCTGGTATGCGGTTTCCCAATATCCATAACCAAAGGTTTTGGTGATAGATTCCTTGTCAATGGCATACTCTGCTGCCTGTCTAACTTTCAGATTTGACCAGGGTGAATCACTATTAAGGCTGTCCGGGACCAGAACCGAGGCTCCGCCGGCTTGTTTTAAAATATTATACCCGGCAGCTTCCATTTCCTGGGCTATTCTACCATTGCCGTTGGTATTGAGTATCTCTCCTCCACCTGATTTAAAGAGGGCTACTCTGGTCATTTCGTCCGCTACAAACAGGTAAGTTACGCCATCAAGATAAGGTTTACCCTCCTCCCAGTAATTATTATTCCTGGTTGTAGTTAAGGATACATCTCTCTGGAAGTCTTTCTGAACGAACGGTCCAGTACCCACCATATGCCATCTTATCCAATCAATACCGTTCTTTTCAAAAGCGGTTGGCGAAATTACGTAGGTCACTGAGTCAGCATATGATCTGGTAGACCGGTTGAAGTAGGTTGTCAAATTAACCCTTAATGTATAATCATCCAGCACTTCCAAAGATTTCCAGTAACGTGTAACGCTGGCGTACATGTTGCCGGCTGCCTGCTTTTCAAAATTCCATTTGACAGCCTGAGCGGTTAGATCGGTGCCATCATGGAACTTTACACCCTTCCGGAAGTTCAAGGTGAGAGAGGGATTAGCCTGATCTGGAACTACATCTATAGATGTGGCGATATTTGGAGTTTGTTTACCACCAAGTTGCTCTTTGACAGGAAACTGTAAGCAGAGTTGCATACAAAGCACAGATCCTCCGCTGGTCTCCCAGGGAGCACCGATAGGGGTTCCGGGGGCAGTCGGATCGATCACCCTGATGATGCCGCCATATTTTGCACTGGTGTTGGTTGTTGTAGTTGTTATAGATGTTGAAGGCGCAGTAGTGCCTGATGGTATACTGGTTGTTATACCCTGGGAGGTTGTAGTAGCTGGCGAATTTGTGGTTATCTGTGAAGTGGTAGTAATAGGTTGAGTGGTAGAAGAAGCGGTGGTAGTGGGAGTGGTATCACCGCCGCAACCAGTGATCATAAAAACGCAGACTAAGATAGCTGCCAGGGGTATCAATAGCCTTTTCAATATTACCTCCTATTAAATTGTTTCTGTCCTTGATTTTTTATTTTCGCTATCGCGATCATCAGGATGGACCATTCAAAAAAGTGTTCGTATAAGTTTTTTTGTTAATAACACCTCCTTTAAATCATTTCGGTAAACAGGATATTCACAGCGATAATTTAGCCCTTGTTTTCGTTTTGTTATATTTCAAACGTTACGAGCCAGAAGAAACAAAAATCTGAAAATTTACTTAATTTAGGTAACATATTGTTAAATTCCACAATGTAGAAATGTAGTTCTAGTTTAGACTATTTCGTCTTAATCTGTCAACCTCATCCTTTCACAATTTCGACGTTCTTAGACGAATATCATCAGGTATTTGTCAGGAAATGTTATATATTGTTATTTTTCGTTTTGATAACTATACTTTGTAATTACCGGGATTTAGTTAATTACAGGAGAGAAGTATGCCTGAAGCAGAGGAAACCTATATTAAAGGTCTTGGTTTTTGTGGTAATGAGCCTTTGGCAGGATCCAACGCGGCCGTTATAGATGTTAAAAAGGGGAAAATACTACGTATCAGACCCCTACATTTTGACTGGCGATACCGGCAGGAAGAATTCAAACCATGGAAACTTCAAGCACGCGGCAAAACGTTTGATCCTGGTATGAAAACGCTGCTACCCCCTTTCTCGTTGAGTTACAAAAAGCGGGTGTATTCACCTAACCGAATAAAATATCCTTTAAAACGGGTGGATTGGGACCCACAGGGTGAGAGGAATCCTCAAAACCGCGGCATCAGTCATTTTTGTAGAATATCCTGGGATTCAGCGTCTGAAATTATTGCCGGTGAAATGAAAAGAATAAAAAATACCTATGGTCCCTGTGCGATTCTGGCCATGAATGGTATACATGGTGAAACTAAAGTCCTTCATTCTGCGCATGGGACGCAAACTCGTTTGTTTCATGAATATTTAAAGGATTATAGTAAAGTGGCAGGAGGAGGTCCGGATAGCTGGGAAGGCTGGTTTTGGGGAGCCGAACATGTCTGGGGTATGACAGCTAATGTGGGTGAAATGGCGCCCATGGCCAACTGTGTTAAAGATATTGCAGAAAACACAGATATGCTGCTTTTCTGGGGGTGTGACCCGGAAACCACCCCCCTGGCGTGGGATGGCCAGCAGGCCAGCCGCCTGTGTTACTGGTGGAGCGATCTTGGTATTCAGTCTGTTTACATTTGCCCGGACCTTAACTACGGGGCGGCTGTTCATGCTGATAAATGGATTCCCGTTTTTCCCAATACAGATGCAGCCTTGCATCTGGCAATCTCATGGGTCTGGATTTCGGAAGGCACTTATGATAAAGATTATGTTAAAACACATACCAGCGGTTTTGATGAGTATCAGGCATATGTTATGGGGGAAAAAGACGGCATTCCCAAGACACCTGCATGGGCTGCTCCCCTATGCGGTGTACCAGAATGGACCATTAAAGCGCTGGCCAGAAACTGGGCATCGAAAAATACCTCTATAATGCATGGTAATGGCGGATCCTACGCCAGAGGGCCGTATTCGCATGAACCAGCCAGGCTGGAAGTATTGAACCTGGCATTGCAGGGCGTAGGCAAACCGGGACGGCACCAGGTTAAAATGATTGAATGGAATCATAAGGGTAATCAGGCAGATACCAATCCTTTACCAAGATCATCTTTTTTGCCTGACACAAGTCAAGCCGTCAGAGGCGGCCATACGGGCCATATTTCTCAAATGCTGCCGCAAGATCTATTCCATGAAGCAATCCAAACCGGTGGCCCGGTTACCTGGTATTTCGCAAGTCATCCGTGGGCAAAAGTTGAGGCACAATTCGAAAAATTCACTTACCCAGCTCCCGGTTGCCCTGAAATCCACATGATATGGGCTGACACACCCTGCTGGCTGGGATGCTGGGATGAGGGTTACAGAAACGTAGAAGCCATACGTAATCCAAAAATAGAAACAATAATAACACAGCATCCCTGGATGGAGAACGGGTGTCTTTATGCTGATATAATTTTACCGATTAATACAAAACTGGAAGAGGATGACCTGGGTTCTGATATACAGAGCGGGCAGTTCGCACTGATTTTCCAAGAAAAAAAATGTATAGAACCCCTTGGAGAATCCAAAAGCGATTTTGAAGCAGTAGGAGAGGTAGCACGGAAACTGGGGGTATATAAGCAGTTTACAGGTGAAAAGACCGATCAAGAATGGATTCGTGAAGGGTTTAATGGCTCAGGAGCTGCTGCGCATATAAGCTGGGAGGATTTCCGGCAGAAAGGATATTTTATCATACCCACTGCCGAAGACTGGGAAAAGGACCCGGCAGGCATGTCGCAATTTGCTGGTAATCCAGCGGATTATCCTCTGGAAACACCCACGGGTAAAATAGAATTTGTATCCACTTCCCTGGCAGAGAAGTACCCTGATGACGAAGAGCGTCCGCCTGTGCCCGGTTGGATTCCTTTTGGTGAAACACACCAGGAAAGCCGTGAGCACCCCAGAGCCAAACAATTTCCTTTGCTACTGGTTTCCAATCATGGTAAATGGAGAGTACATGCCGAACACGATGATATTTCCTGGCTCAGAGAAATTCCCATGTGTAAAGTAAAAGGCCCTGATGGATACCTCTATGAGCCTGTATGGATCCATCCTCAGGATGCGGCAGCCAGGGGTATAGCGGATGGTGATATTGTCAGTATATTTAATAATAGAGGCGCGGTGCTAGCCGGAGCACGAGTCACTGAAAGGATTATACCTGGAGCTGTCTCTCAGGATCATGGGGCTAGACATGACCCTATAACTAAAGGGATTGACCGGGGAGGCTCTAATAATCTGATCTCTCCCCCTGGGCGAGTATCCCGCCATTGCCTGGGTAGAGTTACCAGCGGCTTTCTGGTTGAAATTCAGAAAGCTGATCTGGACACTTTAAAAAAACAATATCCCGAAGCTTTCAACCGGCCTTATGACCCTGCATCAGGACCGCTTTTTTCAGGATGGATAGTTGATTACAGTTGATTAAACAGGGCAAAGCGGCAAAATGTATTCTCTTAGCTCTTTGCCCTGTTTTTTTATTATTCTTTTATGGTAAGATAATAGCCGTCTCCCAGGTCGTTAGGATTGAATATTTTCCGGATTTGTTCCTGGTACCGGAAGACGTGAGCCTGTTTGCCAGCGGATAAAGCTTTCTGACGGGCTTCTTGAGGTAATTCTTTACCGTCTGGTCCTCTGGATAGTGAATTAAGTCTTTCCAATCCGGAAGGAATCCCTCGCTTAACCGCAAAATCAGCCGCTGCATCAAAATAGTCATAAACCCCTTCAGTGGACTCCCTGGAATAAGGGTCAAAATGTACGAAATTTTCCAGGCCGGTCATACCACCTCCGCCGATACCTCCTATACCTCCCATACCGCAATCGCCTCCACCTTCCACCATAGCCCCTTTCTTTTCCCACTGGCTCTTCAGCCTGGCGGCATCTTCATAAAATGTTACCTGAAAATCAGGCGGACCGAACTGGGAGAAAGACCCGTCATAGCCGCCTCCATATACCAGATTAAGGCTTTTATGGCCCAGCCGGATCATATAAGCCAGTGTCCATTTCCTAATCTCAGGATCATCCGGCATCTTCCAACCACCGGTCTCCTGAAGGATCTGATCCAGGGCTTTATCCTGCCATTCAATGTCCCGGTGAGTCATTCCTGCCAGAACAATCTCGTAATCCCACTTCCTTCTCCTGGATTCTTCCTGAATTACCGGATCCTGAAGCAATTCTTCGATATCGGAAAGAGTCTTATTTGGATCAGTTAAGATTCTGATCATAGCAGCTTTCAGGTCACAGCCGAACATATTATATTGCCGGTGAGCAATATAGCCTATTCCTGCATTCCAGATTTTATAGGCTGAGTCAGCCCATGCCTGAAGGGATGGAAAAGCTACCGTATAACCCCGGATATTATCCGGTAGTTCGGCTTTATAAGCCGGTACTGTACCACGTACCGATAATGTAGTAGGTCCTGGCCATGGATAAAGCTTAACTGCAATTTTGGTAAATACGCCCATCGAGCCACGAGCACCCATAGCACCTCTGACAATGCCCCTGACTCCCGGGCCAGGTCCTTCTCCGCAGAACCAGCCTGATCCGTTTCCCAGGGAACCGGTTCTTACCAGTTCACCATCTGGCATCACCCATTCAAGGCCAAGCATGTTTTCATCCCCGTAACCCATAAAAAGGCTATCCGGTCCTGGGCCCGTGAATGAGGTGGCGCTGGCTAAAGGCGAGCAACTGGCGCCTGCACCAATAATATGCGTATTTAATCCAACTTTCATGGCTTCCGCCTGTAATGTAGCACCGATGACATAAGGTTCAATTACAGCAAACAGGTTTTTGGTATCTATCTTCAAGATACTGTTCATACGGCGCATATCCAGTTGCACCGAGTCCGGATGAGAGATATAGCCCATTCCTCCCCAAAAAGTACTGGAGGCTTTAAATTTTACCTTATATTTATTACAAACCCGGACTATCTTCTGTACTTCCTCTACATTGGCTGGAAGCAGGACTGCTCCGCTCCTGGGTGTATATACATGATAAAAGGGGCCCAGGTGTACGGAAGTGGCATTTTGAGGATAGATATAAGAGTCCAACAAGGCCGGATCATCAGAAATATATTCCGGACCGACAATATCTTCTAATTCCTGGTAAATCTCTCTAGCTAAGGTCATATTGATCTCCCCTTCCTATAAAGCTTGCTGGACCAGCTCAGCGATATCGAATACTTTCATTTTTTCACCGTGGCTGTTTATAGCATCCTGGAAGTTACGTTCGCACCAGCCACAGGCGCTGACCATAGCTTCGGCGCCCGTTGCTTTAGCTTCTTCTATCCTCTCTGCGGCTGTCCAGTTGGAAAAGTCCGGATAGGCCTCCTTAACCCCTCCACCTGCACCGCAGCACCAGGTATATTCCCGAATCCGCTCCATCTCTACCAGATCCAGACCGGGTATACTTTTCATTACCTCACGCGGTGAATCATAAACACCCCCGGCCCCGTTATAGCGAGGCTTGCGGGGTTCATATATTACCATCTGGCTCTTGATCTTTTTTTCTTTACCTTGCCACGGGATGTATAGCTCTCCCTGTCTGCCAAGATGACAGGGGTCATGATAAGTGACCTTTAATGGAACTTTTTTACGTAATTTGATCCTGCCTTCTTTAATCAACTTATCCAGGTATTCCACCGTATGCAGTACCTGGATCTTTGAGCCCTGAGCAGGATATAACCGTTTGAAGGCATGATAGCAATCCGAACAGGAAGTAACGATTGTTTTTACACCGTGTGTTTTCCAGGCTTCCAGGTTATTTTCAGCAAACTTGATAAATTCACCTTTAAAGCCCATATTATAGACCCTTCCGGTACAGCAGGATTCATCTGCTCCCAGAATACCCACATCAACGCCGGCATCTCTTAACAGAGTAACTGCAGCACGGGCTTTAGGCCATAACTCTTCATCGAAACTAAAACGGCAACCCGCATGGAAAAGGACTTCGGCCGGCTGGCTGGTAATACGTTTGATGTCCAAACCTTCCGCCCATTTGCCCCTTTCAGTCCGCGGTTTGAGCAGCATGTTGTCTTCTTTTCTAAGATGATCAATATATAACATATGCTCAGGCAGCAATTGTCCGTCTTCTACCAGCTTAAAACGCAGTTCATGTATCATTTCCAAAGGTTCCATATTATAACGGCAGACCTTGCAGGAAACGTCGCAATTGCCGCAGGTAACGCATTTATAAACGATATCCAGTACCCTATCGGAGTAGGTGCTCCAGCCGTTAAAAAGCGAATTAGCAACCAGGTAGCGGCCGCGAGCGGAGTAGCTATTGAAGTTATTATAAGCGATGCTGGGGCAGCCGTTGGCAAACCTGATGCTCTTTATCTGGTCCATGGGAATCCATTTACAATATGAACACTGTCCGCACCGTTCCGCCTCAGCAATGTGTTCTTCTAATGACACAATGAAACCTCCTGTTAATAGTGCTGTAAAAAAGCTGGTCCTCTGCCGCAACTGTAAGTAAAACAAAATTAGAGCTAAAGCAGGTATTCGCCTGCATTTACCCCCAGAACCTGTCCTGTGATCTGATCGGCATCCTCTGAAGCAAGAAAGACAACCGAACCCGCTACATGCGCCGGTTTGGTCTCCCTTTTTAATATCTGGGTAGCCAATATGCCTTCTTTAAAGCCCTCGTTACTAACCATAGACAAGGCTGATTCAGTCATAGCCAGGCCGGGGGCCACTGCATTAACATTGATGTTGAACTCCCCCAGTCCCCTGGCCAGGGCTCGGGTCATAGAGACTACCCCGCCTTTCGAGGTAGTATAGTGCAGGAAATGGGAAGAACCGGAATATGCTACTGTTGAAGCAATGTTTATAATCTTCCCATTTCCCTGTTTTTTCATATAAGGTACCACGGCTTTACAGCACAGGAAAATACCCTTAACGTTCACCGCCATCAGTTTATCCCATTCATCAACCGGTATCTGATCAAAGGGTTTAATGAAATTCTTTATCGAAAGATTACCAAAAATAGCGGCATTATTAACCAGGATATCAATTCTGCCAAAACGTTCGGCTGTCTTCCTGGCCATGTCCTCTGTATCCAGTTCACTGGTTACATCGGTCTTAAGAGCTAATACTTCTCCTCCCAAGGCTTTGATCTCTGAGGCTGTGGTTTCACAATCCAGAATGTCACAGACCGTCACCTTAGCGCCTTCTCGTACAAAGCGGAGGGCGAACTCCTTCCCCATGCCCCTGGCGCCGCCTGTTATAATGGCTACCTTATCTTTTAATTGCATTTCTTACGGTTTCGCTTCCAGCGTCATATAGTGTGCGTCACCCAGATCATTGGGATTGAAGGCTTCTTTAAACTTCTGCTGGTATCTGAAGACATAAGCAGTGGGTGAAGCTGCATATATCTTTTCGCGCTGATCTTTTGGGAATTCTTTGCCATCCGGTCCTCGACATAACTGGTTGGCTCTTTCCATACCTGGACCCCAGCCTCTTTCCACTCCCATCTTGCTGGAATGGTTAAAAAACTCATAGGTCCCCTCAGTGGAGAATTTATCATGTGGATCCCAGCAGGTGAAGTTTTCCCACATTACATAAGCACCTCCTCCCATGCCTCCCAGCCCTCCCATCTCACAGTCCCCGCCGGCTGCCACGATAGCACCTTTTTCTTCCCATTTTTTCTTAAATTCAGCAATCTCTTCCACAAAGGAAGAACCCACATCAGGAGGTCCGAAGGTACCGAAACATCCTTCATAACCACCAGCGAAGACCAGGTTTAAGTTTTTATGTCCCAGACGGATCAAATAAGCCAGGGCCCAATTGGCAATAGCAGGGTCTGACATAGCATCTACCTTCCATCCACCTGTTTCAGCCAGTATCTGGTCCAGGGCTTTTTCTTGCCAGGCCATATCACGGGGAGTCATGCCGGCCAGGATTAACTGGAATTCACGTTTCATGCTGTCATTAATTTTCTTGATTTCCGGGTCTTTAAGCATCTCCTCCAGGTCGCTCAGAGTCTTGGTAGGATCAGTCAGGATTTTTACCATAGCGTATTTAAGGTCACGACCGAACATATTAAACTGACGGTGTGCAATATAGCCGATACCGGCATTCCAGATTTTGTGTGCGCAATCAGCCCAGGCTGGCCAGGATGGAAAAGCCAGTGTATAGCATTTAAAGTTGTCGGGCAGGACAGCCTGATAAGCCGGGACTGTGCCTTTTATAGGCAATTCAGTTGGACCCGGCCAGGGGTAGACCTTGAGAGCGCATTTGGTATAAACACCCATAGCGCCTCTGGCTGCCATGGCACCGCGGACAATGCCCCGGATGCCTGGACCTGGTCCTTCACCACAGAACCAGCCTAAACCGGCGCCCAGCGTTCCTGTCCGCATAAGATCTCCATTAGGCATGACCCACTCCAGAGCCAGCATGTTTTCATCACCATATCCCATAAAAAGGGTATCTGGACCAGGCCCTGTGTACGAGGTAGCACTGGCTAAAGGAGAACAACTCCCACCGGCGCCGATGATATGAGTATTCAATCCCACCTTCATAAGGTCTGCCTGAAGATTTACCCCTATCACTCCCGGTTCAACCACGCAGTACAGATTTTTCTTATCAATCTCCAGTATGCGGTCCATCCTTCGCATGTCCAGTTGTACTGCATCATCATGTGAAGGATAGCCCATTGCTCCAAAAAAGGTGCTGGAAGCCTTAAATTTGGTTTTATATTTATTGCACACTTTAACTATTTTCTGTACTTCTTCAGTGCTTCCAGGCAGGACCACGGCTCCACCCCGCGGGGTAAGAGTGCGATAAAAAGGTCCCATATGAATAGAAGTCACGGATAAAGGAAATTGGTATGCCACTAAAACCGCCGGATCATTGGAAATATTACGTGGTCCGACGATGTCTTCTAACGCCTGATAAACCTCTTTCGCTAATGCCATTTTAATGCTCCTTATTTATAATGCCTGCTGAACCAGGTCGGCAATATCGAATACTTTCAATTTTTCCCTCTCACTGCCCATAGCATCCAGGAAGTTCCGTTCGCACCATCCACAGGCACTTACCAGGGCCTGTGCGCCTGTTTCCCTGGCTTCCTGGATTCTTTCCTGAGCAGTCCATTTGGCAAAATCAGGATAGGCTTCTTTGACCCCTCCGCCGGAACCGCAGCACCAGGCATATTCTCTGATTCTTTCCATTTCTACCAATTCTATTCCGGGAATGCTCTTCAATACATTCCTGGGTGCGTCATAAACCCCGTTAGCACCAAGATACCGGGGTCGCCGTGGTTCATAAACCACAATCTGGTTCTGGATTTTCTTTTCTTTACCCTGCCAGGGTATATAAGGCTCTCCCAGCCTTCCCAAATGGCAGGGATCATGATAGGTTATTTTAAGAGGTACTTTTTTAGTAAACTTTATCTTTCCCTCACTGATCAACTGGTCCAGATATTCCGCGGTATGTACTACCTTTACTGTAGATCCTAAGGCTGGATATAAGCGCTTAAAGGCGTAATAGCAATCAGCGCAGGAGGTAACTATTGTGGTAATGCCAGCCTTTTTCCAGGCTTCCATATTCTTCCTGGCGCATTGGTAAAAATCTTCACGGTATCCCATATTATAAGCCCGTCCTCCGCAACACCCTTCATCTACTCCCAAAATACCGATATCTACTCCAGCGCTGGCCAGCAAGGAAACAGCCGCTCGTGCATTTTTCTGATGGTCCTGGTCGTAGCTGAAATAACAGCCGGCATGGAACAAAACGCTGGCCTTTTGCTGGTTAATATTCTTCAAACCCATTCCCGTAGCCCATTCTCCCCTCGCTGCCTTAGGTTTCAAAAGCATATTGTTCAGTTGTCTTAAGCCGTTAATATGGGTTTGAAGTTGAGGCAGGGTTTGGCCATCGCTGACCAGTTTGGCTCTCAGCTCCCGAATCATGTCCAATGGCTCCAGATTATAACGGTTGATTTTGCAAGCTGTATCACAGCTACCGCATGTTTGACACTGGTAAGCCACATCCAGTACTTTACTATCATAATCAATAGTATTGTTGATAAGAGCCAGAGTTACCGCATAGCGTCCTCTGGCTGTGTGACTCATGAAATTATAGTATCCATTGCTGGGACATCCACGTGAAAATCTCCAGCTTTTTACCTGATCAAAAGGTATAAATTTGCAGTATGAACATTGGCTGCATCTTTCAGCTTCCGCCATAAAGTCTTGTAAAGCCATGTCTTTAACCTCCCTTTTATTTATTAGAAGCAGAGTTTACCTGGATTCATTATATTATTGGGATCAAAGATACCTTTTATCTTTTTTAATACAAATGTTGTCTGAGCATCCCGGTTAAAAGCCATAGGAGACCAGATGCCGTAAGGACGTGAGTAATAAGCCCCACGCCTCAGCATTTCTTCGCTGCCTGCGGAATAGAGTTCTTGCATCCGGGCTGCCTCAGATGTATTAGAGCGGTTATAAGGTAAGCTAAACTCAATATGGCAGCTTGCTCCCTGGTGCACTGGCTGGATGTAAACTCCTATTTCAGTGGTAGCATAGCCTTGATCTTCAGCTACTTTATACATGGCTTTAACAAAATCAGGCGAGTTTTCCAGTGTATTCAAAAAGAAGATATCCTGGCAATTTCCTTTATACACCTGTTTCCAGTAAGGTTCTGAGGAAGGATTAAGAATAGCCTGTAAGACATCTACACCGCTGGCCCCTGGTACAGCCGGTAATAATTGTAGACCATAGCGCTGAGCCATTTCCGAAATGTCCTTTTGCTGGTATTCCACCTTCTCTTCCGGCAATCTCTCTCGTCCGGCTATACCCACCAGTAAAGACCAGCGAGGAAGTTTGGCTCCCAGAGTTGCTATTTCATTCGAGTCTTTCCCCAGCAACATGGCCAGTTCCCAGTGGTTAAGGATCAAAAGCTCATCTCCAAAACGAATCCTCAAAATGGCATATGCTAGGTCCAGTATGTCTTCTAATTTAGAAGCTGGGACAAAAAAGAGTTTATGAATTTTTGGCAGTATTTCACATTTTATTGAAGCCCAGGTCACAATTCCCATGCTTCCCTGTGCTGCAGAAGTGAATTTATAGAAATCAGTCTGCCCAGGACCTCCTGGTGTTACCTGGGCAAACTTCTTTTTCCATTCTTGTTCTAACGCAGCAGTGCCTCCGGCTTCTCCCGTTGACATCCGCATGCCGTCACCCCAAATTACTTCAGTACATCTAAGGGGATCCAGCATGGCCCACTGGTATCTAGGAATAATGATCGGTTCTCTCTCCAGCAAGGCGCCAATAACCGACTTTCTGGCTTTTGGTCTAAGGGGTGAAGAAACCCTCAAACCGGATTTTGCCAGCTCTGTCTGAAGCTGACCATATGTTATTCCCGGTTCAATTAAGACCATCCTGTTACGTGGATCGACATGAATTATTTTTTTCATCCCGCTTAAATCCACCATGACAGCCCCGGGAGATGTAGGAACAGTATCACCCCGGAAATGGGGAGGCCCGGAACTTACCGGTACAAGGGGAGTGGCCGTCCGGTTAGCCCATTGTACCAGTGAATGTACCTGGTCGGCATTTTGCACTTTTACTACGAATCGCGGTTTCAGCGGATGTGTAAAACTTTCATCACCGGCATAAGCAGCCAGTGCATCCGCCTCATCCACCACCTTTTCCGAGCCGAAGATACTGACTAAATCCTCTTTCTTCGTTGCCATGCATAATCTCCTTTTTTGGATACTCTAAATCTTGATCTATACTAATAAGTTTTTGTCCTATTGCATCGATTGAAACTTTTAGAAACCTATGATTTATCCTGCCGGGATCAAATTGATTACATAAAAAATAAAAATATTTAGCCTTAGATATTCCGGTATGGATATTCCAGGGTTAGCATGATAAAGTTTTCATCCGCTAATTTTAGATTTGTTAAAGACGATGTTGTATGCATTATAAACATATAAGTATGCCCTTTCAACATCAGAAAAACTGGTATTTTTGGATGTTAATATTTTTTACAGTCAAACTGTTTGCCCCCTATTTTCGATTGGTTAAATGTGTACCTACAGTCAACTTCATAAATATCGTTTTCAGTTGGTCTCTCCGGTTAAAGGATGCTATATTGCTTATTGTACCTTCCCCCCTGACTTTAATGTCTAAAAGAGATATTTGTTTTTCCGTTTAGAGCACAACGAACTAGAAAAGGTTTACTAAAATCATATTTTGCTTTTTAACATGCTAAAGATTCAATATGGGGATTTTAAAATACCGGTTCAAACATCTAAGGAGACTGAAATGAGTGATTTTGAATTGTATTTAAAGAAAGTCGGTGAAATTCATGGGCATATTTGTAGCGGGATTGCGTTGGGTACCAAAATGACACTGGCAGCTATGAAAACCCTGGGACTGAAACCCGGAATGAAGCATAAAAATTTAATAGTATACGTAGAAATTGATCGGTGTATGACGGACGCAGTACAGATAATTACAGGTTGTTCATTAGGACATCGTTCTCTTAAACATGTGGATTATGGCAAGTTTGCTGCTACCTTCGTTAATACCGATACTGGACAAGCCCTTAGGGCTACTATAAAGGAGAGCTTTGATAGCCGCGGTACTGTTGATGAAATATGTAAAAAAGTAGAATCCGCTCAGGATGAAGAAATGGTGATCTTGCAGAACGTTAAAGTTGTTATTCCTGAAACAGATTTACCCGGAACTCCCAGGAAGAAAAGGTTTTGCTCTATATGCAGTGAAAGGGTAATGGACGGGCGAGAAGTATATCTGGATAATAAGATTCTATGCCGGGGTTGCGCCGGTGGCAGATATTATTCTGATATTACTTGAAATTTATAATTGTGGTTTTTGATTTATATTCTCGTTAAATCAATTAAACCACCGTGATTTCTATAGGTATTTTACTGACGCATTCTGTTTCGTCTGTGGTAATTATGTGGGCATCACCTAAAATATGTCCCAGATGATTCTTTCTGGCAATCATATCAGCTTCAGGTGGATGAGTCCAGGGATGGATTTCATAAACCATGCCCGGCTTGAGTTCCAGGTCAAAATTTGGATCAGCATTTAACGAGTCCAGATGCTGAAATCCACCAGTAGCATGGGAAAAAGGCCTGCGAGACAGGGCGTATTGTTTAACTCTAGCATCAACATCATTTATCCAGTTCCCAGCTCGAAATCCCTCACGGCCTATCCTGTACATACCCTTATGGATATCATACATCTCCAGGAAATCCTCACTTGGTTTACCAAGAGATATCGGCCTACAAATTTGTACGAAATATCCGCCGTAGCAGGGCGTGATTTCGTTTAGAATTACATCTTCCATTTGTAATTTCCGATATGTGCCCCCATGTGGAAATCCCCACCCGTCAGGCCATTTCTTCGAATTAAATAACGTAAATGAACCTACTTCAGCTCCGTTTTTGATCATAGCGGCTTCGCACTCTGCGGCCAGGTCGTAGTCTGTAATGCCGGGTCTGGCAATTCCAGCCATAGCACGAAAACCTGCATCAGCGCATTCACCGGCTTTGCGTACAAATTCCAATTCCGCAGCACTTTTTATACGGCGGCAGTCCCTGATTATATCCCCTGCTTCAATAATCCTGGCCTGGGGTAATTCCTTGACCAGGTAAGCATAAAAGTAAGCCAGCATAGTTCTGCCGTTTACAATTCCGATGGTGCCCTTCTCCAGTCCCAACATTTTTATCTGCTTTACTACATCTTGAGCTGGCTCATGAGCGAAATTATTACTTGAACAGGTCCGGATATCCTTGACCCAGCTTACTTTTTCCGCCCAATATTGATGCTGGATCATATACGTATAAAAAGTTGGTTCGCCTTTGAATGGAAAAATACAATATTCATCATCAGACCAGTTAATAAAATTAGTAACATAACGAAGATCAGCATAAGAAGCTTTTGAAATAGCAGTAGTTCCACTGATGATCAAACAGTCAATTTCACGAGCTGCCATCTTCTGTCTGATATTTCGCCATCTCCTCATACCTTCTTCTTCAGAAAATACAGGAATTTGCCATTCCTTACCGATAGTAATCATTTTGCTCCTCCGTTACAGAAAGGTTTCCTTAAAGATAACGGCCTTCTCTAATCCAGGCGATGTAAGCCCTTACCGCTCTTTTTAAATCATAGGCTGGAATGAATCCCAAATCATCCTGAATACGCCTGTTATCCATAGGCGGAAGTTCAATATCGCCGGCTATTTTGTTTGTCCTGAGGGTTATTTGCGCCCCCGGTATTTCTTCTTTTATGGCACAGGCAAAATCAGCTAGACTATAATTATCATTATTTGAAAAATTATAAATATTATATTTCAGGGAGGACGCCAGATGTATCATGCTTAACGCCCTGGCGCAGTCCCGGACGTAAATATATGGTGAAATACTGCCGCTGAAATAATTATTGAGGTCTGCTTTTTTCCCTGCAACAGCGTTTTCAAACATGATTTGCAGTGGACTTCTGTAAGTCCAATAGAGAGGACCCCAGACCTGCGGCGGCCTGACTACAGGAATACTTAATCCGTATTCTTTGGCATAAAGATAGCAAATTTGCTCCGCAGCCTTTTTTGTTCCTGATATCCAATCATGAGACACGGCAGGTAAGTCGTTATCCTCACTGAGAATCTTATCTTTTTGATTGTAAGGCATATATACCGAAATGGAACTAAGAAACGTCACTCTTCTTAACCCATTATTACGAGCAGCTTCCAATATATCAATAGTTCCTTTTAGATTGGCATTTATAGCTTCATAAAGACGGGCGTTACTGCTGCTTTCATTAAGCACAGCAGCATGTATTATACTCTCAACCTGATTTTCCTCAATGATTTTATGTAAGACGGTATTATCGGTAATATCTCCCTGGACTGTTTTCAACTGCTTTCCGGCATAAGGCGCCAGGAACGGAGGAAGATTAAAATTATGTCTCTTAACCAGAAGCACACTTTGCCCTTTCTCTACCAGTTCATATGCCAGATTTAAACCAATAAACCCCCCACCGCCGGTGATTAAGATCATCTTAAAAAACCTCCCTTCAGCAAATGACATCTTAACACAGAATCAGATATTGATTACTGCGGGACCATTTCGTGAAAAGATATACTCATTGTAAGCCAGATCGTAGGCATCATGATTTCTATGGGAGATAACAATTATGGTAGCTTCTTGCGTAGTCCTATCGGTTGCCTTTTTATATGCCTCCATTAACGGGCTGTGTTTAGCATTCAGGCTAATACTTTGGTACTCCATTTGCAATAACTTACCCAAAATTCCAGCAGCTTGGCTTTCCGCTTCCTGCATTCGCCGGATATTAGCTTTTAGCCTGATTATATCGGGAGGTTCCAGATATTTAATAGAATCATTTTTTATCAAAATATCTTTTACTATTTTTAAAGCTTCCAGCACCAGCCTTTGCCCGTATAACAACCCCTTAATGGCATTTACCTCTAGATCTGTATAGGCTGCCAGGACTACAGGAATGTTTTCTTGAGCCAGGGTTACGGCAGAAACCAGAATATTATAAGCCAAAATATCTTGTTCTTCATCATTTCCGGCTACTAAATTGATTAATACAATTACTGACTGTCCATGAAATTCAATATATTCCTTCACGATTAATTCGTTATATTTATAAGAATGTTTCCAATCGATATTTTTTAGGCTATCACCTGGTTGATACATTTTATTCCCATAGTATTCAATCCCCTGGCGAAGTCCGTACGCTGTCTGCAAAGAGCTTATATTAGCTATCAACGGCAGTTCTCCTGGTTTTGTCCCGCTTAGATATTTTTCAGCAATCCATTTAGCATACCTAGCCCTGGGTATTACCATTAAATTAACAGGTTTTACCTTAAACCATACCTGTATCAATCCCCACTGGTCTATAACGTATGCCTCCAGATCTACAATGGTGGAGCCGGCTAAAGAGGGCGTTACCACGATTTCAGCAGTCACCCCCTCTCCCTTTAATTGAAAAACCTCTGGGCTTACCTTAAGCCAGTCATGCTTTGAAATTAGAAACAGCCTGGCTCCAATTCTGGTTTTTACCTTAAAGCTGATTTTTGCCTGCATTTGCTGTCCGGCAATTACCCTGAGATCAATACGATCTTCTTCAAGCGGCTTCAAAGGTAAATATTTGAAAATAATAATAATCAATACAGCCAGATAAATCATTATTATTACACTGGCCGCAAGCAGCGTCAGGGCGCTTAAAGCTATGGATATCAGTAGAATAAGCAAATTAATAGCTATAAAAGTAATCCCTAGATTTGTTGCCCTTCTCATGAAACGCGTTTCCAGGTTCTGGGACGAAAGGGATGATCTTCGCAAGTCATTATTTAATAAAAAAATCACCGGTAGAGAAATAAGCAAAGGCCAGTAGGGACCTGTAACCGGCGTAAAGAGCAGGTTTAAAGAAAAAAATAAGAAATAGTGTGTCATCAGGACAATCAATGAAGAGAAGGACCACCTCCACAGAACGAGATGCCATATTAATAAAACCAGGGGTATAAAGGACAGCAGCGTAGAGGAAAAAACGGCAGCCATCACTAACGCCAGTGATACATATATATTTAAAAGGAAAGGTACGCTTAATTTATTTAGCTTCATGGTTGCTTTTTCTGGATCCGGCTAATATCTGGGTATCGGTAAGGAGGTTTTTCCTTTCCGGTTTATTCGCATAAAAATTATTAGATAGATCACCGGAATATCTATTTTGGCACCGGCGTTTTCTCCATTATTTTTTCCAATATATGGTGAGGCGTAATATCATCCATCTCAGCTTCAGGTTTAATTCTGAGCCGGTGTTCAACTGCTAAAAACACAAGTTTTTTTACGTCATCAGGGATTACAAAGTCCCTTCCATCGAACAATGCCAGTGCCCTGGCGCATTTTAAAAGCGCAATACTACCGCGCGTACTGGGACCGGATAAGATATCCGGATCATTTCGCAGACTATTGATAATTGCTAGAATATAGTCAATTACCGGCTGTGAAACATGAACATCTTTTACCAGTTTCTGGATATCTTTCAATTCATCAACGGTAGTCACTTCATGCAGTTCTGGTTCATCTATTTGATCAATATTAACCAGTACCTGTTTTTCCTGCTCTGATGATGGATAAGTGCTCAATAGCCGTATTAAAAAACGGTCCATCTGGATATCTGAAAGCGGATAAGTACCTTCCCCACCAAACTGGACCTGGGTAGCAATTACCATAAAAGGTTTATCCAAAAAATATGTCTTTCTTTCTATGGTAACCTGAAATTCCTGCATAGCCTCAATCAGGGCTGCCTGAGTCCGCGGTGTGGTGCGGTTCAATTCATCAGCCAGCACTACATTGGCAAAGATAGGACCTTCTATGAAAGATGCGCTGCCAGTAGGGGAATACAGGTAAAAGCCTGTTATATCGGCCGGCATCATATCAGGAGTAAATTGTATGCGTTTAAAAGAGCCTCCGATAACCTTGGCAAAGGTGCTGGCTAATTTGGTCTTTCCGGTTCCCGGGGGTCCTTCGATCAATACGTGGCCACCTGCTACCATGGCCATTAAAAGAGCTTCCTTCTCTTCTACTTTTCCTATGATGATTTTGGATACTTCATCAGTTATTTTCTGGTATAAATCCGCAACCCGGTTAGTATTAATCAATAATCTTCTCCCTCTTGGAATATATATATCTGATTATAAGCATAAAAACTAAAGCACATACGCCAATCAGTATATATGGATTTGAAAAAAACATTCTGACGCTGGCGATCTTAATTTTACTCACATCCAGGTTAGATTTCGGTAAATGTGAGCGGTCAATCAGTAGAACCTCAGGTTGCCCCTTTGGATTAAAAAAATAATTTAAAAAAGCACGGTTATCGTTTTTTTCTATCATACTATTGAGTACAAGACTAGTATCCGAGATTATGTACACTGTGCCCTTATTAATTTTCTTCACCGCGGCAATCGTAAAAGGTCCCTGGGGTTCATTTTTATCCAACAAGCCATTGTTATTGGTATCCAGGAAACTGGCGCTAGATGACCAGGCTAAAGCGTCCTTTTTTTCTACGCTATTCAGAACTGAGGCGTGATTAAAAATCAGGTTTGTAACGCCAGCTTCTTTTACGCTAGCAGAGAAATCTGTAATGAGCGGTAAATTCTGGTTTTTATAACAAAAAAGAGGATCCAGCAATAATCTATGATCTATCTGTATAGTGATACCCAGATATTCCAGTAATCGTTTGCTGAAGCCGAAATCATCCATTAAGACCAATGTACCGCCTTCATTAATAAACTGTTTTATTGGCTGCATTTCTTCAGGTTGATAATCCAAGTAAGGTATGGCGATCAGAACGCTTTTACTATATAAAACAGGAAGATCTACTAAAGTATCGATATTTTTAGCTCCGCTATCACGTAAGTAATCCTGTATACCGTCCCATAAAGGATTGCCCTCCATGAATTCCTGTCTGGAGGGATAAAACCATATGGAAGCCAGTGAAGTAGCCAGGACGATGACCAGTGTTAATATTACTAAATCATAAAGTCTCATCAAAAGACTGCCTTAAACTTTTCTTCTTGCTTTTCCTCCGCAATCAATCTCACGAAGCTCTCCTTGGAAGCAGTTGTATATCATACCGGTGCAAGCTGGGATATTTACCTTTTTGCCAGCCTGGAATTATGCTTAAACATAAAATGAAAATATTTCCAAGTAAATAAGTCAATTTTTTAATTATTCATGTTCAGACGGTAAGGGATGCTTTAACAACCTATTTTAAAATATCTATTACCTTTATTGCTACTATCACCAGAAACCCTGCGAAAATGATAGCACTTACTGCATTTAAAGCGCCGCGTGCTCTGGGATTAAAATAGGTATAAAGTAAGGTAATTACCAGAAATGCAATGGCATTTGCTACAAAATAAATTTCGATGTTGTCCTGTCCGGCAAATGCCAGGCAAACATTAATAACGCCAGAGACAAGAGCGATAGTCAGGATCAGTTTATTATAGATCCTCAGGATAACACCTCCAATGAAATCACGCTCTTTCCCTTTTTTTGATTTTCATCTAAAATACGTACAGGCTTCCCTAAGGCTTCACTGGCTATACTGGCAGCAATTGAAGCAATAGGACTACCTAAACAGCGGTAATACCAGTAATTCTCATAGCTGAATTTGGCGCCGCTAACTTCTATTTTGACTTCAGTGTCAATCAGGTTTACAGAAGCTGAGTTGGCAATATCCAGCACACCAGTAAGGATATAATTGAGAGCTGATTCAATTTCATCAGCCGTAGGCCCTGGCTTATTCGTTAATAAACCTATATTCAGATTCCCCGCTGTAGTAACTGCAATAGCCATTTCCTCCAAGCCAGTTCCGTATCGGACTATTAACCGCCCCGGCAGTCTATCTCTAATATTCTTGACATTCACTTTATCAGTTAACGGAATCAAAGCTTGAGAGTGACCTTCACGTCTATCTGAGGGAAGATAAATCGCCTTATTGGTGATACTCAATTCTTCCAGTAATGCGGAGGTATTTTCCATCCCGGTCTTTAACAACATCTGACAGGCTTCAGGTGAAATATACGGTCTGGCGTTGGCTAACGCTAGACAGGTGAAACCAATAATAATTGCTGACAGGCTTACCGCTGTCAGAGGTATGGCGCCTACAATAAAATAAAATACAGGCGCTGTAAACGCACCAGCCAGCGTAAGTACAATGCCCGTTAATCTGTAAGGATTCATTTACCCTCCAATTCTTCACTATTATGATTATGCTCAATTATAAATGTCAACGTATACGTTAATACCAGTTCAAACTTTACCTTAAAACTGCTATCAGGTAAATGGAATCTTATCGCTTATATCATTGGTGACTGAGAGTCCTTTAGATCCTGTTTGAGCAGTATAAATAATATATTATTCAAAACTTTTTATGAACCGTTATGTGGATGATTTAATGAATTGTTTTGTTATTCAGTTTCAGTTTATATTACAATAAAAAATACATGATACTGGCCATGACCTGTTTCAAGGTAAAATAATCCCTTTTCTGATAATGAAATAATCCCTTTTCTGATAGTCACATTCGTTGATATTGCATAAGATAAATGCAAACTATCGTCGCCGGTTGTCTTGCTGTCAAAAAATGTCAATGTTTTTTCTTCAAAATAACAGGATTTGACTTTCCAGCCCTTTCAATCGATAATGCTTATCATAAATCAGGCGAACTGGGGATCTGCTGAAGATATTAAGGAAATAAGGAGATAAGATGAGCCAAAAAGAAAAGCTACCATCAGGAGAGAAGACGGTCATCAAGGGTACTTGTTTAAGCTCCTTTGGAGACAACTCAAATGTTGCCTGTGTGGATGTAAAAGACAACAAAATCATCCGTATCAGACCATTACACTATGACTGGAAATATAAACCTGAGGAATTCAATCCCTGGAAATTTGAGGCAAGGGGAAAAACCTTCATACCACCTCTAAAGTCTCCGGTGCCTCCACACGGTACCGGATACAAAAAGAGGGTATATTCGCCAAACCGCATTCTTTATCCTTTAAAGAGGGTGGATTGGGATCCTAATGGAGAAAGAAACACCCAGAACCGTGGTAAAAGCAAATATGTTAGAATATCCTGGGATGAAGCTCTGGATATCGTGGTAAGTGAAATCAAGCGTACATTAAAAAAATACGGACCAGAAGGCATCTGTCTCCAGGCTGAAGGGCACGGAGAAAGCAAAGTAGTCAATGCAGCTCACGGCTGTTCTACTTACCTCATGAAACTCCTCGGTGGCTACACTCAGCAGATCCGTAATCCTGATAGCTGGGAGGGCTGGTACTGGGGCGCCAAGCATGTGTGGGGCAATGAGCCGGTGGGCTTGAATATGGAATTCAGCTCTAATCTTTACAATGATGTAGCACAGAATACCGAAATGCTTATACTTCAAGGCTGTGACCAGGAAACTACTCCATGGGGTTTTGGCGGAGGATGCCTGCCCAGCCTGATCAGCTACTGGTATACTGAGCTTGGTATCAAGCAAATCTATATCAGCCCTGATTTGAATTACGCAGCCGCAGTTCATGCCGATAAATGGATCCCGGTTCTTCCTAATACTGATGTTGCGCTGCAACTGGCTATTGCTTATACGTGGATTGTTGAAGATACCTACGATAAAGAATATATTAAGACCCATGTAGTAGGCTTTGACAAATTTAAAGATTACGTAATGGGTAAAGAAGATGGCACTCCCAAGACCCCCAAGTGGGCTGCCGAAAAATGTGGAGTCCCGTCCAGAATTATTAAAGCCTTAGCCCGCGAATGGGCCAGAAAGCGTACTACCGTAGCTCACGGATATGGCGGTCCTTACATCCGCGGCCCCTATTCCAGTGAACCAGCCCGTATGGAGATTTGTTTATTGGGTATGCAGGGTCTGGGTAAACCAGGCGTCAATCAGCTAACCTTCGTTGAAGGTACCATGCTAGGCAGCTACAACCGAACAAGATCAGGCAAACCAGGGGTAGTAGGAATGCTCACGCCTAACTCTGTTATACGCCCTATGGTTAATGCAGCTTATCGCGGGTATATACCCTTTATGTGGAAGCAGGAATCCATGATTCCCAAGACTATGCTGCATGAAGTAATTAAATCCGGACATTATGATATTTATGGCAGTTCGGACCAGATGGATCCCGTAGAAGATCAATTTAAACACTATGTTTATCCGCTGCCTGGTAAACAAGAGATACATATGCTCTGGACCGATACCCCCTGTTTCAGCACCTGCTGGAATGACCCGAATGATTTCCATCGGGCCATGCAGATGGAAAAAATTGAGTTTATACTGGTACAGCATCCATGGCTGGAGAATGACTCTATATTTGCCGACATTATCCTTCCTTCTAACACCAAATTCGAGGAAGATGACATAGGCGCCGACCACTGGCCGGTTCAATACAACTGTGTTTACCTCGAAGAAAAAGCCATAGAACCGCGTGGTGAATCTATGACTGACTGGGAAATAGTAGGCGCTATTGCGGAAAGGATGGGACTGAAGGATAAATATACCGAGGGCAAGGACCTCCAACAATGGATCAAAACAGGATTTGATGGCTCAGGGATCGAAAAAGCTGGTCTTTGCAGTTGGGAAAAAATGAAGGAAAACAAATACTACGTAGTTCCGACTGACCCTAACTGGGAAAAGATACCAGCCGGCATGATCGAGTTTTATCAGGACCCTGAAAAGAACCCCATGTCCACCCCCAGCGGTAAGCTTGAATTTTATTCCGAGCGGCTGGCGAAAGCCTTCCCTGATGATCAGGAAAGACCTCCTGTCCCGCATTGGGTAGAAAAGAGTATATTCCATGATGAAAGGATTTCCAGCGAAAGAGCCAAAAAGTATCCTTTGCTGGTAATTTCCAACCATCCCAGGTGGCGCGTGCATGCGCAGATGGATGATAACACCTGGTTCCACGAGATAGAGACTGGAAAGGTTAAAGGTCCTGATGGTTATCTTTACGAGCCGGTCTGGCTTCATCCTTCGGAAGCTGCTAAAAGAGGCATTCAGAACGGGGATGTGGTGACATTATTTAATGAACGCGGCAAAGTCCTGTGCGGAGCTTATGTGACCGAGAGAATAATGCCGGGTGTGGCTTATGTCGACCATGGATCCAGGTATGATCCCATTGTTCCGGGAGAGTTCGACCGGGGAGGGGCTATCAATACTATCTGTCCGCACAATGTTACTTCCAAAAATTGCGCTGGCATGGTTACCAGCGGTTTTCTTTGCCAGGCGGAGAGGACAGACCTGGAAGCTTTAAGACGGCAATATCCTGAAGCTTTCAACAGACCTTATGATAAGGCTTCGGGATTGGTTTTCGAAAGAGTACTTTATAAAAGCGAGGATAAATAATGAAGGCATTTATTATTGATATCACCAAATGCAACGGTTGTTACAATTGCCAGATTGCATGCAAAGATGAGCATGTTGGAAATGACTGGAGTCCAATTGCCAAACCCCAGCCAGACACCGGGCAGTTCTGGATGAAAGTGCAGGATATTGTTAGAGGCCAGGTTCCCAAAGTAAAAGTGGCTTATATGCATTATATATGTCAGCATTGTGCTGATGCCCCCTGCATTACAGCCTGTAAATCTAAAGCCATTTACCAGAGGCCGGACGGCGCGGTAATTATTGATCCCAACAAATGCAGCGGCATGAAACTGTGCGTGGATGCCTGTCCATACGGAGTTATTTATTATAATAATGATCTCAATATTGCCCAGAAATGCACCTGGTGCGCTCATCTTCTGGATAGAGGCTGGAAAGAACCGCGCTGTGTAGATGCCTGTCCTACTGGAGCCCTGAAGTTTGGTGAAGAAGACGAATTTAAGGACCTGATTGCCAAAGCTGAGATTTTAAAGCCTGAAGCCAAAGCCGGCCCCAGAGTTTATTATATCGGCATTCCAAAGAGGTTTATTGCCGGTGCAGTTTATGATCCGGAAGCCGATGAATGTCTTGAAGGCGCTACTGTTACGCTTAGAGACGAAAAAGGAAAGAAAGTCCGCAGCATCAAGACTGATAATTTTGGCGATTTCTGGTTCGAAGGTTTGAAGGTAGGTGAATTTTCAGTCACTGTTGAGAAAACCGGATATCTATCAAGGGAAGTCAAATCCATCAGCACAGCTAAAGACATAAACATCGGTGATCTGGAACTCTACAAGAAGGTATAATTATTGACATAGGGAGGCACTTGTTTTGCTGAGTAATACACGCAACAGGTGCCTCCTTTACGGTTGAAATTTTATATACCGGGCAAAAGCACAAACCCGGCGATGTGTTAAAACTGGTTTAATTAGCTTAGAATATTCTCCTTTAAACGCCTTTTAACTAAACCTGAATCACTCGAATGATATTAGCAATGTTTTTTAATTTATGATTTTTCTCGACCTTTGATTATTGTGAAAAAGGGAGGTTCTGATGTCAGAACAAGTTTTTATACAATGCACTGTGGGCGGACCGGTCAGAGTATATGTAGAAAACGGTAAGATAACCCGCATGCGGCCTATTATTTTTGATGAAAAAGTCGATGCTCCATCATGGGTAATCAATGCCAGAGGTAGAAAATTTTCTCCACCTCGAAAAACTACCTTACAAACCTATGAAATTCCGGAACGTACCCGTGTTTATTCTGAAAACCGTATTAAATACCCCATGAAACGTAAAAATTTTGATCCTAACGGGGAAAGGCACCCGGAACTACGCGGTAAGGATGAATACGTTCGCATCTCTTGGGATGAAGCCCTGGATATTGTAGCCGGTGAAATCAAGAGGATCCGGAAGACTTACGGACCGGCAGCCATCACAGCCATGACCTCCTCCCATCATAACTGGGGCTTCTTACATTACAAACTGGGGCCTCTTGGCCGTTTCTTTAATCTGCTGGGGTACACCACTCTGCTGGATAATCCGGATAGCTGGGAAGGCTGGCACTGGGGAGCTGTGCATACCTGGGGCTACTGGTGGCGCCTAGGACATTGCGACCAGTCCGAGCTTTTACAGGATGCCCTGAAAAATACTGAACAGGTAGTTTTCTGGGCAGTTGATCCAAATAGCACTTCTTACATGTACAGCGGCCAAGAAAACCTGATCTGGCGTATCTGGTTGAAAGAATTGGGGATCAAGTTTATAGTGATTGATCCTTATTGTAACTGTACTGCCAGCACCATGGGTGATAAATGGATAGCGCCCCGGCCAGGGACTGATGCGGCTCTGGCGGAAGCCATTGGTTATGTCTGGATTAAAGAAGGAACCTATGATAAGTTTTTCATTGAAAACCGTACATACGGCTTTGAGCAGTGGAAGAAACATATTTTAGGCAAAGGCGAAGACAAGACCCCTAAGACGCCTCAGTGGGCAGCCGCTATCTGTGATATTCCCGCCCACACTATCTTAGCCCTGGCACGGGAATGGGCGGCTAAAAAGACCATGATTGCAGTAGGCAGTATTTTCGGAGCTACGGGCGCTTGCCGGGAAGCATACGCTACTGAATGGGCCAGACTGATGGTCCTGCTGGGAGCCATGCAGGGTGTTGGTAAGCCCGGTGTAAATTTCTGGGGAGGTACTGCCGGAGCAGCACCTATTGATTATCGCTTTAAAATGCCAGGTTATTCCGAAAACGGATGGGATGCCTTTGGTATTGTAGCCAAAAAGTCTTATTTCCCTGAAGGAAATAAGGTTACCCAGAAAGCCTACCGTTTGCTGTTACCCGAGATTGTTATGAACCCGCCGGTAAGCTGGATCGGGGAAGGTTTCTGCGGCAATTCGGTTGACCAGCAATTTAACCGTTTTACCTCACCTGAAGAAGGTCCTAACGGCGCCCCCATTAAAATGATTCACCGCCATGGCGGCTCATTTATCAGTACCATGACAGAGACCAACCGCTGGGTTAAAATGTACCAGCATCCAAATCTGGAGTTCGTGGTAATGCAGGACTGCCACTGGCAGAGTGAGACCAAGTTTGGAGATGTGATTTTGCCGGCTTCCACCAACTTCGAACATACTGATCTTTCTGAATGGAACAGTGCTGGCGGATATGGCTCAAACGATATGAACAACAACCACCGCATTATCATCTATCAACAGCAGTGTATCGAACCTCTCTGGGAGTCTAAACCGGACTATGAAATATATACCTTACTAGCAGAGAGGCTGGGTATAAAGGATGAATATACCGAAGGAAATTCCTTCGAGGATTGGAATAAAAAAGTATTTGAATACTCGGATCTGCCCAAATATATCAGCTACGAGGACTTTAAAAAGAAAGGTTACTTCGTAGTACCATCTATGCCTGCTGATGAACCGCCGCGCGTTTCTTTCCGCTGGTTTTATGAAGGCCGGCCCTGCGACTTATATTCAGAACAGAAAAATCCAAATATCGGAACTGATCGCGCTCATCTGCTTGGCACTCCTTCTGGTAAGATTGAGTTTGTTTCACAAACACTGATGAAATTTGATCCCAATGATAAAGAAAGACCTCCCATGCCGCGTTATATTCCTAGCTGGGAAGGCTACAATACTACAGAGTTGACCAAGTACTACCCGCTACAATTGATCAGTCCCCATCCACGTTTTTCCTACCACACCCATCATGATAATAAAAGTTACTGGCTGGATGATATACCTCAGCATAGGGTTAAAAAAGATGGGTATGCTTATTGGCCAATCCGGATACATCCTTTGGATGCGGCGAAGCGCGATATTAAGGATGGTGATATTGTTAAGGTTTATAACGCCCGTGGAGCCGTACTTTGCTGTGCTCATGTTACAGAACGTATAAGACCAGGAAGCGTCCATTCATATGAAGCCGGCGCTAAGTATGATCCGCTGGAGCCGGGTAAAGCAGGCAGCGTAGATAGGGGCGGCTGCATCAATCTATTAACACCTTCCAGGATGGTCTCCAAGAACGCACCGGGGGAGGCCAACAACTCCTGCCTGGTAGAAGTAATGAAGTGGGAGGCATAGTTAGAGATG
>CAYLRY010000004.1:0-98844 GCA_964386535.1 uncultured Dehalococcoidales bacterium | reverse complement strand
TGAACACTTTCACCGGGATGGTGTAATAATTCCAGTTCATTAGTGTCTGAAGGCGCCCCCGTCCGTGAATTAGACGAAATACTCTACAGTGATTAAGCTTGGCCGGTGCTAAACCGTCAAGCCCGGTAAAAAATAAGCTGCCGCCAGGGTATTTTCAGATGAAATGAGATGGAACATGCACACAGGCCTGATTAAGCAATGCATACAGAGACTTTGCAGGTGCGGAACAAGGCCGGGAATTTTTTCAGATGATCGAAATAATTGGTTAACATAAAGTTATCTAAAAAGGGGTAATCCGGACGGATTGCCCCTTTTTGCTCATGTTTCTTAGTTTTTATTGATGACTGGCGGTGTGTTGCCAAAAAAGACGCTGGTACCGGGCCGGGGTCGTTCTATTCCCAGCTTTTCAAAGGTATTTTTAAGGCGTAAGCGAATTTCACCCATCACATCCCATTGGCGGCAGGGCTTGACATCCCCCATAATGCCTATATCAACACCTGCTTCGCCTAATCTATTTATCCTTACCACTGCGGGGGTGGTAATGATATCCGGTTTCCATTTGGGGTCTTCAGCTATTTCAAGGCAGACGGAGTTTATTATGTCCTTCACTTGTTCAAGGTTGGCGCCGTAACCCACCGACACATCGAAGTTCACACGGGAAAACTTCTTGGTCATATTGGTGGATACTTCCACTTTGCCGTTAGGCACAGAATGTACATTGCCGTCAAGGTCTCTGAGCACAGTGCGCCGTAATCCTATCTCCTCCACTTCTCCAGTGTGACCCGCCACGCTTACTACATCACCCACCCTGTACTGGTCTTCAAGGAGAATAAAGAATCCGGTGATAAAGTCCCTGACCAGGTTCTGGGCGGCAAAAGCAATAGCCAGGCCTCCAATGCCCAGACCGGCTATCAGAGTGGCTATATTAACCCCCACTTCAGGTAAAATAGTAAGAATAGCCAATATAGCAATTACGATACCGGTAATGGTAACCAGTATGGAAGAAAGGGTCTTAGTCCGCTTGCCTAACTCTTTGGGATCTTCATGGGTCATTTTCCCTGAGATGAGCCTTTTAACCATTGGAGGAATCAGAAACCGTAATATGAAAAACAGGATAACAGCTACCACTATAATGCATATAATGCGAATTCCTTTGTCCATGAACCAGTCTGCCATAAAAACCTCCTTTTTATAATAATAGCTAATAGTATAGTATTTTATGAATATTGATATCAAGATACTTCGGAATATCAAATTCTACAAATACAGATGTGACCGCTGGAAGATAGAATGCTGCTCCGTTATTTAACCCAGAGCAAGCAGCAAAATATCCACCAGTTCAGCCTGTGAAAAAACCACGGGATTGGCCTTCATGCTGCTGGCCGTGGCTGCTTTGGCGGCGAGTTCCGGCAATTCTCCAGGTTTTATGCCGAAGCGGGACAGGGACGGCATTTTCAGCCGCCGGTTAAGTCCCAGAAGATAAGATTTCCCCTTTTCCTGAAGTGCGTTCAGGCTCTCAGGATTGTTTCCAGTCATCCACCCGGTTACCTCCCGGTATCTCTGAAGAACCGGGTGATCAGGGCTCTGCGAACTCAGTTTTTGGATATTGGCCTCAAAGACATAAGGCAGTAAACAGGCACAGGCCAGGCCGTGGGGTATTGAATAGGCGCCTCCAAGCACTCCGGCAAACCCGTGCACAGCCCCCAGGCCGGCGTTGGCCAGAACCAGTCCTCCCTCCAGTCCCGCCATGGCCATATCCTCCCGGGCGTCAAGATCAGCGCCGTTTTCACAGGCTTTCACCAGTGAGCGCCCAGCCCGGCAAATGCCGTCTCTGCAAAAAAGGTCACTCACCGGCTGGGCTTTGCGGGAAGTATAGGCTTCCATAAGGTGAATCAGAGCATCCAGTCCGCTCTGAGCGGTCAGTTCCGGTGAAAGAGACAGGGTTAGCTCCGGGTCTATTATTGCGGCTCGGGGCAGCAGAAAGGGACTGCGCAGACTTACTTTTTGCCTGTTTACAGGGTCTTTGATGACAGCATTGGCAGTCACTTCAGCCCCGGTACCGGATGTGGTCGGCACGGCTATCAGGGGCGCTGCCGGCTGACTCAGTAAACGGCCTTTTCCCACAATCTCCAGGTAGTCCAGCAGACTACCTTTATTTGTTAAGAGCCCGGATACGGCTTTGGCCAGATCGATCACGCTGCCGCCTCCTGCACCGATTACCAGATCGCATTTTTCTGCCCTGGCAGAGGCCAGAGCTTTTTCCACGGCGTTTATCTCCGGTTCGCCGGTGAAAACAAAGCGGGAAACCCTGACTCCTTTTTCGGACAGGTACTTCAGCAGAATATCCAGCTTGCCGGACGACTGTAAAGCCTGCTGCCCGGTAACCAGGAAGGCTTGTTGGCCGTAAAAAGCGGCAATTTCACCTATGCGGCTGAGGCAGCCCCGGCCAAAAATAATCCTGCCGGCTGTGGCAAACTCAAAATTCATTCCCATCACCTTCCTGTCCTACCAGTCAGCATCAGCAGGAAAGAGGCTGAAATGCCTCACACCCTGCCGCGGCTGTTCCATCCAGTCCGCTACAGCAGCTTTCCACTTCAGATAGTGTTGGGTTTGCTGGTGGCTTTTAAAACCTTCGGGGCTGCGGTAAACCTCATACAAAAAGAACTGGTTGCTTTTCCCTTCTGCCTGTAAAACATCGAACCTGACATTTTCCGGCTCCTGCCGGGTTTTGGCCGCATTTTCCAGGACGGCCCGGATAAAGTCTTTTTCTTTCCCCGGTTTGACCCAAGTAGTTACGCACACTGCATACATGACTTTCACCTCATCGCTTTTTTCGGGCGCCGGTTGTAGGCGCCCAGGTGGCTGGCTATACTACAGTCTACTCCGGCAGCCAGGACTGCGACAAGGGTTTTTCTTCCCAAAAATTCGCCGTCAGCTAATCTCAAATGGGCAGGAAGGAACGGCATCAAATGGGCGAAAATATCCAGGACCAATTAGCTTTGTTTGATAGTATAACTTGGTTTACATAAAGAAAAGCTAAGAAACACTTCAGTACCAACAGTAACCGCTTATAATGCGGCTTGCTCAAAGCGCAAACATGCCATATAATGGCAACATCTTATCCGGAGGGAAGTTAACATCCATTTAAGATCAGTCAGATTTCAAAGCGGCGGCTTTTACCTGGCCGGTGCGGTTTATATCCCTGAGGGGAATCCTGCATTTCCGGGTGTGGTGATCTGCAATCCGCACCCCCTGTACGGCGGCAGCATGGACAATAATGTGGTAAATGCTATTTGTGAGGCCCTGGCAGACAGGTCTATAATAGCTTTCAAGTTTAATTTCCGGGGGGTTGAAGGCAGTGAAGGTAAGCTTAGCCCGGGTAAAGAGGCGCAGGAGGATGCAAGGGCAGCCGTGGCTTTTTTAAGCTCTTTGAAAGAAGTAGATTTTACCAGAATCGGGCTGGCCGGTTATTCAGCCGGAGCTGCCTGGGGCCTGGCAGAGGCGTATGAGGACCAGCATGTCAAAGCTCTGGCAGGCGTATCGCCTCCCTTAGCCTTATTTGATTTCAGCCTTCTTAAAGAATGCCTGAAGCCAAAAATGATGATTTCGGGCAGTGAAGATCCCTATGTTAATGCAGAAGATTTGCGGGCAATCTGCCGGGCGCTGTCGGACCCTGTGGAATGCGAAATCATGGAGGATGCGGACCACTTCTGGTGGGGCAGTGAAAAAGAGCTGGCGAAGAAGGTGGCGGGATTCTTTAAAAGGTGGTTATGAGGGACCTCCATATAGCTTTGGCATCCTTCTCCCCTGTTAAGTCAGGGACCATCTGAGCCCGGCACAATATCATATTTCTATTTTTTTAAGCCGCGTATTTGGTTTTCCTACCATTCTGCGCTGGAATCCGCCTGTCTGCTGCTGCTTCTTCACTGTGTGACCACGTTATTGGCGTAAATTATACCTATGGTTATACTCTAAGTAATAGGTTGGGTATAATGAATTATGGTAAATAAAAAAGCAGCGATTTCTATAGAACAAACTCTTTTCGAAGAGATGGAGGCCATGGCCCACGAAATGGCGGTTTCACGAAGTTTTCTTTTTTCGCTGGCAGCGCGTGAGTTCTTACAGCAGCATAAAAATGAAAAATTGTTACAAGCTATCAATGCAGCTTATGACGGACCTCCTGACCATGATGAAGAGCAACATATGGCCCAAATGAAGGGCCTTCAGCGCAGATTGGTGGAAGATCAATGGTAATCAAGCAGGGGGACTTATTTTGGGTTGATCTGGGACAACCATCAGGATCTGATCTTTCGTACAGGCGTCCATATCTTGTTATTCAGAACAATGTCTTCAATAAAAGCCGCATCAATACCGTGGTAGTATGCTCAATAACCTCTAATCTCCGGCGTGCAGAATCGCCAGGCAACGTACTTCTGGAAAAAGGCGAAGCTAATCTTTCCAAACCCGGTGTTGTTAACATTTCACAAATATTCACTGTGAACAAAGGGGATTTAGTGGAAAAAATAGGTTCTCTTTCTCACAACCGAGTAGTACAGGTACTCGAGGGGGTAGAGCTGTTGATTATACCCCGGGATGTCAAAGATTAGGAATATTACTTTAAAATCCACCTTGCTGAAAATGGTCTTTCTAAGTCTATACAGAAAACGGCCGGATAAATTTTGATTGGTTGAAGGCAGGTAAAGTTGAAAGCGGATTTGTCCGAAAAGATCCACCGGTTGAAGCCGGAGAAGCTGCATGTGAGGTATCTGGCCGGAACTGCTCAGGATGTCCTCATCATTCCCAGACGTTATACCTTGACCCATTCAGACATTACAGGGGATCTGTTTTTGACTGTGGGCAATGAATATGATAAAAAGCAAATTTCCGGATTTTACACACGGCTGATGAGGGACGAGGTGCTGGCGGAGCTTGTCAGCCGGGGAAATCTTCTGGAATACCGGGTTTATTGTCATATCAGCGGAGGTCTGACCTTCGGCCCAGCCAGGTGGAGGAACCAAATTTTCCATGCGGAGCTGCCGCTGGTGCTGGAAGCTTTCAGATACGCTGAAAGGGAGCTCTTTGATAATTACCCGGACCTGGATGTGACACCGGTCCAGGTGTATTTCAAATCCACCAGCCCCCTCTTTAACCGGGTAGAGGAATGGGGAAAAATAGGCAGCTATAGGTAACCGGGAATGAAAGAGGAATACAGGACCATAGATGAATATATCAGGTCGTTTCCGCCTGAAACGCAGGTCATCCTGGAGAAAATGAGGCAGAGCATCCGCCGGGCAGCGCCCGGGGCTGAGGAAACCATTGCCTACCGTATGCCAGCCTTCAAACTGCACGGCGTGCTGGTGTATTTTGCCGCTTTTAAAAGACACATTGGTTTTTTCCCCACAGCCTCAGGTATTGAGGCCTTTAAGAAAGAACTCTCAGGCTATGCCACCAGCAAGGGAACAGTCCGCTTTCCGCTGGATAAGCCCATTCCCTTTGACCTGGTGGAGAGAATAGCAGCCTTCAGGGTGAAGGAAAACCTGGCGAAAAGGCCCATTTAACCATTCAAGCGCAGCGCCCGGGTGCTCAGGCGCTGGATGATTTTCAACACCGCCAGGCCCATTACCGCAATAATAACGATCAATATTCCCAGATAAAGGGCTATGGAACCGAAGTTTGCGTCAAAGAGGCTGATGTCAGTTACTGGTTTGATGACATAATAAGTGGGGAAAATATATCCAATCCATGAAGGTATCTGCGGGAATATGAAAATAAAAGACGGGCCAAAAAGCAAAAGACCGCCGAATTTCCAGAAGGCGAAAAGGGTGTTCATATCCTGGATATAAGCGCCGGCCAGCAGGCCTATCTCCGCAGCCAGTACTGCTCCCAGTGCGAGTATAAATACCAGCGTTACAGGCGAATTACCGAAGCTCGCACTAACAGCTAGAGTAAGCATGCCCATAATTACTGCCAGGAAAACCCCAACGAGGCCCTTGGCGATGAAGATATCGCTGATACTCACCGGGGTAACGTTCAGCGCTTCCAGCGTCTTTCGCTGTTTCTCGTGGATCAGGGATGAAGCCGGCAGCATCATGCCCCCGAAGAAAACAGCCAGCAGTACGGTCAGAGGCAGAAGGCGGTCGCTCCAGGGCAGGCTGGAACTATCGCCCAGCGGGACGCTTTCAAGGTTAACCGGCAATTCGGCGCCGGTCATTTCACGGACAGCTTCTATCAAAGCCAGTGAAATGACCTCTCTGTTCTTCGCCAGGCTTTCTCCCCAGATATAGGCCTTCAGTTTAACGGCGCCTGCCTCCATCTTGACCTCGAAATCAGCCGGTATAACGATGCCTGCGTCAATTGCGCCGGCGGAGGCGGCTGCTCTTAAATCAGCTTCAGCTCTATAGGTTTTTACAGTCATGCTGCCGGCCTGTTCAAGCACAGAGGTCAAAGAAGAGCTGCCTTCATCAAAAATACCCATTTTGGCGCTGTCAGAGAAGATATTTCCAAAGGCCAGGTTGACAAACAGAGCCAGTAAAACCGGCATAACCACAGCCATCACCAGGACAATGTCTTTTGGCCCGTGGAATACCTCCACCTTAATCAGCGCCTTGATGTGTCTGAGTTTCATAGATAACGTCTCCTTAAAGCCGCCATACCGGCGCCGATGACAGCCGCAGTGAAGGCCGCCAGTACAGCCAGGTTCAGTCCGACATCTCCCCAGCCGGAGCTGTAGTTAGCCACCCGGCTGACCGTATCCGTCAGGTAAAAGGAGGGTATCACTCTGGCCCAGCCGGAGATCAGGCCCGGGATTGCCGCGCCGAAACCCGGCACGGCCAGGAGAATCAGGACCAGCATGCCCCAGCCGGTGACCGCCGTGACATCACGCGTCAGCGAAGCCACCAGGAAACCCAGTCCCACCACCATGGCGCTGCCCAGCAGCAGGGTGACCAGTATGATGAGGGGCTGTTGATTGAAACCGCCTACCAGGGCCATGAAAAGGACAGACTGTCCCAGCGTCAGTCCTATACCCAGGATTCCCTTGGCCAGAAAAAGGTGAGAGACCCGCAACGGCGTCATCAGCAGCGCCCTGGCTGTACCCTGCTCAATTTCCACAGCGATAAGGCTGGACAGAGAGAGGATCTCCATCAGCAGGATGAATACAGCCAGCAACGGCCGCAGCCGGTCACGTAAGGATATCTGCTGTCCCTGCATATCGGGACCCAGGATTTCCCCTGAAGTTTCTAGGTTAAGTTCCTGTCCCGTTTGTGCGTAAGACATTTCCTTTACCAGGGCTATGATGGCTGCCTTTATCTCAGGAGAGGCCAGGGATGAGTGATACATAGTAATGGTGGGTTTATTTCCGGCAGCCCAGGTGTCCATTATATCCGGCGGCAGGGATAGTGCTACCTCGTACTCGCCTTCCAGTACAGCCTGCCTGAGAGAATCCTCGTCTTCAAAATAGCTTATGCCAAGACCTTCCCAGGTCTGAATCTGCGCGAAGGCAGGGGGCATTTCAGGCGCGTACATGGCCAGGTTGAGCTTTTCATCCGTCTGCGAGGGCAGGATTAGATATAGGGCTACGAAAAACAACAAGCCGACCGCCGTGATAAGTACATAAAAGCGGTTGCTGGTAAATAGCTTCACATCTTTTATTAAGAGCGCTTTGATGGTATTCATTTTCATTCAGCCAGTCTCCGGCCGGTGACCTGGATGAAGATGTCTTCCAGGGTGGCCTCTTCGCTGTGGATGGTAACTACCGTCTCTTGGGCGAATAGCTTTTCTACGGAAGCTGCGGTTTCCGGGGTATCCATCAGGATCTCGCGCCTTTCCAGTCCCAGAGGTGTTTCAACCTCTGCTAAAAGGGAGCGTTTGCCGTAGCGCTGCTTGAGACTGCGGGGTGTGTCCAGGGCCGCAATTTTACCTTTCTCCATAAAGGCCACGCGGTGACACAGCTTGTCCGCCTCCCACATATCATGGGTAGTCAGAAAGATGGCGGCGCCGCGGTCGCGCTCTTCCAGAATGATATTATCAATAGCTTCAGAAGACACGGGGTCCAGGCCTGAAGTGGGTTCATCCAGAAAAATGATCCTGGGTTTATTCAAAAGGGAACGCGCCACCATCAGGCGCTGCTTCATGCCCTTGGAATAGCCGGAGACTCTGTCCTTTTCGCGGCCGGCCAGTCCCACCCGTTTAAGCAGGGCATATCCGTCAAAATCCTTGACGCCGAAAAGCTCGCTGAAAAGCAGGAGGTTATCCAGTGCGCTCATCTGCTCATAGAGGTTGGTCTGCTCAAAACACACCCCGATCTGTGCCCGCACCTCCCGGGGCTCTTTAGCCATATCCCGCCCCAGCAGAACGGCCCGTCCTTCATGGGGCCTTAACTGGCCGGTCAGCATTTTTACAGTGGTGGTCTTGCCGGCTCCATTAGGCCCCAGGAACCCCAGTATCTCCCCTTCATTCACTTCGAAGGAAATATGGTCCACTGCCGTCAGGTCTCCATAACGATAGGTTAAATTGTCCACCACGATGGATTTTTCAGGCATCTGACTGACCTCCTTTATTGGGGAAGATATCGATTTCCTTTTTCAAAAAGCCGTAGAACATCAGTCGGGTCAATTGCATGATGAGGTTCAGGTTGTCTTCCTTCCATCCGCGGATAAGTTCGGGCCTGGCGCGTACACCGGCCTGGATAATATTTAAATAAGCCAGGAGGGCTTTCTCGTCCAGAGACGGATCAATATAACCTTCTTTCTTCCCATCTGATACGATTTTCCGCCAGAGGGGCCGGATTTCGTCCTCGAAAAGCTGGTCTACGAAACGTTTAATCTTTTTATCCTGGCTGATCAGCTTCTCAATGAGTTCCCCGTTTACCAACCGGGCCAGGTCTATTTTGCCGTTTATAATGGCGCCCATCTTTTGAGAGAAAGGCAGGTCAGAATTAACGAAAGCACGGTTGCGCTCCAGGTTGGCCCGCGCCAGGTCCTGGATTACCTCATAGACCAGGTTTTCCCGGCTGCCGAACTGGTTATAAATAGTGGTAGGGGAAACTTCCGCCTCAGCGGCGATGTCTTCCAAACTGACACGCCGGAAATCATGCGTCCGGCTAAAAAGTGATTTAGCGGCCTCCAGGATTTTCCGGCGTTTCTCGTTTTTTGTTTCCATTGTAGTATTGTAGAATATTACTACAAATCTACAGAATTGTCAATAATCCGAATTGAATCCCTCCTCAACCTCTGATTTTCTTCTGAAGCTCGCTGGCGGCAATCAGTACCGGATCATATACCGGAGCCAGCGGCGGGGCATATCCCAGGTCAAGGCTTTCCACCTGCTGCGCCGTCATCCCTGCGGTAATAGCTGTGGCAAAAATATCTATACGTTTGGCTATTCCTTCCTTACCGGCCGCCTGAGCGCCCAGAAGCCTGCCGGTGTTCTTTTCAGCCACCAGCTTAACCCTGATCCGGCTGACGCCCGGAAAATAATGCGCTCTGGAGGTCTGTTCGATGGTATTGGCCACGTATTCCAGCCCTTCACGGAGGGCGTCTTTTTCGCTCAGACCCGTACGCCCCACCTCCAGGTCAAAGACCTTGAAAACCGCTGTCCCCACAATTCCGGCAAAGGCGGCCTCCACCCCTGCCATATTGTTGCCGGCTACCCTGCCCTGCTTGTTGGCCGTGGTGCCCAGCGGCATATAAGCATTGCGTTTCAGGACCAGGTGATAGGCCTCCGCGCAATCGCCGGCGGCATAGATGTCCGGCAGATTGGTCTGCATATGGTCATTGACCTTAATGGCGCCGTTTTGGCCGGTCTCAATGCCTGCCTCCCTGGCTATTTCAGAGTTAGGCCGTATACCTGCACCCATGAGTGCAATATCTGCCGGCAGGATTTCTCCGTTATCCAGAAGTGCGCTTTTCAGGGTAGAACCGGCGCCGGTGAATTCAGCCACTGCTCGGGACTTGATCAGGTTAACTTTTTTTTGCTTCAATTCATCTTCAACCACCTGATTGATCTCATCATCCATGGATCCCAGGATTGACGGCATCTTTTCCACCACAGTCACTTCCAGACCCCTGGCGGCAAAGGCTTCCGCCATTTCCATCCCTATACTGCCGGCGCCGATTATCAGTCCTTTTTGAGGCGACCTGGAATTCAGGTAATCCTGGATGGCCAGGCCATGTTCCAGTTGTCTGAGGATAAAGACCCCGGGAAGGTCTGCCCCCTTGATGGGAGGCTGTACCGGGCGTGCGCCGGTGGAAACCAGCAGTTTATCATAGGAAAAGGACATTTCCTCTCCTGTAGGCAGGTTCCTGACCAGCACTGTCCTGGCAGCAGGATTTATTGTTTTCACTTCATGGTGAAGAAAGACTTCAATGTTCCTTTTTTCTTTGAAATAGTTGGAGTCAAAGACCACCAGGTTTTTACTTGAAGCCACCTTGCCTTCTATAAAATAGGGCATTCCGCAGGCAATGTAAGAGACAAAACCGCTTTTTTCAAAGACGCGTATTTCTGCTTCTGCATCAATACTCCTGATTTTACTGGCAGCGCTCATGCCCGCCGCCACACCGCCGATTATTATAAAACTTTGCCTGGCCATGTTTCCTCCTTTAAAAAACTACCGGAAGCGGCTTATATTACCTGTTCCCGGCCATGTAATTAATGTTGATTACGAAATATTTGAACATAAGAACTGCCTTCCGGCGTGACCGGGCCCTGCTCTTACATTTTAATAATTTCCGGATATGAAGTGTGATTTTGTCCCATAGCATAGAATTAAAGAAGAGCAGGTTCTTATATTTTTTATTGTTGTAACAAATAACCGGCTATTTCGTTAAACCAGTCAGGGAATGCAATTGCTGAAAAATACGCGTCATGATTCCAAAACAGAGCATGAGGTGGAATCCCTGGTGGACCGTGCAGCTTCCGGCGATGCTGAAGCCTTTGGATATCTTTATGATATTTACGCGGACAGGATATACCGTCACATCTATTACAGGACCAACAATGTGGATGATTCCCGGGATATGACCCAGGAGGTTTTCACCAGGGCCTGGCGTAAATTACCTGCTTATAAACGCACCGGTACTCCTTTTTTAGGATGGCTTTTTACCATCAGCCATAACCGGGTCATTGACTATTACCGGACCCGTAAAGACCAGGTCTACCTGGATAATGAAACAAGCCGTGGCGGACAGGAAAAAAATCCGGAAGAATTAGCAGAATCGGGCTTTACACGGGATGAAGTCAGGCGGGCGATACGGCAATTGTCTGGAGAACAGCAGCAGGTGATCTTGATGAGCTTTATTGAAGGGCTGGAATACAGTGAAATTGCCCTGGCTTTACATAAAAGTGAGGGAAATATCAGGGTGATTTTGCACCGGGGATTGAAAAAGATGCGTGAAATACTGGGCAGGGAAGAGCGGCAGAGTGGAAAAGATTGAAAGCATATTAGCTGAATGCATAAAAAAGGTAAGGTCAGGCGAAGTAACCTTGACCTCCTGCCTGGAGCGTTATCCGTCCAGAGAACGCGAACTGGGGCCTTTACTGAGATTGGCGCTGAGCATCCGGGAACCCGCACCGGTGTCACTGGACGCCCTTTCCAAACAGGCTGTCAGAGACCGTTTAATGCAGCAAATCAAGAATACCAGGCAGGAGAAAGCCTTTTCGTTTGCCAGCTTTTTCAGCTTCGGACTGCCCCCTCAAATGGTCTGGGCCAGGATTACCGTGGTGGCTTTTATAGCTCTTATCGTGATCTCAATGCTGGGCGCCGGGACGGTCTATGCGGCTCAGGGTAGCCTGCCAGGAGACCTGCTTTACAGGGTTAAAACAGGAACTGAAGAAGCCAGGTTATGGATAGCCGGCGGCGCTGCCGGTAGGGTTAAGCTGAATCTGGAATTCTCACGCAGACGGCTGGAAGAAATAAACCGGCTGGCTGGGGTGGATGTTGAAAATACCTTTATAGCTTTAAACGGATACAGAGACAAACTTGAAGCTCTTCAAAAAGAAGTTGAAAAAATAGGGGATGCGGCTCTTTTATCTGAGCTACTTGAGAGTACTTCGGCTGAGATCCACAGTCAACTGGAATTTTGTGAAAACGCTCTGGATAATGCATCTGCTTTTGAGGGACCTTTTCTGGAAGCCGGTGATCTGGCTGTCAGGCAGCAGTCCGGCATTATAAATACCTGGATGCAAAGTGATATCCTGAGGGCAGCGCAGGTCAATTTTGAGTTCATGCAAAACAGGCTCCAGCGAGCTCAATCGAAGGTAGAAAACCAGCAATATCAGGCCATGCAGGAGGCTATGCTTCAGTACCGCCTGTTCAGTCAAATGGGAGAGCGGATCCTGGAGGAGGCTCAGATTCATGATGACCATACCGCTGTAATAGAGGATCTTTTTTCGCAGGTGCTCCAGGATTGTATGGAAAGTCTGGACACCCTCTCTTCACAGGTCACCGGGGAATACCGGCGGATGGTTGAAACCAGCCGGGAGTTGACTTTGGAAATACAAGCTAGGTTACAGTACAGATATCGGCACCAAGGTGGCTTCAAAGAAGACTCAGGATCAACTCCACAGCCTGCCGCAGAGGGTACTGGCTCTGAGACTCTGTCATCCGGAGATGGTCAGGGGGCAGCCGGCGGAGGTGGGGAACAGACCGGAATACCTGACCAAGGACAAACCCCAGGTACCGGCATCAGGGTCTCTGGTAGTGAGGCCACTCCCAGCCAGTCTCAGGGATCAGAGAGCCAGCCAGGCAAAGGTTCAGAGTTGGGAGAGGGCGGTCAAGGCCAGGAAGCCTGGTCAGGCGGCCAGGGTAATCAAGCAGATGCAGGGTCCGGTAGTATTGGGGGCAGTGAGAGTGGTAACGGACCGGGCAGCTCGGGTAGTACTGGCGGGACCGGCGGGGCAGGAACGGATGGCAGTTCAGCCGTCGGAGCTTACGGTGAAAGCAGCGGGCAAGGCTCAGAAGGCAGCTCAGGCCAGGAAAGCGGAAGCAAGGCGGGTTCAGATGGACCGGGTGCAGGAAATTCCGATAAAACGGGCGGTTCAGGATCTGACAACGGAGCCGGGAACCAGGCAGGCGCTGGTAATGAATCAGGTAGTTCCGAAGAAAGCAGCAGGCAAGACTTCGGAGCCGGTTCAGGCCGGGAAGAAGGCTCTGGCAGCGGTAGTGAGGTTGATCAGCGCGGCAACGGACCAGGCAGCCAGGCAAGTCCTGGGGGAACAGAGGGCACCGGAGCAATTGATAACCTGGGCGGAAGTGGCTCCGGTGAAAGCCAAGGAACCGGATCAGAGAGGAAGGCTGGTCCACTTAAGAGTAAGTAAGCCGTTATCAGAAAACGGCTTTAACAAAAAGAGCCTGTCTTCGTTGAACCAACTGAATGCGTTCAATTCTAAACTGGGAAAATTATAAACCTTTCAGGGTATTTTAGAAAGTTGGCGGCTGTATTTTTAAATGAGAGAATCCGTTATAATGAAAAAAGCTTAACAAGGAGATCAGACTAATGAAAAGAATGTTACTGGTGATGATGATGGTTATTATCCTGGTACTGGCCCTGGCTGTTCCGGCTCTGGCCGGCGGGGACAAGGTAAGGGGTGAAAACGGCGAAGGAGCGGTCAACCAGGTACAGGTGCAGGATCCGCCCCCATTCCAGCCTTAGGAATAAATTAGTTTCAGCAGTCCAAGCCTATCATCAAGCACAGGCAGCCATTCAAACTGCCTGTGCTTTTTATATCAAGTTTGAATGAGCTGTTCCCTGCCTATTTCCACTCCCTGAATTCCCAATACATATTTCCCGGTAATCTTTTTAGCCAGCTTAGATATGTTAGAATGTAATTGACCCCAGAGACTGTTCTTATTATATTCAGGAGTACTGCGTGTCTTTTGCGTCTTCCATTGTATCTGATCTGGCCATCATCATGACCATAGCCGCAGTAGTGGTCTACATTTTTTACCGGCTAAAGCAGCCCATGATTGTGGGTTACCTGGTGGCTGGTGTGATCATTGGACCTTATACACCTCCGTATAGTTACATCTCGCAGGCGGAAGTCTTCAGCGCCACGGCTGATCTGGGGGTTATTCTTTTGCTCTTTGCTATCGGCCTGCGTTTTCCCCTCTCCAGGTTGAGGGCCGTAGGTAAAGTATCCGTGGGCGTGGCTGCTATTGAGATATTTTTCATGCTCGGGCTGAGCTTTGCCATAAGCAGCCTTCTGGGCTGGTCTTTCAGGGATGCCATGTTTCTAGGCACCGCGCTGGCATCCAGCAGTACGGCTATAATTGCCAAGGTGCTGGGTGATCTGGGCAAGATGAAAGAAATTCCCACATTAATCATGCTGGGCGTCCTGGTAATAGAAGACCTGATCGTGGTGGGCTTGCTGGCAGTAATCACCACAACCACGGACAACGGGGGAGTAAGTCTGGCTAATATTTCAATAGTAGCCCTGAAAATCCTGGCTTTTATCTTTGGCTCCCTGATCCTGGGGCACCTGGTCTTACCATGGATAATAAAACATGTGGCTAAAACCGGTAACAATGAGGTATTGCTTTTAGTCACCCTGGGACTGGCTTTCGGTCTCTCGGTAGTGGCTTATACTCTGGATTTTTCTATGGCCATCGGGGCTTTTATTATGGGCGTTATTATAGCTTCCACCAGGTCTGCGGACAACATTGCCATGCTGATCTCTCCCATCAGGGATATGTTTGCCGCCATCTTCTTCATCTCCATGGGGGCGCTGATAGATATAACCCAGTTCCGCCAGTTCCTGATCCCGGCGCTCCTGGTTACAGTATTGATGATAATAGGTAAAATAGTGGGCTGCGGTTTGGGCACCAAACTATTCAGATATGATGCCAACACGTCCATCAAAGTGGGACTGGGTATGAGCCAGATCGGGGAATTTGCCTTCATCGTGATGAAAGCCGGAAAAGATGCCGGGCTGATCAGCGATTTTCTTTATCCCACAGTAGGGGTGGCGGCTGCTATTACCACGTTTCTGACGCCTTATCTGATTAAAATCAGCTACCGGATTGATTTTTATAAAATAAGGCTTTCTTTATTCAAGAAAATAAAATTTAAGTAAAATAATATAATTAATATATTATATATTACATTTATATATCAATATTTAACTTTATCAAAAGTAATTCCCATCAGCAGTCAATAATCCTCGAATTCCAGGCCGCTGCGGTTGCCGGTGGCTTCCAGCCAGCAATCCTTGACAATCAGGATCAATTCCATTAATCTGTGCGCAGTAGTCCTGACGGTTTTCAGGCAGTCCGGAAAAGAGCTGCCTGACCGTTAACAGGATTGGCATGATAAAGAGTGCGGAAACGCATTATCAATTCAGGATATGGTTAATGAAAAAATCAATTACAGCCGTTTTAATGGTCTGTTTAATAATACTGGCTGCCTTTATGCCTGGCTGTAACCGCGCTGCCAGCTCCATGAACGGTTCCGGTAAGATTGTGGATCAGGATATTGAAATAACAGGTTTTACCCGTATCACCACACAGGCCGGCCTGATATTGGAACTAACGCAGGCTGAGAGCTTTAAAGTTACGCTGAGCACTGATGACAACCTGGTCAGCCGTATCGTGTTTTCACTGGAGGATGAAAATTTAAAAATCGCCATTCAGGCTCCTGCTAATTTTTTCCCTACCAGTTTGAAGATTAAAATCAGTATGCCCAGGATTTACGGGCTGTATATTTCAGGGGAAACTCAGGCGGTGATCTCCGGATTCAAGTCTACTTTCAATTTTGATCTGGAAGTCTCTAAAGGAAGTGCACTTAACGGCGCGCTGGAGGCAGGCAACTGCATTTTTAATGTGTCCGGAAACAGCCGGGTGAACTTAAAGGGCTCGGCTTTAAGTCTGGAATTGAATGCTTCCGGAACAAGCCAGCTTAATCTGGCGGAATTCACTGTGAATGCAGCCCAAATTTCCCTTAAAGAAAAATCTGAGGCTTATCTGAATATCAACGGGCTAACAGATGTTAAACTGGAAGAAGGCTCCCGGCTGTATTACCTGGGCAATCCCAGGTTCAGCAATAGTTCCATATCAGGCGGCTCTTTCATGCAACAAAAATAGAATTTTAAGGCAATTATTGAATTTATTACCGGTATATCCGGATCAGGAGTACGAATTATTATGCTGAACATCGATTCAACCGTCCTTGTTTTAATTGATATCCAGGGAAAATTATGGAATGTAATGCACGAGAAGGAGGCCCTGCTGGAAAACCTACAAAAACTGGTTAAAGGCATGCGGCTGCTGGGAGTCCCTGCTCTATTAACTGAACAAAATCCCAGAGGACTGGGGCCCACGGTTCCGGAACTGACGCAGTTACTGCCGGACATTCAGCCTTTACCCAAGTTTTGCTTCAGTTGCTGGCAGGACAGCGGTTTTCATTCAGCTCTGGCTGCTCTGAACCGCAGCCAGGTACTGGTATGCGGCATAGAGGCTCATATTTGCGTATATCAGACTACTCTGGAACTCTTAAAAAATGGATATGCTGTACAGGTCTTGCTGGACGGGGTTTCGTCGCGAACGGCCAAAAACCGGGATGCCGCTTTGACCCGTATGCAAAGCGAGGGCGCCAAACTGACCACGGTTGAGATGGCCCTTTTTGAACTGCTGCGGACCGCGGAAAGTCCCCTGTTTAAGGAACTATCCAGGATAATTAAATAAGCAGGTTTTAAGGTACAAAGAAATCTAGCGTTTGTTCAGAAAGGCAGCTACTGCTTCACGGGAAGTATGCTGAAACTGAAACTTGATTCTGTTTTTTATGGCTTTAGTGTCAATAATTGGAGGATATTTTATAAATTCCAGCCCTGCCTGCGGCGATTGATTCTGGAGATGCAGTTTCCAGCTAATTTTTAAAAGGGGCTGGATCAACCACTCCGGCAAAACCAGCATCTTTTTCCCCGCCAGCTTGGCTATTTCAGAATATTTAATCACTCCATCGCCAGCTATATTATAAATTCCCGGTATGTGATTCAGGATCAATCTTGACATCAGATCAATAAGGTCATTCTCATGGACAAACTGCATGGGAGGATCATAGCCCCTTATACGTATCATGACTGCCGGCTGCATTATAGCGGTAGAAATGGAGTTTGCGGCATGTTGTCCGATAACCGGACAGGTTCTCAGTATAGCCATCTGTGTCTCGGGATGGTGCTGGCTGTATGTCAGCAGAAGTTGCTCTACTCTTGCCTTGTCCTCTGAGTATTGGAAACCGGCCAGGGGATGTGTATGGGTTTTTTCTGTAATAAGCACAGGATTATCCCGGTAAGCTCCATAAACGGTATGGCTGCTGAGGTATAGCATATACTTGACACCGGCCCTCCAGCAGGACGCTAGTAAGCTTTCCGTTCCTTCAATATCCACCTGACTGGCTAATTTTTTCTGATGGGTCGGTCTTAAAATAAAGGCCAGATGTACTACGGTATCAATGTTATTTTCCAGTAAAATATCGTTTAATGGTTTTAGTATATTTATGCGATAGAATTTCAGCCTGGGGAAGACTTTAGCCGGCTGTTTGGTATCGATCCCAATAATCTGGCCAATATCAGGCATCGTATCCAATCTGTCCGCCAGCCGGCCGCCGATATATCCTGATATTCCTGTAATAGCTATATTCAACCTGGTTGCCTTTAAATGATTTGGCCCTGTCATATTTCAGACTTTCCCGGGTATATCCAGCACTTCAAAACTCAATTTCCCGATGCCCTCCGCTACAAAGCCGATTTTTAATTTATGCGGTTCATCGGACAGGAAAACACCCTTAACCATTATGGTTAAAGTCCGGTTCATTGATAAGGTAAAAGGATTATCTTTGCTGACAGCTAAAAAACAGACCGGCTGAGAGTTAAGGAAATAGAAGGAATTTTCACGGGGCAACTCCTGTCCATCAAGAACCAGAGGTAATAATTCGTTACCATAACCTGAACCCAGGGTATTTTTCAGTTCGAAACGAAATCCATCTTGATCGTTGCGTAGACTACCCTTGACATACAACTTTTTCAATAAAAATGAAGGTACAGTTACCATGCCACACCTCTCTTATTTAATGCTATATAAAATAAGGTACGTAATAACCTGGGGTAGGATTAACTACGGCATTCTAACGCAGTGGGATGCCTCTTCCGTGTAAAGCCAGAGTTAGTATTAAACCTTAATGTTATAACCTCTTAGTCAAGAAAATTTAACTTAATCTTATTCTGGATTAATCCCATGCAGCGTTCGGAAAAAAGCCTGGCCTGACTTTATAGCTTCAGCAGGCAACAGATTTACTTCTCCCATGGTCAGGCTAAGATAATAAGCCTGTGCCGTTTTTTCAATAATTTCACAGACCGTGAAAGCTTCCCGCAAGTTTTTACCCGCCCCCAGAGCTCCGTGATTCATCAAGAGAATACCGTTTTTATTACCCAGCGCCTGAATTACGTTGTGTACAAGTGCATCACTACCGGAAGGCGCATATTCAGCCAGGTTTATTTCTCCACCGATTGTAATAATCTGATCGTCCAGTATGGGTGGAATTTTCCGGTGAGTTACTGCCACGGCGCTGGCATAAACGGAATGAGTATGTATCACTGCGCAAATGTCCTTTCGCACCTGATAGATACCGATATGTAACATGGTCTCTGAGGATGGAGGTAGATCTCCTTCTACAGGTTCAGCTTCAAAATCAATTATCTGAATATCATCGGGATTGAGAAGGTCATAATAACGCGAGGTGGGCGTTATCGCCAGCAATTCACGGCCATTCTCCTCTACCAACCTCTGGCTTATATTGCCAGAAGTGCCGGTTACCAGACCTTTTTCAAGCATACGGAGGGCAGTTTCTATTACCTGCTTTTTTTCTTTTAACCATTTACTCACTTTTGCTCTTCACACATTTGATTTAGTTTCTGGCTGATGCTTAACCATCTATGAAAATGTTCTGCATATTCTGCCGTCATAAGTCTGTCCGGTTCAACAACCTTCAGGGGAGATTGCATGGCTGGTAGCGCTTCGCTCAGACTGGAATAAACTCCTGAACCAGTTGCGGCCAGCATGGCCGCCCCCAGAGCGGAAATCTCAATCACATCAGCAAAAACAACTGGTACGCTCAGGATAGAAGGCAATATTTGTGTCAGGCATTCATTGCGCATCAATCCCCCACCTATTTTGATGGTGGATATATCCTTTCCCGCTATATCAATGAGCTGTTGGATGTTGGCCTTTATAGCAAAACCAATGTTTTCCATGGTAGCTCTGGCCAGTTGCGCTTTACTTAAACCGGAAAAGCTGAAAGGGACCGGGAAACAGAACATCCCCCAGCGCATCTTCAAATCCGTCATATCCATGGCTTCCGGGCCAATAAAAGCCATCGCACCCTCAGATCCCGGAGCAACATTTATGGCAGCTTTATTCATCAGAGCGTAGCTTTGATCATCAGGTAAATTTCCATGATTAAATAAATTCTCTCTAACCCAGCGCAGAGAGTTGCCTGACTCCCCGCAGCTACTCTCCAGGATCCATTTATCTTTTAGGATATGACAGCCTGTCCAGATCCGTCGTCCAGCATCGAATACAGGTTTTGCGGTGACCATCTGTACCGGAGTACTCCAGCCAGATACAATGCCGGTTTGTCCGTTATTAATAATCCCCATTCCGATCAGCCCGCAATGTGAATCTGGAGCTCCCAGGATCACAGGTGTTCCTGCCGGTATTCCAGTCTCAGAAGCGGCTCTGGCAGTAATTTTCCCGACACAGATCCCGGCTGGAGCTAATTCAGGGAAAATACTATCCGACAGGTTAAGAATGGTTGATAACTCGCTGGAATGCTGGCGACTGATTACATCAGCTATTCCCATCTCAACCGCCCCACAAATTTCGCTTACCTTCACACCACTTAAGCGGTAAACCAACCAGTCGCTGATGGATAAAACGGTTGAGATCCTTTGATAGATTTCCGGGTGGTTTTTCTCAAACCACTTCAGCCTGGCAGGAACAAAGAGCAGTGAAGGAAGGTGGCCTGTAATGCCATGTAGGGTGCTGGCAAAAGAGTTGTCAAGACTTAATCCTTCTGTCACCGCTCGGAGGTCAATATTCGGTCCGGCATAGAGTTCACTACCTGTTTTATCCAGAAAAACAGTCCCTTCTCTCTGGCTGGTAGCGCTGATACCGGTAATATCTTCAGGATGAATGTCAGCCTTCTTAATGGCTGAATTCATACAATCGCAGATTATTCGCCACAATTCTCTAGAATTAATTTCCCTGCCCAGCGGAGCAATCTCAGGGGGAGTTTCATAAGAATAATCATGGTCAGATGTAGCCACAGGTTTACCGTAAAGATCAAAGATAAGGCAACGGACTCTACTGGTACCAGCATCCAGAGCCAATATATAATTATTTACCATTTCTATCCCAAACCTCGGGATTTAAGAGATGTAGAGGTCTTTTTCCATTTATGAACCTTAAAATGTCTTCCGCCATCATCTGAGAGTATTTTTTTATAGTCCCATCCGTTGCACCTCCAATATGAGGGGTTAAAATAACATTGTTCATCTTTAATAGCGGGCTTCCAGACGATAACGGATGTCCGGCAAATACATCGAACGCCGCCCCGGCGATACTGTGGGTGTCCAGTGCCTGGAATAGCGCTTTCTCATCCATTATCTCCCAACTGGCGGTGTTAATAAGAAACGCCGTTGGTTTTATTAGCTTGAATTGTTCTTTTCCCAGCAAGTTACCGGTTTGCTCCCGGGTAGAACAGTGGATAGAAATAAAATCCGCTTCTTTTAACAGCGTATTAAGATCTGTGGGAGCAACCCCATCTTTTTGTATAATATCCGGCTCAATATAAGGGTCACAGGCTATCACTTCCATACCGAAGGCTTGAAATCTACGGGCTACCTCTTTACCTATTGAGCCGAATCCAATAATTCCTGCGATTTTGCCGTCCAATTCCGTACCTCTCATAGTTATATAAGGTTCAACAGGATCACGCCATTCACCTGATTTTATCGCAGTATGTGCCTCAGGTATGCGCCGGGCCAGAGATAGAGCCAGTCCCAGGGTTAACTCCGCTACAGCGATACTGTTTCTGGCTGGAGTATTGACTACCAGAACTCCTTGCTGGGTGGCTGACTCAATATCCACGTTGTTTACTGTACTTCGGCAAACTCCCACAAAACGTAAATTACTGGTGCTTTCCAATACCTCCTTAAAAATAAAATCGGCCTCAATTACTACAATTTGTACGCCTTCATTCAGGGTATAGTGTATTAGTTCCTCAGGCTCAACTAGTTTTTTGGTTTCCATCCAGTTCCGGTAGACAATATCCATATTCTGACTGAGTTTTTCTAATAGTCTCGGATCAAAGGGAACTAAAATCAACGCTTTCAATGATTCTCGGCCTCATCTGGTAAAATTAAATTTTTAACTTCATCTCATATATTTGCTTTTAGCTTTGATGCTGAGTTCCATCCGCCTGGTGGTAAAAAAATGAGCCAGTCCTACCAGGCAGGGAAGCGCTGCGCTATAGCTGATCACAGAAAGTGGCGCCCCCATGAGCAGAGACGCCAGCCACAGTGGTGCAAAAAGAATAATGCCCAGCAGCATAGTATTACGGGTTATTACGAAGGGTACGGCGGCTATGGCCAGTAAAATTAACATTTCATAAGGTAATAAAACAACCAGAACTCCGGAGGCAGTCGCCTCTCCCCTGCCCCCTTTGAATCTCAGGAACAAAGGCCAGATATGACCTGCCACCACAGCAAAACCAGTTAAGAATACTATCAACTGGGAAGCATAAGCCTGGGCGATAACGATAGCCACTACGCCTTTAGATACATCACCTATCAATACCCATAAACCAGCCAGCGGGCCAATTTCCCGGTAGGCGTTTGCAGCCCCAACATTGCCATCGCCGGCTTTACGGATGTCTATTCCCTTTAAAGCTCTTCCGGCAATGTAGGCTGTGGGAATGGATCCCAGCAAATAGCCTATGAAAATGTATATAACATCCATAAACATTCTATTTATTCCTGATCATTTCCATACAGCCGGCGTTAATTATTTTCAGGGCTTCTTTAATATCAACCTGAGTATCCACGCACCCGTCCCTGATCAGAGGGATGATGACTATTATTGGAGTTATTTCCATTTCAGGCAATTCCTTAACTCCCTGGACGCCCTTTTGAAGCTCTTTTTCACAGGCCACGGCTACAATAGCCTCTGGCTGATTTTCTTCTACAAATTTTACCGCCAGCCGTCCTCCGGGGGCAACACAGACATTTTTATAGCCGGCCTCTATCGCAGCAGAGCGGAGAAGGTTAATGGCGCAATCAGGGGAACATTTCAAACACTGTAGCCCATATTGGTCATAAGTGGCACGGCAATGATTGCTCTTCCGCAGGCAATGAGGAAGAAGTAAGATGCGCTCAGATGGATGAACCCGTGAAAATTGAACCAGGCTTTCGTTCATTTTTTTGCCTCCAGAGAATTTCGATATAGACTGAGGGCAAGGAGAGGAAAATAAATGCGGTAAAGATCATATCTTAAATAAAAAGCTCTGGGAAATCCCGTTCCGGTATAAGCTTTTTCAGACCAGGAACCATCATCATTCTGACGGTTAAGTAAATATTTAACGCCTTTCTCCACGGTTGTGTCGGTTTGCTGATTGGCGGCGATCAATCCCATTAAAGCCCAGGCGGTTTGTGATGCGGTGCTGGGGCCTTTGCCCCTGGCATCAGGGTTTTGATATGTTTCGCAGGTCTCTCCCCAGCCTCCATCGTCATGTTGATGTGAATTTAGCCATTGTACTGCACGGCGAATATAATTTTGCTCCATATTTTCACCGGCCGCCTTCAAGCTGACCAGCACCAACCCGGTGCCGTAGATATAATTCACCCCCCACCGCCCGAACCAGGCTCCATCCGGTTCCTGAGTTTTCTTCAGGTATTCAACAGCTTTTTTTAAGGCGGTACTTTGAGGTTCTATTTTACTGAGCATTTCAATGGCATGCGCCGTCACATCCGCGCTGGTAGGATCCAGGGGAGTCATAAAATCGGCATAGGGAACATGCGCCAGGATATGCTTGTTATTATCCCGGTCAAAGGCAGCCCATCCGCCGTCACTGCTTTGCATGGCCTTCACCCATTGCAGGCTTCTCCGGCAGGCCTCCAGTTCAGGGAGTTCCTCATTTTCGGCCAGCTTTATACCCAGGAGGGTTCTGGCCACCACGGCTGTATCATCAATATCCGGATACAGATCATTATCAAATTCAAAGGCCCAGCATCCGGGTGCAGTGTGGGGATTTTTGATTTTCCATTCGCCCTCAGTTCGTATCTCCTGGTTTATAAGCCAGCGGCCTGATCCGGCTATTGCCGGATGATCAGCAGGAATTCCTGATTCCAGGAGGGAAAGTGCCGCCCAGGCCGTATCCCAGACCGGAGAAACAGCCGGCTGAAGTCTGAGAGTTTCCTCGTCTTCTGCCAAAAAAACATCCAGGCCCTTAAGGCCTTTGGAAATAACGGGATCATCTAACTGGTACCCCATAGACTTAAGCGCCATCAGGGAATACACCCAGGGCAGCATGATTCCACCCCAGCTACCATCTTTTTCTTGATGGTCAACTACCCATTTTTCTACCCTGGCCAGGGCCGTCCTGCGCAGGGGTTTGAAAGAAAGCTTTTCCAGAGTTTTTAGGATGGAATCTGCGGTCAGAAAAAAACTCTTCCAGCCAAAAGGACTATCCCGCCTGGCCGGGACATAGCGCCGCTTATGTTCCGGCTCTACATAGAGTTCTGAAATATTAAAAGATCCGGGGACTTTACAAACAGGTTTTGTGTTCAATACCAGTATCAGGGCCATAATTGTTTCGCGGGACCAACTGGCAAATTCATAGATATTTAAATAAAACCAGTTGGGCAGGAAAACTATTTCCGGAGGTATGGAGGGTGTACCCCGGTAGTCATACTGGCCAAACAGGGCTAACCAGATCCGGGTGATGGTGTTGGTGTTCATAACTCCGCCGCAAGAAATCACAAAATCCCGGGCTTTTCTCATAAAGGCCTCCTCAGCGGAAACGCCGCCCAGTTTTAAAGCAAAATAGACCTGGACAGTGACATTCAGGTCGCCGGGGCCGCCATAATATGAACTCCAGGAGCCATCGGGATTTTGTTTACTTTTAACATAATTAATGACTTTGGCCTGTTTCGTGGAATCCACTTTACCAGTCATGAAATACATCACGGGAATATAGCCAGCTGAGACAGAGGCGTCTGCTTCCAATTCGCCCACCCAGTAACCCCTGGGGTTCTGAGCTTTAATCAGGTATTCCTGTGTCTTCCGGATTGTTTTTTCCAGGCTGTCAACAAGAACGGTTTTAATCTCTTTTACAGGTTGCTGTATGGTAGTCATCTATAGCTCCACACAATTTGGAATCTGAACAACCAATCAGAAAATTGCATTTTGACTTGACTCACTTTACGTGTACATCAGGTAATTTTTTATTTTACATATCCATTTTGTTTGAACCAGTCGACTGCTTTGGTAAAAGACTTTTCGATGGGAGTGAGAGACAGACCGAGTTCTCGGACGGCCTTGCTGCAATCAAAATACCGGAAGTGCCGGGAAGCGTGGACTGCTGCAACCGGTATGAGTGGGTGCCGCCGCAGGATATTTCCCTCGAAGAATTCATCGATATAACCGGCTGCCAGAGCGCAATTGTAAGTTATATTAAAACGGGGGGCTTTAATACCGGTTATCTTTTCCAGAATCACCATTATCTCACGCAGCGTGAGATTTTTGTTGCCCAGCAGGTATCTTTCCCCGATCCGTCCTTTTTCCAGGGCTAAAATATGTCCCCTGGCCACATCTTCAACATCCACTACATTCAGTCCGGTATTAATGCAGGCAAACATCTTATGATTGAGATAGTCAGTCACTATTTTTCCGGTGGGCGTGGGTTTAACATCAAAAGGGCCTATGGGGGTCGTGGGATTTACAATTACTACCGGCAGTCCTTCACGGCACATCTTCATCACCAGGCTTTCAGCCATAAACTTGGACTTTTTATAATCACCGGGTATATTCTCAATAAACCTTTGCATATCTTCGTTTCCTGATCGGCATCCCTTTTCAATACCAATCACGGATTCACTGCTGGTATAGACAATCTTTTTAACACCTTCAGTTCTGGCTGCCTGTAGCAGGTTTTGCGTGCCCTGCACATTTGTCCGGTATATCAGCCCGGGATCTCTGGCCCAGAAGGTGTACATCGCCGCTGCATGAAACAGCCCCTCACAACCTTCAAGGGCTTTCTCCAAAGAAGGTTTATCCAACAGGTCGCCTTCAACCAGTTCTATCTTCATTTCACTGATAAACTTAAGCTGGCTGTTTTTTCTGACCAGGGCTTTTACCTGGTAACCCTGTTTTACCAGCTCACGCGTCAGGTTACCACCGATAAAACCAGTAGCGCCTGTAACCAGTATTTTCACTGTATTTCCTCGATAAATTGACGCAGAAAGACAGAAAGATTTTTTCCGGCTTTTCTGGAATGGCTGAAAAATTCCAGCGATTTTTGTATTTGCAGGGGATGTACCATCAAATATCCCAGAGCTTTAAGGCGTCCTAAATTCTCTTCTGTAGTAAACCTGCCTGTAAGAGATATGTCATCCTGCACGGTATCAAAAATGGAACGCACGGTAATAAAGGGCAGGCTATGCTCCATGGCTATTTCCCCGATCCAGTAACTTTCCATATCCACCACATCTGCTGTGAATTTATAACCAAGCTCTCTTTTAGTTTCCGGGGTCTGGCATATTCTATTTACAGTGATTCCCTTTACCGGCAAATAATGGAAACCACCCTGTTTTAACAACTGAAACGCCTCTGGGAAAATCCCGGGTTCTAAGCACCCGGCCGCCTCATTACGGCTTCCAGGGCGGAATCCATTTTCACAGATTAATTTCGAGTAAACCACAATATCTCCGACTCCGGTCCTGTCATTCAAACCACCGCCAAATCCGGTTGAAACCAGCAAAGAGACCGGATATTCATGGATAATCATTCTGGCCGCCTGGCTGGCAAATTCCCGGCCTATGCCGGTCAATACCAACAGGCAGTTCTGTTTTAAACCGTACAGGCCTTCATATATCCGGCAATTTTTATAATGGAGTGTTTTGATAAGCTTTATCCCTTTTTTAAAATCTCGAATCTCTTCGTCCAATGCACTGAATATAGCAATCATGGCTGAAATCCAAAACCTGTAAATGAGATTTATAAGCAGATCCCTTTTAAACTTTTCCAGAGATTTACCGGACTCTGTCTAATAGCGGACAGGGCGCTGGCCTCATATCCGCAATGGACTCTACAGTTTTTACAGCGGGGGTTGTTTTTTGCCCCATATTTTGACCAGTCGGTATTATCCATTAGCTCCCGGAATGTCCGGCAGTGCCCGTCTGTAAGTAAATAACAGGGCTTCTTCCAGCCTACGGGGTTGCGTGTTGGAGTACTCCAGGGTTTACATTCCAGATCCAATTTTCCGGAAAGGAATTCAAAATATAATGGGGTATTATAATAGGGTACGTCATGGCGCAGGCTATATAGTGATTGAAAGACCTTTTGGGTATCCTGCTGTGAAAGAAAGGAATCTGTATTTAAAGCCTCATAATCGAAGGCCGGAGCGACCATAATACCGTTTACGGGAATTTCCGCCAGCAAATAAAATAATTGTCTGATTTCTTCAAGGACGGTCTGTTTATAAATTGTAGTGTTGGTAAGCACCTGGAATCCTGCTTTCCTGGCCTTTTTTATAGCTGAGACGGCTGTTTCAAAAACACCTGGTTTTCCGGCCAATCTGTCGTGAGTCACAGCCAAGCCATCCAGATGCACCACAAAAAATAAATGGGGATCAGGCTTGAACCGGGACAATGACCTTTCCAGTAATAGCCCATTAGTACACACATTGATAAAGCGTTTTTGACTAATGATTACTTTAACGATGTCTGTGATTTGAGGGTATAAAAGGGGTTCGCCCCCCGTAATGCTGACTACCGGAGCGTCTGCCTCCTCCACTGAAGCTATACATTCATCCGGCGAAAGCATTTTATCCAGGACATTTTTATATTCAAGGATCCTGCCGCAGCCGGCGCAGTGTAAATTGCAAAGGAACAAGGGTTCCAGCATCAATACCAGCGGGAAACGCTTACATCCCTGCCATTTCTTCTTGAGCAGGTATTCAAATAAAGACAGTGACAGTTTGCGTGAAAATCCCATTAGCGCCCCTCATATTTCTTTAAAAACGGCGTTTTCCTGAGGGTCTTAATATCCGGTGCGCCTGTACAAAACATGGCGATTTTTAAAACGTCAATAATTTCTGTCAGTTGCTCCTGAACTTTTGCCGGCGATTTAGTTGCCGCAAGGAGGAGGGGAAGAGCAATTCCGGCTGCATCTGCGCCCAGAGCGATAGCTTTAGCCACATCAATGCCTGTCCTTATACCTCCGCTGGCGAAAATCAGTAAATCCGGCGCAGCCCTGCGCACCATGGTAAGAGATTCCGCAGTCGGAATACCCCAGGAAGCGAAAGCATCAGCCACACGGCCGGCCAGGTCATTCTCAGTACGTCTTCTTTCTATTTCGCTCCAGCAGGTACCTCCCGCTCCAGCCACATCTATGCCGGCCACCCCTGCTTCCCTCAGTCTGGCGGCCACATTTTCGGATATTCCCCCACCTACCTCCTTGACTATCACCGGGACAGGCAATTCACTGCTGATCTGGCGGATTTTTTGCCATAGACCGGCAAAGTTGGTATTACCCTCAGGTTGAAGAGCTTCCTGAAGAGGGTTTAGATGCAGGATCAAGGCATCAGCGCCAATTCGCTCGACCAGATTCAGACACTCCTTGATTCCGAATCCGTAATTAAGCTGCACTGCGCCCAGGTTAGCAAATAATAATATGTCAGGCGCCACCTCCCGTACGTAATAGGTTGGGCTCATTTCCGGAGCATTGATCAAACACCGCTGTGAACCCACACCCATAGCTACTCCCATAAATTGGGCTGCCATGGCCAGATTGCGGTTAATAACGCCAGCAGCCTCAATTCCCCCGACCATAGAGGAGATAATAATGGGCGCGGAGAGAGGTTTGCCTAAAAGAGTGGTAGATAAATTTAACTCGGCCATATCCATCTCAGGCAGCGCCTGATGGATAAAATAGTAATTCTCAAAACCTGTCGTCACATCTCTAAACTGCACCTTCTCGTTGAGGGAGATATCGAGATGCTGGGTTTTCCGCCGTTCATGAGATTTTTTAGGGGATTCAATAAATTCTTCCTTCATTTTTTCCTGGTTAAAAGGACCTCCCTGAAAGGAATTGCACCAGTTCCTTTATCTCGTTTTGTCCTGTCTCAGAAATAGTGAGATTTTTTAAAGCCCTACCGGCTTCATAAGTGAATATTTCTACCTGCTTTTGGGCATTTTCCCGAGCGCCGGTCATATCAAATATGGCTAAAATTTTGTTAACATTATTTTCATCCATTAAGCCGTTTTTATAAATCTCCAGCAGTTCTTTTTTTACATTTCCAGCGGTATGCTCCAGGGCAAAGACTACAGGGAAGCTTTTTTTACGGCGGCGGATATCGCCTCCCACCGGCTTACCGGTCTCCTCATGATCTCCCCAGATGCCCAGGATATCATCTCTGATTTGAAAAGCCAGGCCAAGCTTTTTACCGGCATCCCGGAAGCTGTTGACCCGGGATTCATCATCAGTACCCAGGAAAGCCCCGGTTTCCATCGAGCCTGAAATTAGAGCAGCGGTCTTTTGGCTGATCATTTCAAGGTAATCAGCAACACTGATATCGAACTGCTTTTCAAAGCTGATATCGAGATATTGACCCTCAATCAGATTTAGGCTGATTTCATCCAGGCGCCGGCTCAGCCGTAAAAGTTTTTCCAGGGAGACGCCCTCTTTATCCAGACGCGTTAAAGCTATGCTGGCCAGGATATGCATGGCTGTACCTGCATTAATGGCCTGAGGTTTGCCCCAGATTGTCCAGACGGTTGGACGCCGCCGTCTCTCACGGTCATTATCCTGAATATCATCATGGATCAGGGAAAAATTATGAATGAACTCCAGGGCTGCGGCTGCAGGCAGGGCTTTATGGTAATCACCCCCGGCGGCCTCGCAGGAAAACAAACAAAGTGCAGGACGCAGTGCCTTGCCCGTATTGTTCTGAACCGGAACGCCCTTTTTATCTGTCCAGCCCAGATGGTAACGCATCATATCATATAACGGAGATTTACGCGTGGATAACACCGCCTTCATCTCGGCTTCCAGTTCAGTGCGATATTTTTCTAAAATGGCCGGTATAATCATCTCCTCTCCTGTAATTTGATTAATGAACGAGAGTAGAGTTCCTGATAATTGGTTCGAATAAACTGGGCAATCCCTTCTGAGTCTATATTAAACAGAGAGCGAAACAGTTCCGGAGGTCCGTGCTCCACGAATCTATCAGGTATCCCCAGACAGCGGATTTTAACCGGAAGCTCATTGGTATTGATCAGCGATTCTATAATTGCGCTCCCAAATCCCCCGCAGAGGGAATTTTCTTCTATGGTAAGTAAATTATGAGTTTGCCCGACCAGTTTAAAAATTAGTTCCGTATCCAGAGGCTTGACAAAACGGGCATTGATCACTGCACATTCAATCCCTTCTCCGGCTAACCTGTCAGCAGCCTGGACTGCAGCATAAACAGAGGGTCCGATAGCTGCGATAGTCAGATCATCACCTTTCCTGACCAGTTCGCCTTTCCCAGCAGGCAATTCATGTAATTCGGCGGCTAAACTGACTCCCTGCCCGTTGCCCCTTGGATAGCGGATGGCTGCCGGCTTATGGAGACGGGTGGCGCTATAAAGCAAGTGCTGTAGCTCATTTTCATCTGCAGGCGAAGCTAACGTCAAATTGGGAACAGAGCGTAAAAAGGAGAGATCGAAAGCGCCCTGGTGGGTTTTACCATCCTCACCCACAAGGCCTGACCGGTCAACGGCAAATATAACCGGTAGATTTTGCAAACAGACATCATGAATAATCTGATCGTAAGCCCTCTGTAAAAAAGTGGAATAGATAGCCACAACAGGAACAAATCCCTGAGCAGCCAGTCCGGCAGCCAGGGTCACGGCATGCTGCTCACAGATACCCACATCAATCACTCTACCAGGGAAACTGGCGGCTGCTTCAGCCAGACAATTGCCATCCAGCATGGCTGCAGTAATAACCACCAGCCGCATATCGTCTTTCATTAACCGACAGATGGTTTGACCAAAAATCTGGCTGTAAGAGGGAAACCGGCTTTTGATGGCTTTATTGGGTGAAAGGCCATGAAATTTAACCACATCCGACTCAGCCTCTGGATAGCCTTTACCTTTTTGAGTTAAAACGTGGATCAGAACCGGACCGGAATCTGAATCCCGCGCCCGGATCAAAGCTGATTCAATTTCACGGATATTATGGCCGTCCAGCGGTCCCAGATAGGTAAAGCCCAGCTCTTCCCAGAAGGCATAGGGAAGAATAACCCTTTCGACCCTTCTTTTCATACGTTGGCTGAAAATCCATGCCGGTTCTCCAAGTGGCAAATAATGGAAAGCCCGTTTTATCCTTTTTTTAGTATGAGTATACCGTACATCAGTCCTGACCTGATTTAGCAATTTAGCTAAAGCCCCTACGCTCGGTGAAATAGAGACGCCATTATCGTTTAATACCACAATCAATTTTTTACCAAGGTGTCCGGCATGGTTGATGGCTTCAAAAGCCATTCCGGAACCCAGGGAGCCATCCCCGATCACGGCTATTACCTGGTAGTTATCCAGGTTAAGATCTCGTGCTGTGGCCATACCTAAGGCGGCTGAGATAGAATTGCCGGAATGACCGGCAACAAAAGCATCGTGCGGGCTTTCCCAGGGAGCCGGAAAGCCGGATAAACCACCATAATGCCGCAGAGTCGTAAAACGCTGCCGGCGTCCGGTAAGCAGTTTATGAGCATAGGCCTGATGTCCCACATCCCAGACTATTTTGTCCCGCGGGCTGGAAAACACGCGATGTAAAGCAATGGTCAATTCCACAACCCCCAGACTGGAGGCCAGATGTCCTCCATTTGCTAATACCACTTTAATTATCTCCCGGCGAATTTCCCGCGCCAGTTGGGCCAGTTCGCTGCCCTTCAGCTTCTTGAGGTCAACGGGAGAATCAATTTTACTTAGAATTTTATCCATATACTTTTGGTCCGCTCGCTGACAATCTTCAGGATACGTTTGATTTCACTTGATACATACCAAATGATCATCAAATATTGCCATTGCATACTTAAAAGCAGTTACAATCATTTAATTCTGATATACCTAGAGACTCTAGGTATATAGATACTCTAGGTATATCACTGTTAATCGATTTTGTCAAGGAAAGTTTGGACGTATGGATTTACAATCAAGTGAATAAGATAGGGTAAATTTTCATAAACGGGCCATCTATTCCCTCTTTCTTCGGCCTGCTATAATGTATGTTAAGAAATTTACAGAAAGAAGGGGATTAAAAATGTATAAAAAAATATTAGTACCCCTGGATGGTTCAGCGCTTTCAGAGACCAGCCTGGAGCATGTTAAATCTATTGTCAGCGGCAGCCCTGCTACAGAGGTAGTGCTGCTCAGGGTAGTGGAGCCCATCTCTTCGTTTGATGCCTCTGCTCTGGCCCAGTCCGGCTACCTGATGGGCGATGTACAGAGCAGAAAAAAGGCCGATGCTGCGGATTATCTTTCCAAGATGGCTGCCAAAATGGCCAAGGATAATATTAATGTCCAGCAAGTAGTAGCGGAGGGACGAGCGGCTGAAGCAATCCTGGACTATGTAGACAAAAATCAGGTTGATCTGATAATTATGAGCAGCCATGGCCGTACAGGTATCTCACGCTGGGCTTTCGGCAGTGTAGCAGACAGGGTCCTGCACCAATCCGGAGTACCCGTTTTACTGGTTACACTGGCCGGGAAAAAAGCTAACTAAAGGTGAAAAAGAGCGAGGTTATAAACCTCGCTCTTTTTAAAGCTTCGCAATTACGGCATCAGCCACCTGTGAGGTACCCACACCGCCGGACTTTTGTGTGAACATATCATAAGTAACCTGCCGGCCTTCCTTTATGACAGCGGCAATAGCTTTTTCCAGACGGTCCGCTGCAGTTGTTTCGCCCAGATGGCGCAGCATAAGCATGCCGGATAGCATAGTGGCCATGGGGTTCACCTTATTCAGTCCGGTATATTTAGGGGCGCTGCCGTGGGTGGGCTCGAAGAGGGCAATACCTTCGCCGATGTTGGCTCCCGGCGCCACTCCCAGTCCGCCCACCAGGCCGGCGCAGAGATCGGAAACGATATCACCATATAAATTCGGCAGGACCAGCACATCAAACTGCTGGGGGTTGCGCACCAGTTGCATGCACAGGTTATCAATTATTATGTCGTTGAACTCAATATCCGGGTATTCTCCGGCGACTTCCCTGGCTGTTGACAAAAAAAGGCCGTCTGAGTACTTCATGATATTGGCTTTATGTACCGCGCTGACTTTCTTACGGCCGTTGGCCCTGGCATATTCAAAGGCATATTTTACTATGCGGCGGCTGGCTACCACAGAAATCAGTTTGATGCTGATGCCTGAATCTTCTCTAACTCTGGTCCCGGTTTCGCTGAGCATTTTCAACATCGCGGCGGCCCCGGGAGTCCCTTTTTCGAATTCAATACCGGCATAAAGGTCTTCGGTATTTTCCCTAACCACCACGATATCCACATCCTTATACAACGAAGGTACGCCCGGATAGGTCTTGCAGGGACGCAGGCAGGCATAAAGGTCTAAAATCTTACGCAAAGCCACGTTCACACTGCGAAATCCGGTGCCCACCGGCGTGGTGACCGGGCCTTTCAATGCAACTTTGTTTTTACGAATGGACTGGATCACAGAATCAGGCAGGGGCGTGCCGTATTTGGGCATGAGATCTGCACCGGCCTCAGCCATTTCCCAGTTAAATTTTACCCCGGTGGCCTCCAGCACCCGCCGGGTAGCCAGGACTACCTCAGGGCCGATTCCATCGCCGGGTATCAAAGTCACGGTGTAAGACATTATATGCTCCTTATTGGGGGGAATGATAATTACAAATAATTAAAAGCTTGATCAGTAAAAATAAATTATCAAAGATCGAATCTGCCCGAAAAGCCATAACCAAATAACAATCAGTTAAAGGTGTTCCACCATCAAACCTGGCTATTTATACCTGTGTCTTTTTTACTGATTGGCGCAGGAATTACGCGGCTGATGGAGACGATCTGGTGATGGATTCAGATTAGAAGAGATTCCTTCTCTTTAGTTTTTAAAAGTTGCAGGTGAAAAAGCCTCCTCAGGCCAACCGCTGTTTAATGTCAACCCGTTTTTAATTTTTGATTGATAATCTGTGTTTGTGAGACTTGATTTTATCATTTTCCTGAAAAAAATTTTATTAAGTATATTTTCCGAAAACTAAAGTTTAAAATCTCCATACTTTTTAATATACGGTAAAAGGCCGCCTTCGTTGAGAATACTTAACATAACAGGGGGAATCCTGCCGAATTTAAGAATTTTTCCGTTAGTCACATCATTGACCGTGCCGGCTGCCAGGTCCACCTCCAGCCTGTCACCATCGTTAATGGCTGCGGTATCGCAAATCAGGACCGGTAGGCCCTGGTTGATAGCGTTACGGAAAAAGATGCGGGCTACGGATTTGGCCAGCACTGCGCTGACGCCGGACATTTTTATTACCAGGGGGGCGTGTTCGCGGCTGGAGCCCAGGCCGAAATTGCTGCCGCCTACCACAAAGTCGCCCGGTTTAACCCGGGAGGCAAAGGTGGGGTCAGCATCTTCCAGTACATGTTTGGCCAGTTCCGGCAGATTACTGCGCAGACCGGCTAACCGGCCGGGTACTATTAAGTCTGTTGAGATATTGTCACCAAATTTAAAAACCTGGCCTATTAACATTTAAATTACCTCACGAGGGTCGGTTATTTCGCCCGTAACGGCGCTGGCCGCAGCGGTAGCCGGACTGGCTAAATATATAAAAGATTCGGGATTGCCCATACGGCCCCTAAAATTGCGGTTGGCAGTGGAAAGGCAGGCTTCGCCGTTGCCCAGAACACCCTGATGCAATCCCAGGCAGGCTCCGCAGCCGGGCGGCAGAATCATGGCGCCTGCTTCAATTAAGGTTGAAATATACCCTTTCCGGATGGCTTCCAGTAAAACCGATTTGGAAGCCGGGCCTACCACCAGCCGGGTGCCTGGATGACGTTTTCTGCCCTTCAAAATAGAGGCAGCTAGCGCCAGGTCTTCCACCCGCCCGTTGGTACAGGTCCCGATAAATACCTGCTGGATCCTGGTTCCCTTCAGTTCGCGAGCCGCTGCCGTATTGTCTACAGTGTGAGGTCTGGAGACCATGGGCTCCAGTTTGTTTAAATCAATATGAATTACCTGGAAATAGCGGGCATCCTCATCCGGAGACAAAGGCTGAAAATCCCGGCCCCTGCCGTGCTGTTCCAGGTATTGCCGGGTATTTTCATCCGAGGCAAAGAGTCCCACTTTTGCCCCGGCTTCAACTGCCATGTTGGAAATGGTCAGCCTTTCGGTAACCGGCATGCGGTCTACGGCTGGACCGCAGAATTCCAGGGACTGGTAGGTAGCGCCGTCAGCGCCTATTCGGCCGATCAGGTAGAGAATAATGTCCTTGGAGCATACACCTATCCTGAAATCTCCGTCCACCTGCACTTTAACCGTTTCCGGCACGCGCAGCCAGGTCTTGCCTAATCCCATGGCGATGGCAACATCAGACGAACCCATACCGGTGGCAAAGGCGCCCAGGCCTCCAGCCATGACGGTATGAGAATCAGCGCCCACAATCACATCTCCCGGCCTGGCCCAGGATTCGGCTACAATCTGGTGGCAGACCCCTTCTCCCGCCTCAGAAAGCCTGACCCCGGCCTTTTCCGCAAACTGGCGCAGAAATATATGGTCGTTGGAAAGCGCAGACTGCGGGCTGGGTGCAGCATGGTCGATGAACAGTATGGTCCGCTCCGGGTGAGCCGGCTTTTCAATGCCGCTCTCCAGGAACTGGCGGACAGTCAGAGGGCCGGTGGTATCCTGAACAAAAACCAGGTCTACCCCCGCGATCACAATATCACCGGCACGAGCTTCAGAGCCGGACTTTTGACTTAAAATCTTTTCTGCTAAATTTTTACCCATCCCTATTCCTTCGGATCTATCACAGCCAGCACCGCATCTTTAGGGACGCGGTCGCCGTTTTTATAATTTACAGCTTTAACTATGCCTGAAACCGGGCTGGTGATCACATTAGCCATTTTCATGGCTTCCAGGATCACTACCGGGGCTTCAACCTCCACGCGGTCGCCCACCTGCACTTCATATTGTACGATAACGCCCGGCATGGGCGCCAGTATCTGCGCCTCATTCATGATATACACTCCTTCTCCGGCGCTGGCCTCGCCATATTCTTCTTCACCTGTGAAAGGTAGCGGAACTGCCGGGGAGGATCTGGTCTGCTTTCGCAGGACCGCCGGAACAGCATAGAGAGCTTCCTCATAACCGTCGCCTTCAGCTTCTACGCCGATGTGATAGACTTCATCACCCAGGTATACTTTAAAATTCCTGATTTTTGCACCCTGAGAGTGGTTATCCCTTTCGGTGAGTCTACCGGCTTTAGCCCTGGCTATCAGTTCATCCTCTTTCTTTATATCTTCCAGTGTCCGGGGCTGAGTTTCCTCAGGCGCTTTCTCCAGACCGTATTTCCATTTCAGGAAACGCAAGCCGGTAGTAGGATAGAGGGCATAAATCAAGACATCACCCTCATTTCTGGCTATGCCCTGGGTGGCTACCCGGGCTGCTTCCATTTCCGGTTGCAGAACATCCGCCGGCCGGCAGGTAATAGGCGTTTCACCGCGCTCGTAGCCTTTGAGGACTATCTTCTGGATTTCAGGATCAATAGGCGCGGGAGATTTGCCGTACAGGCCGTAGACATAATCTTTAACCTGAGCAGAGACCATTTTATACCGGCCGAAAAGTACATTTTGTACAGCCTGAATGCCCACGATCTGGCTGGTGGGAGTCACCAGAGGAGGATATCCCAGCTCACGGCGCACCCTGGGAAGTTCCGCCAGCACTTCAGGCAGCTTTTCGATGGCACCGGCCTCCTTAAGCTGAGATACCAGATTGGTGGTCATACCTCCCGGTATCTGGTGAATTAACACCTCAGTATCTATCACTGCCATACGGGTATTGTTTAAAAAATCCCGGTATTTGGGGGCAATTGATTCCAGGTACTGTCCTAGCTTAAAAATGCGCTCCAGGTCCAACCCGGGATCCCTGGGGGTCCCTTTCAGAGCTGTTATAAAGGGTTCTATGGAAGGTAGGGAAGAGCGCAGCGCAAAGGGCGCCAGCGCGGTGTCCAGGATATCCACCCCGGCTTCAATGGCTTTTAAATAGCTCATAGAGGCCATACCGCTGGTATAATGGGTATGTAACTGGAGGGGAATGTGTAAGGCTTTTTTAAGGGCGCTAATCAAATTAAAGGCATCATCCGGAGAGATTAAACCGGCCATGTCTTTAATACACAGGCTGTCAGCTCCCATCTCCTGGAAGATAAGGGCTTTTTTTACAAAATAGTCCAGATTAAAAATAGGTCCGCCCAGCCTGGATTCAGTGAGCGAATAGCTGAGCGCCAGTTGTAAATGTTTCCCGCAATCCCTGACGGCTTTTACGGCAGTTTCAAAGTTACGCTCATCATTAACTGCATCGAAAACACGGAAAATATCAATCCCTGCTTGCGCAGCTTCATGAACAAAGGCAGTCACCACATCGTCCGCGTAATTACGGTAGCCTACCAGATTCTGGCCCCGCAGCAGCATTTGTAGAGGGGTATGCGGCATCAGTTTCTTCAGTTGGCGAACCCTGTCCCAGGGATCTTCATTTAAATAGCGGGTGGCTACATCAAATGTGGCTCCGCCCCATACCTCCAGCGAATAGAAACCTGCCCTGTCCATTTCCGGGGCAATGGGCTCCATATCCTCTATTCTCATACGGGTTGCCAGCGTAGACTGGTGCCCGTCACGGAATGTGACATCCGTAAATTTTATTGGATTTTCCGTCATTATCTTTCTACCAGCTTAATCTCTCCCTTTTTCATAGTGAAACAGGGTTTGCTTGTACAGAGAGAGAATGAGAGGGACTAAAATTAAAATTTTGCAGAAAGGATATTAACTTTAAGCTTCCATCATTCCCTTTTTTTTCATCAGAACCAGGATGGCATTATCATAGCATACCCCGGAAAGCGCCGACAAGCCATAAGGTCCGGGATAGTTAAAAATCCACTCACGGTCTTAGAAATATCCCGCAGTTTAATTTAGAATGAAGATATAAAATAAGTTTCAGGAGGATATATGCCGGTATTAATTGTAGAAATGCAGGAAGGAATTACCCTGGATCAGAAAAGGCAACTGGGCAAGGATCTCACCAATGCCTTTGTGAAAATCGGGTATAAGGCGGATGCCGTACAGGTAATAATCAGGGAGACGCCTGATAATTGCTGGATCCAGGCTGGAAATCTTTGCTCGGATTTTGCAGTTCCACCCGGGGCATAGCTGACCACCGGCCCATCAAAGCAGTGATATCAAAACGCTCCAAGCGTAAACCTTGAGGACGTTAAAGAAGTTTTTTATTTTTTTTGTCCTGGTAGACGTTTGGAGCGAGAATTTTTTATTATATAGAGCCGGAACGCCAACGGATTAAGCGTCTTTTTTTCAGGGTTTTTCTCAGGATACTTTCAGGGTCGCTGATAATTTCCCCTCTTCAGTTACTTAAGCTATGGTATGGTCAACCAACCACATCCCTTCAACAATCATGACCGTTACCGCCCAGATGATTGTGACAACTACCCCACTGTTGACAAAGACGATAGTCGTAGGATATTATTGCGACAAGATGCAATAACCACTTGTTGTATTATGCTTATGGAGGGGATTATGGATGTCAAAGACCTAGAACACCCCAGACAGGAAATCGAGGATGCCGTTACGGGCGGCGATCTCAGTAAATTGCTGCGTCTTACCGGTTTGATTCATGGTCACTATTGCCCGGGTTCAGCCTTAGGGGTAAAAGCCGCTGCCCGTGCTGTTAGAGAGTGGCAATCAGGCGCGTCCGGTAAGGAAGATTTAATGGCTATTGTGGAAACCAATACTTGTTTTGCCGATGGCGTTCAAATGGTCACCGGTTGCTCACTGGGTAATAATGCGCTTATTTACCGGGACTTTGGAAAGATGGCAGTTTCACTGGCGAAGCGGACGGGCGAGGCAGTGAGGGTGGCTGGTAAACCCGGAGGAACCTCGCCGCTGGAAAGATTCCCTGAAGCTGCTGCCTTATTCCGAAAAGTCCAGGGAGGGCAGGGCACTCAGGCGGAAGCAGCCGCGCTGAAGAAGCTCTGGATAGAAATCGCCTTCAAGATGCTGGACATACCTGACGAAGAGCTTTTCAGCATCACACGTATAACGACAGATATACCGGTATATACCCGTGTTTCTGCCAGTATCAAATGCTCCGAATGTGGAGAAAGCGTCACGGAGTGGCGGGCGAGGTTAAAGGACGGGCAGCCGGTTTGTCTTTTCTGCTCGGGTCAGCCGTACTACCAGTTTGCGGGGAACGGCCTTTCGCTTGTCAGCAGGTAGATAACTGCTTTCCGGTTTTCGGCTTGTCCGGCGTTTTAAAAGGTAAAGGATTTGGTAAAACTATTATCATAAGTTGGTTTTAACTAAGGTACAGGAGAAAAAATTTGTCACAAAATTTATATTTGAACAAGGTACTTCATCCCTCCAAAGAGCAGGCTCTGGCAGAATGGGCCAGCCTGGTAAGGGGAAACCGGGAGCAGGCTGAGCGTTTTCGCGAGGCTCCGGAGCGCCCAGATTTTTATGCGCCCACGGCGCATATGTTCAAATCAGATCCGCGGCGTAAAGACGATACAGCTCTAAATATGCTGTGCTCCTTGGTTAAACCGGGAGATACCTGGCTGGATATAGGCGCCGGGGCCGGCCGAAATGCTTTACCCCTGGCGCTGCATGCCCGTGAGGTCATTGCCCTGGACCCTTCCCGTGCTATGCTGGAGAATTTACGCCAGAGTATGTCCGAACACAATATTAATAATATCAGGGTGATTGAAGGTCGCTGGCCGGTACCTCAGCCTATACAGGCAGACGTGGCTTTGATTTCTCACGTTGGCTATGACATTGAAGAAATCGGCCCGTTTCTGGATGCCATGGAACAAGCAGCCACTCGCCTCTGCGTGGCAGTACTTCTTGACGGCGCTCCTACCGCCCCGGCTGAATTTGCCTGGCCTTTGATTCATGGAGAAAAGCGAGTTCCTCTGCCGGCTTTGCGCGAGTTTCTGGTGCTGCAAATTGCCCGTGGACGTCTTTGTGAGGTGCAGCTAACTGAGATGGATTCACAGGGTCCGCAGGACAGGGGGCTGATGCCTTCATTCCTGCGCCAGCAGCTTTTTATCGAACCCGGGGGAGAAAAGGACCGCAAGTTAATGCAGCTTATTGAGCAAAGGACAGCAGAGCAAAAAAGGCAGCCGGAGGTTAAAGTAAAACCTCGCAGGATGGCTATCGTCAGTTGGAAACCCTCCTGATAAGCGGGGAAATCCGGCTGTAACCAAGAAAAGTCCCTCTGAGGATATACCGCAAATCACTATCATGGCCCTGAATTACTTGATTACAAAGGGAAAGGGAAGGAGACAGCGCGTGAAAATAACTGTTTTATATGTCAGTGTGACCGGAAATACAGAAAAAGTCGCAGGATATATCAAAGAAGGCCTTAGCTCAACCGGCAGGGTAGAGGTAAAACTGATGAATCTGATTAAAGAAGAAACCCTGGATACAGGGTTTATTAAGGCCAGCCGCGCAATTGTTTTCGGCACACCTACCTATGTGGCCAATATAAGCTGGCAAATGAAAAAATGGTTTGATACGGAATGGAACTGCCAGTTACCCGGCAAACTGGGAGCGGCTTTTGCAACGGCCAATTGTTTGCATGGCGGTGCGGACCTGGCTCTGCTGGGGATAATCAACCATATTCTGGTAAAAGGTATGCTGGCTTATTCTTCAGGCGCCGGCTGCGGGAACCCCTTTATTCACCTGGGCCCTGTAGCTCTGCGAGGGGAACTGGAGGAAAAGAAAGACCTGTTCGTCACTTTCGGAAAACGGATCGCTGAAAAATCCCTGGAAATATTCGAAAATGGCCCGGTGGAAAAACAACCCTAAAAACCTTCATATTTTAAAAACTGGATTGATCGTGAAAAACAAAAAGCAAGAATTAATGGAGCACGGTGATAGGCTGGAATATTATACCCGGTACATTAAACGGAAATGGTTGATTTTATTATTTTTAATGCTGGCTGTTTTTGTAATGGCAGTAATTTCTGTGAATGCAGGCTCTGCTTCTATTGATACCGGGGAGATTATTAAAACCTTTTTTGGATTGGGCAATGAAAAAGCTTCCCTGGTGATATGGTCAATCCGCATGCCCAGGATAGTTGCAGCCATTGTGGCAGGCGCCGGTCTTTCTGTGGCCGGTTGTGTGATGCAGAATAATCTCAAGAATCCTCTGGCTTCTCCGGATACCCTCGGAGTGTCCGCCGGGGCAGCCTTCGGCGCCAACCTGGCTATTATTGTCCTGGGAGCGGGAACCATCATGAATACAGCAGGAGATGCGGTAGGTATTAATAACCCTTACCTGGTGACCATCTGCGCTTTTGTTTGCTCTATGAGCGCGGCCATGATTATTCTGTCCCTGGGTAAAATACGAGGCTTTTCTCCTGAAGCCATCGTACTGGCCGGCGTAGCGCTCGGATCATTGTTTACAGCGGGAACCACGCTTATTCAATACTTTGCACCGGATGTAAAAATAGCAGCCGCCATTTTCTGGACTTTCGGAGATCTGGGGAGAATTAGCTGGCATGAAGCCTTTATCGTCATCACAGTGGTAATACTGGCTATGGCCTATTTTGTCTACAAGAGATGGGATTATAATGCCATGGATAACGGGGAAGAAACGGCAAAAAGCCTGGGCGTCCGCACTGAACTTACCCGGTTCCTGGGCATGCTCATCTCTTCTCTTATTACATCCGTGACCGTTTCATTTGTGGGCATGATCGGTTTTATCGGACTGATAGGCCCTCATATAGTGAGACGCATTATCGGCACTGACCATAGATTTCTAATTCCAGCCTCTGTTCTGGCGGGGGCTGTTTTATTACTGATTTCCGATACCCTGGCCAGGACCATCATTAAGCCGGTGGTTTTACCGGTCGGCGCCTTAACCTCGATTCTGGGAGCCCCGCTTTTTATATACCTTCTTATGAAAGGGATGAAGGAGGGCAGTCAAAGATGAATTTAGTTGTGGAAGATTTATCATTTCATTATCCCAGCCGCAAAGTCTTAAATGACATTTCTTTGTCTCTGAACAAAGGGGAGTGTCTTTCCATTCTGGGAACCAACGGCGTCGGAAAATCAACTCTGTTGAAATGCATTAACCGGATTCTCCGGCAGCAGAGTGGGAAAGTCATTGTGATGGGAGAAGATATCAAAAGCCTGAGCCGGAATGATGTGGCCAAACGTATCGGCTACGTATCCCAGCGAAATAATTTCTCCTCAAGTTCGGTGTTTGACGCCGTTTTACTGGGCAGGAAACCCTATATTAAGTGGGACATTTCCAGGCAGGACATGGAGATTGTACAGCGGGTTATGAAATCTCTGGGCCTGGAGGAATTTGCCCTGCGCCGCGTGGATGAACTGAGTGGAGGAGAGGCGCAGAAAGTGGCTATTGCCAGAGCGCTAGCGCAGGAGTCTGACGTTTTGATGTTTGATGAACCTACCAGTAACCTGGACCTGAAAAACCAGTTGGAGGTAACCGGTATTATAAAAAACATAGTCAGGGAGCGGCAAATTTCAGCTATTGTTACCATGCATGATCTGAATATGGCTTTTCGCTTTGCGGACAAATTTGTATTTATGAAAGGGGGCAAAATATTTGATGCAGGAGATATAAGTGTTATTACACGAGAAAATATTCTGGCCGTATATGGGGTTCCGGTGGATATCGAATTTCACCGGGACATACCGGTAGTTATACCGGTTTAGTTAAAAGGAGATAGAAGAAATGAAAAAATGGAGCTGGATACTATGGGTCTGGTTTATTGTGACCATTGTTCTGCTGAGCGCCTGTAGCTCAGGAGAGGTCACTACCAGCGCTACGAAGAGCAATCCTGCTGCGAGCAATGCGGCTGTGAGTACTTCTACAACTGCTGCCGCTACCCACATGACCATCACGGACAGCCTGAAGAGGACGGTAACCGTTCCTGTCAATGCACAAAAATTTGTGGCTGTAGGCCCTGGTTGTTTAAGATTATATTGTTATGTGGGAGATGTGACCAAAATAGTAGGGGTGGAACAGATGGAAGTCACCTCGGGAGTCACCGGCAGGCCATATGCACGGGCCAACGAAGGACTATTGAAATTGCCTGTAATCGGGCCAGGCGGTCCGGGAAATGCACCTGACCCTGAAAAAATCCTGGAGGTTAATCCTGATGTTATCTTTACTTTATACAATTCGGATGTGGCTTCCATAGACGAACTCCAAAATAAGACCCATGTTCCTGTAGTGGCCCTCTCTTACGGGGTTACTGCTGTCTTTGATCCTGAACTGGACAAATCTCTGGAGATAATCGGCAAGATTACGGGAAGGGAAAAGCGGGCAGCGGAACTTATACATTATTTTTCTGAGTGCAAAAATGATTTAAACACCAGAACAAAGGATATTCCGGCTGATAAAAAACCAAGGGTATATCTCGGCGCGCAATCCTCACGGGGTACGCACGGCATTGAGAGCACCAGCGGCAATTATGCCCTTTTTACCGCAGTCAATGTCATCAATGTGGTAGATGAAGCTGGGATCAACAAATACGTCATGCTGGATAAAGAAAAGCTGCTCGAAATGGACCCTGAAATTATCTTTATTGACGCCGGCGGTCTGGCCAATGTACAGGAGGATTATAAGTCCAATCCGCAGTTTTACCAGGGGCTTTCCGCTTTTAAAAACGGGAAATTGTATATGCAGCTTCCATATAATTATTATTCAACCAACATTGATATTGCCCTGTGTGATGCATACTACATAGGGACCATAGTATATCCTGAAAAGTTCAGCGATGTGGATATCGTGGCCAAATCCAATGCCATATTCAGAGAGCTGCTGGGGAAAGACCTTTATGCCGGAGTTGCTGAAGAATACTACGGCGGCTTTCAGCAATTAAGCTTTAAATAAGGCAGTATGCAGGGGGCAGCCCGGATAAACCCAAGGCCTTTTTAGTGAGATACTCCACAAACAGGAGGAAGAACCCGTGGAATTATTGGACAATAGCAGAGCAGGAGATAATACCGGAGTCATTCAGTTAAAGCCGGTTGGAATTGTAAAAAACCAGTCCCGCCAGGCCAACTGGGAAGGCGGATTCAATGCCCGTGACTGGCGGGCTACCGCTGCCACCATGAAAGCCCAGAGTGAGACTGTTTCGGAAATTATCATTAATAGTGAATTAGAAGATACTCTGGACGGAATTGATGAATTTTCTCATTTAACGGTGCTTTACTGGGCTCATCTTATTCCGGAGAAAAACAGGCTGGTGAAAAAGGTCCATCCACTGGGCAGCCAGGATTTCCCTCTGGTAGGCGTTTTTGCCACTCACAGCCCGGCGCGTCCCAATAGCATTCTCATCACTGTGGTAAAACTGCTGGGACGGCAGGGCAATATCCTCAGGGTAACCGGTCTGGATGCCCTGGATGGCAGCCCGGTTCTGGATATCAAACCTTTCTACTCTGAAGATATTAAGTCTGAGGAAATAAGGATCCCACCGTGGATGCAGCGAATGCATGATAAATTCAAGTAACCATCCTCCGGACCAGCCGTCCGCTGGCACTTATAAAAAGCGCCCCTGCACGGGAATTCCCCGCCTGCGCAGGGGCGCCCTGAAAATTAAAAACGGCCGCCGGCGATCCTGCCGTATATAACCTTATTTACGGACCATAAGCTTTAATTTCAAAACCAGCATATTGCCCTCATCGCCTGAAAAGACTATAATCACCTTTAACGAACATCGCAGTAAGCTAAAAGGAACCTTTTTATTTTTTAACCAGGCTTAAAAAGTAATGCATATACCTCAGGATATGGGGACAATTCTGCCTTAAGTCAAGGGTCATTCATTTCATCAACTGGATTATATTGGAATCATCCGGATTTACCTTTTTAGGGGGTTATTTTGAATAAATTTTAATAAAAACCAGTAAAAATAAATACAACCAGAGGAGGAAAGCAGATTATGGTAGAGACTAAACACGGCAAATATATCCTCAGAAAAATCAGAGAAGACGAACGCGCAAAAAATTCTGCCGTAACAACCGTAACCCTGGAAGGATCGAAGGACTGGTCAGGAATAAAACACCGCCTGAAATGGAATTTCATTTCACAGCCGGTCCTCTGGGAAGAACAGCCGCATTCACACGACTTTGATGAGTTTCTGTGCTTCTTTTCACGCGATCCTACCAATGCGCTGGATTTCGGCGCTGAAGTGGAGGTTTCACTGGGACAGGAAGGTGAAAAACAGGTCATCACCAGCCCCACAGTGGTCTGCATCCCGAAGGGACTCGTCCACGGCCCGATCAACTTCACCAAAATCAGTAAAACCATCCTGTTCTGCCATATTTATACTGCCCCTGAATATATTAAAATACCGGCAGTTTAGGCCAGTAATTAAGGGCCTTTCCTGACTATGTCCGGAATCAAGCCGCGAGTGACTGGTAGCCGGTATTTTGAGTGATGAGATATCAAACTGTTAATAAGGAGAATTTAAGATATGGCTGATAATAAATACGGGAAATATGTCCTGAAAGAACCCAAAAGTACCATACCGCCTAAAAAACCCACCCAGGTACAGACCTTTGGCCTCAGCGAAGAATTAATGTCAGGTTTCCAGAAGCTGGAATGCAATTTCAATTTTGTGGGTGTTTTAGCGCCGCATGTCCTGGCTGACCCGCCGCATAAACACGATTGCGATGAACTGCTGTTTTTCATCTCCACTGACCCCGAACACACCTCTGACCTGGGAGGGGAAGTAGAGCTTGCCCTGGGAGAAGACTGGGAGAAGCAGATTATAACCACTTCTGCTATTGTCTGCCTGCCTGCCGGAGTCCAGCATTGCCCGATGTACGTCAGGAAAGTAGACCGGCCTTTTTACTTCGGACACCTGCTCATGGCGTCCAGTTATAAGAGCAATAAAACCAATCCGTAATTGATGTAAATGCTCACAGGCGTAAACCGTAATACATAAAGGAGGTGCCTTAGGTCATCTATTATACTTTCAGCAGTGTTTGAAGGATGACCCTGCTGGTCAACCCTGTTTATGCATTCGATCAATAGATGCCGGAGCTGGTCCGGCATTCAGGCGCAGGGGGGCCTGAACTGGCTCCGTCGGTTCGGATATTGCGGTCGCTCTCCCGGGATCTTTTAACGCCGGAAGTACGGGCAAGAAGATGGTTCCGAGAAACGGATTATTTTTGAAATAAGGAAGGAAACTTTGTTTGAGATAAAAAGCTGGTTAGAAACCAGCCCTGTGAAATGCTCAATGGGCATCCTTGTAATACATAACATACACAATGGAGGCGCCGGCGAAAAGCTGGCAGCCATCAAACGTGATCTCACCCAGGCTCTCAGAGACAAATATGCCCATATTGAGCGTAAGGAGCTGAAAACAATACATCCGCTGGATGTTTATGTGGCATATTATAAAAAGTACGGCTACACCTATCATGTGCAACTGCAACTGGAATCCATTATTCATGGTAAGTCCATGCCGGAAACCTCCCCGCTGGTTGATGTGATGTTTATGGCTGAGATGAAAAATATGCTTTTGACCGCCGTGCATGATCTGGATAAAACCAGCATGCCCCTGAGCTTGAAGGCGGCCGCAGGAGAAAGCTACACGGCTTTAAACGGAAAGAACGTGGTTACTATACCCGGCGATTTCATGGTGACAGATACCGCAGGAATAATCTCCAGTATTTTAAGGGGCCCTGATCTGCGTACCAGTGTAGAGGCGTCAACCCAAAATGTATTTTTTACTGTATATGCGCCAGCCGGTATAGAGCGAGAATTGATACAGCAGCATCTGAGTGATATGGAGTCATATATCAAAACATTCTCAGAAGAATGTACTACAATATTGAAAGAGATCATTTAGGCATATTATATTGACCGGAACAGGGATGCGGGGCAGACACAGAGGTTAAAACTTTAGTTTTCTCAGTGTATTTGATTTTTGAGGTTTGATCTTAGCTTTAATAATAATGGGTTCTCGTCTTTCACTGAAATGATTACCGGAAGGAGTTTTAAGATGGACTTGAAAGGAAAAATAGCGCTTATTACCGGAGGCGGCACCGGCATCGGCGCAGCCATAGCCGCCAGGTTCGTGGCTGATGGCGCCAGGGTTTGTCTGACAGGCCGGCGACTTCAGTTGCTGGAACAGGTAGCTGCATCTTTGCCGGCCGGCTCGGCTGCTGTCTGTGCGGGTGATGTAGCCATATTGGAAGACGCCCAGAAAATGGTAAAGAAGGCTGTAGATTTCGGGGGGAAGCTGGATGTGCTGGTCAATAATGCCGGGATCGATCCGCCGGGGACTATTGTGGAAATGGATCCGGAAATATGGAAAAAGGTGGTAGATATCAATCTGACCGGGCCTTTTTTCATGATGAAAGCCGCTATACCTTTTTTGATCAAAAACGGCGGCGGTTCCATCATCAACATTGCCTCTCTGGCCGGTCTCCGTTGCATACCCGCCATGCCGGCCTATTGTTCTACTAAGGCCGGGCTGATCATGCTGACACAGCAGGCGGCCCTGGATTACGGACCTGCTAAAATCCGCTGCAATGCGGTCTGTCCTGGCGCCATCAGGACCAGCATGCTGGAGCATTCCATGACACCCCTGGCGGAAGCTCTGAAAACGGACATCAGCGGCGCTTTGCTAAAAATGACCTCCTTTTCACCATTGCGCAGGGCTGCCTCTCCGGATGAAGTGACCGGTATCTGCGCTTACCTGGCCAGCGACGAGTCTGCCTTTACTACCGGGGCTGTTATGGTGATAGATGGAGGCGCCTCCGTTGTGGATGTTAACGGCGCCGCAGTGAGCAGCGCAGGACTGAACTGGGGTGGAGGTAAATAAGATGGAAATCAGGTATAACCCGCAGCGCCCCGGCGCACTTTCCACACAGGTCTATTTCAGCGATGAAAAAGGTTTTGAAGTTGCCTCTGTATTGGTGACCGGAAAGAATGAGGCTGTGTTAATAGATACTCAATGGACGCTGTCCAACGCCTACCGGGTGGCTGCGGAGATAATGGAAAGCGGCAAACGCCTGAAAACCATTTATGTAACTCATGCTCATCCCGACCACTATTTCGGCCTGGGACATATAGCTGAAGCTTTTCCTCAGGCCCGCGTAACCGCACTGCCGGAAGTGGCCCGTACCATTAACAGGCAGTTCTTTGGTAAAATTGCCCACTGGGAATCAGTGATAGGACCTACCAATGTCCCACGTAAAGAGGTCAGGATCGATCCTCTGACCGAGAGCTACCTTGAGCTGGAAGGACAGCGTATTGAAATTATGCCGCAGGTAATGGGTGATCTGAAATACAATACAGTGGTCTGGATCCCTTCCATCAGTACCCTCTACGGCAGCGATGTCCTTTTTAACCAGGCCCACCCTTTCACCTGCGAGGTCACAGCCGGGGAGCGCCGGGAATGGATTCAGGCTATCAACCGCCTGGAAAAAATGGGCGCGGAGATCATCATTCCCGGCCATCAGAAACCAGGGCTGCCTTTTGACACCGGTTCCTGCGCCTTTACCAGGGAATACCTCCTGGCGACTGAGGAAACCCTGGCTAAAACTCAGGATGTGGCAGGCTTTTATTATGCCATGGTAAAACAATTCCCGGATGCCAACCTCTTTATCAGCAATGAAATGAATTCCCAGGTCTTTAAAGGAGGCATGAACTGGAACTGGCGGGAAGAATAGTCTTATCCGAGCGTTTGCCCCATAAAGAAAGGCCAGACTACGATGCCCAGAATGATCTTCCACCAGACCAGGCCGCAATATGAAATGCTGAATAACCAGCCCGCAAACCAGAATGCGCCGCCAATACCGGCTACGGCGCCGCCTTTATTGTTTGCCATTTTTCAACCTCCTGATTATTTTTCTATTTATTGTAAACTTATTCTTTTCTCAAATTTTTAGCAATGGTCAAAGGAACAGAATCTCACTGGCCGTTTGGCCAGGCAGCTTTTTGACTTATTTGTCTGATTATTGTAGTGTTACAAAAAACCTTCTATTTCAGGTATCAGCATTAAGTCACAGGGTGGTGGAAAAAAGTCCTTAAGGCTTGATTCTGGAAAATAGTGTCTGAACGCTGATTACTGAAAGCTGAAAAATAAGGAGCAAATTCATGAATGATGCGAATGTGTATGCCGATCTGGCAGCCAGGCTGGGCGTTCCCAACTCCGAACGTTTCATAAAGATACTTGATGCCTCATTTACCCCGGACGAAGCCCGCATCTGCCGTGAGCTTTTTGTGCCGGCTACCTGCCAGGAGCTGTCCGCCAGGCTGAATATTCCTGAGCGAGACGTCTCCAGAATGCTGAACGACCTGATTGACAAGGGAGCGCTGACCCGCGGTTTGACCCAGTATGCCTTTCATACCACTCTGCTGGCATATCACCATGAGTCGGTGGCCGATACCGCCCCTCACAGCGGCCCGAATGCCATTCCGAAAAAGGTCAAAGAGCTCTGGAATGATTTTTTCCGTAACGAATGGTCTTACATGTTCCTGGAACACACTGAACAGATGATTAAGACCGCAGGAAGGAACCTGCCGATCTGGCCGGCTATTGGAGCGCTGGAACGCAGCCCTAACCTCAGGCCGGAAGACATACTGCCTGAAGAGAACTTCAAACAGAGGATCAAAGACGCCAAAAGGAGAATCCTGGCCCCCTGCGGCTGCCGCATAGTGTGGGGTATCTGCCAGCATCCCATGATGACCTGCTTTGCCTGTTTTGACCGGCCGAGAGGGGAGTATTATCTCAACCAGCCGGGCCGCCTGCTTAAAGAGGTTACCCTGGCGGAAGCCCTGGATGCAGCCCGGGAAGCTGAGGAGTCAGGGTTAGTCCACTGGGGCGATTGCTATTGCTGTAACTGCTGCTGTGAGAACCTTTTCCCCATTACCCGCTCCAGGAGATATGATCTGATGACGCCCAACCGCTTCCTGGCAGTGGTTAATGAAGATAAATGCAAAGGCTGTCAGGACTGCATGGAGAAATGCCCGTTTGAAGCTGTGGATATGAAGCAGACCAGCGGATCAAAAAAGTTGAAGGCTTACATTGATAAAGAAAAGTGCAAGGGATGCGGTCTGTGCATCATCGGCTGCAAACACAACGCTATACATTATGAAATCGTCAGGCCGCCTGAATACATTAAAGGTCGCTCCACCTCAGTTTCCGAGCCGGGCGCTGCTGCCCGCAAGGTGCCTGTCTGGGGCGCTTATGATCTTAAGTAGGCATAATTCAGGGTAAAATGGTATTATTTAGATATAACATTTTATTCTGCGAGAACCGGGCATTAAACAAAAATAAATCTCAAGTCTTTATCGCACAGCTTAATAATCAAAGAGTAATACAGGACAGGGTTAAACATGGCTAAAATCAATCTTTCCATTAATGGGCATTCAGTAAAAGTTGACCAGGGGCTGACCGTGCTGGAAGCTGCGCAGTCTGCCGGCGTTTATATCCCGTCCCTGTGCTATCATCCGGACCTTAAGCCCTACGGCGGCTGCCGTGTTTGCCTGGTGGAAATTGAAGGAATGCGCGGACTGACTACCTCCTGTACTACCCCGGCGGCGGATGGTATGGTGGTACGCACCGAAACCCCGGCTGTGGATGATGCCCGCCGTCTGGCAGTGGAACTGCTGATCGCAGAACATCCTCTGGACTGCCTGACCTGCTCTTCCAACGGGCGCTGCGAGCTGCAGAAGGTAGCTGCTTACCTGGGCCTTACGCAGATCCGCCTTCCCAGGAGTGTGCGCGATTATCCCCTGGATGACAGCAATCCCTTTTTCAGCCTTGACCGCAATAAATGCATTTTATGCGCCAGGTGCACCCGTACCTGTAATGAAATAACCTGTATCAGCGCTATTGATATGGCCAACCGAGGTTATGCCACGAAAGTTTCCACTGCCGGAGACCGCCTGTTGATGGAGTCTTCCTGCCAGTCCTGCGGCGAATGCGTGGCGCATTGTCCTACCGGAGCCCTGTACCTTAAAACATACCTGCCTCCCGTGGACCTGGTGAAAACCACCTGTACCTACTGTGGAGTAGGCTGCGGTATGATTCTGGGTACACGGGCAGGGAAAATCGTGTCCGTCCAGGGTAATCCGGAAGGCGTCAACCAGGGCTGGCTGTGTGTCAAGGGTCGCTTCGGCATTGCCGAACAAGTCCACTCTCCCGAGAGACTGACTACTCCTTTAATCAGGAAAAACGGAAGGCTGGAGAAAGCCGGCTGGGATGAAGCTCTGGACCTGATTGCCGCTAATTTAAAAAAATATTCACCGGATGAACTGGCAGTCATACCTTCATCCCGCACCAGTAATGAGGATGTTTATGTAGCCCAGAAATTCGGACGTGCGGTGCTGGGCACCAACCATATCGATAACTGTGCCCGTATATGACATGCTCCTTCTGTGGTCGGTCTGACCACTTCCTTCGGCAGCGGGGCAATGAGCAACTCCATCGGTGATATTGCTGAGGCAGCCTGTATTATTTCCATCGGCAGCAATACCACCTCAGCTCATCCTGTTATCGGATTTAAAGTTAAACAGGCGGTGCAGAAAGGCGCCCGGCTGATTGTAATAAACCCCCGTGAGATAGCCCTGAGCATGTACGCAGATCTCTGGCTGCGCCTTCGTCCGGGGACCGATGTACCTTTATTGATGGGAATCATGCGGGTGATCCTGGAGAAAGGTCTACAGGATGAGGATTTTATAGCCAAAAGATGTGAGAATTTTGAGCAATTTAAATCCTCGCTGGCGGCATTTCCGCTGGATAAGGTTGAAGAGGTCACCGGCGTACCGCAGGCGGATATCATCAGAGCTGCCGTCCTTTATGCTTCCAGCAAGCCGTCTTCCATTCTATATACGCTGGGAATTACTGAACATACGCACGGTACGGATGGAGTGATGGCCCTGGCTAACCTGGCCATGTTGACCGGCAATATGGGCAAACCCGGCGCAGGTGTGAATCCATTGAGAGGCCAGAACAATGTTCAGGGCGCCTGTGATATGGGCGCTCTGCCGGGTACCTTCCCCGGCTACCAGGCAGTGGACAATCCGGAGGTCCGGGCCAAGTTTGAAAAAGCCTGGAGCTGCAAATTGAACCCAGCGCCGGGCAGGTTTTTAACGCATATTTATCAGGCAGCCTTTCAGAAAGAGATCAAGGCCCTTTATTTGATCGGTGAAGACCCTGTGCTCAGCGAACCCAATATGCATCACACGGTACAGGCTTTAAAAAACCTGGAGTTCCTGGTAGTGCAGGAAATTTTTCTCAGTGAAACCGCCAAACTGGCGCACGTAGTGCTGCCGGCAGCCGGTTTTGCCGCAGACGATGGCACCTTTACCAATACTGAGCGACGCGTCCAGCGCATCCGCAAAGCAGTGGAGCCTCCGGGAGAAGCCAAACCGGACTGGGAGATCACCTGCCTGCTGGCCCGTAAAATGGGACAGCCGGGGTTTGAATATACTCATCCTTCCCAGATCTGGGAGGAGATGAGAAGCCTGACGCCCAGCATGGCTGGTATTACTTATGAGCGGCTGGAAAAGGGCGGCCTCCAGTGGCCCTGTCCAACCCCTGAACATCCCGGATCCCCTATTTTGCATACCCTGACTTTTACCCGCGGTAGAGGGCATTTTATGCCATTAAGCTACCGGCCTCCGTCTGAGTTGCCGGATGAAGAGTATCCCCTGGTGCTTACCACTGAGCGCAGCATCTTCCACTATCATACGGGCACCATGACCCGCCGGGTAGCCGGACTGAACTTCCTACGCAAAGAAGAACTGGTGGAGATCAACCCGCAGGACGCCCTGAAACTGGGTATTTCTGAAGGAGATATGGTCAGGGTTACTTCACGACGAGGTGAAGTAACGGCTAAAGCCCGGGTCACAGAGGTCTCACCCCCGGGCCTGGTGGCTATGACTTTCCATTTCGGGGAAAGCCCCACTAACGCTCTTACGAATGACGCCCTGGACCCCCTGGCGGGGACTCCGGAACTGAAGTACTGTGCGGTGCGAGTGGAAAAGAAAAAGGATTAGAACCAACCGGGGTAATTGTTGACAGCTCTGCAACAATATTATTTTCCCGCACTGGGACTCTAATTTCTATCTGCTTTTTTCTTTAGTCCGAATTAACAGCGTCTTCTATTTTCGCCTGGGTGACACTGCTAAGCCCTGTAAATTTTATTTTTAAGGAGTTAGAAATGCAGGAGAGCAAGTACGCCAGATATTTTTTAACTGAACCAGCCTTAAGAAATAAACCCAAAATTGAAATGTCCAATCCGAGTGCTTATGTAGACAGCCGGCTTCATTTCGGCTCACAGGCCGCTTTTTCCATGGCATGGAGATATATTAAAAAGCCCATGCTGTTCGACCGGATACCGCATTCCCATAAATTCGATGAATTCCTTTGCTTTTTAGGCGGAAACCTGGAGGACATATTTGACTTTGATGCTACAATCGAATTATCTATGGGGAAAGAAGGTGAAGTTTGTCTGATTGAAAAGGCAACCGTAGTCTATATCCCGGCTGGTCTGGTTCACACTCCATTGACCTTTAAACGTATTGCCAAGCCGGTACTCTTTCATCCAATTGCCCTGACGCCGGATTATTATAGTGACTTCGGTAAAAACATTGAGTTATATAAAGAATAAAGATTTCCGATATTATATATTGGAGATAATTATTAATAAAGGATTTTATTAATTGAACGACAAACCCGCAAGAAATTTCATGGTTCCTGGCCTGTGACGTTGAATATATATTTAAATATTTAAAGCGAGGAGAGTTAAAAAAATGAATCAAAAAATATCTTTACAGTGCTTAAATCCTCAGGGTACTGTTGAAGTTCCTACACTTTCAGGGCAAATAAACCCGCGCGTGGATGATTTGGCCGGCAAGAAGATTGCCATAATTTGGGATGGTAAGAAAGGCGGAGATAATTTCTGTATCGCTATTGAAGAACTGCTGAAAGAAAGATATCCAACGGCGACGACTTTCCGGCTTGTCTGGGGAGATGCTGAGGCGGCAGAGAAGGCGAAAAAGGAAATGGATACTTTTATCTACGGCGTAGGCGATAACGGGATGGGAGGGTGGATCCAGTGCCGGCAGGTAGTAGCACTGGAAAAACTCGGCAAACCCGGCGTTTTCGTGGTAGGTGACAATGCTATTCACACGGCTAAAATGTCGGCTATAGATGCAGGCATGCCCGCATTACGTATAGTCAGCCTTCCTTCGATTGATTATTACCCGAACCGGTCGAGTGTAGAAAAAATCAGGCCTGTTGCCAAAGCGTCTATTGACCAGATCATTGATGCGTTAGTCCGTCCTTTAGATAAAGAAGAGAAAAACGCAGTACTGAGAATCCAGAATAAACCGGCCGGGCCTGTGGAAATCAATGCGGAGAGCATTGAGTCTGCCCTGGATTTATTTAACCAGGTTTATCTTGACAACCACTGGGGCGATGGATTGCCCCTGATTCCTCCAACCCAGGAGGCTGTTAAGCGGATGTTAACAGGTACCAGGCGTGCTCCCACCGAAGTATTAGGCCGGGTGCCTTATCGAAATGGCGCCGCCACTGTTGAAAAGATAGCTATTAATGCGGTAATGGCAGGGGCGAAGCCTGAGTATTTACCCGTGATCATATCTGCCATGGAATGCCTGATTGAAGATAGTACTTTTACTCACATGATGAGTTCAGAAGGCTCCTTCACCCTTATGATAATGATAAGCGGGCCTATTGCCAGAGAAATCAATATGAATTCTGGAGTAGGTTTATTAGGTCACGGCTGGCAGGCAAACAATACCATCGGTCGCGCTGTCAGATTAAGTCTGATAAATATAGGCTACCTGTGGCCGGGAGAAATAGATATGGCTCTGATTGGCCGCCCGTCATCTCACACCTTTTATACTTTCGCCGAAAACATGGAACAAAGTCCGTGGGAAACATTTAATGCAGGTCTGGGATACCAGCCGGAAGACAGTTGTGTTACGGTGTCCACCGTTGCCAGCGGGGGTGGTACAGGTATCAGGATTTACGGTGGAGGAGTGGTTGAACCATGGGATGTAAAAGCGGTCCTGAGCAACATCGTAAAAGACGTTGCCGGTGACCGGCGAACGTTTGCCCAATACAAAGTCGGCGTGGCTAACCCTGCCGCTCATCTTAGAAAACATATTATTGTCATTCATCCTGAACTGGCTATCATGTTACAGCGCCTGGGTTATGATAGAAAGCAAAGCCTGCGGGATTATTTATATGAGAGCACTAAAGTACCTTACGAAGAACTAACTGAACAGGAAATAAAAGGGATAATGGAAAGAATCAATACCAAAGCTCCCGAATTAGATATTTTTTTCCCACATGATGCCATTCCTGAAAATCGACTGCCGGTAATTAAAGAATCTCTTAAACCAGGAGGAAAGGTTCCTGTCGTAAACCCGGAAGACATTCATATCATCGTGTCCGGCAGCATACCGGGTTATTCTTTCGGTATGTCATATTACCGTACAGCCCACAGGACAAAGCTGATTAAAGGAGCCACATTGACAAAGTCAGGACAATAAAATAAGCCGGTGGTTATTTTATAGAGTTCATATCCGTCAGCCAGATTGCTGAAAGGGCAAAAGGTTTATTTCAAATATTCAGGTTAGCAGGCCAGGAAAAACGGCAACCAGGAAAGTACTAACGGACTGAGGTCAATAAGATGCTCCCTGATTGCCTCCTTTCCTTCACTTTGAATTTGATTGCCGGGTTATTTTCTCGGCCGTACTCCCCTGGCATAATTTACCCTGCCTACCCAGAATTCTTCGTCGTCTTCACGGGGGGTTACACCGATGGCTCTTAAACCTGCCCGCATGGCTTCCCTGGCTTTAAAGGGAATTCGGCTGCCCGGCTGTCTGAATATCCCGCCGTTGCCGCCGGCCAGCCAGTCCAGGTATTTAATGCCCAAATACCCGCCGCCGCTCTGATACAGGCCTACTTTCATGGCATTCATATGAACCGGAGATAGTTCCCAGTAGAGGTCCATGGCTTTATCAAACTCACCTTGTCTGAACAGGTTGAACAATTTAACTATGCGGCTTTCAGTGAAATTTTCCCCGTCATAGATCACATATTTACCTGGCCCTGCCCACTGCTGGTGGTACTTGGGTATGGTTATCGGCCATTCTTCAGGTTCACCGGATTGCTGTAAAATCAAGTCACCCACGAGGTGGTGAATTTGGGCCATTTTTCCATAACCATCGGCGATATAGACCTTGGCCGCAACTACATTCGGTATCTCGGCTATCCGGGCTACGAGGTATGGATTGAACTGGCTCGGGTGAAATCTGCCGAAATCGAAGATAGGTTTGGGCCAGAGGTCGATACACAGATTTACGGAGTCACATATTTTTTTTGTTATCTGAAAAATCTCCTCCTCATTCCTGGGGAAGAAGTTTGCCGGGTAGCCGAACAGGACGTGAGTACCGCCTACCTTCTCAAAGTGCCTCAGTAACTCGATATCCTGCTCGATGTCATCGATCCCTGCTGTCACTGATACCAATATTTTTCCCTTTGCCTCATCACAAACGATTTCCATGAATTTCTTTCGTTCTTCGAATGTCATCACAGCGATCATGGTTTCACAAAGGACGCTGAACATACCCTTGCGAATATTGTGTTGTACATCCCACCTGATACCTTCTTCATCCAGTTCTGATAGATCAGGGGTAAATGAAGGAGCAACTGCCCCGTCCAGCCCGTGGTAATTCTTTCGCGCCCAGGCTTTCGCTTCCATTCTGGTAAACTCTAAAGGCATTTTACTCTCCTTTTTCGATATCCGACTTTATCGTTTTTTCGATCATTTTATTGTGGAAACCTGCTAGTACTGTTTCAGTCTGGCGCCTTTCGAGTAGTTTACCCTGCCAACGAAAAACTCCTCCTCATTTTCACGAAGAGGCACACCGAGTCCTTTCAACCGTGCTCTGATCCCGTCCTTTTGATAATCATACAGTCTTTGTCCCATCGGCTGTCTGACCATGCCGCCGTTACCTCCTAGCAGCCATTGTGCATACTTATCGGGCAAAGCACTGACTATACCTGTATTAAAATAGGAATCCGAACTTCCCCCGATCGAAACACCAGCCGGCAAAGCGCTCATATGTTCCCAGTACATAGCCATAGCCTCATCCATTTTGCCGTTGACGAACAGATTAAACATATTGACCATTTTCGGGTTGTCCGGGGTTTGAGACACATCATAAGGGCCAGCGCCCGCCCATTGTTGTCCGTATTGCGGGATGGTGATGGGCCAGTTGGCAGTCATGGGGTCATTTACCAGTACTCTGTCTCCAATGATCCGGAAAGATTCAACCATGAAACCGATGGGACCGCCTCCGCAGAGCTTCATGCCTACAACATTAGGGATATCGGCTATTTTATCAAGAACAGTTAACGGAAAATAGCTTGGATGCATATGTTTAAGGTGAAGTCTTCCGGCGTAAAAATTTACACACAAATTAGTTTCGTTACACATCAATCTGTACTGCCGGTAAAGTTCCTCTTCAGACCTGGGATAAAATTGAACAGGGTGGCCGATCAAAGCAAATGACCCCCCAACCTTCTCGAAATGGTGCAGCATTTCGATGTCCTCTTCAACAGTATTCTGGAGGATGGTCATGGAAACATGGATCTTGCCTTTTGCTTCGTCACAAACGGTTTTAACAAATTGCTTACGCTCTTCAAAGGTCATTGCACTGGCCTCAACAGCGCACAGGATACAGGAAAGTTTGTTGGCTATCAGATACTGGACATCCCATCTGATTCCTTCTTCGTCCAGTCCGGAAAGGTCTGGTGTGTAGGAGGCATGAATAACGCCCTCGAGTCCCCTCAAATTTTTCTTGGCCCATTGTTTGGCTTCTGTTTTGGTGAATTCCAGTGCCATTTTTCTCTCCTTTTATTGGAAAATTCCAATTATTTCTTAGTAAGTGACAGAATTTATCTCCATTTATCCACTGAAGCATTCGCCATGCACCGGAAGTCACCTGCCAACCAGAATGCATCAGTCCCCCCGCCGATAACGAGTATCTCAACAGGTGAATTCTTTGTAATGAGCGGATAGGTGGTTTTTCCTTCCGGTGGAAGTTTAAGCCAGGATGCAAACGGCTCAATTCCTGCTTTAGCAGCATCAAGGTGGGCCGGCATAGCAGCCCAGTAGGTCCAGGCAGACATAAAGGCATGTTCTTTGATCCATTCACCAAGTTTTTCCTTGCTTTCGAACCCCTCATTTTTTAAATCGCTGGCTGTTATCGGGCTGACGAGAAATGTGGCCTGAGTTCCCGGATGGTAGTTTAAAGTGTGATGTGTACCGGCTCCGCTGGTTTCGAAGCTAACCAGTTGTTCCTTCATTATTTCATGATGCGGGTAAGGTTTGTAGGCAGCGTAGTTCAGAAGACTCCATCCGCCCAGTATACTGACACAGCTTTCATCTACCTTAAATCCCTTCTGTACATGAAAAGGCGCCCATCCGGCAGGCAAAGCCTCTTCATTCTCGGCACAGCACAGGTTATTGTAATTGGTATTATTCCCCAGATCTCCCAGATAGGATTCACCGAGTATTGCTCCGCCGAGATTCTTGGATATAAGCGTCCAGGCCCTCCCAATGACAGCGTTAGCCTGGTTGAACGGGCCAAGGGTGCTCAGCCCAGAATTCATCTTTGCTTCATGGCGGACGGGTCCGTTTACGACCACCATCCGGCACATGGAGGTTGCGGAGCTGAAAAGTGAGGTTACACCGGTGGAGGCTATGGCCAGTATTACAGGTAAATGTTCTTTCCTGGCTCCTGCCATGACAGCATTGATAGCAACATGTTCTACAGTGAACTCCCAGGCTTCATGAGGCGGAGAAGGCTGCATGACAACAGGTGAATTACCTGTTTCCGCTCCTCTGGCGCTGGAACCCAGTTGTCTAAGTGACTGATCCCACCATTCATTAGGAGGAATAGGTTGCATTTTCCCGATAATTTCCTCAGGTTTGTGACTCGTTCCCTTGAGCATCTCTGCAACTCTTTCTTCAGTAGGAAGTATTATTGGAAGTCCGTCGGTCCACCCCTTTTCCAGAAAGAGTTGCTCCAGATTCTCAATTGTATCAGGCCCAAGTAACCGCGGCATTGCCCTTTCTATGGTCCCTGTTTTCTTCTCTTCCTCAGATGTCGGTCTGGTTAAAGCGTCGATTATTCCCGAAATAACAGGCCGAGCATTTATCGGGTCGTCACCTTTAAGGTATTTACGGTAGACTTCAACGGGTCTGTTGGCAAAAGGATGAGGAACGAAAGTAAATCTCAGGCCGGGTATTCCTTTTTTCCAGGCAAATTTCCTTACCAGGTCAGGGAAAACACAGGTAATCACAGGGGCTGTGGGTAATCCCATACTTTCCAGTATGGAACAGAAAATAATGACCGATGGCGCACAGGTATCAAGTTGACCTATACCTATGATAACCCCATTACCTTTTTCTTTTATTTCAGCCCACAGGGCCGGGTCATTTTTAAAGTAAGTCCCGGTTTTAACCCTGAGTTCGAAGGTGGTTTCAGGGTATCTTGCGGAGAGCAAAGCCTGCATTTCCACCCAAAACTGGTGGGTTAGTGGGAAGTTCATGTCTACAATGTATATGGTTTTACCTTTCAGGGTATCAAGCCGGGACGCCATGGGGACCATATGTACCGGCGGGGCAGCTCCTCTAGGGTTCAGTACGCTGATTTTTTCGCTTAACATATTAAACTCCCAGATTCAAATTAATTAAATATTGTTAAATTTCATCCCGTAAATCTGACATAATTTGGCTACTTTTTGAGGATGAGTTTCAAGAAATACTCTTGCCCTGGTTATCTTTAAATCCCCGTTTTCATCGACTTTAAGGTTGTACAGGGTGTTCATTTTTATTTCAAGCAGTATTTTACCGGTTGATCTTTCAATAGCCTGTGCGGTAAGTAAGGCACCGGCTTCGTTCTGATGCTCATCAATGAACAGGTGTTCCAGCGTTAATTTATCCTGGATACCGGTATGGCTGAGACAGGTTTTATACCACTGCTCACGGCTGGTCACCATGTCATCGAATGAAAGCTCCGGGGCATAGAACCTGTTCATTAAATCATGGGTTTCAGCCAGTTGACCGTATTCGCTGTATGCCCTGACATATTCGTTCATAAAGTGTACTATGGCATCATATTTTGATCCCATTACTTACTCCGTTGACGCAGGTATTTTAACTTTTAATATCTGATATGATATCGTATACGTCTGTTAATTGCAATATTATAATAATTTAGTATTCCAGAAACCCCCCATCAGATGTTTTCAAACAGTTTCGAAGCCGATCCACCAATCAGGTGAAAACACTGAGGTTTGTTTAACTTCGTTTACTGGTGAATGAAGGGTAAGGTATGACTTATTGAATTTATTCAAGGGCTCCGCTTTTCAGCAGGTCAATGAACTCTTCGTCAGATATGCCCAGGATTTCCCGGCAGATGTATTCGGTATGTTCCCCCAAACAGGGCGACGCTTTTCTTACCTCTACCGGAGATTCTGAAAGTTTGAAGGGAGGATTGCTGAATTGCGCCGGGCCGATTTCCGTGTGATCCAGAACAGGATAAAAATTCCGGGCTGCAAGTTGAGGATTTTTGCTCAGGTCTTCTCCATTTGAGACAACCCCTGCGGCAACTCCAGCTTTTTGCATCATTTCCGCCACATTTTCAGGAGAAAATTGTAAGGTCCATTCTTCGATCAAATGATCAAGCTTATCTTCGTTTTCTTTGCGCCCTACCAGCGTTGAGAAAACGGAATTCTGCGTCCATGCCGGATTTCCCAGCACCTGACAAAAAGCTCTCCATTCATCATCTGTATAGACTGTAATAGCGCACCACCGATCGTTGCCTTTACACCGATAACATCCGTGCGGGGCTGCACAGGCTTCTCTGTTGCCTGACTGGGTCATTTTATCTCTGTTGGCGGTATACTGCAAAACAGCCGGCGCAAGGAAATGAACTCCGGCTTCAAGTTGTGAATGATCAATATACTGGCCTTTTCCGGTCCTCCTTCGATAATCGATAGCAGCCAGCAGCGCTGCCAGCAGCCACTGAATGGAAACCATATCCGTGTAGGCGCCGAAAGGCCCCATTGGCCTGCCGTCTCCATAACCGGTAATCAGGTGATACCCCGCCATAGCCGCTGTCTGTATGCCAAAACCTTTATAGCGTGCCAGGGGGCCCTCCCGGCCCATTTGATTGGTGCTCAGCATAATAATACCTGGATTTATATTCCTGACGTTTTCGTAATCCAATCCGAACTTATCGATCATTCCGGGGACATTACTCTCGATAAAGACATCAGCCCAGGCCACAAGTTGTTTCATGAGGACCAGACCTTGAGGCCTGGAGAGATCAAGGCTCATTCCCAGTTTATCCGGATTATAGCGGTTGAAATATGCAGCACGATTGATGCCGGGTTTATTATCCTTATAAGGGTAGGAGGTTCTATTAAAATCAAGCCGTTTCCGGCTTTCAACGTGTACTACCGTAGCGCCGGCGTTACCTAAGAACCTGGCAACACCCGGGCCAACAATGACGCGGGTTAATTCCAGCACTTTCAGATCTTTTAGAGGGAGATTTCCATCCATTCAGATAATTCCGGCCTGTTTTAAAGCAATCAGTTGGCTGTTAGAAATCCCAAGTTCTTTTTGGTAGATTTCCACGTTATGCTCTCCGATAAGCGGCGCGCGGCGCCTGATAGTAATGGGCGTTTCACTCATTTTCACAAAAGGTCCCGGGTAAGTAATTGAGTCCTTCAATTCATCGTGATCCAATTTTACCCAGAAATTACGGTATTTCAGTTGCGAGTTTTCCAACAGGTCTCCGGTATCATTAACCGGGGCAAGAAAAAGCTCATTTTTCATTGCCCAGTCAAACAGCTCCTTTTTGGTCTTATCAAGCAAAAAAGGAGCTACGGCGTTTGATAGATCGTCAAAAAATTTCTGCTCTACATTTGCCACGTCAAGTTTTGCCCATTCAAATCCTCTCAGCCAGTCAGGGCATTTGCCTTCTGCTTCCATCCATTCCACCATCCTGTATTCACCAATGGTTGCCATTGTGCCGCCGAGAAGGAAGAGTAAAACATATCCATCCTTACAATCAAAAATAAGCCTCATACGGGAGAGTCCCTGTTGACGCCAGGTACCTTCTCGTTTTAGAATTAGTTTCGAATAAGACCACCATTCTGCGGCACTGTAGTTTGACCAGGCTGCCGCCTCTAGCATGGAGACATCAACATGCTGCCCGGTCCCACTGGCTTGCCGTCCGGTAAAAGCCATCATGGCGCCGGCTGCTGCCCAGGAGCCGGCATGAAAATATATTTGAGGTACCGGAATGCGAAGCGGTTCCATGCCTGGTTCACCGCTTAAAAATACAAGGCCGCCCAGCGACATTTCTACAAGGTCGGAGCCTTTGTAATCACGCCATGGCCCCGTCTGTCCAAAGGGGGTAATTGAGGACATGACCAGATGGGGATTGATTTGCTTCAGATCTTCATAACCGAGTCCGAGCTTCCCCATATAGCCTGGTGAATAGGATTCGAAGAGAAAATCAGCACTTTTTACCAGTTCCTTAAGTATTTTTCTTCCATCAGATGTATTAATATTCAGAGTAATGCTGCGTTTATTGGTGTTTAAAACAAACCAGGTCAGGCTCTTTTCCGGGTGAGCAATATCATGGTAGAACGGGCCGAGTCTACGGGCGGGATTACCCCCCGGAGGTTCTATGACGATCACATCGGCACCAAGGTCAGCGAGTATCCGCGCACCGAGTAACCCGTTTTCGTCGGTGAGATCAATAACCCGGTAAGGACTCAGAGGGCCTGCCTGCATGACTTACTGTTTACTCCTGATCTGTGTAACTGCCGTGTTAAGTTAGGAGACAAAATCAATATTCGTTACCACTGGTACAGCTCCGGAGGGATAAAACGGCTTTGGTAATATGGCTTAAGCCGAAATTTATCATTCATATTGTATGAAACTAAACAAAAAAGCTGAGCGCGGTTGGTTTTCAAACCGCTGTTAGTAATCTATAATACGGATATCATATTGTCAAGGTGATGTAATATTATTAATAACATTTGTTCTATTCTGGCCCCTATTAAAAATCATTACTGCAACTATTGATAATCAAGGAGCTGGAAATGCTGGAAGAATACATATCCAAGATTGATGAAAAAAAATGGGCAAAACATCCGAGGGTCAGGAATCAGAAAGAACCATCCAATGATAAACCATCTTCAGAATACGGACGGGTAACTCCAGAAATGCTGGAAAGAAGAAATTTCCGGATGAACAAGCCGTTTATTCCGTCAGCGATTTATTTTAATGATGAGGCTACAACCGATACTATACGGCATTATGTTGATGGAATTGGCGATACCAACCCGCTGTTCAGGGATGCCGATTATGCCAGGAAGACCCGTTATGGAGGTATTATTGCTCCGGGGACTTTTCTTTATACGCATCAATGGACCGCAACCGGCAGCGGATTACCTGGTATTCATGGATGGTATTCCGGAGGGGACTGGCAATGGTACAAACCTGTTCGAGCGGGGACAAAACTGACCTCGGTGGCAATCATACGCGATATGAAAATAAAAGAAGGCCGGATGGCAGGCAAAAGTAATATATATATAGATTATGGAGATATCGTCTATTTAAATGCCGAAACGCGGGAAATCCTGGGTAAAGAGCTCTATCACATTGTCTGGGCTGAAAGAGGTGCTGCCGGAAGCGCTAAAAAGAACCGCGGCCGGTCTAAGGAAACTTATTCGAAGCAGGATTGGATGCGGATACTCGAAGCTTATGACCGCGAAGAAGTCAGAGGCAATATCCCCAGGTACTGGGAAGATGTTCAGGTTGGAGACCGCCTAGGCCCGCTCATCAAGGGGCCCTTGAGTGTGCGGGACGAGCTTGTCTTCCTCATGGGCGCCGGTTCACCTTATCTGAAGGCGCATAAGATTGAGTTCAATTATGAAGCCAGACATCCCGGTGTTTTAGAGCATGTTGAGGAAACCGGTGAAGACGATGTCCCGGAATTGGTACATTATCTCGATCAATTTGCCAGGGCTATAGGTGTGGAAAGAGCCTATGACTACGGCAATCAAAGAATGAGCTGGATGTGCAACTTGTTTACCAACTGGATAGGAGATGAAGGATTCCTCTGGAAAATGAGCGGAGATGAAAGAGCCTTCAATATGATGGGAGATATCACTATTCTGGAAGGAAAGGTAGTAAAAAAGTACAATAAAGGTAGCGGATATTGTGTAGATATTGAATCATGGGCCAAGAACCAGCGCGGCGAAACCACTATGCCTCCAAACATATCAACCGTACTCCTGCCTTCCCGTGAAAACGGACCTGTGATTTTCCCTGAACCTGATCCGCAACTGGTAGATGAAGTACAGAGGGCAAGGCCGCTTAATGAACTTAAAGCCGAAGGACTAATTTAGTATCATACTCGGGAGTAACAGATTTTCACAAGAATCCTTTATTCTGGCTTGCCGCCGGAAACCCGAAAGATAAAAACGGCCGCTGGCTGCCAGGCTGCTGCCTTGTGTTCCTCTTGCCTTATGCAAGGGGCGGCCTTGCCGGAAAAAACACTATTTTCGTGAGAAGAGTTGTTGTATTTACACCACCGGAAAAGGTACTTGCACTGGGGAGGTAGATGATGGCGATTGAATATGGTAACGAGTCTATCAGCCATGTGGGCTCATGGCAGGAAATTTTTCACCCTGTCCGTTCGGCACGGGTTGAAAAGGCTCGTGAAAGAGTCCGTAAAGAGGCGGAAATCTGTCTTGAACGCGTACGTGCTGAACTTAAAGCTCACAACCGGTATAAAGATCAGCCTTCCATTATCCAGCGGGCCAGGTTCCTTGAGACATTTTTGAATGAAAAAAGCATCATGATCCTTGAGGATGAGCTTATTGTGGGAACCGTGGGCAGTAAAACTCGTTCTGCTTTTGTTACGACTGCGAATATCCCTTCTATTGCAGAAGAAATGGATGACCCTGTTAAAGACTTTGCCATAAGACCTTATGATAAAATATTAATTCATCCCGAAGAGAGAAGAGAACTGAAAGAAGAAATTATTCCTGCTGTTAAAGCTGGAGATCTATCTCTTTTTGAATACAATCTTAAACATGTTGATCGGGATATTCTCGAACATACTGCCCCCGGAGTCTCATCATGTCCGCATATTCCCATAATAGGCGATGTATCGATGACCAGAGAATCAGGGCATATGTTCCTGAATTTCGAGACAGTCCTTTATAAAGGAATAAAAGAAGTCAGGAAAGAGTTTGCAGAGAAGGTGGCGGAGCTCGAGCAGCCGTATCACCGGTTTGACCGTAAAAAGAGACGCCAGTTTTACCAAGCGGTATTAATCACGCTTGATGCAGCCACGAAATATTTCTCCAGATATGCTGAACTGGCCCATGACATGGCTATTAAGGAAGATGACTTCAAGCGGAAGAAGGAACTGGAGCACATCGCTGAGGTATGTACCCGGGTGCCGGAGCATCCTGCAAGGGACTGGTGGGAAGCGTTACAGTCTATCTGGTTCCTGTTTACCCTGGCCTGGATGGAACACGCCACCTTCGCAGTACATTTTCTAGGCCGTATCGACCAGATCCTCTATCCCTTCTACAAAAAAACAGTGGAAGAAGAGAAGAAAATGACCCGTGAGGAGGCCCTGGAACTGCTGGAATGTTTTTTTGTGAAATTCAACGAGACGGCCTGGGCGCTTAATTATGAATGGTCTCAGTGGGCAACCGGACAGGGACTCTCCCAGACCATGGTGATTGGCGGACAGACCAGCAAAGGCGAAGATGCCTGTAATGAAGTCACCCTGCTGGTTCTGGAAGCCATGGAACATTTGCGGTTAAATCAACCGGAATTTGCCATGAGAGTGTGGAAAGGCACTCCTGATAAATACCTGAAAAAGGCGGCTGAACTTATCCGTCTGGGTCTGGGGTATCCGAAATTCATTGGTGACCGCAAAGGAATCCAGATGGCGGCCAAGGCCTATCCTGATTTGAATATAGAAGACTGGCGGCAATTTGCTGTCGCCGGGTGTTCTGAGATAGGTTTACCTTATATCACCATGGATAATGCCTACGAGGCGATCGCGCTGGCCTCCAAATGGGTAGAACTGGTGCTAAGTAACGGCAAGTGCGCAGTATGCGGCAGGCAGATCGGGCCGGAAACCGGTGATCCCAGGCAATTCAAATCTATGGAACAGGTGAAAGACGCCTACCGTAAACAGGTATTTTACTGGGGAGAGTATATGGCAAAAGCCGAAAAGCTTTTTAAAGAAAACCAGAGCGAATGGTATCCAGCGCCTTTTTGTTCGGCTTTCGCCGAAGGACCGCTTGATAGAGGGCGGGATATTACCCAGGGAGGCGCCTGGTATACACTGTACGGTTTTCTGCTGGCCAGCATCGCAGATGCGGCGGATTCTCTGGGTGTTATAGATAAACTGATCTACCGGGATCATAAGATAACCTGGGACCAGCTCATTAAGGCGGTGAACGCCAATTGGGAAGGTTATGAAAACCTGAGGCAAATTTGCGTCAACGGTGTACCTAAATATGGCAATGATGATGATTATGCCGACGGTTGGGCGATCTGGATAGCTGATGTTTGGGCGGATCTTATAGACTGGCTTAATTCGCGAAAAGATCTTATCCCCAAATGGGGAGGTAGATATTTAGCAGGAGGCCTGGTGGCAATAGCCAGTACGCAGTTTGGAGAAGCAGTCGGCGCTACACCTAACGGGCGTAAACATCCTCAACCGGTAGCGGATACCTGCTCTCCTGTTCAGGGCGTTGACCGGAACGGTCCTACGGCTGTGATAAAATCCTTCAGTAAACTGCCTACACACCGGTGGGCTCTCAGCGGTCTGATAAACATCCGTTTAAACCCAAATCTATTTACCACGGATGCAGATCTGGAGAAATTTATGGCTTTTATCAGAACCTGTGAAGAACTGGGGCTTTACCATGTTCAATTCAATATTATATCAGCGGAACTGTTGCGTAATGCCATGAAACAACCGGAAAAACACAGGGACCTGCTGATCCGGGTAGCCAGCTATGTTGCTTATTTTGTTGAACTGAGCCCCAACCAGCAACTGGACATTATCAATAGAACCGAGCAACAAGGATGGTGATTTTCGGGATGAACCCTGGTGAGAAATAGCGATCCGTCAAACGAATCCGAAAAAGTTTTGAAAAAACGGATGGTGATTGACATCTCCAGGATGACTGTGCATAACGGCCCGGGTATCCGCACGTTGATCCTGTTCAAAGGGTGCCCTTTACGCTGCATCTGGTGTTCCACCCCGGAATCGCAGAAAGAAACCCCTGAAATTGCCTTATTTCCCAACAGGTGTATATTGTGCGGGAACTGTGTTCCTGTATGTGGAAACGGAGCAATAACGGTTACCGGGGAAAAAATTGCCATAGACCGGGGTTTGTGTAATAACTGCGGCAGGTGCGCCTCCGCCTGTTATACAGAAGCGCTGAGATTCCTGGGACAGCAATATTCTGTGAAAGAACTGGTTGATGTAGTAATACGGGACGCTGTGGCCTATAAACATTCCGGCGGCGGCGTCACAGTCTCAGGCGGCGAACCCCTCCTGAGAACGGACTTCCTTTTGGAATTATTTCAGGAACTTAAAAAAAACAACATCCATATCTGTGTGGATACATGCGGGTTTACCTCCAGAGAAAACATCAAAGCTGTGCTTCCGTATGTGGATGTATTTCTATGGGATGTGAAACACATGGATGAGGCTAAACACAAAGAGTATACCGGGGAATCCAACCGTCCTATCCTGGAAAATCTTGGTTATGTATCAGATAGAGGAATTCCGGTCTACCTGAGATTACCGGTTATACCGGGTTATAACGATTCCGAGGAAAACATCCGGGCCGTATGTTTTTTGGCAAAAGGGTTGCCCTCACTGGTTGAGATAAATCTTCTGCCTTTGCACCACCTGGGAAGAGCCAGGTATCTTGCTTTGGGACGTGAGTATCCCATCGAAGGAATGCCCCTGATCCCGGATGAAAGGCTAAATCAACTGAAAGGCCTGGTTGCATCATTTGGCTTAAAATGTAAAATAATAGGTTAAAAGGAGAAAAACCAGATGCATAATCCTGATTTAGATGAATTGCTGTCCGGTTCAATCGATATGCACCTTCACATCGGTCCGGATGAGATGGATGCGCGAGTAAACGGCCTGGAGGCTGCCAAACAGGCGGCTGAAGTTGGGATGAAAGCTATCGTGCTGAAAAATCACAGCTACCCAACTTCTCCGGTGGCTGCTGTAGTTAAAGGCCTCGTACCGGAGGTGAAGGTATTCGGCGCTATCTGTCTGGATTACGAGATAGGTGGTCTGAATATTGATGCTCTGGAAAAACATGCCCGGATCGGGGCTAAAGTAGTGTGGATGCCCACCTTTTCATCTAAAAATTCCAGAGCCAGGATGAGAGCGCTGGGTCTCCGGCTTAAAGGCGAGGGTTTCTCTATTTTAACCGATACGGGGAAACTGGTTCCGGAGATTGATCCGATTCTGGATATTATCAAGAGACATGATATGGTGCTGGCAACCGGCCATATGTCTCCTGCTGAGATATTTGCCCTGGTTGAAGCGGCGAGGAAGAAACAAATCGAAAAAATCGTGATTACTCATCCATCAGATGTTGAATTCATGGCAGTGACTCTCACCGTGGAAGAATTAAGGCAACTGGCCGGAATGGGCGCCTATATCGAACAAACTACCGTTACACTTTTGCCAACCGAGTTTTGTCACAGTCCGCAGAAACGAGTTGAAATGATAAAGGCAGTCGGCGTTGAATACTGCATAATGAGTACCGATCTCGGCCAGTACTGGAATCCGTATCCGGCTGAAGGTTTCAGGTTTTTTATGGCCATCCTGTTACATAACGGACTTTCACCCGGAGATATCAAAGTGATGGCAAAGAGGAATCCCGCCAGATTGTTAGGGCTGGAGTAGAGATTATATAAGGGATATTTTACTCATAATGCGGAACCTGGTTTAGGCTTTTATAAAAACCTTTAAACAGAGACGTTTCACCGGTTCAAATATAAGGGGTAAAAACGGGCATGGAAACCGGATTGTTACCGGCCATTATGAGCAGGCGCCAGCATTACCGCCAAGATACAACCGGATACCACCTGAGGTTGAAAGGTTCAACAAGAATAAAAGCCGAAAAGATCAAGCTAGCCTGGTATCCAGACCTTTTTAGCGCTGATGATGTCCACATTACCGGGCAGCATCAAACCATCGCCTGACTTAGTAGAAAAGATAAAACCCCGGTGGGCTGTCAGGTAGTGGTAATTGGCCTTAATCAGGCCTCCCCTGGCAAAAATCACCAGCGGCCGGTTGTCCCTTTCTCTGGACAATATTTTCATAAAGGTATCCGGTTCAACCTCGATAATGGCTCCGGATGCCTTGATAGCATTAGCTATAGCTGCTGCCGCAGCAGCCGCTGCGGCCCCTGTTCCTGCCATATCATATACCCCCTTTATTCTTATTGACCAGGCGTTATATCAGGTTTTTACCGCGGGATTTCTTTTTTTCATATACCCTTCCGGTTTTCAGGTGGACGTTAACAGATCCAGGTAGCTGACCTCAATCTTCTAAGTATATTGTACAACAGCCTCTTTTTCCATCCGCCCGCCGGGGGCCCATGCCCGCCCTTCCATTTTTATTTGGATAAAAAAACTTTTTAAAGGCAGGAAAGCCACCTGCTTCAGGTAAGGGGGATGTGTGGGGGATGCAGCCGTGCATTTCAAAGGCCCTTTCCAGACACCGGGCCTCCTGCGGCCAGCCTGAATGGAGCATTTACACCGGTTTACCCTTACCCAGGTTGTATTTTGAGCCTTTCATATAGAATTATCCAGCGCCATTTGATAGCATGATAAGTGTTCAACCTGGATGGTCAAATGAGTTCCGAAGTCTGGTTCCAGAGGATAAATCCAAAAAATTTTAATTTCTGGATGAAACCACAGAAAAAGGAGAGCATATGCTGCTTAAACATTATTTTCTGGAAAAAATTGCCCATAGTTCTTACATCCTGGCCGGTAAACAAACCTGTGCCGTAATTGACCCCCGGCGTGACGTGGATATCTACATCAATGAAGCACGTGATCTGGGGGTTACTATCACGCACATTCTGGAAACACATTTACATGCAGATTTTGTCTCCGGGCATATGGACCTGGCTGCCAGAACCGGGGCAAAAATATATGCGCCCAGATCAGGGAACTGTAAGTTTGAACATATACCGGTATCAGAAGGCGATACGATCAACATTGAAGATATGAGACTGGATGTCCTGGAGACGCCCGGCCATACCCCTGAACATGTAGTATACGTGATAACCGATAAGTCGAGGGGGGCTACTCCCACAGGGGCTTTTGTGGGAGATGTCCTTTTTGTAGGAGATGTGGGCAGACCGGACCTCTTTCCGGATATTGCAGATGATCTGGCGGGCAAGCTGTTCGACAGTTTGCATGGGAAATTGCTTAAACTGCCGGATTACTGTGAAGTCTACCCTGCCCACGGCGCAGGGTCCTTATGCGGACGTTCGTTGGGGGCAAAATGGACTTCCACCATTGGATATGAGCGGCTTTATAATGCCAGCCTGAAGATCAGGGACAAGAACGAGTTTATTCGCTCTCTTACCTCAAATATGCCGCCAGCTCCTGATCATTTCAGCCGCTGCAGTGATATCAACCGCAACGGTCCGGTGATGCTCTCCAGTCTACCTTTGATGGAGGAATTAAGGCCAAAAAGTTTTATCAGCCGAATGGAAAAACCGGATAGTGTGGTACTTGATGTGCGTAATTATGCGGCTTTCGCTGGTTTTCACATCCCCGGCGCCTGGCATCTGGATCTCAAGGGCAATTTCCCAACATTTGCCGGATGGGTGATGCCCACAGATAAGAATATATTACTGGCGGCTGATAGCTACCAGGAGGCGGTTACTGCCAGATTGTGGGCAAACCGCGTGGGTGTCGACCATATTGCTGCTTATTTATACGGCGGCGTTACAGCCTGGGTTAATGATGGTTATCAAACAGATCAGGTCCATCTCATTTCAGGTGAACAATTATTCCGGCGTATTACTGATGACTCCCAACCATTAATGCTCATAGATGTCAGGACACCTCTGGAATTCGCTGAAACGCATATTAAAGGTGCCATCAATATTCCTGCTCCTGAATTACGCACCCGCTACAGGGAATTACCCCAGGACAAGCCGGCTTACATAATTTGCAGCACAGGGAACCGTTCCAGTCTGGCGGCCAGTATTTTGAAGCAGCACGGCTTTAAAGAAGTCTATAATGTGGCCGGTGGTATGACCGGATACAGTGCTGCCGGCCATATCAAGCAGTGTAACTTATGTGTTAACCCGCACGGACCGCGGATGATGGATATTTCAGTTCCAGGTTAGCCAGCCCTTCACCAGCGGCCTGCCGCCTGATTTCATCAATAGCAGCAGCATTAATGTCCAGTCCTATCACTCTGCCAGAGGAACCTGCCGGGCGGGCTGCCGGCAGCGTGAAGAAACCCGCGCCGCAGCCGGCGTCAATAAAGGTCAGCCCGGGTTTTAGCCCAATTTCCTGTAAAATAGACTCGGGATTCTGCCATTGTCCCCTTTGAGGGTCATTGAAAGGGTGCTTTAAAACCATGCATGCTCAATTTTTCCCCTCACTTTTTACGAAAAGCCGGGGTACTTATCTCCGGTACACTCTTCACATTTCTTTACGCAGAATGTTAGCCAATGGTATTATGCAGATGAGATATTCCAACGCCCGTCTTTTTTGAAGGAGCAGTGATATGTCTACGTCTGATATAGTATATATTTTACTTTTTGTCCTCTGTCTTTTGTTATCCGCCTATTTTGCAGCGGCTGAAATAGCCTTTATGTCTTTGCCCAGATATAAGCTGGAAGCCCTGTTACAGAAGAATATCAGAGGCGCCAGACTGGTAGCCTGGCTTAAGGACCACCCTGAGAAGTTTCTATCCACGGTGCTTCTGGGCAATAACCTGGTCAATATTGCATCGGCATCCTTAGGTACTGCACTGATGGTAGGGTTTTTGGGCGAAGAAAGGGGTATTCTGGTCTCCACTATTGCGGTAACCATCCTGGTGCTGGTCTTTGGAGATGCCATCCCCAAGACTTCAGCTTCACATAACTCGGAAAAAATTTCTTTTGCCGTAGCCCCTTCTATACGCTTTTTCTCATGGATTTTTGCGCCCTTTGTAATCGCATTGAGCTGGATAACCTCTAGTTTTGGGAAAATATTCGGGGCCCACCCTGTGGGGATGTCTCTGGTCAGCGAGGAAGAGATCCGCGCCATGATCAGCACGGGCCAGAAAGAAGGGGTGGTGGAGAAGGCGGAAGCTGAGATGCTGCATAAGGTCTTTGAATTCGGAGACCGGCCAGCGCGCGAGATCATGGTGCCGCGTACAGAAGTGGTCTGGGTGGAAAAGGGTTCGAAAATGTCTGACTTTTTCAGGATTTACATCGAACGTCCTATGACCCGCTATCCTGTTTTCGAGAACCGGCGGGACAACGTGGTGGGCATTATTTCTTCCAAGGATGTATTGATGGATATGGCCAGGGGGACCTGCCAGCCGGATCATACGATCGATGTACTAATCCGTCCGGCTTATTTTGCCCCTGAGAATAAGCCAATCAATGAAATCTTCTCTGAAATGCGTGACAAAAATTATCATATGTGCATAGTAATAGACGAATACGGCGGGGTGGCAGGCATTATCACTTTGACCCAACTGGTGGAAGAGATTGTGGGTGATGTCAGGGACGAGCTGGGCACTGTGGAAAAGGACTTTGAAATTATCAACGATTATACTTTCCAGATCGACGGCGGCATGCGGATCGAGGACGTTAACCAGGAAATGAAGCTGGGTATACCGGAGGGCGACTATGAGACTGTGGCCGGTTTCATTATGAAGCTGCTGGGTCATATACCCAGGTCTGGAGAGCAGTTAAGATACCGGGATTTGAAGATGGCTATAACTCGTATGAGCGGGATGAAAATAGAAGAAATATTAGTGACGAAGGAAAAACATGCAGCGACTGCGGATAAAGTTTAGCCGGGGCCCGGAAATCAAGTTTATTTCACACCTGGATATAGTACGCCTGTGGCAGCGGGCTTTCAACCGGGCGGGAATCCAGATTGCCTATTCCACCGGATTCAGTCCTCACCCCCGGATTTCATTGGCAGCACCCCTGGCGCTGGGTGTTACCAGCGAAGCCGAATTTATGGATGTTTTCGTGGTGAAAGGGGTGGCCCCTCATTTTTTCGTTTCGGCTGTCAACCAGCAACTACCGGCTGGCATGAGTGTGGACAAAGTCTATCCTATTGCTGCTGACCTGCCTTCCCTGCAAGCGGTGGTCAGCCTGGCTGACTACCGGGTAGAGGTGTATACGAGCAAAGGGCCGGCTGATATAAAGAAAGCCCTGAAAGACTTGCTGGATCTGGAGCATCTTCCCTGGCAGCACCAGAGGGATACCGGCCCGCATCAGTATGACCTGCGGGCATTAATAAATGATTTATGGGTAATTAGCTGGGAACCCCCATCCGGGGTTCTGGGAATGAGGCTGCGCTGCGACGGCACCGGTTCAGGCCGTCCAGAACAGGTAGCCGCTGCCCTGGGCTTTTCCGAAAGGCCGGAATCCATCCACCGGACGCAGCTCATTTTAAAGGCAAAGTGAACCGTGGTTTCCAGTTTCAATTGTTAAGTTTCCAGCGGGAGAAGAGGAGACTCTTTTCCGCCTGCCCTGTCCTTAAAGTGTTATTGTCAAACACTCAACGCCTGGGCTTAAAAAACTTGAAACTTGAGGCTAAAGTTGAAGCAATTTGACAGTGCAGGGGCGGGTTACGAAACCGCCTTACCAGATACATCAATGGAAAAAGCTACCCCGGTTTTTTCAACCTGATAGTCTTGATATGGCAGAACTCCACTGCCGGCTTTGGCTTATACTGGTGTGATGGAGTTGTCTACCAGTAATCCTTTAATTTCATCTTTTACGGGCTAAGATCAGGGTTTATCTGGATCAGGAGATTGATATGCTGAAATTTATTCTCATCCGTCATGGTGAGACTGAATGGAATAAAATTCACCGCCTGCAGGGAGGCGGCAGCGATACGCCCTTAAATGAGACAGGTTTGCAGCAAGCAGAAAATGTAGCTTTAAGATTAAAGCAAGAAAGGCTGCTGGCCGTTTATTCCAGCCCTCTCCAGCGTGCCCGGCGCACCGCGGAAGCCATCGCCAGGTATCACCATTTAGAAGTCATAACGATGCCAGCTTTGAAGGAAATCGAGGTAGGCAAGCTGGAAGGGATAGACTCAACTACCATGAGATTCCGCTGGGACCAGCTTCTTAACAGCAGCGACATTGCGGATTTAAAGAATAATAGAGTGGAATCCATAGCTGAAGTACAAAAAAGGACATGGGGCGCAGTCAACGAAATAGCCAGTCAGCAAACGGAAGGCACAGTGGCGGTAATCTCGCATTATGTGTCCTTATTAACCATTATCTGCTCGGTTTTAGGGCTGCCCCTGGTAAACATGGAACGCCTCAGACTCAGCCAGTGTACCCTGACCATTGTTACCCGGGCTCAGGACGGCTCTTATAGTCTTGAGCTTTTCAATGACGGCTGCCACAACCGGAAATAAGGCGGCTATCCGGTATTGGCCGGGCTGCCGGCTGACTGCGGCATAGAGACCGCTTTTTTTACCCGGGCAGTTGGACTCCGGACTTGAGTTTGGGACTTCAATAAGGCATATACGGTAATTCCGCTGGAGCAGACCAGGACGGAGACAATCAGCGCCCAGTAATAGGCGCCGGTAGAATCGCGGATAACGCCTCCGGCGAAGGGCCCAAGAATCCCGGCCAGGCCGTAAGCAATAGAGACAGCCGGGTAAATAATATCCAGCCGGGCGGCCCCCCAGATACGGCAGCAGTCCGCGGCATAGGTCACGAAATTAGATCCAAAAGTCAGTCCCACCAGCAGGGTCAGCAGCATAAAACGGAAGTCGCTACCTGAGCCTACCATCAGCAACAGGGTAAAAACAGCCAGCAGGCTCAGGGCAGTAAGCACGGTCCGCTTACCGCCAGCCATATCATGAATCTGTCCCCATATGATACGCCCGGCGGCATTGCCGATGGAAAAGAGGCTGATGGCCAGCACGGCTGCTTCTTCGCTCACACCGTAAGATTGGCCAATGGGTTTAAGGTTGCCGGAAAAGAGCATCCCGGCAAAGGAGCCGGCAAAAAAGACATAAAATAATATCCAGAAGCGCCTGTCTCTGAGCAGCCCGACCATTTCCACCCTGGCCTCTGGCGAAGGTGTCCGGCTCCAGGCCGGCGAGGTCAGGAAAAGAGAACCAGCTAAAAACAATACGCCGTAGATTAGGCCCACCAGACGGAAGATGTCCAGCACCGCCCAGTTAAGGCTTAACAGGGGACGTGCGATCTGAGAGAGCAAGATAGCTCCACCACCGAAGCCGGAGACAGCCAGCCCTGTAGCCAGTCCCCTGTGATGCGGGAACCATTTGACCAGGTTGTTCAAAACTGTAACATAGCCAAAGGCCATGCCGGTGCCGGAGAGGACGCTCATGCCCACAATCAGCCACAGCAAATTGCCCTGTGAGAAAGAAGCCACCAGGTAGCCCAGGCTGAATAAGACTACCCCGGTGATAGCGGTGATCCGGGGGCCATACCTTCTCAGGACTTTATTGACGAAGAGCATGGACAGGGTAAAAACAGCTATGATCAGACCGAAAACGATCTGGGTCTGGGTGGTGCTGTAGCCGAACTCAGCCTTCAGAGGGGCCACGAAGATGCTCCAGGCATAAACTGCGCCAGCGCACAACATAATGACTATGGAAGCCAGGATGATCACAGCATAGCGCATCCGGGAAATTTTTTGACCTGGCTGGCTGAGTCCGCTTTCCTGCATAATAGTTCCCTCAATTGGATGTTCTTTTATGATCATATTGTGACTTCAATCACAATATGATACAAATCACAATGTGATATTTATCACATATTTTAGTGTACAACAGGGTTAAGAGGATGTCAAATGGGGCGGAACACAGGGCTTTTGGCCACAGCAGCTTAAGGTGGTTTGGAGCCTCCACCTGCATGACGGCTCCAAGGGGTCTACCCTCATCTTCTGTGTGGTATTGTTTTTGTTGGTTGCTTCGTGGCGCACATTGCGTTTTAGTCCTGATTCCTTTGGAGTTAAGAACGGCCTCAACCGCATGGAATACACAGTATTAAGCCCTGGAAACCGAGACATAAAGCTCGCGCTGCTTAAACAGTATTCCAGCTTCCCTTAGAGCCTCATCTGCCCGCTTTAACGAGACTTCTACTAACTTTTTCGAAGGTTCCATGGTCATAAAGGATGATGCCTTCTTCAAGCACGTTTTGAAGAAATGGAGAGCCCCATTCCAGATAGCGCCTGAAGTTCTCACGGGAAATATAACCCAGGCTGATGGCAGTGGAGTTATCAAGGTCCATTGATCCTATAGTAGAAGTGATTACCGATTTTATAGAGCCGTTGTCATCCCTGCCGATAACCAGAATACCTGTGTCACTCCCCAGGGGACGGTACTGCCCGCGTGCGGCAGAGCCATACAGAACCATGGAGTCGATTGTCTCACTGCATTGAGAGACCAATTTATTTTCAGCTCTTCTAAAGATTTTATATAAGAACCGGTTTTTGTAACCATAGCAATCCTCTTCCCCAGGTGCTACCCACAAAGCAGCCGCAAACTGTTTATATAATAAAACACGTTACTTTCTAATTAAAAAGAAACTATCTCCGGCTGTGCAAGATTTTGCCTGCTTTAAGCGGCTGGTGTTCAAGTATTCAGGACTGGCCGGTTTTGGGGGCCCGTTAAGAGTGGTAATTCTCACCTTAAACTTTAGCGGATGAAAAACTCGGTTTTGTCTTTTGAAGGTTGGCGTTGTTTGTTGCCTGGATGTAATAGATGTAGATTTGATTTTTCCGGATTTTGGCAGATAACTCGTCTAATATTGCCGTTTTTCGATGGGTTTATCTACGTCCATGGACGATACCTGGAATCTACCAGTTTAAATCGGGCTAACTCCATCTACCTGGTCTGCCAGTTTCCGAAGATTATCCTGTGCTTTTTCAGGAAGCGTTTCCAAGTAATTTTCTTGCTCCATATTTATTATTAATAAAACCTTGTTCGTAATATCAAAAGAAGAACCAGCAGGTTGTAACTTAAATTTTATTTAAGCCATTCGCCTGACTTTAAAGTATTATCGACAGCTACCGGCAGGAAAGTCAATTCAGCCATCAGTCTTACCGCGTCCCGCGGCGTCCTGTATTCCCCTGCCTCTTCATTGCAATCTTCCTTGAATTTATGCACCAATTTTTCAAATTATTATCAATAGAAGGAAAGTCAAATAAATTTCGTTTGGCTTAGTCAATAATAATCCCTCTTTTTAACTATAACAATACAAAGGGAAGCCGGTTAAACGGCGTTTAATAGACATGTTATTCATAATATTGTACAATTGTACATTATGAAAGGCTCATTGTATGTTACTGTAGATACTTCCGTATTAGTTGCGGTTATAGTTAACGAAGCTGAAAAAAGCAAACTGATTAAAATAACCGTCGGTATGGATCTGGTGGCGCCGGCTTCAGTTCACTGGGAGATTGGAAATGCTCTGGCTGCCATGCTGAAAAGAAACAGAATTACGGGTAACCAGATAGGAGCCATTTTAGAAATATATAATCGCATTCCGGTCCGGTATGTAGAAGTCAGCTTAAAGGATGCACTGCGGATTGCTGCGGCGTTTGATATATATGCTTATGATGCGTATATAATTGCCTGCGCACGGGAGTATCGTACCGGCTTAATATCACTGGACAAAGCTTTATGCCAAAAAGCCAGAGATGCTGGTATAAATATTCTGGAGGTTTCTTTATGAAAGAATATACTTATTCTGAAGCTCGACAGAAGCTGTCAACCCTGCTGGATGAAGCCAGGCGTGAAGGGGCCGTCCGCATACGTAGACGTGACGGACAGGTCTTTTTAGTCAGACCGGCTGAGACCTTGCAGTCTCCCCTGGATGTGAAAGGACTGGATCTGAATATTACCCGCGAAGAGATAGTTGAATATATACACGAGGGACGGAGAGAAGCTTGATAAAGGATTTTAAAGTCCATGAGCAGGAGGCACATCCTCTAAAGCCATCGGCATATAGACGTCTTTTATGCTTTTTCCAGATCTTCCTGATTTTTTCTTTAATGACAATCTCCTTATAACTGCCATTTAATCCTCACCGGCTGTCTCCTTTTTTTCGTATTTAACACAAGTATGGAACCACCCTTTCCAGTCACCAAGTCAGAATGTCATTCTATTGAGACTGGAAGTCAATTTTAGCTCAAGTGAAAAAAGGCCTTAGAATTGTATTTTATGCTAATTTTCGAGGATAAATTTCTGACCAAAACGTTCAAATACTACCTTTTTACAGTACAGTCAGATTTGTTATTAGCATTGGATTTTTTGGTTTTAGGCATAGAATGCCTCTTCGATGAAATTGTGCTTTGCCAGAATCTTATGCTCGTAAGGAAAGGATGTCAATGTGTTTATGATATCATGTGGCGATATACAAAACATATACTCGATTCAATATTAATGACCAGTCATTGCTTAGATGACTATCGGGACCTGTATAAGCTATCGAGGGAAGAACCCATTATTAGGGCAGTGTGTTATAATGCGTTATAAAATAAAATAGGGAGGATCAATATGGACAAGAAAAATGATGCCTACCAGACGATCGCAGAGATGTGGGATTTTCCGGAGTCATACAGCTTTCGTAAAAGTCTTGAAGCTCTATTTACCCTGGAAGAGGCGGAACTGCTTCTCAAGTGCATAGATCCGGTAACCGCGCCGGAACTGGCAGAGAGACTGAAGCTTGACGAAAAAAGTCTGGCTGAAAAACTGGATAATCTGGTAGAACGGGGGCTGATTTACAAAGGAAAGACTCAATATCAATTTCGCAGGGGAGTACACTACGGATTTGCCGCCCCGTCCGGTGTACCAAAAGCTGCTTCAGAGGAGTACAAATACTGGAGAAAGAAATGGGCTGAGGAAAATCCCAATCGCGAGGTAAAGGGCTGGATGGAATGGTTTAAAAAAACTGGAAACCCGATACACCGGGTGTACCCAGCCAGATTAGCCATCAAGTCCAATCCTAATATAAAGAAGGAAGACCTGTTGTGGCACGAAGATATTGAGCAGATATTCGAAAGAGCGGAGATAATAATCTCCGGGGCTTGCGGCTGCCGGTCTGGAGGAGGGATGGGAGGAAAATCTACCATCAAGTTTGAAGACAACAAAGGCAACAGGTGTGATCACCCCATGTGGAACTGCTTCCAGTTTAGAAAAGATACATTTGAGTATTCTAAGACCCAGGGCAGCCTGATGAAGGTTTACACTGTTAAAGAAGCCCTGGCTAAATCTGATGAGGCGGAGAGATCAGGGCTTATCCATGAAGGTCCGGGCAATGCGGCTGTAATGCCGGGAATTATTTGCAGTTGTGCTGCAGATTGCTGCAGCATGCTGATTCAGTGCCAGGCTTCAGGTGAAGATATGCATGCCCTCTATACCCCCAGCCGGTTCCAGGCCACTATCGATCCGGATAAATGCACCGGCTGTCAGACCTGTATTGAGCGCTGCTCATTTGGCTCTATTGATATGGTCAAGGTGTCGGGCTCCAAGAAGCTGAAGGCTAAGATTGATCCCAAGGAATGCTATGGGTGCGGCGTCTGCGTCGTCGGCTGTAAAGCCCAGGCTATCAGATTCGACCTGGTCAGACCCCCAACTCATATTCCACCGGCTTCGGCAGCATCTCTGAGAGCTCCAGCTCCTCTAAAATAAGCAGTTTTCTTTCGAATTGCGAGCATTATTTGATAGGTAGGGTTATGGGAGGCGCCGGAAAGAAGGCCAGTTGATTTGGAAAAGCGGCCTGTATTTTTTGCAGCAGGGCATTTTTTGGATAAGGGGCCGTGCAAATGTAATAGTGCGAAATTGATTATTATTCGTATATTTGAAAGCGGCAGCTTCCTCCTGAGACGTTCAAAATTAAGGTAGGCTAACCCGGAACAGGTTCAATCCCAATTTTCCAGCTGAGACCCAGAACCAGGGCTACGGATTGATAGCGCTGCCTGTAGTTACGATATTGAAGATATCTTTATAGGTGATCACAACCATCAAGGCTATTAACAACATAAAGCCTATAGAATGTACCAGACCTTCCACCCTGGGAGAAACGCGGCGTCCCCGGCGCACCATTTCCAGGAGGACGAAGGCAATGCGTCCGCCGTCCAGGGCCGGCAGGGGCAGGATGTTGATAATGCCCAGGTTGATGCTGATGAAAGCCGCCCATTCGATCAGGGGGCTGATGCCGGCCTTGGCCACCTGCGCAGTGACCTCGGTCATACCCACCACGCCGGACAACTGGGGAGTGGAAGAGCCCACAATCCAGCGTACTACCTCATTTTTATACAGTCTTAAAGTATCATACAGGTTAACGGCCCCGGTGGGGACAGCTTCCCAGAAAGGCAAAGATTCACTGGAAACGGTGTAGTTTTCAGAGGCCATGTAAGCAATGCCCAGACCGGTGGCGCCCTGTCCAGCCGGCGGTTTCCACATGGGCTCCACTTGAATGGTCTCCTGAGTATTATCGCCATGCCTGACCTTCAGGTTGATCTTATTACCCAGGTTAAGCAGGGTAAGGCGCTGGACGTCAGCGGTGTTATTAATGGGAGTATCATTGATGCTGATCAGGGTATCTCCGGCGCGGATTCCGGCTCTTTCAGCCTGGGAACCTGCCAGTACCTCTTTGACCTGAATGGGGGCGGTGTAAATATCATGCGGCAGCATAAAGGCCACGGTTAGAAGAATAAAAGGCAGGATGATATTCATCAGGGAACCGGCGCCCAGCACCAGGAGGCGCGTCCCGTAACCTTTGCTGGCCAGGCTGCGGGGGACTTTGGGGTCCTCCTCGCCCGCCAGTTTGACGAAGCCGCCCAGGGGCAAGGCATTGATAGAATAAAGGGTTTCGCCGCGCCTGATGCCCCAGATGCGCGGGGGAAAACCTATACCGAACTCCATAACATTGACGCCCCTGGCTTTGGCGGTGATGAAGTGGCCCAGCTCATGGGCGATGACCAGAAAAACCAGGATTATTACAAAGGCTACAATTGCAATTAAGAGGTCCATATATCAGCTCCACGGGATAATCCGGCGGCTTCCTGCCGCGCCCATTCATCAGCCGCCAGGATGTCTTCCAGCGCCGGATGCTCCATTGACTGATGCCTGGCCAGTACCATTTCAATAAGCCGTGCAATGCCGGTAAAAGGAAGCTGTTTATTAAGGAAAAGATCCACAGCTACTTCATCCGCAGCGCAGAGCACAGCCGGGCAGGTGCCTCCCTGTTTACCGGCTTCAACAGCCAGTTTCAGACAGGGAAATATTGAGTAATCAGGTTGTTCAAAGACCAGGCGGCTGATTTTGCTCCAGTCCAGCCTGGGTAAAGTTGGATTGGGCAGGCGGTCCGGAAAAGACAGGGCGTACTGGATGGGAAAGCGCATATCAGGCAGGCTCAACTGGGCTTTAAAAGAGCCGTCTACCAGCTCTACCATGGAGTGTACAATAGACTGGGGATGCACCAGAATATCGATCAGGTCAAAGGGCATATCAAAAAGCCAGTGGGCTTCAATGACCTCCAGGCCTTTGTTCATGAGAGTAGCTGAATCGATGGTGACCTTTTTTCCCATATGCCAGGAAGGGTGGTTAAGAGCCTGCTGCACGGTTACTTCAGCCAGTTGAGCCGGGCTGAAGCGCAGGAAAGGCCCGCCGGAAGCTGTGAGTATCAGCCTGGCAGGTTTTAATCTCTCTCCATACATACACTGCCAGATGGCGCTGTGTTCGCTGTCCACGGGTAAAATCCAGCCAGTACTTTTTTTCATTTCAGCCTGTATAATCTCGCCGGCCATGACCAGTGGCTCTTTATTGGAAAGGGCTATTTGTTTACCTTCCCGGATAGCGGCCAGGGTGGCGCTCAGGCCGGCTTTGCCTGAGGTAGCTACCACCACCATATCTACCTCCGGATAAGCGGCTATTTCCTCCATGGACGCCAGCCGGCAGCCGTCTGTCTTAAGCCCGGCTTCCCGGTTCTTATAATAGACCAGCTCTGGCTTGAACTCCCGGACCTGTTTTTCCAGCAGTTCCAGGTTTTCACCCGCAGCCAGTCCGACGATGCGGAAATGCTCGGGCAAGCTGCGGACTATATCCAGGGTCTGCCGTCCTATAGAGCCTGTGGAACCCAGGACAGCCAGTCTCTTTATTTTTTGAGTTTCTTCAACCATCTCATATCTATCATACACCAACTAGGATCAAATCTGAAAGTAAAAATCTTAAAAATACAGATACAAAATAAAAGATCAGTCCTGATCATCTTGGCAAAAAGAGGTATTTGGACGTTGTCTTCAGAAACATACTAAAGAGACCGGCATAAAAAGAACCCGCGCCGGTTGTACAGACTTGCAATAGGTCAAGAATTCCGATTAAAATAAATAAAAGGCCGAAGGAATATCACATCAAATGGTAGATCACCCTTGCCTGGTACTAAATCAAAGCTATGAACCGCTTAATGTCTGCCGTGCCCGAAGAGCTATTACGCTAATTTTCAGCGGAAAAGCAGAGATGCTGGAAGACAGCGTGGGATATATTCACACAGCCAGCCAGATTTATCCGCTGCCGTCTGTAATACGTCTGGCATATATGGTTAAACGCCCCCGTCCGCAGCCAAAATTATCCCGCACAGAGATTTTCATCAGGGACCACTATACCTGTCAATATTGCGGCAAACAGAGTCATCAATTGACCCTGGACCATGTTATTCCGCGAAACCAGGGCGGCAAACATACCTGGGAAAACCTGGTCAGCGCCTGCGCTTTATGCAACCGCCGGAAGGCAGGCCGTACGCCGGAGCAAGCTCATATGAAGCTGAATAAGACTCCTGTCCGTCCAGCGGCGACCATCTACCAGAACATTCCATATCATTTCCTGGAAACTCAAAGCCACTGGCAAAAGTACCTGCCGCAGCCGGCAGGTTAGAGTGTTTTTATTTTTTCAGCGAAACTATATACAATCTGATAAAAAATTGTAAATGCACGATACCCCGCCCAGGATACTTCTGCCTCGTCATTCGAAACCTCCAGCATGAAACAGACAAACAAATCTATCTTTACATTTAAAACACCGGATTTTCAGAGCTCAACTCAAGTGCTTTCAGGTCCAGGTGATGCAGGGGTTTCCGCAGCCGGAGGGCTCAGTGTTTCATCATCTTTAACAACGGCCGGGAGATTTGGAACACTGGGAGTTTCAACGGCTGGCAGCATTTGTCTTTTATCCGGTACGTCAGCAATAGACTTGTTTTCCTTTAAAGGCGGTTGTATCTGTTTGACAGATTGATCAGGCGGATTTCCGGCATTATCAGGATTTTTATTACGGTCAGCTTCCTTCTGCTGTGAAGGTACATCCGCCGTATTTCCATTATCTTCTACCGCCTCATCTGAAGCCTGAGCAGCATTAGAAGCCCCTTTAACCAGCTTAATCTGGTTAAGCGGGAACTCCGCTTCCGCTTTACTTTCCATTTCTACCAGCACAGTTTCCTTGAGGGGATTACCACCAATAACCACACCTGTACCGGCACTGGTTTCAACAAGCTGTCCTTTCCTGGGCATATGAGATTTGGCCTCATGGTACTGCTGGTTTTCATATGCCAGGCAGCACTGCAAGCGGCCGCAGACGCCGGAGATTTTCATGGGGTCCAGTGGTAAATCCTGCTCTTTAGCCATTTTGATGGAAACGGGGTTAAATTCACTCAGGAAACTGACGCAACACAGAGGACGGCCGCAGCGGCCGAGACCGCCCACTATTTTAGCCTGGTCTCTGGGACCAATCTGGCGCAGCTCAATACGGGTTTTAAAGAAAGCGGTTAACTCCCTGACCAGTTCGCGGAAATCTACCCTTTCATCTGCTGTGAAATAAAAAGTCAGGCGGCTGCCATCCAGATTATACTCCGCTGAAACCAGCTTCATGGTAAGGTTCAATCTGGCAATCATTTTGCTGCATTCAACCAGGGCTGAAGCTTCCTTACTGGAAAAATCCTGAGCACGTTTTATATCATCTTCACTGGCCTTGCGCATGATAGGCTTCAGTTCAGCGGTAAGCTCTGAGGCCAGCACCTGTTTCGGAGCGATAATAACCTGCCCCATTTCGATTCCTCTGGCTGTCTGCACAACCACATAATCATATATTTTCAGTTCAACCCCTGCGGGGTCAAAATAATAAACCTTACCGGCTTTTTTAAAACGAACTCCGACAATATCAGGCATAAATCACCTCTAACTCAGGAATAGATGGGTGTAAAAATATAAAGGTAAATATCGTTAAACGTTTCTGTTTTATTGCATACTTTTTTAAATTCAAGATTTCGTTATTGAGACAGGGGCTGCGGGCAAATTAAGCATCAAAGATTCAAGGACTAACCGGGAATTGGCATTCATTTTGAGCTGAAGTGCTGCATCGCGTAAATTTACTATGGCAGATTTTATTTGAACCAGGCTATAATGCCCTGCCATTTCAGACAGAGCAGGCAAATAATCAATATTAACAATATCCCTATGACAATCAGTTTTAGCCAGAAGTAGATCACGCCACCAGCAGATCCACGCATCCAGGATTTCATAAACAGTCTCCCTTTTTTTTAAAAACTGTTGAGATAATTGAAAAGCCATAGCAAATCTTTCACTGTAATCGCCCTGCATCAGGGAGCGCATCTTCTCATACCGCTCAGTGCGTTCCTGTAGCATATCGGAGTTAACCGCAGCTTTCCTGGCCCATCCCGGACAGCCATGACTTAAACGCGCCAGCAGCCTGGCCTTTTCAGGTTCAATATTCCAGCGGTTAATCAGGGTTGATTCTATTTCTGCGGTCTTAACCCAGGACAGGTTTAATCTCTGGCAGCGGGATATGACCGTGGTGGGAATGGCACAAATATTAGCTGTCAGTAAAATGAATAAGACCTTTTCTCCGGGCTCTTCCAGGGTTTTCAATAGACGGTTAGCTGCCTCCATGGACAAGTTGCCGGCTTCATCAATAATATAAATCCGGTATTTGCCTTCAAAGGGCGGTAGACTGGCAGTATGCAGCATATTTTTAATCTGTTCTATGCTTATTTCGGTGCGTTCTTTAACATCCTCTGTTTCAAAACTTTGATTCAGGCTGACAATCTGAACATCCGCATGGCAGCCGGAGATTATTTTCCGGCAGGACAGGCAAAGGCCGCAGGGTTTTTCCCCTGTTTCCGCCAGGCAGTTCAGCGCCATGGCCAGATCCATAGCCAGCGTCATCTTACCCACCTGCTGGGGCCCAACTAATAAATAAGCATGTCCCAAAGATCCCTGTTTCAACGCCCGTTGAAGCAGGTCTACAGTCTTAGTTTGTCCTATGGTCTGCCACATTTTTATCGCCAGGCATCGCTTATTGTCAAAGAAAAATCAGGAAAAGTAAAATGAATGATATCCAATCTTCCTCCTTTTTTCATGTTAACAGCGCCTACCAGTGAAGTCAATTTAATCTAGCTGCCAGACTATGATCACCCGGGTACCCTGTCCGGGCCGGCTGTCTATGTCCAGCGAAGCCCCAATATTCCTGGCCCTTTCCCTCATTATACCCAGTCCCAGGCTATCCGGTTTAATGACGGAGGCATCAAATCCTTTGCCATTATCAGTAATGATCAATTCAACCTTTTTCTCCTGACAAATAAAGATTACCCTGGCTTCGGTAGCTTCGGAGTGTTTGGCTACATTGTTCAGGGCTTCCTGAGCAATACGATACAGAGCTACTTTAATCTCCGGAGGAAGCGCACAATGTCCCTGGATATCGACAATTACCGGTATCCTGGCCCGGCTATTAATGGATTCTGCCAACTGGCGCAGGAGGTCTCCCGGTTCAGCGTCCGTTAAAGCGGCAGGACGCAGTTCCAGCAACAGGGTACGCATTTCAGCCAGAGCTCCGCGGGTCAATTGACGGATTTCCTCCAGGCGTTTGCGTGCTTCTTCCGGATTGCGTTCCCATAAACGCGGTAGGACTTCAGCAATTAAACTGGCGGAGAAGAGGGTCTGACTGACCGCATCATGGAGGTCCCGGGCCAAACGCTGGCGTTCTTTCATGGTGGCGAGCTCTTCGGCCTGCTGATACAGACGTGCATTTTCTATGGCAATGGCAAGCTGATCAGCCAGGGTTTGAGAGGTGGAAAGGTCCTCTTCATCAAAGGCATCCGTATGGTCAGCTTCAATATCCAGGACGCCCACGATCCTCTCGCCAATTTTAATAGGTACAGCCAGCTCAGCCCGGGTATGACCTGTGCCTTCCGAGCGATACTGAGGGTTATTGAGTACATCATTTAAAAGCAGCGGTTTACCAGTGCGGGCTACTGAACTGACTATACCTTGATTTTGTTTGGGGAGATTATTGACATCCGGGCCTCCTTCATAAGCTCCAGAATAATATTTAAGGGTCAGATCGCCAGATTCACGGTCAACCAGAATAATACCGACATTACGGTAGTTAAAGGTTTTTTGCAGGGAGCTGGCCACGAAAGGCAATAATTCCTCAAGGTGCAGGATGGAGCTAAGCTGGCGCCCCGATTCATTAATGGCCTGCAGTTGACCAGAGCGCTTCTCCAGATTGCGTACCAGTTTGCGCAATTGAGATGTCATGCTGTTAAAAGCAGCGGCTAGAATACCGACTTCATCATCTCTCTCTACTTTTGCGGTACGGTCCAAATCGCCCCCTGCAATAAGTGAAGCTGTAGCTGAAAGTTCAGCCAGAGGCCGGGTAATGCTGCGGGTGATCAGTCTGGCGGCCAGAATAGCCAGGACTGCAACTGCAACAACCACGCATATCATAATTATAAGAGCCATGGTGGTCCCCTGAAGGGCTTCTTCCTCTTCCTGCTCAGCCAGTAAAGCTACCTGGAGATCAGGCAGCCAGTGATATACTCCGATGACTGTTTTATCATTATAGTTCAGGTAAGTAGCTGAGCCGGTAGAGCGATCGTTAACGGCAATATCAGTACCCTGGGTCCGGATGTAGGTAACCGGTATTTCATAATGACCATTCCGCAATCCGGTCAACAAACGGTAGTTGGAGCCAACCAGATAAGTTTCTCCCGTATTGCCCAAACCAGAACGCTCCAGCATGATCTCATTCAGCTTAATCAGGTTAGCCCGTCCGGCCAAAACTCCCAGGACATTTCCGTGGTTTGTAATAGGTAAGGAAATGACAATAATCATTTTACCCAGGGACAGTGAAAAGGAAGGTTGCTGGACGTAAAACCCCTTCATTCCTTCTGAAAAATAATCTATGGTGCTGTGTCTTTCCTTTTCATGAGCTGCATTAGTTGAAATACGTACGGCGCCGTCAGTATCCATCAGGAAGATTTCTTCAAATAGTCCCATGCTGCTGGCAGCCCATTCAATACGGTATTTAAGCCTGCTGTAAGCTGCGTTGTAATCATCTCTGCCGGGTATACCTCTGGTTAACATGAATACATCATTTAATTCATCATCACCGGAAATAGAAATATCTAGATTGATATGCAGCCAGTTGACCCACGATTCTATTTCCGCCTGTTTTAATGTGGCTACCGACTCCAATTGACTGATTACACGCCGGCGGCCGTCCCGGGTACCCACCACCATAGCTACACTGCTGATGGCAATGGCTACTACCAGTACGATCAGGACAAAACTGATCACCAGACGGGTGCGGATAGTCCTGATCCCCAATAATCCGCCAAAGTGTTTTAATTTCTGAGACATATTCTCATTTTCCCAAAAATTGCATGGTATATCCTGGATGCTGGACATCATAAGAAGCCCCCATAAGCTGCGCCCAGCGGACAGGATCAATCATGCCGACTTTAGATTGGGGAATATCCACCAGCGGGATCAGAGTACGGAGAGCCAGTTTATAATACTCCAGATTTTCGCGGGGCTGCCATTTTAAAACTACCTCAGCAGCTTCATCTGGATGTTCCAGGGCATATTGCAGGCCTTTTTGACTGGCTTTTACAAAACGCCCAACCAGATCAGGACGTAAATTAAGATCATTTTCATTGACCAGAAGCAATCCTTCATAGCCGCCCACACCATAGTCAGCCGGATAAATCTGGTTGACCTTATACCCGTTGATAACTGCTAAAACAGGTTCGTCATGGATATATCCCATCCAGACGTCAACTTTCCGTTCATATAACATGGACTGGGCGTCTGCCGCTACCTCCACTTCGACAGTTAATGCCGGGTCAATACCAGCATTCATAAGAGTCTGATGCGCCACATTACGCCAGTAGTTATTTTTGATGCCAATCTTCTTCCCAACCAGGTCTTTAGGTTCTTTAATGCCCGAATCAGCCAGGGCAAACATGACCAGCGGGGGAACCTGAAATACACACATAACAGCTACAGAAGGTTGACCTTTTTCTATATAATTCTTCTGTTCCTCAAAAGCAGCAACGGCGAAATCTGCCCTGCCGTTCAGAATATAGCTGCGGGCAGAGATACCGGGGCCGCCTTCCATAATAACAGGGTTGATATTGGCCTCCTGGTAAAAACCTCTGGCTTCAGCAACATAATAACCTACGAATTCGGCAGCATGAATCCAGTTTAGCTGTAATTTCACGACATCAGGAGTCATTTTTTGCAAGCGACAGCCGGGAACCAGGAGGATTAATAAGGAAAGAGCAGCTAAACTGAAAAGAACAGGCGCCTTACTGAACACCAGTGACTCCTTTATTTGGTGGAACTTAATGAATATCATCGTACTATGCATAACGGGTTTAGTCAAACAAAAGAGTTCAGGGTTAAGACAGACAGACCGGCATTTTAGAGCAGCCAGAAATGCCACTGTCCGGTAAGTTCAGGTCCGTGGTTTTTCAGGGTTATCAGTATGAGCATGACCATGCTGGGTTTCCAGTACCAGAATCTGTTTTTTCCCCCCGGTTATGACTATACCGAAGGTATCCAGTAAAGCTTCCGGAGTCAGTACATCCTGAGGAGGACCCAGGGCTACCACTTTCCGTGCCAGCAGCATTACCTGGTGGCAAAGGGCAGCTTCCTCCTGGATATCATGGGTAGCTATGACAATAGAGGCTCCTCGCTGAATCTCGGCTTTTATAGCTTCCAGATATAATTCACGGCCCCCAGCATCCAATCCTGCTGTGGGTTCATCCATCACCAGAAGATCAGCCTGGTGAGACAGTACTTGAGCCAGGTAAGTACGCTGCTGCTGTCCTCCCGATAAGGCTCTAAGAGGGTTTTCAGATAATTTTTCAATACCCATGGTCTTCATGGCTATATGGACTATCTCATCATCCATGCGTCCCATACGTCTCCAGAGCCCGTGGAGAGGAAAACGTCCCATGCGTACTACATCGATAACACGCAGCGGAAGGATGAAACCAGAGGAATGGAACTGTCCCAGGTAGGCAATTCGGAGAGGGTTTTTCCCAGGATTGGATCCAAAAACGCTCAAGCGGCCTCCCAACACAGGCAACAAACCTACTATAGTTTTCAGCAGGGTGGATTTACCGGAACCATTGGTGCCGATCAAGGCGATAGCCTGGCCAGGTTTTAAAGAGAAATTAATGTGGGGAACGATGATTTCGCGGTTGTAACCAATATCCAGGTTTTCAGCCAGAATACGGGGCAGGCAGCTTTCGCCTGCGGCTTTATCTGAAGTTTGAGTACCGGTTGATACAAAATTTTTTTCTGTAATCAAGGGGTTGTCCTGAGACCTGCGGGGGTTTTTTGACGCATATTCTGAATGACGAAGACTATAAAAAAGATAGCTACAGTAACCAGAATGATAGAAGCCCCAGCCGCCAGGTTAAAATGATAGCTGATGAGCAATCCAAAATACATGGATAGACTGCCGAATAAAGCAGCCCAGACCATCATCGCTTTGACCTGGCGGGCTAGAAGTGCGCCTGCGCCAGCCGGTGCGATGAGCAACCCAAAGACCAGTAAAGTGCCCACAGTCTGAAAAGAGACAATGATGGTGGCTGCAATCATGAAGAGCATCAGGTTATGATATAGGCGTACAGAAAAGCCGGCTACCTGAGCCTGTTCCGGATCAAAACTTAAAAGGAGGAAGGGACGAGCGCAAATAACAGCGATCAGCAGGATAATCAAAGTGGCTACCAACTGGATAATAATAGCTGAGGTGCCGATGCCCAATATCTCACCGAAAAGAATACGGGTGAGATCGCCGGAGAATGAGGTGGAACGGGATACGATAATGACACCCAGAGACAGCATTCCAATAAATAAGAGCCCAATGGCGGTATCTGAAGACAGCCGGGAACGCCGGGTAATCAGGGTGATGCCTCCGATCATACATCCTGCGCCAATAACTGCTCCCAGTATCCCGGGAAAACCAACCAGCACCGCCAGGGCAATACCAGGCAAGACGCCATGAGCCAGGGCATCACCAATAAAAGCCATCCCACGGAGTATCACGAAGGTACCAGCCACGGCACAGGCAATAGACACCAGAACTCCGGCAATCAAAGCCTGGAACATGAAGCTATTCTCTATAAAAGGACTTATTAATACCTGCACGGCCTTATCCCGGTAAACTACAACAGAAGGACCCGTTTATTTATTGACGCTACTAATGATAATTATTTATCATTAGTAAGTCAAGGACGGATCGTTCAGGGAAGCGGATTGTACTGGCTTTGAAATGGCGTTAATAAGATTTCAATGATACAATAATTAGTTAAGTGGCGTGATTAGCGGGGGGCGATTAATGATATCCAGAGAAACACGACAAAAAAATGCTATTAGAAAAGCGTTTTTCAGTGCAGGACGCCCGCTATCTGTGAAAGAAATACTGGAAACAGCACGAAATGAAGTGACAAATCTGGGAATAGCTACAGTATACCGGAATTTGAAGGCGCTTCAGGCGGAAGGTTCGATTGTACCGGTCAATCTGGCCGGAAAGAAGGCACGCTGGGAACTATCAGAGGTCCATCATCACCATCATTTCCTTTGCCGCGTTTGCGATAAATTGTTTGAAATTCCCAACTGTTTGGAAAACCTGAGCACTCTGCTGCCTGAAGGATATACCCTTGAAGAGCATGATATTTTACTGCGCGGGCAGTGCGATTCCTGTGCTAAAAAGAGCAATTCCAATATAATCAGAAGCCACCTGAAAGGTCGCCGGAATCTGAAGCCACAGGGAACATAGATCAAAGTAAGAATCTTGAAAACACGGACCAGAAAGATCAATCACCACATCAAGTATAGTTATAAGATACTCAGGCCTCTAAGAGCGGAAAGTGAAAACCAATTGTTCACCGGAAAGTGGCACGTGTCAATAGCGGTGAAGTATAAAGATATAAAGAGGTCTTTCTGGAGTCTTAATACCTGCGAGGTAAACCTTTTAAAAAATTTCGTTTAAAAAATCCGGGAAGAATTGAGTTGCAAAGGGCGCATGTTATATGTATAATAGCTTAATTCTGGTTTCATTCTTCAACGATAGTGGTATAAATTAGATTCTTAAAATCAAAATTAGGAGGCATAAAAGATGGCTGGGGATCTGGCGAACTTACTGGCGGATTTGAAAGAAGACGAGGCAATCAAGGTAACAAAAGAAAGATTAAATACGGGCGATGATCCGCTGAAAATCTTGGAAGATAGCCGTAAAGGTATGGAAATTGTAGGAAAGCGGTTTTCCTCCGGAGAGTACTTCATTCCTGACCTGATTTATTCCGGTGAAATATTGAAACAGATCAGCGAAATAGTTAAACCCAAACTAACAGGCAATCTCCAGACCAAGAAACTAGGCAAATTCCTCCTGGCAACTGTAGCCGGTGATATTCATGATATCGGGAAGGACATTGTAGGCTTTATGATGGATATCAGCGGCTTTGAGGTTATTGATCTGGGCATTGATGTGCCAAAAGATAAAATAGTGGCCGCCATCAAAGAAAATAAACCTCAGATTGTAGGTTTAAGCGGCTTTTTAACCCTGGCATTTGATTCTATGAAAGAGACTATCGATGCCATTAAAGCAGCCGGGTTAAGGGACAACGTTAAGATAATGATCGGCGGCGGCCAGATTGACGAAGAAGTAAAAAAGTACACGGGTGCTGATGCCTTCCGGCCTGATGCAGTGTCCGCCGTTACACTGGCCAAGGAATGGATCGGCGCCAGCTAAGCCAAACCCGGCCTTTATAAAAGAAAAGCCCGCAGAAAGCCAGACCCAAAAACAGAAGGGAAAGGGTTACCAGGCCTGAAAATAAAAAAGGACGAAAGTCAGGTGATGGGCTTAAAGCGGAATTTTTCAAAGACATTAAAAGTTAGTATAAGAAAACTAATAAGCCCATTATGCTGGTAAAAAGCCTTTGCAGGAGCAGAGGCTTTTTTGGTTGTACCGTGTTATTTGCTTTTGTAAAGGCAATATATATAATTCGTTAAATGTAAATAAGGAAAAAGATTGACGAACGGAAATTTACAGGAATTTGCTATCCTGGTAGATATCATCACGAGATTACGCGGGCCTGAAGGGTGTCCCTGGGACAAAAAACAGACGCACCTGTCCCTGAGGGAATTTCTTGTGCAGGAGAGCTATGAAGTGCTGGAATCCCTGGATGAGGGGGATGCCGGGAAATTATGTCAGGAACTGGGAGACCTCCTGCTGCAAATAATGCTGCATGCTCAAATAGCTTCTGAAAATAATGAATTTAAGCTGGAAGATGTCCTTAGCCAGATCAACACCAAGTTGATCCGGAGGCATCCCCATGTTTTTGGTACTGTACGCGTTGACAGCACAGAAGAAGTATCGCAAAACTGGGAAAAAATAAAGCAAACAGAAAGGAATCCGCAAACCTCTGTTTTAGAAAGCGTACCCCGGCAAATGCCGGCCCTGGCATACAGCCAGGAAATACAGGCCAGGGCGGCGCGAACAGGGTTCGATTGGGAAAATATCGAAGGGGTTATAGAGAAGCTGTGTGAAGAGATCAGAGAATTCAAGGAGGCGAAGAACCAGGAAGAAAAAACAGAGGAGTTCGGGGATTTGTTTTTTACACTGGTAAATATTGCCCGCCGGATGGGGATAGACTCTGAGGCTTCTCTTAGGCATTCCAACCGTAAATTTTACCGGCGGTTTACTTATATGGAGAAGCTGTGCCGGGAGCGCGGTTTGAATCTGGGACAGCTTTCATTCGAGGAACAAAATAGACTCTGGGAAGAGGCCAAGCAGGCTCTGTAACTGATACGAATAAGAAGCAGGCGATGTCAGAAATTGTCAGATTCGTGCTGTTTTGAAAAAGGTTCAATTTATATGGTATAATTTTTTGTTACGTGATAAATAGAAAATAAAAAGATGCAGATATAATTCGGGGGAGTAAAAATTGATAAAAACCAAGAAAACCGCCATTGTTGATGAATACAAGATTCATGATGGAGATACCGGATCAGCCGAAGTCCAGATAGCCATCTTAACTGAAAGAATAAACCAGTTGACCCGGCATATGGCCACAAACAAGCATGATTTCAATACTCAACGGGGTTTGCTCAAGCTGGTTGGACAGAGAAGGAGGCTTTTGAATTACTTAAGCCATGAAGATGTAGACCGGTATCATAAACTGATCAGCAAACTGGGTCTGCGCAAGTAAAATCAGGGAGAAATTTTTTGATAGAACCAAAATCCGTTACACGTGAAATTGCTGGACGGCCTCTCACTATTGAGACTGGAAAACTGGCCAAACAGGCCAACGGATCTGTGACTGTCCGCTACGGTGATACAATAGTATTAGTTACAGTGGTAACCAGCCCGGAACCACGCGAGGGAACGGATTTTTTACCGCTAACCGTAGATTATGAAGAAAGATTATACGCCGCCGGGAAAATCCCCGGCGGTTTTATCCGGCGGGAAGGGCGTCCCAGTCAGGAAGCTACTCTGGCCAGCCGTCTTTGTGATCGCACTATCCGTCCACTTTTACCCAAGACCTGGCGCAGGGAAATACAGGTAATAATTACGGTTCTTTCAACTGACCAGGAAAACGACCCCAATCTGATAGCAATCATAGGGGCCTCAGCAGCGCTTTCAATATCCGAAATACCTTTTGAAGGCCCTGTATCGGCAGTAACCGTGGGATACCTGGATGGCAAACTGGTATTAAATCCGATATTGCCTCATTTAGCCGAAAGCGCTTTGGACCTGGTGATTTGTAGTACATATAAAAATGTGGTCATGGTGGAAGCCGGGGCCAAAGAAATACCGGAGAATATTATCAGTGAAGCCATGAAATTTGGGCATGAAGCCAATATAGCCATATTGGAGTTGCAGGAAGAACTTATAAAAGTGTGCCAGAAACCCAAATTTGATATTCCTCCAGCCATAGATACGGCCGAGATTACGGCAGCCATAGATGCGGTTCTGGAAACGCAGTTATCCGCAGCGTTGAATCAACCTGATAAGGCTGAACGTAATGCTGCGGTAAACAGGCTTAAAGAAAAGGTACAGGCCAGCCTGAAAGACAAGTATTCACCTGAAGAAATAGCCACAGCTTTTGATGCCAGGCTCAGGATGGTCATACGGGCTAATATCCTGGAAAAATCCCGGCGTATGGACGGACGCGACCTGGTTACCGTGCGTCCTATTTCCTGTGAAGTGGGTCTGCTGCCCCGTACACACGGTTCGGGATTGTTCAATCGCGGAGATACACAGGTCATGACCATAGCGACACTGGGTTCCATGAGCGAAAGACAGAAGCTGGATGGTCTGGGGCTGGAAGAAACCAAGCATTATATGCACCACTACAATTTTCCTCCCTATTCTACCGGCGAAGTAAGACGCATCGGAACGGTAAGTAGAAGAGAAATTGGGCACGGAGCACTGGCAGAGCGTGCTTTATTGCCAGTTGTGCCCAGCGAGACAGAGTTCCCTTATACAATCCGCCTGGTATCCGAAGTGCTGGGTTCCAGCGGCAGCACATCCATGGGCAGCACCTGCGCCAGCAGCCTGGCTCTGATGGATGCCGGCGTTCCGGTTAAAAGAGCAGTGTCCGGTATTGCTATGGGCCTGGTTACGGATGAACAAGGCAATTATGCCATTTTATCCGATATCGAAGGTCTGGAAGATGCTTACGGCGATATGGATTTCAAGGTGGCCGGTACTACTGAAGGGATCACCGCTATACAGCTTGACATAAAGCTTAAGGGCGTCAGCCTGGAGATTCTGGATAAAGCTATTGTACAGTCCCGTGACGCCCGTATGCATATTATGGGCATTATGAATAAGACCATAAATGCACCGAGGCCCAATCTCAGCCCTTATGCTCCGCGCATGTATAAAATTAATATTAATCCGGAGAAAATCGGTACTGTAATCGGCCCCGGAGGTAAGATGATCCGGTCGATTATCGATGAGACCAAGAGTACCATTGATATTGATGATAACGGCACGGTGGTCATTGGGGCGGTTGATGAGAAATCTGCTCGCCGGGCAATTGAAATCATCGAAGGGCTCACCAAAGAGGTCGAGGTAGGAGCTATTTATACCGGTAAAGTCAGCCGCATTTTAAACTTCGGCGCCATGATTGAAATCCTGCCTGGAAAAGAAGGACTGGTACATGTCAGCGAACTGGCTGATTACAGGGTGGCCAAAGTGGAAGATGTGGTCAAGGTTGGCGATGAAATAACGGTCAAGGTTATAGATATTGATCATATGGGCCGTATAAATCTGTCTCGTAAAGCCATGTTTGAAAAGCCCGGAGAAGATAAACCGCGGCCAGACCAGCAGTCCAGGCGTCCCAAAGGCGTTCCTCCCTCACATGGAGGAGGCGGTGGTGGTGAAAGACCCCGCCGTTTTAACGAAAGACGTTAAAACAGGAAACTTGAACTGACGCTGGCTGAATATCAATATTTTTAAAGCCAGCGTTATTGTATCATATTTAATAGATAACAATTAACGGGAAGGATGTTGAAGATGGATACCAAGACGGTAGTTATTCATGGCGCATCCGGCAGAGTAGGCCAAGTTTTGATCAATACTTTATGTCAGGAACCCCGGGTAAAACTGGTAGGAGCAGTTGACATCAAGGCTCCCGGCGATAAAATAATTCTGGGAGACGGTTCTACGATACCCTTTTCCACTGATTTGGAAAAAATACTGATACAAACCAGTCCCCAGGTGATGGTTGACTTCAGCGTAGCCAAGGCCAGTATGCCGGCAGTTCGTACAGCGGTTAAACATCATGTCAATGTAGTGATAGGCACTACCGGTCTTACAGCAGGCGATATAGCTGAAATTGAAAATATAAGTCAGGCCAGCGGGGTGGGTGTGATAATGGCTTCTAATTTTGCCCTGGGAGCGGTTTTAATGATGCATTTTGCCAAAATAGCTGCCAAATACATGGACTATGCGGAGATTACCGAACTGCATCACCAGACCAAGATTGATGCACCTTCGGGGACGGCAATCAATACTGCCAGAGCCATGGCAGCTTCCCGGGGAAAGCCTTTTTCTCAAGCGGTAGACTTTGATAAAAATTATCCCAGCCGGGGACAGGTAATTGATGGAGTGCATATTCACAGTGTGCGTATTGCCGGTCTTATGGCTCATCAGGAAGTCATACTGGGAGGGCTGGGGCAAACTTTAACCATCAGACATGACACCATTAACAGGGAGTGCTATACTCCCGGCGTTTTGCTGGCTATTCAGGAAGTAGATAAATATAAAGGACTGGTACAGGGATTAGATAAAATAATGAACCTGCAATAGCGCAAACAGAGAAAACCTGAAATATGGAGGATAATAGAAATAACCGGGTTTGTCATCCCAGTTGTTTTAATATAATGGTTTGGTTCATCCATGATAATAAGTTAATTTGCAGGGATACGCTATGCCGTGCCGTTTCAGGATTTACAGCCTGAGAAAAACCAGGATTTAAGGCCGGGTCCAGAGAGGGACGCAGAAGGCCAGAAAAATAAATAAAAAAAGGTTGGTTGAAGCAAAGGAACAGAGATGAAAGATTTAGGCAGGTTAATTACAGCCATGGTAACCCCCTTCGACGAGGCAGGTAAAGTAGACTATGAACAGGCTAAAAAGCTGGCTCTGGCTTGCCTCAAATCAGGGAGCGACGGTGTAGTAATTTCCGGAACCACCGGAGAGTCACCTACGCTTACTCACGAGGAAGAGTTCAGGCTTTATGCTGAAATTAAGCAAGTTGTGGGTAAGCGCGGTTCGGTTATAGCAGGGACCGGTAGTAATAGTACGGCAGAAGCTATTGAAGCCACACAGGGCGCGGAAAAAGCCGGTGCGGATGCCTGTTTGCTGGTGACGCCTTATTATAATAAACCCTCCCAGGAAGGCCTGTACCAGCACTTCAAAGCCATTGCCGGAAGCACCAGGCTGCCTTGTATTTTGTATAATGTACCTTCCAGAACAGTGATCAGCCTGGCTTCAGATACCGTATGCCGGCTGAGCCAGATTGATAATATTATAGGCATTAAAGAGGCCAGTGGAAACCTGACTGAAATCAGTAAAATGATAGGCGGCTCTAAAAAAGGATTCATTGTCTGGAGCGGCAATGACAGTGATACCCTGGCTTTGCTCAGCATTGGCGGATACGGCGTTATCAGTGTGGCTTCACACTTAATAGGAGCACAGATCAAGGATATGATCAATAAATATGTGGCAGGGAAGGTAGCTGAAGCAGCCGCTCTGCATACTTATCTGTTACCGCTTATGGATGTGATGTTTGTAGTATCCAATCCGGTACCGGTGAAATATGCTTTGAACCAGGCCGGCTTCAGGGTGGGCAAACCCCGGCTGCCCCTGGTAGAGCCGGACGCTAAATCCGCCGCCCGGATTATGGAAGTAATGAAGAATTACAAGATTGATTTGCCTCTGGATTAGTTTTTTACAGGAAAGGGCATTTGGAAAAGGCGCCCTTTCCTGTATAGCAATGACATTACAAGGAGAAAAGATGAAGATTCTGGGAATTTCTGCCAGCCCTCATGTTCAGGGGGATACGGTTACATTGCTGAATGAGGCCTTAAAAGGGGCAGCCGCCGAGGGAGCAGAGGCAGAGATGTTTTCCGTGGCCGGTAAAACGCTAAATCCTTGTGAGGGATGCCGGGCCTGCGCCGGAAAAGGCGTATGCAAAATCAAAGATGATATGCAGGACCTGCACAATAAAATGATGCAGTCTGACGGCATAATTTTCGGCACTCCGGTCTATTTCTGGGATGTAACCGCGCAGGCCAAGATGATAATTGACCGTACTTTTGCCCTGAACACTCCTGAAAGGAGCCTGACCAATAAAGTCGGCGGTATCGTAGTGGTAGCCGGCAGCCTGGGCATGATAGATGTTCTTAAAGAGTATTATTTTTATATGGCTTCCCGCAGGATGATTCCAGCCAACTATGTAGCTGCTTACCCACTGCCTCAGGGCGGTCTCAAAGAAATGGAGAAATGCCTGAAAGCCGCCTATGATATGGGACGGCAGATGGTGAAGATAGCTGCCCAGAAGTTCCAGTATCCGCCAGATATCCCCAGATCCGCGCCAGCTTACGGCACGCATACGAGGTAACAGAATAAATTAAGGCGGGAAAGCTAGGACTGCAATGCATGGAGCAAGAAGGACGCAATGGAGCGCCCTTATAGCCAGCGACCGTTTTCATACTTCATGGTGCCGGCGGCCGGCCCGAATGATGGGGTTCTCAGTAAATTTGTTGTTACATTCATCTCAGGGTTGCATATAAACAGATACCAGGTTTGCCCGGCTCCAAATTAAAAAATATCGTTACCGAAGTAAAACTTCTTCAATTTGATCAAGCGTACTGACTTCGAAATCAGGGCCTGCCGGCAGGCCGGGCTGCACACAATTCCCGCGGTTAAACCAGCATGAAAGCATACCGGCAGAGCGGGAGCCAGCGATATCATTTTTATAAGAATCCCCGATGTACAGGCATTCTGAAGGCCAAAATCCGCCATCAAAGTTAGCCAAATTTCAGTTTGATGGCTAGTACCTTCCCAAGAATCGAACAAATGGTCTTAAAATAT
>CAYLRY010000003.1:0-113872 GCA_964386535.1 uncultured Dehalococcoidales bacterium | reverse complement strand
AAACTTTAAGTGAAGCCAAAATTTTGTCAGTCAATTGTAAGTTTGTATTTTTTTAACGGTTCATTTAGACTCAAAATAGGATTTATTAGCCGGAATATTCCGATTAAGGGAGTCAGATTATGAGAGATTTTAATGCTGGTGATAAAAATAAGAAACGAACCAGGATCCAGATGCCGGAAAATCCCGGGAATCTTTCTAAAGAGGCTCTTGCAGAGCTGGAAAGACAGGTGAAAGCCTCCATCAAAGACGGCTATTTGTCCTGCCCGGTAGCCTGGAGCATTGCCGCCAGGATGAATGTGCCCAGAATCGCCGTAGGAGCTATGGCTGATAAGCTCGGAACCCGTATTACTGATTGCCAGCTCGGTTGTTTTAAGGTTGAAAAAACCCCTTATGATAATTTATCTGGGGGCAATATCGCCCCCGGGGTAATTCAACAGATTCAAGAGCTGCAGGAAAACGGCCACCTTACCTGCGCTAAAGTCAATGAACTGGCCAGAAACAACCATTTAAACTCCCTGGTATTGGCTAACCAGATCAATGCTATGAGACTAAAAATCCGCGAATGCCAGTTGGGGTGTTTTTAAACCAAGAATTACAATAAAAATGAGTTCATTAAGTAACTATTTAAGGAGGATGATACATGCCCCCCGTTATTTCAATAGTGGGAAAGTCCAGTACCGGAAAAACCACTTTCCTTGAAAAATTAATCCGCGAAATGGCCGGACGACGTTACCGGGTAGCCACTATTAAACATTCTCATCATTCAATTAGTTTTGACCAGCCCAACAAGGATAGCTGGCGACATGCCAAAGCAGGGGCTGTGGCTACCATGGTCAGCTCAACCACGGAAATCCAGATCATTAAACCTGTACCAAGGGAGCTGACTATTGAAGAACTGGCTTCCCATCTGGGGACAGATTACGATATTATATTATCGGAAGGCTTCAGCCGGGGCAATGCCCCGAAAGTGGAAATTCACCGCAAGGATGCAGGTCCTCTTCTGGAAACCGCAAGTAATCTGATGGCAGTGGTCACGGACGAGCCGCTGGATACGGACGTACCGCAGTTTTCGCATGATGATGTAAAAGGAGTGGCTGACTTTTTGGTAGACCGGTTTATCGCTAAGAAACAGTCTTAACCACGCCCCAGGTCAGGAAATACCATATATAATAGACTCCCACACCGGCAAAAGCCATGCTGTCCAGGCGGTCCAGGAACCCTCCGTGCCCGGGAATGGCGTTACTGGAATCTTTAACTGCCATATTTCTTTTAAACAGGGATTTCACCATATCTCCTGTCTGACCAACTGTACTAATGACCACTCCCAGGATAACAGCATAGCCATAGCCCAGCGGACCTCCTGAACCGGAGAGGAAAAATATCTTCACCACTACTAGACTTATGATTATCGATCCCAGCACTCCGCCTGCCGCCCCTTCCCAGGTCTTATTAGGGCTGATATAAGGGGCCATTTTATGCTTTCCAAAGGCTTTTCCTACCAGGTAAGCCGTGATATCTGAAGCAAAGGTACAAAGAACAGCCAGAGCTACCCAGCCCCGTCCCTCTTCCGCATTTATGAGTGCCACCTGCCTGAGTTCCACCATATACCTGAGCAGGAAACCTATGTAGAGTATGCCTCCTGCGGTCCAAACCCAGTTGGCAAAGGCATTTTCTTTATTATTACGACCCAGGAATATCACCAGGGGCACCATCACCGCGGTGACCAGCAAAAAGGGTAAGGAAAAAAGGATATTTAGATGTAAAGGAAGCAAGTCATTATGCGGGCTGGCTATGAAAAGCGCCACCCAAAATAAACCGAACCAGGTCAACGGCTGTAGTCCTTTTGAACGCCTTAGAATCCCGTAAAACTCTCTGGCCGCCATCACCCCCCAGAAAACGGCAAAAAGGGTAAACCAGGGGTCTCCAAACCAGACAAAAGCAGCTACCGCGGGAACGCCGATGATAGAAATAATAGTTCGTTTGGTGAACACTGAAATTTTTTTAGGTTCTGCCTTCAAAGCTTTATCCTCAGCAATCACCCGGCGCAAATTAACGATCTGCTCTGGGCTGTTGATGGTGATTGGCGCCGGAACAAATTAACTAATTTTAACAGATTTATTGGGGATCATTATAGTACGAAAAATACCGTTGGTAAACATTATTATTCCGCTAAATTGTGTTAAAATGTTAATTCTGAGGGAAAAAACCGGAATGCTAAAGAGAAATAACTATGTCTGATCCCGGGGAAGAAACCAAGATTCCCCATGAAAATATTCAGATTATTTCTGGGGAAAAACTGACCTGGTTGGATATGGCACCCCCCACTGAAGAAGCCCTGAGATACCTGCAGGAGCGATTTCATTTTGATATCATGTCTCTGGAAGATTGCCTGAGCAGAAAGCAGGTTTCTAAGGTGGATGTCCTGCCTGGCTACCTTTTCTTCGTCTTTCATTACCCACATTATGATAAAGACACCCGTATCAGTACCAAGCGGCAGTGGTCGGCTTTTATCGGAGAAGGCTTTATCGTCACAGTGCACACCGGGGAGTTGAAATCCCTGGTAAACCTCTTCAGGGAATGCCAGTCTAACTTAGATATTCGTCAGGACTATTTCAGCCACGGCTCCGGTTACCTGCTCTACCGTATCCTTGACCGGGCTATCGATTCATATTTTCCTGTACTGGACAAAATATTAAATCTCCTGGCGGATGTTGAAGATAGCGTTTTTGATGAAGAGGTAGAATCAGTAAAAGAGTTAAGTATCTTGTGGCGGGACATCATAACCCAGCGTATGGTGATGTTTCCTACTCGTACTGTCTTCATAGAGATGAAAAACAAGCTGAACCGTTATAGCCAGGTAGATCTCACGGCATATTATGATGACCTGATGGACCATGTTAATAAAATTTGCCAGACTCTGGACGAATGCAAAGAATTGATCGAGGTTTACCATGATACCGATTATACACTGACAGCCTACCGCCTGAACCGTGTAATCCGTATTTTAAATGTTTTAGCCACTATTATTCTGCCCTTCCTGGTAGTCTCCAGCATTTACGGCATGAACATTCCCCTTCCTGGAGGACTGGAAGAAGGTGGTTTAAAAAGCTTTATTTCCCTGATAGTCATTATGATCATCTTAAGCGCTGGCATGCTCTATTATTTCAGGAGACGACGCTGGATTTAAGATACCTTTATTCTAGCCTGGACCCTATAAAATCTCTCTGCCCTCTCAAGAAGTCGCCGGCAGCCATGGAGCGTTTCCCTTCAATCTGTACCTGTAAAATCACCAGGATTCCCCGTCCTGTACCCACGCCGAAAGCACTCCCGCTGAAACCGGCAATAGCCGGTAAACTGATAACACGGCCTGGCTCTACAAATGTATCCGCAGGCAGAGGCACAGCTTCTTTAATCTTCAACTGTTTGCCCTGCCAGAAGGTATAGGTTTCCGGCCAAGGCTGATAAGCCCGTACCCGGCGACCTATCTCCTGAGCTGTAAGGGACCAATCAATCCTGCCGTCCTCCCTGGTAATCTCTCTGGTATAAGAAGCTTCAGCTTCACTCTGGGCAGAAGGAACCCTTTTTCCCTCAGGCAATTCAGCCAGGATCGAAGTCAGCATAAAAGCGCCTATATGAAATAGCTTTTCAGTAAGCAAACCGCTAGTATCCCAGGGCAGGATGGGAATCTGCGACCTTGCATATACAGGGCCGGTATCCATTCCTGAATCCAGCCGCATAACGCTGACACCGGCGTAATCATCTCCAGATAGAATAGCAGCCGGCACAGGAGATGCTCCACGGTATTTGGGCAATAAAGAGGGATGGATATTCAAACAGCCATATTCCGGGATATCCAGCACAGGCTGGGGTAAAATTAAACCGAAAGCCGCCACAACAATTGCCTGTGGTTTTAGATCTGCCAGTTGTGTTACAGCTTCAGCTTGCTTGAAACCGGGTACCTGAATTACTTTTAGATTCAAATCCAGGGCGGCCCTTTTCAAGGGAGTTGCCACTGGTTCACGTCCTCTTCCGGCAGGTTTATCTGGACGCGTGTAAACCGCTTCTATTTGATGCCCTTCCATGATCAACTGCCGCAGTGGAAAGATGGCGTATTCCGGCGAACCCATAAAGACTATTTTCAACTTTTGACTCCTATGACTAAATTCTAGCATTTGCCTGAAAATGCAACAATGTAAAGTGAGGGTATCCTTTTAAAAAAGCGGAGATTTGGGCGTTTAGTGGACTTTTTAAGAGAAACTGGGGGTTAAAAACAGCCAGCGTTTAACCCAGCAACTCTTGCCAGAGGAATGGCGTAAGAGGTATCCTAATTTTCGCCACCCAGTAAGAAATTACATTGAGCACACGATGCCATAATAGACCTGAGCCTTTTTGTTTCTTTTTTGGCTAGACTAACGCCAAAGGGTGACTTGAAAATAATAATATCCGGTATAGCTAGCAATAACCTTACCGGTAAGGAAATATCTTGAAAACCAGAACGGCGCAAGAAATCTGGGATACAGCGCTGGGCGAGTTACAGCTTCAAGTTAGCAAGGCTAATTTTAGGACCTGGCTGGAAAAGACCAGAGGTCTGAATTATCAAGATAACCATTTAGTGGTAAGAGTGCCTAATACCTTTGTCGCTGAGTATCTGGACAAAAATCTACGGTCTTTAATCGAAAAAACATTGATCGGAATTACTCAGTGTGAGATCAAGGTGTTATTTTCCATTGATGGCCAGGGCCCTACCAGCCAGGTTAAAGCCGCCGATCAGGTTAGTCTGCCTGCACCGGCAAGGGAAAGCAGCACTACCCTGGTTCCTGCAACAACAAGTTTAACCAGGCTGAATCCCAAATACATTTTTGGAAATTTTGTAGTTAGTAATTGTAATCGTATGGCATATGCCGGCGCTGTCAGTGTATCCGAAAAGCCGGGTTTATGCGCTTATAATCCGCTGTATATTTACGGTGGAGTAGGACTGGGCAAAACTCATCTCCTGAATGCCATTGGGAACGCTTCCCTGTGCAAAGGCAAGCGGGTAGTTTATGTCAGTGCAGAGCAGTTTACCAATGAATTCGTCAATGCCATACGTGAGCGTAAAACTGATGACTTCCGTAATAAATACCGCAATGCGGATATGCTGTTAATTGACGATATCCAGTTTTTGAGCGGCAAGGAACAGACCGAAGAGAGTTTTTTTCATATTTTTAATGAACTGCGTGATACAGACCGGCAGATTGCCCTGACCAGCAACTGCCCTCCCAACCTGATACCATCAATCCAGGACCGACTGCGTTCACGTCTGGAATGGGGTCTTTCAGTTGGTATCCAATCACCGGACTATGAAACTCGTCTGGCTATCCTGCAAACCAAGGCTCAAAAAGAAGATGTGGAGTTAAGCCAGGATGTGCTGGAATTTATTGCCCAGCGTATCAAGCAGAACATACGCGAATTGGAAGGTTCACTTAACAGGGTTGTGGCGTATGCCAAACTTCTACGCACTATTGTAACGCCGGAACTGGCCAGCGTAGCTCTTGAAGACATAGCTTCTCGCCAGCCCGCAGTACCCCCCTCACCTGCTTTGATGCTGGAGACGGTAGCCCACTACTTTAATCTGGAAGTCCCGGACCTGCGCAGTACCAGGCGTGATAAGCAAACCGTTCAGGCCCGACAGGTTGCCATGTACATAATGCGCGAGAAAACGGACTTTTCACTCTCTCAAATCGGCCGTGAGCTGGGCGGCCGACAGCCTATTGTGGTCAGCCAAGCATATAAAAAAATTGCGTCTGATATGGATACAGATACTGAATTAAGACAAAAAGTTCTGGATATCCAGCAGCTTCTGACCAAGGAATAGTGACCTTATTACCGGAGAGAGTTTAATTCTCTGTATATAACTTCTTATTTTTGCTGACAATTCCTCTGGGATCCAATTATAGGCTTATATAATACTTTTATAAGTATTCACGAGGCTAATTTATATTCAAGCTATAACCCTGATTTACCTGATTTTATAACCGAATTATAAACAGAATATAAGGCTAAAGTACTATTGACCGTATAACTCATGCTCGTATTTTAATCGTGGACAAAAGTCAAGGCCTTTTTTTATAACCTAGTCGATGTCCTATTAACAGTAATATTATCAACTATCTCAAATATTAAGATATAATTAATGGGTTACTTAATATATAGATATTATACGATGTATACTTTAAATCACGGGAGAATGTAAGCCGTAATATGCTAGATAAAGTTGAGCTTAAACTGAAAGCTGGTGATGGAGGAAGAGGGGCAGTAACCTTTCGCCGGGAGAAATACGTGCCTTTTGGGGGCCCATCAGGAGGAGATGGAGGTAAAGGTGGTGATATAATCGTGCAGGCTAATGCCAGTGTCAGCACACTAAGGGAGTACCTGCACCGCCGCATTTTCAAGTCTGAAAATGGACAGGCTGGAATGTCAAAAAATAAGCACGGTGCAGATGGCGCCAATCTGTATCTGAATGTACCGCCCGGTACATTGGTATATATAAAGCGTGATAACGGAGAGCTGGATCTAGTGGCTGACCTGGAAAAGGACAAACAACAGGTTCTGGTGGCAAGAGGAGGCAGGGGAGGATGGGGTAATACCCACTATGCCACGCCCACTAACCAGGCGCCGCGGATCGCACAGCCGGGTTCTTCAGGCCAGAAGCAGACTATTGTGCTGGAGTTACGCTTAATTGCTGATGTGGGCATCATAGGCTATCCCAATGTGGGTAAATCCTCTTTACTGGCTGCCGTTTCTAAGGCGAAGCCAGTGATAGATGACTATCCCTTTACCACACTGGAACCAGTCCTGGGAGTAGTGGAAGATGATAGCGGCCGCTTTATCCTGGCAGAGATACCAGGTTTAATCCAGGGCGCTCACCAGGGCAAAGGTCTGGGTCTGGAATTTCTCAGGCATGCCATGCGAACCAGGTTGTTTATCCATCTTCTGGATGGACGTTCTTCATCTCCTCTGGACGATATGATCATGGTCAATAATGAACTGGCGCTTTTTGATGCTAAACTAGCTAAAAGGCCGCAGGTGGTTGTAATAAACAAGATGGATCTACCAGTGGTAGCAGCACGCCGCCAGGAATTGAAAGATTTTTTTGAGCAGGCCGGGATTTCGCCACTCTTTATTTCAGCCACGACAGGCCAGGGATTAAAAGAACTGGTAGCGGAGACTCAGAAAAGATTAAAAGAAGCTGATTTACGCGCCAGGGTGGCAGCAGCCTCTGAAGTGATTCCTCCAAAGGTTTTCCGCCCAGAGGCAGTGAATCAGGGTTTCGGGATATCGAAAAAAAACAGATCCTTTATTGTCTCTGATCCTGAGCTGGAGCACCTGTTGGACAAGTACGATCTAGCAAATCCGGCAGACACAGAAGCTTTCTATAAACGGCTGGTAGATTTGGGTATTTACCAGTCAATAAAATCAGCAGGGGCTAAATCCGGGGATACGATTATTACCGGAAATAGGGAATGGGAATGGTACGAGCATGAACATCGGCGTGATGGGCGGAACCTTTGATCCGGTTCATGTGGGACATATATCTATAGCTGAAGAAGCGCGCCGCCTTTTACGTATCTCCAGGGTAATTTTTGTACCGGCAGGGCATCCCTATTTCAAGTCTATATCCCACATTTCGTCAGCCGGCCACCGGGTAAAAATGCTAAAGCTGGCGCTGGCTATTACCCCCTATTTTGAGATATCTCTCATGGAGATAGAGCGGCCCGGCCCTACTTATACCGTGGAGACTATCCGGCGGCTGAAAGAGACCTTGAACCCCCAGGATGAGATTTATTTTATTTTAGGCTGGGACAGTCTACTGAGTTTGCCCCACTGGCAGGACCCTATGCATCTGATAAGCCTCTGCCGTTTGGTGGCAGCCCCGCGTCCGGGCTATCCGGTACCTGACGTCTCACTGCTGGAAAAAGACCTGCCTGGTATTACTGAGAGAGTTACAGTTATGGAGCAACCTTTAATTGATATCAGTTCTTCGGATATCCGTGAGAGGGTTCGGCAGGGTTTACCCATAGACCAAATGGTACCTCCGGCAGTGGCTGATTATATCAGGGAACAGGGACTATATTTGAAAGGTAAAAAGAAAAAATAGTAAATATATAAATAGGGAAAACCAGGAGGGATTTCCCGGATTGCCTGCCGGGGAATCCCTCCTTATTAAAGGGGAAATGGTTTTATTTAAATATCCAGATTTTTGACGCTTTTGGCGTGAGCTTGGATGAAAGCCTTGCGCGGGGGTACCTCTTCTCCCATTAGAAGACGGAAGGATTCATCCGCCTTGACCGCATCCATAATATTAACTTTAAGCAAGGTCCGGGTTTGTGGGTTCATGGTAGTTTCCCAGAGCTGCTCGGCGGACATTTCTCCCAAGCCTTTATAGCGCTGAATGTCAATCTTGCGGTTGGTTTCCTTGACCCTGCGCAGTACTTCGTCCCTTTCCTGATCGGAGTAAACCCAGTGTTCCAGGCTGCCGGCTTTTATGCGGTAAAGGGGCGGCTGGGCAATGAACAGATGCTGCTGATTAATCAGCTCTATCATATGGCGGAAAAAGAAGGTAAGCAGTAATGTCCGTATGTGAGAGCCATCAACATCTGCATCCGTCATCAGGATAACCCGGTTGTAGCGCAGTTTGGAGAGATCTATATCGCTGTCTATATTAGTGCCCAGGGCTGTAATCAGCGCCCGGATTTCTTCATGGGCCAGCATTTTATCCGGCGCCGCTTTTTCCACGTTGAGGATTTTTCCCCTCAACGGCAAGATAGCCTGAAAACGCCGGTTCCTTCCCTGTTTGGCAGAACCGCCGGCTGAATCACCCTCCACCAGGTAAATTTCGCAATTGGCGGGGTCTTTCTCAGAGCAGTCCGCCAGCTTGCCCGGTAAGGTGCCGCCATCCAAACTACTCTTTTTCAATACCAGATCGCGCGCCCTGCGGGCTGCTTCACGAGCCCTGGCAGCGGTCAGGCACTTGTCTAAAATATTATGAGCATCATCTGGATGCTCTTCCAGATAAAGAGCCAGCTCTTCACTGGTAACGCTTTCTACGATGCTTTTTATTTCCGGATTGCCCAGCTTGCCCTTGGTCTGTCCTTCAAACTGGGGCTCAACCAGACGCACGCTGACAATAGCCGTCAGTCCTTCCCGCACATCATCCCCGGTCAGGCTGGGATCTTCGTCCTTGATGATCTTGTTCTTACGGGCATAATCGTTGAGAACGCGGGTCAGGGCTGTGCGGAAGCCTGTCAAATGGGTGCCGCCGTCAATAGTGTTTACGCAATTGGCATAGCTGTAAATAGACTCTGAGTAACCGTCATTATATTGGAAGGATATCTCTACTGTAGTAGTATCCATTTGCTTGTATATATATATTGGTTTGGGATGCTGTACCCCCCGGTTGCGGTTAAGGTGATGGACATACCCAGTAATGCCACCTTCAAAATAAAAGGTTCTCTCAATATCCGTTCTTTCGTCACAGATGGTTATTTCCAGGCCTTTATTGAGGTAGGCGATTTCTCTGACACGCTCACTAAGGGTGTTGAAATCATAGTCCATGGTAGTAAAGATAGTACTGTCTGCCAGGAAGGTAATAATAGTGCCGGTACTCTGTGATTCTCCAACGATTTGCATCGGACCGGTGGGTATGCCTTCCTTGAATTCCATAGCATATAGCTTGCCGTTGCGTTTCACTTCAGCTTTAAACCAGGATGAAAGGGCATTTACCGCTTTAGCACCTACGCCATGTAGACCACCGGAAACCTGGTAAGCACCGCTACCGAATTTAGCCCCGGCATGCATCGTAGTCAGGGCTGTCTCCAGCGCGCTGATGCCTGTGGTGGGATGAATATCTACTGGAAAACCGCGTCCATTATCCTCCACCCTGACTGAATTGTCTTTCTGGATGGTTATAAAAATGCGGTTACAGCAGCCGGCCATGGCTTCATCTACAGAGTTATATACAATTTCATATACCAGATGGTGTAAGCCCCGCTGGTCAGTACTGCCGATGTACATGCCGGGACGCCGCCTGATGGCTTCTCTGCCGCCCAATACATGGATGTCCGCTGCTGTATATTCACTGTTATTGGTGGGAGATTCAGGCATACTGTTAAGGTTATCATTAGTTACCATAATCGGGTGACACCCCCTGATTTAGTTAAAATTTAAGAAAAACACCGATTGATAGAGACTCAAAAAATAAAGCCGCTGCGTTGGCCTCTAGAATGGGTAAGGTGGGCATTTTTTAATCCTGGAGATACCTGGAAAACCATCTAATTAATTATAGCATATTTCAGCTATAAAGTGAATCTAAAACAGGTAAGTTGTTTCTGAAGAATTATGCTGGGAAAACGGTAATTGAATTCAGTCATATGTTAGACCCAAAGCAGGCAGCGGGGATGGCTATCCAACTAAGGTACTGAACCCTGAAAATAAAATACATCTGTGTTTTTACTCTTTAGGATTTGATTTTAAATCTGTTCGTTATTGCCTCTGACTTCTCAGCAGTAGTTCTTCCAATTGCCCCTGAGGTATATTCTGCTGCTGTGAGTTGCTCATGTCCCTCAACTGCACCGTTCCGGACCTGATCTCTTCTTCGCCGATGATGGCTGTATAGCGGGCTCCTGTGGCGTTAGCCTGCCTCAACTGAGCTTTAAGGCTCCTGGCGCCGGTAGCCAGTACAAGGCGGAGGCCTTTCCTGCGCAGAGCGTCTGCCAGCTTGAAAGCGGCTTCTCTGGCCGGGTCCCCCATGGCTGCGATAAAGACCTCCGGACCCGGTAAGGGGGGGATGGCAGTATTCTGTTTTTTGAGATTAACGATGATGCGCTCAATGCCGGCGGCAAAACCGATGGCTGGAGTGGATTTACCCCCTAATTCTTCGATAAGGCTGTCATAGCGCCCTCCTCCACCGATGGTGCTCTGGCCGCCTTCGATTTCGGGCTGAATTTCAAAGACCGTGCGGGTGTAATAGTCCAATCCCCTGACCAGGCAATGATCGATCTCCAGGGGTAGTCCCAGCAGGCTGAGATACTTTTTAAGCTGCTCAAAATGGGAGGCGCATTCCGGGCAGAGCTGTTCATGGTTTTTGGGCGCTCCGGAAGCCAATTGCTGGCAAAAAGGATTCTTGCAGTCCAGTAGCCTTAAGGGGTTCCTTTCCAGCCTGGACTTGCAGTCCGCACACAATTCCCCGCTTTTCCCATAGTAATATTCTTTCAGCTTAGCCAGGTAGACCGGACGGCAGTTTTTACAGCCAATGCTGTTGATCTTAAGATGCAATTTAGCCATGCCCAGCGAGTTGAAAAACTGCCAGGCCATATTGATGACTTCCGCATCCACCAACGGATCGGCCTCTCCTATGGCCTCATAGCCGAACTGGTGAAACTCCCGCAGGCGTCCTGCCTGAGGACGCTCATAGCGATAACAGGCGGCCAGATTGTACAGCTTGACCGGCTGCGGCAGGTTTTGCATGCCGTGCTCCAGGTAAGCCCGGCAGATGGGGGCTGTTCCTTCCGGCCGTAGCGTGATCTGGTTGCCTCCCCGGTCCTCGAAGGTATACATCTCCTTTTGTACGATATCTGTGCCTTCGCCTACTCCCCGGATGAAAAGGCTGGTCTCTTCAAAAACCGGTGTATCGATGCGTTTATAACCGAAAAGGCTGGCTACTTCAGCCGCTTTTTGCTCAATATACCGCCAGTAAGGCTGGTCTTCCGGTAAAATATCACTGGTTCCGCGGGGCGCCTGGTACACTTGTTTCTCCTGTTCTGCTTATTTACGATTTTAGAATACAGCGGGAGATTTGTTTTGTAAAGCTTAATAGTTGTTCAAAGAAGCAATCTGCGGGACACCTGCATAACAGCCGGTTTTCACAATTCCTCTTCTGATGAATAAGGAAAATATCTTCACCTAAATACTTTGAGTAAATGTATTAGCCTGCCGGGCTTAAGATTAAAAGACTAACCTAAAAAACTGCGCAAGATCTCGCTGAATTCATCCAATCTTTCTCGATACACGCTGTGCCCGCTGCCTTCGAAGACCCTGACCTGGCAATTGGGGATGATCTGTCCGGCGGCATAAGCCTGCCGGAAAGGCACGACGGGATCACGTGCGCCCCATACTACCAGCGTCGGCATCGCCAGCTCGGAAAGCCTGCCTGCAGTGTTGTTGTTTTGAACACGGAAGCCGGTCACACTGCTTCCCAGAGACAGACTGGTTTCAGAAAAGGGTAAATTAAAATCCAGGGGTAAAAAAAGGTGCTTGATCAGCCATTTTATGGCCTTCAACAATCCGAGCGCCGATCTGCCAAAATAGCGGCACACCGGCTTATTGGCGGTCCAGCGAATCCAGAAAGCAATTTCTTTGCCCAGTCCCAGACTACTGACCAAAACTAGTTTGGTAATCTGGTACGGAAATGTTAGGGCATAATTAAGTGCAATGCTGCCGCCGAAAGAATGACCCAAAAGATGAAAACGGCTTAGCCCCAGTTTTCCAGTAAATCCTTCAAGAAAGTCAGTTGCCTGCGGGACATGATAATCACCTGCAAGCGGTTCAGTCAGACCGAAGCCGGGCATGTCCGGCACATAAACAGTATATTTATCAGTCAATTGCTCCATATTTAAAAGCCAGTCCCGTGCTCCTCCGGTACCACCGTGGACTACCAATAGGGGATCGCCTTGGCCGCCGGTCAGGTAATGAACATCCAGATCGTCGACTCTGATCCTGGCGCTATGCAAAGTATTTTTCAAATAATCTCATCCTTTTTCACCCAAAAAAAGCCCTCGCCTGATACAGCGAGGGCTTTAACGAGCAATTCCTATTCCTCCACCCGCCAACACAACTGTTTAATTATAACATTTTACAGCTCTCCGCCACAAACAGCTTACCCGGTCAATGTAATGATATCGGTTTATCCTTATCTGATAGTTGTAAAATCAGGCCTTGAATACCAGTGAAATAGGTCCCTGATATTTTGAGCAGAAGCCAATCCTTTTTTACAGCTTAATCTGGTTGATTTTTGTATTTTTTAACCTTCTGGCTTCCTGTTCAGCAGCTATTATTTTCTCCCTGGCCAGGTAAGCTTCCTTCCGGGCTTTTTCCTTGGCCAGCTCACGTATCTCTTCATCTGCAAGGTTTTTTGCCCTCTGGGTTTCCTTGATTTTTTGCGCCTTTTCAATTTCATGCTCTTTAGCTAAATAGGCCTGGGTCCTTGCCTGTTCTTTGACCAGTAACTTGGCTTCCTCAGCTTTAAACTTCTCTTTCCGTGTATTCTCTTCGGCTGAGTCCTCTTCCTTTTTCTTCATCATATACTCCAGTGACATAATTACTATCTTATATGATTTTTTATCCAATTTAAGGCAATTAAACGGCAATTAAGGATTTGAAAACAAACTTTTTCGTCTTCCATTTTAAAGTACAGAAATGGATATTAAGGGTAATAATTCGCTATTTTCAATATTTTTAGAGGTGATATTGCTTCATATTAGACAAGGCGGGTATTTGCCTGTTCTGGATATTATTGAACGTTTCACCTGGTCTCAGTTTTAGGCCATGCAGAGCTGGCTGAATTAATCTGTTTGCTTAAGTCACAATATTTGCAAGTCATTTCCTGACTGTGGATGATCCAGTGGTGGGCTCCGCTCGGACTTTTATTACACCTCCAGCGATCAGATTCAATGTACTCCCTGTTTTCGGAAATCTTCATCGAACTATATCCCATATGTACCTCCTTCTCAATTCTTCCATTATAATTTATGGAGATGAACCGGTTTATCTTAGTGGATCGGCGTATAACTGGTATATCCTGATGCATCAGACGGAATTCCGGGAAATTGTGCTATTACTTCCCGGGAGGAATTACTTTAAACGGTTTATAATTGACTATATTGCATCTGGTCTATTTGCTAGAAGGCATAAGGGTGTAAAAAGGTATTAACGGCAAAAACTATGAAAAATCGCAATTGAACCAGTCTTTCAACTCTACACTTTTGTTCCACTATTTACAAATATGATTATGCTGCAAAAAGGTAGTATTTGAACGTTTTATTTGGAAAGTTAGCTTCGAAAATTTGCTAAAAATTCAGTATTAAGACCTTTTTGCACTGGAGCCAAATACATATTGAAAACAGGCTCAGGGATACTGTAGTCCCGGAGAAAACTGGGGTATTTCGCACGCTTCGAGCTGGTAAATAGTCGAGAACAGGAAAGGGGTAGATTCCTGCCTGTGTATCATTGAAATATCCACATTGTCTTTAGTGGAGGAAAAAATGAGTATTATAAATTGAAATCACTTAACGAAATCTTTAAATAATAATTTGGCATGGTATGAGATAATTAATGTAAGATTTTACCTGATTACAATTCTAAAGCTATGCAAATTTACAGCATGTTTTCAAATCATATTTCTTGTGTCCAGCGAAGTTATGGGGTATGCTTAGCTTTGGCAAAGAGCGTGCCCATGGACCTTTTCTTAACCAGGGAGAGATCAAGGGGGATTTCCCTCTTAGAACCGGTGCCTTCGTATTTGTTGCTTATTTGGCCAGTATGGAAGAGGCTCATACGAGTAGACCTGGTCACTTTTTCCTCTTGTAGAGTTGGAAGACATCCGGACTTGGTTTTTTGGATTGGACATGTAAAAAAATATCGTTATACATAATATCAAGGGAAGCTTATGAGAATAGATAAAAACGACCCCGGGCAAAAGTATGATGATTTTTAGGACTGGCTTCAGACTGGCTGGCATCCGCTGTGGATCCTGAGCACCGTCTTTGCCTATCTTTACTACCTTATGACCACTGAGGAAGCGTAAAGGTAAATTGATGTCCATGTTTGATATGTGTACTGAACTGCTCTCCAGCATCTGCCTGGTATTGGTGGTTATTTTTGTCTTAAGCCGCGCCCGTTTTTTTCCGGCAGGTGTTATTCGGGTAGAATAATTTTCTTTATCAGGCCATCTGTATTATCATCTTCGGGGGGTTGGCGGTTTACGGCACTTAAAGCGGTACTCCTCAAAACCACCCGGAATAATGCTATTGACACCCTTCCTGAAATCCCTTATTGTGATATCCACAGACCCGGCTATTTCCCTGGCTGGTTTGTATTCAATAATTTTCATAATAATTTAGAAAAAGGAGGTTGACAGGTAATGACTGATATGAAGTATGCCCGTTATTTTATCACTGACGTGGTGGCAGATAATAAATGGGGCGGCCAGGGCATTTCCCTGAGTAAAATACCAGACGGCATCGTTCCGGCGGAAGCCAAGATGACACTGGGGATCACTGCCGTGCGAAACGCCTATATGTTCCATGAACCCGTCCACAGGCACACCTTCACCGAATACTTCTTTTTCTTTGGCTCAGGCCCCTGCATGAATGATTTTGAGGCAGAGGTAGAATATTCCTTCGGAGAAGAGCGTGAAAAGCAATTGATTAACAGCCCTGCGATCGCCATTATGGCTCCCATGGTCTACCATTGTCCCCTGAATTTCGCTAAAATCCAGCAGCCGATATACTGCCTGGAGGCTTTTATGGCCACCAAACGTACTGAAATAAAACTGGAAGAAGAAAAGGAATCTGTGGAGATTAGAATACCGGAAACTAACTATAAAAGGTACGTAATCAAGGACGTTGTATCAGCCAATAAATGGGGTGGTGAAGGGATCTCATTAAGTAAAGTACCGGACAATCTGGTACCGGCGGCGGCCAAATTGAGCCTGGGGATAACCCTAGTGAGAAAACCCTATATGTTCCATGATGTAACCCATAAACATGAGTTCACAGAATTCTTTTATTTCTTCGGATCCAATCCTATGGATATGAAGGAGTTTGACGCGGAGGTGGAACTTTCTTTTGGGGAAGAGCGCGAAAAACATGTTATTACCGGTCCCACCATAGTAGCCATCCCGCCAGGGGTTTATCATTGCCCTCTCAACTTTAAGAAAATAAACAAACCGATATACTGTCTGGAAGCCTTTCTCACATCCAGTTACTCAGGGACTAACCTGGATGATAGGAAAGTTGCTAAATAACCTGAATTTCCGGCAGCACTGGGGGGCTGCCGGAAATTATGTTCTTCTATGAATGAAATCAGAATCTATAACCTCCTGATAATTATCTGGTTCTCACTGGCAGCCGTAGTCTTTGTCGCTTTATTCTTTTACTCGGCGCCTTACGGCCGCCATGTTCGCCGGGGTTGGGGTCCGGCGATAAACGACAGGTTGAGCTGGATCATTATGGAATCCGCAGCACCGCTTGTATTCCTGGCCTTTTACGTAACCGGGCCATATAACAAAAGCGGGATTTCACTGGTTTTCCTGATTTTATGGGAACTCCATTACATACATCGGGCTTTTATCTTCCCGTTTACCATTCGCAGCAGCGCTCCCAGGATGACATTAACGGTCATAATTATGGGGCTGGTGTTCAACGGCGCCAATGCTTACATTAACAGCCGGTATCTTTTCAATTTTTCTGGGGGTTATGAAAACTCTTGGATAAAAGATCCCAGGTTTATCACCGGACTGATTCTTTTTGCCACAGGTTTTGTGATCAACCGTTACTCGGATTTGATACTGCGCAGCCTGCGTCAGGTTGGTGAAACTGCCTATAAAATACCTTATGGTGGTTTTTTTCGCTGGGTTTCATGCCCCAATTATTTTGGCGAAATAGTAATTTGGGCAGGATGGGCTATCATGACCTGGTCTCCGGCTGGCGCAGCTTTTGCCGTCTGGACAGCAGCTAACCTGATACCACGAGCCCGTTCTCATCAGAAATGGTATTTAGAGCATTTCCCGGACTATCCGGTTGAGCGTAAAGTCCTCATCCCGGGTATCTGGTAATTAATCTTAGCTTTTCCCAGAATAATAATATAAATATAATCTTAATAATATCAGGGTGTCTGATAAATTTATATCCTGAGCAGTATATACACAAATTCCGGTTTTCGGACCTGAATGAAAACAAAAAAGGAGCGGTAAGGTGGAAAACAATGTTATCAGCAACGAGGCTGAAATCAGGGTAACGCTACTGGGGACAGGGGCTCCCACACCGGTAATGAACCGGTTCGGTCCCAGTACTCTGGTTGAGGCAGGCGGAGAAACCTTATTATTTGATGCCGGCCGCGGAGCACTGCAACGGCTTAATCAACTCCAGCCTCCTGTAAAACATGTACGTCAAATTTTCCTGACACATCTACATTCAGATCATACAGTAGGGCTGCCAGATCTGTGGTTGACCGGGTGGTTGAACGGGCGGCCTGATTCGCCTCTGCACGTCCGGGGACCCCGGGGGACTCGTGAAATGATGTCGTATCTGGACAGGGCTTTTGATTATGATATCCGCATCCGTCTTTATGATGACCGTCTTCCTCCTCAGGGGGTCGTTGTTTTAGCGGAGGATATAGAAGAGGGTATAGTTTACGAGCATAATGGGGTAAGAGTCACCGCTTTTCTGGTGGACCATTTCCCCATTCAGCCTTCCTTCGGATACCGTATCGATTATCAAGGGCGCTCTGTGGTACTCTCCGGTGATACACGTTATTCAGAGCCGCTCATTTCGCGGGCTCGCGGCGCGGACGTGGTTATACATGAAGTCCTGGTGGCAGGCCTGGTAAAGTCCCGATCTTCAATAAACCCGGAAGCCATGGATAGGGTGGTTGCCCATCATACCACCGCCGAACAGGCGGGAGAATTATTTTCACGGATCAGCCCCAGGCTGGGGGTCTTTACCCATATTATCCCGGTAAACGCCACAGCCAGTGATGTGATCTCACCTGCTCGTAAGACTTATTCGGGCCCGCTGGAGGTGGGCGAGGACCTGATGGTAATTAACATCGGGAAAGAGGTTACGGTAAGGAAAGGCCTGCCATAACATATATTAAAAATTATCCAGGGTCTTTTGATTGAAGTGGAATTTGCCCAATTCGGCTGGCATTCTGAGTCATTCCCCAAATCACCATCTGGTAAGGCTAAGCGAGCCTGAGTGTTTTCGATAAAGTTGTACAGAAAAAGCATGCTTATTTATGGTATTTTTGGCGGAACATGAGCCGTTCCTCTACTCTGGCTTTTTCCTCAACTTCATTTCTTTTACCGTTCACTTCGGTGTATAAAAACGGGCAGGTGAACCTGCCCCTCACATCCGGGAAAGGTGATTCTGGCTAATAGAGTGCCGTGTAAAATACCACATCGGGTTCAGTACCCAGACAAATGAACCGCCAGCTTACTGATCAGAGGGAATGATTCCATGGTAATATGTTACTTGAAGAACAGGTTCGGATATCCAGCTACTGGTTACCGGCCTGAAGTTTAAAGGAATGACTGATATGGAAAATTGGCATGGTCTGCCTGTAGACGCAGTTTTAAAGGGGCTGGATTCCAGCCCTTCCGGGTTAAGTGAAGATGAAGCTGGGAAAAGGCTTCTCAAGTACGGTCAAAATGAACTGGAGACAAAAAAGAAAGCCTCATCTGTCATAGTTTTTTTGAACCAGTTCAGGAGCCCCTTGATTTATGTGCTGGTTATCGCCGCAGCGGTCTCTTTTATAGTTGGACATATCACAGATGGTTTCGTAGTGTTAGGTATTCTCATCCTTAATGCCGTAATAGGTTATTTTCAGGAAACCCAGGCTGAAAAGTCCATGCGTGCTTTGCTGGAACTGGCTTCACCTAAAGCCAAGGTTAAGCGAGATAATAACCTGGTAATGAAAGCTGCCAGGGAACTGGTACCGGGAGATATTATTCAACTGGAAGCCGGAGACAGGATTCCCGCTGATGCCAGGCTTTTTGAGGTTTCCAACTTGAAAATAAATGAGTCTACACTTACCGGAGAGTCCATGCCGGTGGAAAAACAGATCTCAGAGGTAACCGCTGACGCTCTGGTGGCGGACCGCCTGAATATGGCTTTCATGGGAACTGTGGTAACCAACGGCAGGGCCACCGCCGTGGTGGTAAAAACCGGTATGGCTACTGAGATGGGTAAGATAGCCACTGGTCTTAAGGAAGTTAAACCGGAATCTACTCCGCTGCAAAAAAATGTTAACCAGATAAGCCGCTACCTGGTATTTATTTTCCTGGGTGCTGTGGCGTTACTGTTGCTCATGGGTCTTATAAAGGGTATGGCCTGGATGGACATTTTCTTAGTGACCATAGCTGCGGCTGTATCTGCCATACCGGAAGGTCTGCCTGCGGTTTTAACTGTGGTGCTATCTATCGGCATGCGGGCTATGGCACGCCGTAACGCTATTGTAAGAAAACTGCTGGCAGTAGAGACACTGGGTTCGGCCACCGTTATCTGTTCCGATAAAACTGGTACCTTGACGATGAACCAGATGACCGTGCGCCGGCTTTTTGACGGAGACCACTTTATTCAGGTTACCGGGGAGGGATATGAACCCAGGGGTCAGTTCAGAAAAGATGACGCCCAACTAATACCTGAGGAAATTGAGCGGACGCACCTGCTCTTAAAGATTGGGGCTCTCTGCAACGATTCCCGGTTAATTTCCTCTAAAGGGCAACATAGTGTGATAGGTGATCCCACAGATGGCGCACTTGTAGTTGCAGCCGCCAAGGCCAATTTGGATAAAGAAAATCTGGAAAAAACTTTTCCCAGGTTAGATGAGATACCTTTTGAAAGCGAAAAACAGTACATGGCCACTCTACATGCTGAAAATGGGAAATCCATGGCTTATATCAAAGGATCTGTGGAGAAAATTCTGGGATTCAGCAAGTACCGGTCAGCCGGCGGTCAATGGGTCGCTTTGCAGCCCTCTGATACCCCCAAAATAATATCAGCCTCAAATGAAATGGCCCGTGATGCTTTACGGGTGATCGCTTTAGCTTACCTGGAATTGCCTTCTGGAACATTAAAACTGGATGAAAAGCTGTTCAGTAAGGGACTGGTTTTTGCCGGATTAGCGGGCATGGAAGATCCTCCCCGTGAAGAAGCCAGGACCGCTGTCAGGCAATGTAAGCAGGCCGGCATTAAAGTGGTTATGATAACCGGTGATAATAAAGTAACCGCTGAATCGATTGCGCGCCAGTTAGATTTGCCTCCCGGGAAATCAGTTACCGGAGCAGAGCTGGGTCAAATGAGTGATATGGAATTGACCGCGTCTATAGAAGGAATATCGGTTTTTGCACGCATCGAGCCTTTACATAAATTAAGAATAGTCAAGGCCTTTAAAAGCCTGGGACATGTGGTAGCCATGACGGGAGATGGGGTTAATGACGCCCCGGCACTAAAGGCTGCCGATATCGGGATTGCTATGGGTGTTACGGGCACAGATGTGGCTAAAGAAGCCAGCAATATGGTACTGGCGGATGATAACTTTGCTTCAGTGGTGGCGGCTGTGGATGAAGGCCGAGCTATTTTTAACAGGCTCAGAAATGTACTTTTTTACATGTTGAGCACCAATATTGGAGAGTTAATGGTTCTGATATTAAGTGTTCTGTTCATGGGCCAATCTCCCCTGGTAGCGGTCCAGATCTTATGGGTTAATCTGGCTACCGATACAGCCGGCGATATTCCTTTGGGATTTGAGCCCAAAGCGGGGGATGAATTAACCAGGCCTCCCCGCCGTCCCGGTTCGGGTCTGATTTATCCAGGTTTACTGTTGAGAATTCTGGTGATAGCTCTTTTTATCGGCGTGGGTTCATTATTAATCTTTCGCTGGGCGGAGCCGCGCATGAGTATTGAGGCAGCGGAGACGATGACTTTTTGTGCATTAAATACCTTCATCTGGATCATGGCTTTTAGTGCCCGTTCCGATGAATATTCCGTATTTCGTATAGGGTTCTTTAAAAACAAGATCCTGGTATCTTCGATAACTTTGGTAGCCCTATTGCAGGTAGCCCTGGTCTATGTGCCTTTTCTCCAGACAGCTTTCCACACAGCGCCCATAGGAATGAGGGAATGGGGAATTGTAATTGGGGCTGGGCTGATTCTATTCATGCTGGAAGAAATGCGTAAACAATTTTTCCCCAGGCTTTTTTCCTGGGGAAAATAAGCCTTAGAGGTCAGCCAGAGTTCATTGACATAAATAAACGCCCCATATATGATAGGGATTGATTGTCAGATTGCCAATTAAATTTTGATGAGAAATGAATATAAGGAGAAAAAGGATGGCAGCAGGAAATGAGGTTTATTCCGAAATAGCGCAAAAACTGGGTGTTCCGCCAACCAGGCGGGTGATCAACATACTGGAAGCCTATTTTTCCCCGGAGGAAGGGGAGGTGGTTAAAGAGCTGTTCGACCCCATTACCTGCCAGGAGGTAGCCATCCGGATGGGCGCAGATGAGAAGCAGGTTTTTTCCATACTGGAGAACCTTACCGCCCGGGATGTCATTAAAAAAGGTCAGACCCAGTACTGCTTTCACTCAAACATCACTGCCTTTCATCACCATACTGTAGGAGGGGTTGGGCTGGAGCCGACTCCGGAGAAGATCAAGAAGGCGTGGGGCGACTTCTTTTTCAATGAATGGAGCGATCTTATCGTTCAGGGATATATTAAAAGGCAACAGGTTACCGGCAGGCCGGTATTCCGGGTCTGGCCGTCTTTGATCGCCCTCGACCTCAGCCCCAATATCAAACCAGAGGATATTTTACCCGAGGAAAACTTCAGATTGAAGCTCCAGAAAACAAAGCGAATAATCGTCGGCCGCTGCGGTTGCCGTAAAAACTGGGCCAGGTGCGATCATCCGGTAGAAGCCTGTTTTGCTCCTTTGCAGGGACACGGCGCAGTCAATCTGCTTGGCCAGCCCGGCAGGACCGGCATCCGGGAAATCTCACTGAATGAAGCCCTGGATGTAGTGCGCAGGAATGAAGAGGCCGGCCTGGTTAACACCGGGGCTTGCTTCTGCTGTACCTGTAGCTGTGAAATCCTCTTTTCGCTGAAAAAAGCTAACCGTTTTGACCTGCTGGGACGCAGCCGCTACCAGGCTGCCGTCAGAGAAGAAGAATGTATCGGCTGCCAGGACTGCCTGGAGAGATGTCCGTTTGAGGCCATTGAGATGAAGAAGGTGGCTGGTTCAAAGAAACTGAAGGCCTCCATCATTGCCGAAAAATGCATGGGCTGCGGTGTTTGCATAGTAGGGTGTAAGCAGAGAGCCATGTATTATGAACTGGTAAGGCCTGTGGAATATGTCCGCAGCCCGGTGCCCGAAGCTGCCCAGGTGGGCGTAATGTGCAAATGCGGTCTGGTAAAATAATCAGGTTAATCAACTAGCCGGACAAACGCGTCTGGCCTGTTTCACAACAATTAACAGATGAAGATTAAGCACATTCTTTGAAGATTGATCTTTCTAAAATAGTATCTGAAGCGATAATTAAGAACTCCGCAACCGAAACCAGTGGTTTAGGTAAAGTAGAAGCGCTTTTTCGAGCTTACCGCCTGGCGGCGAAGATAAATTTACTTAATCCTAAAGTCCCAAGAAGTGATAGACTTTATCTGAGCCTGGCGGTGGACTATTATGCCAAAGTGTTGAGAGCCAGTAAGAAAAATCGTTTTGTTGCTGCCTATTCTCTGGGCTGTCCGGTGGAAATATTTTATGCAATGGATATCGTGCCCTTCCAGCTTGAGGCTACCGGATGGCTATTAGCCATGCTCACAGGAGATACTTCTCAATTACTCACAGCAGCCAGTGAAGCCGGGCTGGCCACGGAAATTTGTTCTGTTCACCGGCTGATGACTGGAGCTTTTACCAGAGGATTACTCCCGCGGCCTGATGCTGTGCTGTGGACCAATATACCCTGTGAGAATGGCGCTAAAAGCGGCGCTCTTTTAGCCAAGATAAATGATTGTCCTGCTTTCTTCTTGGACCATCCCTATAATGGTGATCCCGGAGAAAAAGAATATCTGGTAGAAGAATATAAGAAATTGATATCCTTTTTAGAAGAACAGTCCGGGCACAAGATGGACTATCACCGTTTGTCGCAAGCAATAACCCGGTCCAACGAGCAAATTGAACTGTGCCGGGAAATATCCAAGCTAAGGAAAAATGTCCCCTCACCTTTCACTTCGTTTACCTTTATCCGGGTGTTTATGATCAATCTTCTATTAGGTGGTCAGGCTGACGCCACCATTTATCTTAAAAATCTTCGTAATGAACTGGTTACTAAAATACACCGGGCTACGGGAAAAGAGCCATTTGAGAGGTTCCGCCTGATTAACTTGAACCTCCCACCCCTGTATTATATTGGTACTCTGAAGGATATATTCCAGGAATATGCAGCAATAGAGGTGGTCAATCCCTTTTTTCTGGACTGGCAACCAGGCATTCTGGAGGCTTCAGAGGCGTTGTTCAGTTTGGCAAAAAAGAGCTTTATGAACCCTTTGATGGGCATTTGCGGACCTATTGATCAAGCCATGCTGGATAATCTCAAGCTGTATGTCAACGAATATAAGGTGGATGGAGCAATTAATTTTGCCCATATTGGATGTGGTTCATTTGGGGGAGCCAGTCGCCTGGTGCGGGATGCTTTAATGGAGGCTGGAATTCCCGTGCTCGACCTACCGTGTGATATTACCGACCCCACCGTGGTCTCTGCCGATGAGATGCGTGAAAATATAGTACGCTTTTTTGAGCTACTGGAAGACCGGTAATACTATTCTTTTTTCGCCAGCATTCCGGCAAAGACAGCGGCACCGATAGCCCCGGCCAGTTGAGGGTCATAGGTGGTAGACAGCGCCTTCATCTTCAGCGCTGTCTCCAGTCGTTTGACCACTCCCTGATTCTTGGCCAGCCCGCCGGTCAGAGCCAGGCCTTCTTTCGGGTTTATCTGCCCGGCCAGAGTAAAAAGCCGCCAGGCAATAGTAAATAAGTAGGTAGCTAACATCTCGTTTTCCTGTATACCGCCGCGCAGCAATCCAATGGCTTCTGTGTTAGCAAAGATGCGACAGGTGGTGCTTACTGGCAGCTCTGGTTCCTCTTTAACGGTAAGTGACCTTTCACCCATTTCCTGTATGGGTACCTGGGCGAGCTCTGCAAAATTTTCTATGGCTTCTCCAAAGCCGGTGGAGCATTTGTCATTAACTGCGAAATCAAAAACTTTACCCCACTCATTAAGCCTGATCGCCTTGCAGGTCTCGCCGCCCATATCCAGAACAGTCCTGACGGTGTTCCCATACATATAGCGGGCGCCCAGGCCGTGGCAAGCGACTTCGTTTACAGTCTTTTGAGCGAATTTAGCCTTTTTCTTCCCGTAACCGGTTGCCACGGTATAGCGGACATCTTTTGATTTCAAACCGGTATTCTGTAGAGCCTGCTCCATAGCTTTCACAGCGCTATCGCCAAAGCCGTCCGGCCAGGTTCTCAAGTTGGCATATGAATAAAGCTGATCGTCGCACATAACAACTGCCTGAGTGCTGACGACGCCTACATCCACTCCGGCTACGATGGTTTTAGCTTTTTCAGGGTCGATATGCGCCGATGTCCATCTGGTCTCAGGCCATTTTCCATATTGTCCAGTCATTTCATCCACCTCATTCATTTGCAGATTCAGTTATAGAGGGGTTCTTTTTAACATAATATGATTTCCGGGTTTTAACCAGCAGCAATGATGGCTGCACCCAGGGCGCCGGTAAACTCCGGTTGTTCCGGAATTAAAAAATTGATACCGGAATGTCTTTTCAAAGCTTCTACCACCCCGTTGTTCCTGGCTACGCCGCCGACCAGCACTACGTCTTTCTCGAGTGTAATTTTCTCGTTCAGCATAGAGTTGATCCTGGAGGCAGCAGCCTCAAACGTGGCCTGAATAACGTCTTTCCTGGGAGTGTCATTCAGGAGCAGGGAATGGGTATCTATTTCGGCAAAGCAGCAGCAGCGTTCGTTGATAGTCAATTTATCCGGTGGTTTACCTGATATCAGGCTCATCTCCTCCAGCGTCATTCCCAGCATACGGGCCAGTGAGGTAAGATACATACCGATGCCGGCGGCGCATTTCTGATTTAAGACGGTACCGGTGATTTTACCACCGGACTCAAAATTCATGGCTCGTGCCTGGTCGCATCCGATATCAACAACCGACCTGGCCGAAGGGTATAACCAGGCGGCTGCCCTGGCATCAGCCAGAGGCTCTACAATAGAGTAGCTGGCAAACTTAACATCGTACTTTCCCTGCCCGGTGGCGATGACCTGGCTGACATCAGAGGCCTGAATTCCGGCTTCTTTCAGCGCCTCTTGCCAGACCTGTTCGACTGTTGCAGCCCGTCCCGCACCGCCTGAGGGCGCCTGTTTGCGGGCCAGAACCTGGCTGTCCTTAAGGATCACTACCCTGGTATTTTCAATGCCTACATCAATGCCGGCTGTGATCATATTATTCTCCTTAATCTTCCAGCTTTCTTAATCCCTGGGTCTCCATAAAGACATCCAGTTGGTCAAGCATATGCATTTCATCCAGGTCAATTTGATTGCCCGGTTGTGAGCCTTCATAGTACAGTACCTTTATTCCTTCTTTTTCCAACAGCAGCCCGTTTTCACGCCTGGCCTGAGCACAGCCTACTGCACTGCGCCAGAGCGATAGGAATGCCCCGTCTGCTTTATAGGCTTTGGCAATATCCAGCGTGCCTCCCAGGCCCATTTGTCTATCATCAAAATTTCCGAATTCCTGCGACTCTACATCAGCCCGGATGCATTCTTCCACCGTATTCATCGGTACCCCCAGTTCCAGGGGATTCTTTTTGCGGACCCAGGTGCCATCAGGTTGCTGTTTCAGCTTGGGCAGACCCGCGTAAACCGTGCCGACGCACACAGCGCCATATTTTTCCATATAGCGGTAATATCTTAAGAAACGCCATGGCGGTGGATGCTCCTCCACCCAGCGGTACCTTTCGTTGCCCACGGCCGCAATTTTATTTTTTACCCTCCACTCAAGTTCATCGTTAAGCATTCTCCAGAAAGCCAGAGTTTCTTCCGGGTCAGTGGCCTGCATCCCGCCAAGCGTCATAAAGGAGTACATGTCCTTACAGCTTAAAGGCGCGGGAATGTTCATCTGCTGCATGCCTGCCTGATCCCTTAAGGCCTGAACGCGATAGCCGCGCTTGACGCTTTCAACATAGTTCTCTTCATTGAATTTTCTTCCTAGAACATGTTTTACCTGTTCCAGGATATCCAGCCTTTCCTGGATAACGGTTTCGCGCATGGCTTTTTCTCTGGCAGGGTCAATAGGACCCACATATCTCGGGCAAGAGGCCTGCACGTAGGCGCATTTGAAATAGTTAGCAATAGTCTTGTACGGATACTGGTGGTGGTCGCATACTGCCGGCGCAGGCGAAATCAATAATGGCTTGGGGGTCGGCCCTCCCAGATAATGGCGGTTAAAATAAATCTCGCCGAAAACGTTCAGATGATAGCCGCAGATTTCACGGCCGTGTCCCATCATTTCAGCTTTAGCCCGGCACTCTAGAGCGTATCTGGGCGTAGCCCATTCGCACATCATCCCCTGCGGGGATGGAACGGCAGTGCGCATGTTGTCAAAACCGGGTACAAAGCCTAGGTGTCCGCCATATACAAAAATCTCCTCTTTTTTGTTTACAGTATCACCTATGTCTTTCTCAAAATTCCGCCTGAGCTCTTTGGCTTTAGCCCAGCATTCCAGGGGCCTGGTTTCATACTTGGTAGTTCTTTGATTACCGCTCATCTTATTACTCCTGTTGGGACAATAACATAACAAGTTCTGTTTTTAAAAATCTACACCAATTCGGGTTTTAACATGTCTATGAAAGCCTCTATCCGTGCTTCCATTTCTCCAGCCGGCAGAGTGGTATCGCGTTCGATATAATGGAAAGGAATATACCGTTCACGGAGAGTGGCCCAGATGCGGTGGTTATCGCTGCCATGAGGGTCGCAATAGACCTGCTTGTCAATTACCACTCCCTGCACATTGTAACGCTCGATCAATTGGAGGACATGGGCAGGACGGGAGGCGTACCTGATTTCTTTTTCAGGACAAGGGGGCTTATCCAGGTAACGCAGGGCTATAGCCATGAGGCGGTCTTCCTGGGGGATAACCTCATTCCAGAAGTAGGCAGAGCCCGTACACAGTTCATCGATCACTATAGTCGCACCTAGCGACTCTATCAGTCTTTCCATCCTGGTATTATGAGTAGGGCTGCCCCGCAGCATCAGCCGTACACCAACATTTTTAATACCCTTGCGCTCCGGAAGTTCCCTGAGTACCCCGGTAAGCAGTTGGTTGTGTTCTTCTTTATCCATTATCTGGCTGGCCAGCACCATTTCCATGGCTTCTGCACCGGAGACCGGGGGATTATCCAACCGTCGCAACTCATATATTTGCCGCATAAGCCGTCGATTGGTGTTGTAAATATCAATAGCTCTGTCAAGCGCCTGGTTAGTGATAATTTTCCCGGTCCATTCCTCCAGCGACTTTTTGAAAGCTTCCAGTTCCGACCGCATCAAGTTCTTTGCCCGGATGCCTTCAACATAATTAGTGGTATACACATAATGCATATATGGAAGAGGCTGATGATATTTCCAGCTTTCAAAAGTCCTTTCCTGCCATTCGCAGCCGTTGAAATGTACCGCTCCGTCAAGGTAGTCGTATCTGCCTTTTAGAATCTGGTTGAGGATGTCACGGGTGCAATTGCAGTTGCCGTAAAAGTAGCGGTCGGTGATTTCATCAGGTTCATTTTCGCTCAGCAGGCGGACCGGCAGTACTCCTGCTGCATAGGCCACCTCCTCCGCTGTGTAGGGACAAAGGTAGCCAATAACTTTACCTCCGGTCCTGGCTTTCCAATTCCTGGCATATTGATGATGGTTTTCCAGCACTTTTCGAAATCTTTCCATGGCTTGGCTCTCCTTTTGTGGCCTTTATTTTGAAGTATCTTAGCTGCCTGGTTCCTAATTGGCGCAAATACCGGTACTACAGGTTTGAAACTTAAAAAGGAGTGGAGTAGTAAGCGTAAGTTGAATAGAATATCGTTGAAAGGGAAAATGATTTGAAATTTCAACCTGTAATATCTCATAATATACAATCGGCGTTATCGACTGTCAATAGCGTAATTCTTATTGTATATACTCGATTGTGGTTGGTTAGCATATTAAAGCCAGGGAATAGGATATTATTTAATTTCCGGGTGACTGAATTGGATTTAATAAACAAGCTGGTTTATGCCTTCTGCATTAATGAACTTTTCATTAATAATAAAAACTAACATTTAAAATATCTAAACTCTGTCGTGGTTTATGATGGAAAATAGTTAATTAACGAGAATGCATATCCTTTGCCTGGCCATTTCATACTTTGTAATCAACCATGAGAAACCGGCTGATTTCCTTTTATCTGGATTCCCTGAATTCAGCATCTATTGAGGCTAAATGAGCCTGCATACTTTCATCGATATAGTGTACTGATTTCAGTTCTTTCAAGGCTGTCTGATAAGGTATTTGGGTATTTTCCAGGGTGTTGACAGTGGGTTTGAGGGATGATATGCTATTGAGACCATCATAATGGATTATAATAATATGAATAAACCATTGTAGCTTCAAAGACACCAGAAGAGTCAAACTTCTCCAGGGCGTTTATGGATAGATCCGGTAGCAGGTTGGCGAAATTTAAAACCCTGAGGTATATATCTGCATTGTATCTATGTTTTTAAGGACAGCATAATAATATCAATTAATAGCGTACAATATTAATAATTTGACTTCCGCCTATTCCTATTTATTTTCCGGTAAGCAATTTACAGGGTTGAGGGGATAATAAATGACAGGATATATTGTTCGCAGGTTGATAACGGGTCTGATAGTCCTGATTTTAGTAACAATGCTGATTTTTATTATCCTGCGGGAGCTCCCTGGAGATCCTATCTATCTTTATGTTGCAGAAAAACAAGTTACATCGCTTGAAGAACTTCAAGCGCTTCGAGTTCAATATGGACTGGATAAACCTTTGCCAGTTCAGTATGCCAACTGGCTGAATGACATTTTACAGGGAGACTTCGGTAAATCTATCTTATTTCGCATGGAGGTATCCGGCCTTATCAAGGAAGCCCTGCCCATTACTGTGAGCCTGAGCGTATTATCTCTGATTATCAGCGCTATTTTCGGTATATTGCTCGGAACACTGTCAGCCCTGAGACGAGGGAAATGGATAGATACTGTAGCCACCATGCTGGCCAACCTGGGGATAACTGCCCCGGGTTTTTGGATAGCCATTTTAATGATGTATTTCTTCGCTTTAAAACTGCAATGGCTGCCACCTTACGGTTATACATCACCGCTGGAAAGCTTCGGAGGTTATCTCAAACAGGCGATTATGCCGGTTATTTGCCTGGCTATTTTCCCCATCGGCGCTCTGACCCGCCAGACGCGTTCCAGCATGCTGGAGGTCATCCGGCAGGATTATATCCGGACCGCCTGGTCCAAAGGTCTGAGGGAACGTATCATTGTTATCAGGCACATGCTTAAAAATGCGCTGATACCAATTATCACTTTGCTGGGGATGCAGCTCCGCGGAGTCTTCAGCGGCGCGGTAGTCATTGAAACGGTATTTAATATTCCAGGAATGGGCAGGCTCTCGGTTGATGCTCTTTTCAGCCGCGACTTTATCGTAGTACAGGATATAGTCTTGATCATTTCTGCCATAGTGATATTATCGAACCTTTTAGTTGACATAGCCTATGGTGTGGTCGATCCCAGGATCCGATATTCTTAAGGAGTATATTCTATGGCCACATTTCGAAACAATTCCATAAGCCAGTCACAAATTACAGGAACCCCCCATGTTTCTGAATTACACAGAGTAATCAGGGTCTTCTTTGGGCGCAAGCTGGCGGTTATTGGTTTGGCTCTCATTCTTTTACTGATTATGACAGCTATCTTTGCCCCTTTTCTTACCCCCTATGATCCTTTTAAAATGGATATTGCCAATCATATGGCTTCACCTTCCAGAAATCATCTCCTGGGTACCGATGAGCTGGGCAGGGATTTACTAACCCGGATCATATATGGCTCACGAGTATCCTTAATTATAGGCATTGGAGCTGTGGGTTCTGCTACCATAGTTGGTCAGTCTCTGGGATTGATCGCTGCTTATTTCGGCGGCGCTGTGTTTATGGTTATCATGCGGGCTATTGACTCATTAATGTCTATTCCTCCTTTGCTGTTGTTCATTATTATTGCGGGTTCCCTTGGCGGCGGCATGGGCAATGTCATTCTTGCCTTGGCTATCGGGATGATACCTGTGCACTGCCGGCTGATGTGCGGGCAGGCCCTATCCATCAAACAAAATGACTATGTTCTGGCCGGCCGGGCTACCGGCGCCAGCAGCCTCCGTATCATGCTGAGGCATATTTTCCCGAATGCTTTCCCGCCTTTGCTGGTAATTATTACCATGGAACTGGGCACAGCCATTCTGGCTGAGGCCTCCTTAAGTTTTCTAGGAGTTGGCATTACTCCACCGACACCTGCATGGGGCAGTATGGTAAATGGAGGCCGGTCATACCTATTGACAGCCCCAATAATTTCAATTGCCCCTGGGCTGGCTATCATGCTGGTAGTATTTGGCTTTAATATGATGGGTGATGGCCTCAGAGATGCTCTGGACCCGCGGCTCAGGGGAACTTTTTAGTCACGAAATAGTGCAGGATATTTCCTGCCGGGGTTTGGGGGTCTCCCCCATTCTCAAATAAAAAAGCTGCCGGCCCCAGAGCCGGCAGCTTTTGTTAATACTTCCTATTTCTCAATCCAGACATCCGCAGGAGTCCACAATTTATTGGGGCCCCAGAGTACATATTCGGCATTGTGGACCTTACGGCTGGTGGTCAGCGGATATTTAGAGGGGTTGGTCCAGGTGGGGATAAGAGCGGCTTCGGCATCAATCAGTTTGACAATATCCTGGCAATATTTATTACGGACAGATAAGTCCGGTGTTGCCATGGCCTTATCTAAAAGGTCCTGCAAACCCGCCGGCTGTGCCCAGCTCTTGCGGTAGATAGCATCTTTTCCAAGCTGGTAGTTGAGCTGTGTCAGCCAGTCGGAGCCAGCCATGTTCTTATCGGTAAAGCCGTTGAACCAGCCGTTCTGATTAGCGGCGTACATGCCGGCCATATCCACCACGTTAACCTTGACATTAATACCGATGTCAGCCAAATAGCCATTCCAGGCCTGCCTGGTGGTATTGTAATCTTTAGTAGTCAAAACGAAGGTCGCCTCAAAGCCATTGGGATAGCCAGCCTCTGCCAGAAGCTGTTTGGCTTTGGCAGGATCATACTTGTATTCAATTCCCGGGACATAGGCATAGGTTCCTTTAGCAGCTATTGAGTAGAGAGGATCACTGTAGCCATACATTAGATTTTTACATATAGTGGGGAGATCGACGGCGTACAATATAGCCTGCCTGACTTTCAGTTTGGCGAAGGGAGAACTGGGATTGGCCGTATCCGGCATGGCGGCATCTTCACCGGGCATATTATCCGCTTTGATGACTTTAAACCCGTCTTTTTCCAGACCTACAAACTGCTGGTTGGTGACCTGTTCAGCAATATCGAACTGACCGGTCCTCATGCCCATCTCTAGGGCTGTGGGGTCGCTTACAAAGACACATTCGTAGCCATCCAGGTAAGGCTTGCCCCGCCAGTAGTTATCATTACGGGTGTAGGTTACCTTCACGTCCTTCTGGTAACTAACAAATTTAAAAGGACCGGTGCCGACCGGATTCCACAGGGCGGCGTCTTTGCCATCTTTTTCATAGGCAGTAGGCGAATGCATCATACCGGCTATATGCCAGAAACTGGGATATAGTGTGTTGGAGAATTCGGAAAAGTTGAGGCGGAGGGTGTAATCATCCAGGACGTCGATAGAAGTAATATTTAAATAGTTGCCCATCTTGGAGTCCCGGCGCAGCTCAATGTTCCATTTGGCTGCCTTGGCGTTAAAATCAGTGCCATCATGGAACTTGACGCCCTGCCTCAGGGTTAAAGTCATAGACTTCAGATCATCAGCGACCTTATAGCCGGTAGCCAGCCAGGGTTGTAAATTGCCGTTTTCATCGATTCTGAAAAGAGTGTCATAAGAAGCTTTTAAGAACCTGCCGTCATAACCCTGGTTCCAGGTCACTAGTTTCGTCGGCTGGGCCGGGGTTCCAAATCTGAATACACCACCGGTTTGCGGTTTTTCTCCGGGTTGAAGAAGTGAAACTATCGATGATGCTGATGTGGTGGTAACGGGGATTGCAGCGGTTGTGGTTGGAACAGGGGGCGCGGATGTGGCTGGCGCTTTGGAAATTGCCTGAGTTGTAGTGGTTGACGGCCCGCTGCTACAGGCCACCAGAAGTAACCCAATTATTACCAGGAATGCCAAAACAATGTAGACCTTTTTTTTCATATCTGACCTCCAATCTACCCGCTTTTGCCTGAAACTATAGTCAGAAGCGGCCTGCGGGTAGGTATTTCGTATCTTGACTGGACCATGCCAGAGAACGATAAGCACCCAAACCCAACTTGACGGACGATCAGAAATTTTTAAGTTTTACAAATAAAATTGTTAAAATACAGGTCTATTCGTTGATCATATATGTTGGTCGTAATATCATATCACCCATAGAAAATGCTGTCAAGCTGCTTTTTAAGATTATTGTTATCGATTGTGGTTGGTTGATTGATGGTTAAGTCAAATGCTGGATCAGGTCTTTCCTGGACGGGTACTCTAACATCAGGGTTTCTCTTTCACCGGCTTCGAAGTCTGCATAATCGAAAGCAGGGGCCATGGTAGTGCCTAAAAGAGCCACTTGACCTCCTGGTTTTAAAAAACTGCCCTGCCAGGTATGGCGGGGTATCACGACCTGCAATTGTTGTCCGCCGGCAATATCTTGCCCCAGCGTGATTTTCTCTGAAGAACCATCCTGAAACAGCAGTAGCATGATGACAGGATCGCCAAGGTAAAAATGGTAGATTTCATCCGTTTTCAAACGATGCAGGCGTGAGCAAGTTTCCGGAGTTAATAAATAGTATATAGCTGTACCGAAAGCCCTTTCTGAAGAATAGCGGGATGGCAGACAGCCTGAGGGGATTTTTTCAGAAGAGAGATAGGTCTCACGGTAAAAGCCGCCTTCCCTGGCGTGAGCTTTAAGCTGAAGAAGTTGAATTATTTCTGGTGCTGCTAACATATTGCCTCCTCGAAATACATTATCACTTGGACAAGAATAATTCATCAATTCAAGTGATTTTACTCTCTCAGATAATCTCGGATAAGCTTTTCGCCTTCTTCAAAGAGAAGCTGCGCCCTTTCCGGCGGATACCTGGTTTTCAGATAGGCTCTAAGCGCATTTTCCGGGGTAATGCCTTCCAGTGCGCTTTGGCCCATACGCAGACGGGTTTCCCGCTGGACATTTTTGTTAATGATCAAATAATATGCGTCCTTAACCCGGCTTTGGATTTCCAAGTCCCTCAGTTTATTGGAGAGAATGGCAGGAAGATTGATATCGATTCGCAGCACAGCGTCTTTAATCTTTTTCCGGTTGGCTTCAATAGATTGGAGGACAGTGGCGGTAGGATCCTGGTCATCAGGTTTAATAGCAATATCCAGAGAAAAAAAGCGGCGGGCGTTAATAGAATGGAACTGGTAAGATATCTGGCGAGGAAATTCAGCTTTGTGGATTGGTATATTATTCCCTGACTCCGGTTTATCATAGATGGAACTACCGGAGGTGCCATTGCTTAAGGAGGGGAACTGAGCAGGCACTTCTTTAATATTTCTTATTTCTACCAGATAGAAGCCTTTTTCATCCTCCTCGTCCCCGAAATCCAGCCTTTCCAGGCTGCCGGAATAGACTACCGGTGGATTTTCATTCAACACCTGTCCCTTATGTATGTGACCCAGCGCTACATAATCAAAGGCTGGCTGAGCTACACTGCTCAGCAGGAGCATATGTTCCTGTCCGATGGACATGGATTTCTCAGTACCCACCCTGGCATTCATAACCCAGACATGGGCAGCTAAAACAGCCGGTATGGAGGGATCCAACCTGGAGGCCTGATCATAGATAATGCGTGTCAGCGCTTGCTGAAGCCTTTCATTAATCTGGTTAAAATCCAGGTTACGGGTATCCTCCCGGGTAAGTAAAGAACTGCGTCTGACCCAGGGTAAAGCGGCAATTTGAATATCACCACTGCGGGTCCTGATCCGGTGAACGCCCGGCTTATCGGCTACAGTGACATTGGGTACTGAGAGGGTATTGAAGATTTCGATTGCTGTAGCCCGGCCAAGGGCATTGGGTAAATCGTGGTTGCCGGTGACCATAAAAAGAGGGATATCCCTTTCAGAGAGACGCTTGATACGTTTGGCGAGTTCTCTTTGTTGCGTCTGGCTGGGCTCGCGGGTTTTATAAGCATCCCCGCAGAACAGTACCAGGTCAATATTATTAGCCAGGGCGTACTCTATTACCTGGTCAAAGGCATATAAAAAATCTTCCAGGCGTGAAGACAGGCCGCTTGCCGGATTAATATGCCCGTAGGTCTCAACCCCCAGGTGAAGGTCGGCAAAATGGAGTAGTTTCAATCTCCCTTTTTCCATACCCTGCTGCCTTCAGCGATGGGCTCTCCAGCCAGTTTGGCAGCCAGGGTACCTTTAAGATCAGTAATGGGTATGCGGATCTGGGTCATGCTGTCACGTTCACGTACGGTAACCTGTTTATCTTCCAATGACTGGAAATCAATGGTAATGCAGAAGGGCGTTCCGATCTCGTCCTGGCGCCGGTAGCGCCGACCGATGCTCTGAGTATCATCATACTGTACCACCCATTCAGAACGGAGACTATTAAAGATCTCCCGGGCGAGAACACCCAGCGGTTCCTTCTTACTTAACGGTAGGACAGCAGCCTTAACAGGCGCTATACGGGGATGGAAACGCAGGATAACCCGCTCCTCGCCGTCCGCAATATCTTCGTCATATGCATCGCAAATAAAAGCTAGAACCGCCCGGTCGACGCCGGCTGAAGGCTCCACTACGTAGGGCAGGTACTGCTCTTTAGCTTCTTCGTCTATATACCTTAAATTCTTGCCGCTGCTTGCAGCATGCTGGGTCAAATCATAGTCACCCCGGCTGGCTACGCCCTCCAGCTCACCCCAACCCATGGGGAAAAAGAACTCAATATCACAGCAGGCCAGAGCATAATGGGCCAGTTCTTCCTTTTTCTTATAGTGTAACTTGAGGTGTTCTTTTTTAATGCCGAGCTTCTGGAACCAGGTATAGCGCTCGTTAACCCAATATTCGAACCATTTATCCTGAGTCCCGGGTTTAATAAAATATTCAATCTCCATTTGCTCAAACTCCCGGTCACGAAAAATAAAGTTACCGGTGGTAATCTCATTGCGGAAAGATTTACCTATCTGGGCGATGCCGAAGGGCAGTTTTTTACGGGTGGTGGTTACCACGTTCTGGAAATTGACGAACATTCCCTGGGCAGTTTCCGGCCTTAAGAAGACTTCTGCGCTGGAGTCTTCCACCGGACCCATGTGGGTTTTAAACATGGTATTAAACTGCCGGGGTTCGGTGAGCTCACCACCGCAGGCCGGACAATTTTTCGTATCCAGCTCATCCCCCTTGAACCGCTTCTGGCAGACTTTGCATTCTATCAAAGGGTCCGTGAAATTTTTCAAATGACCGCTGGCTGTCCAGACCTGACTATGCATCAGGATGCTGGTATCAATACCTACCATATCGTCCCGGCTCTGGACCATATCTTTCCACCAGGCGTCTTTGACATTACGTTTGAGCTCAACGCCCAGCGGGCCAAAGTCCCAGCAACTGGCCAGACCGCCATAAATATCGCTACTTTGAAAAACAAAACCTCGGCGGCGGCACAATGAGACGATTTTATCCATGGTGACTTTACTGGTTATCTCTCCGGACACAAAAAGGCCTCCTTAACCCGGCTTAGACGGCATATAATTAGAATCAAACGGTAAAAGTTGAAACCGATAATTAAAGGTTGCAAATTCTTACCCGCTGAAAATTGTAACTGAAAAAGGAGTCTAATGTAAAGGAAAGAGAGCCGGCAGATAGAAAAATCTGCCCGGCTCTCCCATTTTCAAACCCGCGGCCATTCAAGAAATCCCTGGCTCGAGGTTAATTTTCATATTTTTTGGAACTGGCTTTTGTCTGCTCCGCAAACAGGGCATACCCAGTCATCCGGTATAGACTCAAAGGGTGTGCCCGGTTTTATCCCGCTATCAGGATCGCCCTGAACAGGGTCATAAATATAGCCGCAAACACCACATTTATATTTTACCGGCGCTGGTTCAGGCGGCGCAGGCGCCTCTTTCTTAATCTCAACATAACTGGGCGCAGTTTTGGGTGTAGTACCGCGCTTTACTTCATGATAATAAGAATAGGACATTGGGGTCTTATCAGTCAGTACCGCGGCATCCGTCACCTGACCTATGAAGATGGTATGGGTTCCCACGTCCATGGACTGGATCACTTTGGCCTCAATATAGGCTGCGGCATGGTCTAGGACGATGGGAGCTCCGTTCGTCCCAGTCTTATAGTTTATGCCTTCGAATTTGTTGATATCCTTGCCGGATTTGAAGCCGAAGCTGCCTATAAAGGACAGGGGAGTGTCTTCAAGAAGTACAGTGGCGGCAAAAACCCTGCTATCCTGGATATATTCATGCGTTAAATTTTTCTTGTTGATGCTGACAGCCAGGGTGGGGGGTTCTGAAGTTATTTGAAATACGGTATTGGCAATCTGGGCATTTATTTTTTCGCCCGAGCGTGAACCAACTATATAAACACCATAACCTATCTTAAATAATGCCCTGGGATCCATCATTTCCTCCTATTTCAGTCTCAAACAGTCAGGCTACGATTACAGTATATTAAATGAATGAATGGTTATACAAGGATATCAGGATATTTGTTAAGACGCTTCAAACACACCCGTATAAAAAAGAAACTAAGAAATTAAGAATAAAAAACGAAAGGAACAAATCAAAGAACAAAAAATTCCAGTTATTTTTCAGTTTTAATATTTAACTGGCAGACATTCCAGCGGAAGTTGACTTCCAGCCTTGAGGGCGCCGGTGGCTGGCTGGAATGGGGGGTTTTTTTAGAAATCCGGTTCAGTTTTTTGATAGGTTCCGGTTGCTCTGAAAGTCTCTTTATGTTATCCTCAAATTACAGTTTGATAAAAGGTTAGCAGATGGTCTACGATCTACATACTCATTCTACACTCAGTGACGGTGAATATGCACCTGTCGAGATGATACGCCAGGCGGTGGCTAACGGCTGCCCGGCTTATGCCCTTACGGACCATGCTACTTCAGCCGATATGCAGCGTATAATACCGGAGATAGTCAGAATATGCGCCCTGGCGCGAGATCACTGGAACATTTTGGCTATTCCCGGGGTAGAACTGACACACGAACCGGCGGTAATGATTGCGCAAACCGCTAAGAAAGCCCGAGAAATGGGCGCCTGGATAGTGGTAGTTCATGGTGAAACCATCGTGGAGCCGGTAGAGAAAGGGACCGATCTGGCGGCTGTAACCTGTCCGGATGTTGATATCCTGGCCCACCCTGGTATGATCACCCTGGAAGAAGCTCAACTAGCAGCCCAGAACGGCATCTTCCTCGAAATCAGCGCCCGCAAAGGGCACTCTCTGACCAATGGACATGTAGTTAAAACGGCTCTGGCTGCCGGAGCTAAAATGCTGGTCGATTCGGATGCCCATAAAGACACGGAGATACTGACTGACGCCTTTGCCAGCGCTGTAGCCCTGGGCGCTGGTCTTGACGAACCGCTGTTACATGACATTCTTGTTGTTAATCCTGAAAGGCTGATCGAAAAGATCAGGAGCCGTTATATAATTTAAAGCTAAAGTTGAATTCCCCTTCCTGGATCCCGGAACCGGTACTAGATAGAGCGCAAAATCACCTGGGCCTGTATCCGCGTGATAATAAAGCAGGTATAACTACCGTTCTGCTTCAGGTTTATCTGCTCCGCTAAACTTCAAATCCCAAAGCCAGGCTCGTAACTGCTATTAATCCCAGGCGGCAATTGCCGCTACGCAGTCTCCTTCTTCAGTTCGCATTATTATAACACCCTGGGTATCTCTGCCCAGAACCGGAATTCCACCTTCAGCATCCTTGACCGGGGTTGACATGACCATGCCGTCTTTGGATATGATCATCAACTGCTGGGACTGGGTAACCAGCCTGGCAGCCGCCACTTTACCCGTTTTGTCCGTAACCTTTAAGGTCTTGATACCTACGCCACCCCTGGCCTGCTGTTTATAATAAGCAATAGGCGTCAGCTTTCCATAGCCGTTATCAGTTACAACCAGCAGGTAAGCCTCCGGGATGACAACGGACATGCTGACTAGTTTATCCCCCTCTTCCAGGCGGATCCCGCGGACTCCACCAGAGGTACGTGAACTGCTGCGCAGGCTTTCAACCAGAAAGCGGATCGACTGACCCTGTTCAGTAATTAACACCACATCATCCTGGTCTGAAGCCAGACCGGCGGCTACCAGTTCATCGCCTTCCTCCAGATCCATGGCAATGATACCACTGTTACGCACGGACTCGAAATATTCAAGGGCGGTTTTCTTGATCTCGCCTTTTTCCGTAGCCATCAACAGATAGCTGTCCGGTTTGAAATCAGTCACTGACACTATGGCCGTGACCCTTTCTCCTTCTACAATGGGGAAAAGATTGACTATTGCCAGACCTTTAGCTGTTCGGGAGGCATCTGCCGGTATTTCGTGACATTTCAGATGATAGACTTTCCCCAGATTGGTGAAAAAGAACAGATTATCGTGGGTATCCGCTACACTCAGGAATTTCACGGCATCCGCTTCCCGGATTCCCATGCCTTTAACGCCTTTGCCGCGCCTGTGCTGGGAGCGGTAGACCGCGGCTGGTATCCTTTTAATGAAACCGCGTCCGCTAAGAGTTACCACCACCCTCTCATGAGGGACCTCTTCTATCACAAAGTCCATAACAGCCTGTTCGCTGATCTCTGTCCGGCGGGCGTCACCGTGTTTAGATTTTAGCTGGCTGATCTCTTCCTTAACCAGAAAGAGGATTTTTTTCTTGTTAGCCAGAAGGTCTTCCAGATAAGCAATGGTTTTCAATACCTGTTCGTATTCCTCCAGAATCTTGTTGCGTTCAAGGTTAGCCAGTCTGCGTAACTGCATATCCAGTATAGCCTGAGACTGAATCTGCGAAAGACCGAATTTGGACATCAGATTCTTGCGGGCCGTATCGGCGGTCTCGGATTCCCTGATGGTCCTGATAACCTCATCTATGTGGTCCAGGGCAATCTTGAGTCCTTCCAGAATATGGGCCCGGGCTTTAGCCCCTGCTAGATCAAATTTGGTCCGGCGAGTGATAACTTCCTGTCGGAACTGTATATAATAGTCCAGAGCTTCTTTCAGGCTGATAACACGGGGTTGACCATCTACCAGGGCCAGCATGTTCACGAAGAAAGCGGATTGCATGGCTGTATATTTATACAGGGCGTTCAGGACCTGGGGGGGTTGAGCCTCTCTTTTCAGTTCAATCACCACCCGCATACCCTGACGGTCAGACTCATCACGGACTTCACTGATTCCGGTTACTTTTTTGTCCTTCACCAGCCCTGCAATGCGTTCCACCAGGGCGGCCTTGTTGGTCTGATAAGGCAATTCGGTAACGATTATTTCACGCCGTCCCAGTCCTCCAGGGATGTCTGCCACATGTACCTTAGCCCGTACTACCACCCGCCCATGTCCGGTAGCGTAGGCACTGCGTATACCGTCTTTGCCCAAAATAATGCCTGCGGTAGGAAAATCAGGTCCTTTAATAAACTGCATCAGGTCATCGACGGTAGCTTCAGGGTTATCTACCAGGAAAGAAACTGCGTCACAGACCTCAATCAAATTGTGGGGCGGAATATTGGTTGCCATGCCCACTGCAATCCCGGAACTTCCGTTGACCAGCAAGTTCGGTAGGAGGGCGGGCAATACGGCAGGTTCTCTCAGGCTATCATCAAAATTGGGTACGAAATCAACAGTGTCTTTTTCAATATCCACCAGCATCTGTTCAGCAATGGCTGAAAGACGGGCTTCAGTATAGCGCATGGCTGCAGGAGGATCATTATCAACGCTTCCAAAGTTGCCCTGTCCGTCTATCAGCGGATAGCGCATGGAAAAGTCCTGCGCAAGGCGGACCATGGTATCATACACTGAGGCATCACCATGGGGATGATACTTGCCCAGCACTTCACCCACAATGCGGGCGCTCTTTTTATGTGCGCTGCTACGGGTTAATCCCATGTCCTGCATGGCATAAAGAATCCGGCGCTGTACCGGTTTCAACCCATCCCGTACGTCCGGCAAAGCCCGGGAGACGATGACGCTCATAGCATAGTCCAGGTAAGAACTCTTTAATTCTTCCTCAATATTTACATCCCGGGTGGCCCCTGCTATCATTTAAGGTTAAACCTCCTGTTATTGTTCTAAAACACCATTTTGACCGGTTAAATTTCCTGTTCCCATTCTTTCTCTTCTTCCACATCCTCTATGACTTCCTCCGGAGTCTCAACACCTTCCTCGAAAGGAGTCCCTTCTATCAGATCTTCCCCTTCTTCATACTCAGATTTGAACACCCTATCGCTGACATAGGGCTGTATTTCTTCGATACGTTTACCCGGGAAGGAAACCTGGTCAATCTGACTGGGGTCCTGGTAAGTCTCTCTGATGATGACTGAGATTGAATTTTCGCTGGCGGTAACAATAGCTGCCGTATATTTGTTACCTCCGGCCATCAATTTTATCAATCTCTGTCCCTGCTTGGAGGGTACCAACCCCAGATATTCTCCCCGGACATTTTCAACCACCAGGCTGGCGCCCTGGGGTTTTAATACCACTTTGTCACCTGCCATCATGGTCATCAGTCTTTCCGCAGGCGCTATCTGATTAAGATTGAGTACTCCGGCTTTACCTATCTCTTCAATAAAGAGATGCGGCTCAGCTTTTTCGGCATTGTTATCAGGCGCTACGATGGGAGCGTCGCCCAGATGCTCCAGGCGCTGAAGGTTCTTTTTAGCGATGGTATTATACTGGTCCAATTGCAAGGCCTGTGTATAAGCTTCTTTTGCCCGGCTATAATCACCCAGTTCCATATAAGCTTTCCCCAGGCGGTTAAAGGCATCCACATCATGGGGAAAATTCTGGAGAATGCCCTGATTGACAGCAATGGATTCCTGCCAGCGACCTTCCATGGCCAGTGCAATGGCCTGTTTACTGGATTGCCGTCTTAGTTTGCCTCTCTGGTCTTCCTGATATGCCATCTTAATACTCCGTAAAAATCCCTAAAATTAAACCTTTATTAGTTACATTGTACCTCGTGCCGGAGGTTTGAGACAAGTAATTATGTTAATTTGTGGCCCTAAAGTCCTATCCCGGATATAGCGCTTACTCTAAACTCGAATTTCTAAACCTTAAATAATAATATCCGGAAACTGCCTGCCCGGAAAACCGGTTTACCCGGCCCGTTGCGGACCGGACCTGGCCCGTCAAGTACTGTTGTAATAAAAAAGGGGATATAGTGTTGATATCCCCTTACTGTTATTGATAACGAAAGGTCTGATGAGACCGCTATCTAGTCTTTTTCCAGCTCAAAGGCTTTGTGCAAAGCGCGCACAGCGTCCTTCATCCTGGATTCTTCGATTATACAGGTGATACGAATCTCGGAGGTAGTAATCAACTGGATATTGATCTTTTCCTGGCTGAGAGCGCTAAACATCTTAGAGGCATAACCGGGGGTATTTTGCATGCCCGTTCCCACAATGCTCACTTTGCCGAGCTTGTCATCAGTGACCACATCTTTAGCCTTGATGGATTTGGCTACAGACTGGATAATATCGCTGGCTTTCTTAAGATCACCCCTGGTGACAGTGAAAGTCAGGTCTGCAAATTGTTCCAAAAAGGCGTTTTGTACAATGGTATCCACGCTGATACCGGATTTGGCCAGAGGTTCAAAAATGGCGGCTGCAATACCCGGCTGATTGGGGATCCCGGTAATAGTAATTTTGGCTACATCCAGGTCATGTGCAATTCCCCTGACCTTATTTCGTAGTTCCATGGATTCTCCTCCGTGTATCAATGTCCCAGGGCTATCATTAAAGCTTGAAGCTACTAGAATAGGCATATTATAAACTCCGGCCAGCTCGATGGCGCGGATATGCATGGCTTTAGAACTGCTGGTGGATGTTAGCTCCAGCATTTCTTCGTAAGCCAGTTCCTTGAGCTTACGCGCTTCAGAACAATAACGCGGATCAGTGGTATAAATGCCGTCAACGTCAGTATAACGTTCGCACACTTTAGCTTTAAGGCTGATGGCCAGTGCTACGGCTGTGGTATCCGAACCTCCACGGCCCAGAGTGGTTATATCAGAATCATCTGTAATACCCTGAAAACCGGCTACTACCACAATATTATCCTCATTCAGTTCTTTGACTATTCTGTCCGATTCTACCTTAAGGATCTTGGCCTTACTGTAAGAGTCATCTGTTTGAATGCCGGCCTGCCGGCCACTTAGGCTGATGGCTTTATATCCCAATTTATGCAGCGCCATAGTTAGAAGGGCGGCTGAGACAATCTCACCGGTAGAAAGCAGCATATCCATCTCACGGCTGTCCGGCTTATCCGTTATTTTATGAGCCAGGGCTGTCAGGTCGTCCGTAGTATCTCCCATAGCAGATATGACCACTACCACCTGATTACCTGAATCATGAGATTTACCGACTCTAAGGGCTACATTGCGGATTTTATCGGGATCCGCCACCGAACTGCCCCCGTATTTTTGGACAACTATTGGCATTTCAGTCCTCTTATTGATTTTAACCTGTCATAAAGACGGCGCCACGGGTTTAAACCCAACTGTAAAAAGTGGGCGCGTTTCCATACCCACACCTGATTGTTATGTTTTTAACTTCAGTAAACAGACAGGCGATTATCCTCAGGGCGCCAGTATCATTAAGGTGAAAATTACTGGGTGGAAGGCTAAATCCCAACCGGGATCCTGGAGGGAACTCCTATCCGTTTATAATTATTTAATCAACCTATTTATGATATCATACCCTGCCGGAATAGAAAAGTTGGCGGCCCTGGCTTCAGCCTCAGTTAGACGCCGGGCGCCATTAGGGGGAAATCCCGGTCCCCAGAGCAAAAAAGGCACCTCCTCGCCAGTATGGGTCTGTATATCGATGGGGGTGGGATGGTCAGGGAGTACCAATAAGCGCAACTGGTGGGTTTTATAATTCCGTAAACGTCTGATAATCTCTTTATCCGTTCGTTCAATGGCTTCCACCTTATGATCAATAGAACCGGAATGACCGGCTTCATCCGGGGCTTCTACATGGACCACCAGCAGGTCCCGGCTCTCCAGGGCTCTTAATGCGCCTTCACCCTGGGCAACGTAATCGTTATCCAGTCCGTCCGTAACCCCAGGTATTTTTATTATCTCCATTTCAGCCATTTGGGCCAATCCACGCAGCAAGTCAACACCGCTGATCATGGCAGCACGGAGACCGTAGTTTTGCTGGAAAGAAGGTAACTTAGGGACCTGGCCGCTGGGCCAGAAAAGCCAAATGGTGGTGGCGGGGGGTTCGTCCCGGGAGATCCTGGCCAGGTTAACCGGGTGGTTCTTTAAGACAGCCTCTGAGCGCTGCATGAGGTCAATTAAAAGCCGGCTGCCTTTCCCCTTAGGTAAATGTTTTGCCACCGGCTGGCCCGGAATATCATGTGGGGGCGTGCAGATTGCTTCCACAGCTTCTTCATGGCCCTTAATTTTTAAAATATGGCGGTAACTTACACCGGGATAAAACTTAATATCTGTATTGCCCAGCTTTTTGTCCACTGCCTCTATTAGCTGCCTGGCTTCTTCTGTGCTGATATGCCCGGCGCTGTAGTCAAACATTGCGCCGTCACGGACTGCCACCATATTGCAGCGAAAGACGGTTTCTCCTTTGCCGATGGGGATGCCCATGCTGACCGCCTCAATAGCGCTGCGTCCCCGGTAATAGATGCGGGGGTCATAACCCAGGATGGACATACAAGCGATGGCGCTGCTGGGTTCCATGCCTTCCGGTACATTACAGGTCATACCCAGGCAGCCCTCCCGAGCCAGAGCATCCAGCTCAGGGGTCTGCGCCAGCTCCAGACAGGTCTTGCCTCCCCGCTGGGGCAGGGGGTGCCCGGCTGCGCCATCAATAATCAGAATACAATATTTCATCAGCACTTCCTTATTATACCGTGGATAATCAATGTCAAGTTGCAAGTTGCTCTAAAAGCAGTTTCCGCTTATAATATAGTGGCGCCGGGGAGTAGCGCAGCCTGGTTCAGCGCGCAGCGTTCGGGACGCTGAGGTCGGAGGTTCAAATCCTCTCTCCCCGACCATGCTTTTAGACCTCTTCTGCAACGTCAATTTAGAGATTCTCCTTAGTAATATATTTTAAGAGTTGCTGCCTTTTATAGTCAAACCTGGTAATATTGTTTTTATGTTCAAATCCCCTGAGCCAGTGTGGGGTATCCAACACTTCTTCAGCAAGTATATTCATCCTTAATGATGCCGGCTGCCATCCAGGATGGATGATTCTCACAATGAAGACGGTAATATCTAAAATAGAATTTGGGGAGGGAATTATGTCTGATATTAAAGGCCATAGAAAAATCAAGGTGGTTGAGATATGCGGCAGTTCTTATGATATGGGGTTTCAATATGGTACAGCCTGTCCCGAAATACACAAAGCTCTCGAAATCAACCATCAGATTTTCGGTGGCCAGAATAAGTTTAAAGAGATGGCTGAAAAGTATATCCCCATGTACCTGCCGCCAGCCCGTGAGTATGCACCGGAGATTGTGGATGAAATGAAAGGGATGGCGGCTGGAGCGAAATTGGAGTTTCAAGATGTTTTTCTCCTGAATATTACTTATGAAATCTCAGGGTTGTTTCTCATGGGGTGTACCTCATTTGCCGCCTCAGGCGATGCCACCGGTAACGGCGAGGTCATAGCCGGGCAGAATCTTGATTACCTAAACATGTGGGAAGAAATTATGGTTCTTTTAAAGATGAAACCAACCCGGGGCCCCGATATTCTGGCAGTGGCTCCCGCCGGGGGCCTGGGATTGATTGGTTTGAATTCGGCCGGTATCACTTTAAATCTAAACCTGCTCAGGAACCGGGATTCTTTAAAACCGCAAGGTGAGGTACCTTCACACATGATCCTCAGGAAAGTGCTGACATCTGAAACCATAGGAGAGGCAATTGGCAATATCGCCTCCGCCAGAAGAAGATCTGCAAAAAACTATCTGCTGGCAAGCGAACAGGGAGATATTATGGATATTGAGGTTACCTCGGATGATGTTGAAGTCCTTTTTGCCGAGAATGGGATCCTTTGCCATGCCAATTGTTTTAAAGCAGACCGCTTTAAAAGTGCTGACCTGGCGCCAGCACATATGCCTGATTCCTATATCCGCAGTCAAAGACTGTTTCAGCTTATGAGCAAACATCACGGGCGCCTGTCAGTGGAGATAATGAAACAGTTATTACAGGACCATAATAATTTCCCAAATTCAATCTGCCGGCATCCTAACCAGAAAGCTCCGTTGCCCATGGGAAGAATGACGAAAACGTTAGTCAGCCTCATCAACTGCCCTAAGGCGCGGAAGGTCTATATTGCGCTGGGCAGTCCTTGCGAGAATGAATACTTTGAATATCAATTAGCTTAAAAAGCCGCAAAAAATAACAGCCTGACAGATCGAATCAACTAATCAGACCCCTGAGGTATTCTCATGCCTGAAGATTGCCCTCGACGCCGGGCTGAACAGGAAGCAATGGTGCTCAATTTATTGTTCAGCGTCCAAGTTGCCAAAATCCGCCATCAAATAGCTTCAAACAGGCACAAGGTTTCTGCACTGATTTGGTGAAAAAATCCACGCTCGTTTAGCTTTGTTTGATGGTGAATCAAGGGTTGTTCCGGATATTTCGATTTATCTTTTCATCAATATTCGCGCAGGTGCAACTATAACCAGCAGATAGCCCAAAATCCGGATAATCATGATGAAGGTTTCCAGGGTCTCGGCTAATCCCGCCAGGGTTAAGGCATGGGAAATTGCAAATAAACCGAAGGCGATGCCGATAAAAAGAGATACGCTGGGTATGGCAGTTGCTTTGAAAGATGCTGTGTCTTGTCTGATTTGGCGTTTAAACCGAATTACGTCAGCCCTTCTCTTAAAAAATGCCCAGATGCCCAAGATAAAAATTACAGTCGTCAAACCTAAATTGATAGCGGTAACCGGAACCGTCATTTATTATTCCCCCTTTCCCTTATAACCTGGAGAGCTTCAGGCTCGGTTTGAGATGATATCAACTTCATGTATACCAGAGTGTCTATAACCACCCTCGAAGACAGCCTGCGCGATCATAAGCCTGCGGCATGATTCATTTTAACAGTCACATATCGGAATTGACAAAAGGAAAACACGTTCAGCCTTATTTTCTTAATCAGGGCCTTCTTCGGCTTTCACCCGGCTCAACAGCAGGTACAATTTTTCTTTTTGCCCTTCTTGTGGGGATTAGCCAGAATCACCCGGCTTTAGAAACAGGGGCGTTATCTCAACGTATCAATGAAATGGTCCCGGGGAAAGGGGGCATTACCTCAAATACTGCACTGCGGCTGGTAAAATATACCGGTGACTCAGCCAGATTCCGGTTGGGGTTAAAAACTGAATGTTAAAATGCAACCATTTTTGCGCTAATTACTCGCACAGAGGGCTTCGAACGAAGGGGAAACTTAAATCAATACAATTTAGAACTTAACCAGGGGCTGCCCTGTAAACTGCATAAAGATAAAGTTGGCAAAGAAAAAGCCGAAAAAGAAGACATTGGCGATCAGTACAGGGTAGGTCCACCATCCGGCGCGGGCGGGCCTGGGTAGCTTGCTATTGAGATAAATCAGGACAAAGGGGAAGATAATGGAGGCCAGGTTGGCCATGTTGGCGGAGTACTGCACCAGTTTAGTGGGCAGGGCCATATGGATGATGATGCTGATAAAGAGGATCAATACCGCTGCTACCAGGTAGTAAAATTTGCGGGGGTCTCCCTTGATCCAGGCGCGCAACCGTGGACTGACGGCCATGGCAGTCTCAGAGGTGTTACGGATCAGCATTTCCAGAACGGTGGACTGGGTGGTCCACAATATCAATCCGCCCAGGATCAGGGTGGCTGTAAAGAGCCAGGGCGCTTTTTTACCAAGCTCTACGGCCAGGAAAACCGGCATGTTGGCAGTGGTGGGCTGATCGGCGCCCGGTATAACGGTCAGAGCCACCACCAGGGTGCCGCACAAAAACATGCCCAGCATGGCGCCCACTAAGAACACACCCCACTGATCGATCAATACAAAGCGGAACCAGCGTTTCCAGGTTTTTGAATTGGCCGGGCTTTCGCGGAAGGTGAGGCCGGAAGGCAGGATTTCCTTCTTCTCCCCATGCAGCAGGCCGGAAAAATAGCCTACTTTATCCCCCATGCCGTAACCGTGGTCACGGTAGTAATTAATAAGTAGAAAATTGGTTCCGGCGCCAAAGCCCGTATAGCCGATGATGGAGCCCAGGGTAGTGGCATCAATACCACTGGGGGGCGCTGCCGGGGTAACAATGCCGGACAACATGGCAGTCCACAGGTCTGCCGGGACAAAGGCAATGGCTAAGGCTAACAATCCGGCTAGAATAAAAAAGACAGCCAGGCCCTGGACAACTTCCAGGGTACGGCAGATCTTTTTGCCAAAAAAGTAGATGCCCAGCGAAAGGATCAGGAGCAGGATGGCAATGATCCGCACTATTTCCAGTTCCATGGGATGCCCAGCATCAAAGGTACGCCCGGTGACCAGGGCGAAGAAGCTCTGTCCGGCGGTGGCAGCCCAGCCTCCCCATATCCAGGCCAAATAGATAATCAATAGAGTCAGGGGCACCCACAGCTTGAGGCCGGGCGGGGTGCGGGTAAAACCTATGATAGGCACTTCCCCGGTAGCCAGGGTATAGCGGGCATTTTCCACGTTATAAAAGGTCTGGAGAACGGCGGAAATCATAACCAGGAACCCCAGCCCGATAAAACCGTATTTACCGAATCCCAGCGGCCCCAGCAGCCATTCGCCGCCTCCTATGGCAGCGCCCAGACCGATGGCACTGGGCCCCAGAACCGCTGTAAAGAGAGTGGTCCATTTGATCCGGCGGACTTTGAAAACTTCTTCAGGCTGAGGCAAATCACCCAGCGGAAGGGAGGGACGGCTGACTCCGATCTGGAGGAAACCGGGTATTTTTTTAGATGAGCCAGAAATCATAACTCAGTCTCCTTTATTAAGCTCAACCTGAAACATACCTGAAATGGCGGGTAAAAAAATCAATAATAAAACATACTGGCAATATATTCATAATGTGAAACGGGAGGGTTTAGAAACCCTCCCTTGTGCCTATAAGCGGTTAAAGTTTAACGTTCACCATTATCATCTTTTTAAAGGCCCTGTTGTAAGTGCGTACCTGCTTTATTTTAAGCCGGATTGCAGGGCCGCTTTACCAGCCACAGAGTAGAATCTGGCCAGCTCAGTTTCCAGACCTGTTCCGGCTAAGGCTTCCGGCGGCTTGCCGAGCCTTTTAAGGACAGCGCCTTCTATTTCCGGAGGAGCCAGGTTAATCACAAAAGAATCCAGGGCTTCGCCGGCCTGCCAGAAATCCGCCAGGCAGTCTTCCAGGGGCCTGACGGTACTTTCCGGAGGCAATTCAATTTCGCAAGGCGCCGCATTTTCCTGATCCAATGTCTGACCCCGTTTTTGACGGAGTGTCTGAATAATTTCCTCTTTGGTCCTGCCCCGCAGTTTAAAAATTAAAAATGGATCCGTATCGAACATTTCAGCCAGAATGTAGTACACCGCTGCGATATGTTTACACGGGTTGGCATAATCCGGGCAAGAGCACTCGGTGTTCAGGGACTTACCGGACTTCGGGAATAGGCTGACTTTAGCTCCGGTGAAAGCCTCCTCGATGTTTTGCGGCATCTCACCGGCAAGTAGTCTGGCGGCAAAGACGGCCTGGGAGGCCATGGCATCCGTGACTTTCTCCCAGTCCTGATCGGAAAGAGGGGTCAGGCGTATACTGATAGAGTAAGGCTCTGGCCGTGTGCCCTGGACTTCAGCAATGACCTGTCCCTTCTGAACATTGATGGAAACTACCTGTCCCCGGCGGGCGTAAGAACGTCCGCGGCCCAGTCTAGCGCCCATACCCAGGGATTCCAGAACAGAAACCCAGCGTCCGGACCACCAGGTCTCACCGATGGCGCCGCGCTGGCTTTTAGCTTTAATCCCGTTTTTGACGGCCTTCGGCCGCGCAGGATGATAATGCCAGTGACCCCAGCTCATGTTAAACCTCCACCGTTTCGCGGCTCAGAGAGAGCACCTGTTTCAACTGGTCAGTTGACATCTCTGTGAGCCAGGCTTCGCCAGTGCCTACGATATTCTGCGCCAGCTCTTTTTTATGCTCGATCATTTCATCGATACGCTCTTCCAAAGTGCCCAGACACACAAATTTATGCACCTGGACTTTTTTCTTTTGCCCGATGCGAAAAGCTCTATCAGTAGCCTGGTTTTCCACTGCCGGGTTCCACCATCGATCAAAATGAAAGACATGATTGGCGGCAGTTAAATTCAATCCCACCCCTCCGGCTTTTAAAGAAAGAATGAATAAAGAAGGTCCCCGGCGGTCATTTTGAAAACGCTGGATCAGGGCATCACGCTCTTTGCGGGGGGTGCCACCGTGTAGGAAAAGGGCTTCACAGGTAAAGGTTTCCTGAAGATGCTGTTTTAGCATTTTTCCCATTTCGGCAAACTGGGTAAAGATGAGCGTTTTGTCACCTTCCGCCAGTATCTCCTCCAGCATTTCCTCCAGTCTCAGGAGTTTCCCTGAGCGGCCAGGCAACATACTGCGGTCCTGGAGGAACTGAGCAGGGTGGTTGCAGACCTGTTTAAGTTTTAACAGGGTGGATAAAACCAGACCCTTGCGTACCATTCCCTTAGAATTTTCAATCTTCTCCAGCATTTCTTTAACAACAGCCTCATAAAGGGTGGCCTGCTCCCGGGTCAGGTTGCAGAAGACCTTAGTCTCTATCTTCTCCGGCAGGTCGCTGATGATGGTAGGATCAGTCTTGACACGGCGCAGAACAAAGGGCTGGATCAACCGCTTCAGCCTCTCGGTATGCGTCGGACTGTGGTATTTTTCAATCGGGGTGACGAAACTGGTCTGGAAGTCCTTTGCTGATTTCAGATAACCCGGATTGAGGAACTCCATGATCGACCATAATTCAGAAAGACGGTTCTCCACAGGCGTACCGGTTAAGGCGATGCGGTAACGGCTCTTTAATTTCCGGACGGCCTGTGACTGCCTAGCAGATGGATTTTTAATGTTCTGCGCTTCATCCAGAACCAGGCATTCCCAGTTGATTTTTGTAAGGGACGCTGCATCCCGGTGGACCAGGGCATAAGTAGTGACCACAATATCCTGTTTCTTAGCCTGACGTACCAGGGTATCTCCGGTATCCCTTGCCGGACCGTGATGGACCAGCACTTTAAGTGAAGGCGCGAAGCGTTCTATCTCTCTCTGCCAGTTGTTGACAACAGACATGGGACAGATGAGAAGACTGGGTCCTGTAAGCAGTCCTTCAGCCTTAAGATGGAGCAGGAGTGAGATAAACTCAATGGTTTTACCCAGCCCCATGTCATCCGCCAGGCAAGCCCCCAGGCCGAACTGTTGCAAAAAAGCCATCCAGGAAACCCCGGTAAGCTGGTAGGGGCGTAGCTGTCCATTAAAGCCGGACGGCGGTTCAACAGCCGGCATACGGGCAGCATTTCGGGAAAAGGTCTCCAGAAAATCTCTGATCCAGCCTTCTGCTTCCACCCCGGCCACGGGCAAACCGGCATCCGAGACATCCTGTCCCAAACCGGCGCGAACGGCCTCCCCCAGATTCATTTCGCCAACTTCACCATTCTTAAAGAAGGCGGCAGCTTTCTCAATTTCCTCAGGCTTAAGCTCCACCCACTGTCCGCGGACCCTGACCAGCGGCACCTTCAAACCGGCCAGTTTTTCAAACTCTTCCGCCGAAAGGGTGGTATCGCCTAAAGCGATTTCCCATTCATATTCTACAATGGCATTCAAACCCATGAGCCCGGTACCTGGCCCTTTAGTCCCGCTCTTTGGTTTCAATTTCAACCTGGCGCCCAGACGCAGCGCCGGTTTTTGCCACCAAACCGGTAGAAGTACACCAAACCCGCTCTCTTCCAGAAGGGAAGCATACTGCCGTAAAAATTGATAAGCTTTTTCGGTATTAAGTCTCAGACCTACTGGGCAGGCGGTGGTAAGGCTTTCTTCAATAGGTGGGTATATCCTGGAGGCCCGGCCCAGGTCAGCCAGCAATCGTTCCTGTGGGTTTTCAAAACGCTGTTTTAAAAAAGTAATCACGCCGGACCGGGTACGCCAGACTTTCTCAGCCGGGATCAGCAAACTGCGGTCTTCGGAGGCCTGCAAATTAAAGGTAAGGTGCCAGTCACGGTTACTGTCTTCCGGCGGCTCCAGGCGAAACGACGTGCGTAAAGGGGAACCGGCAGCGACTGCTGTCACCTGGTTAAGCCAGGCTTCCAATTCACCGGTAAAAGCAGCCAATTTGGCCTCAGGCGCCTGGATCTGGTTTTCCAGGGAGGAAAGGGCTTTTAACCAGGCCCCGGCCAGGGAAAGCCTGCCCCTGCGGCCGGCAACCCGCTGCCTGGCAAATTCAGCAGCCAGGTTTTTTCGAATAAAATAATCAACGGTCCGGTTTAGAAAATCCTGTATCAAAGCCGCAGGAGAAGGACTTTGTTTATCTTTATATTGAACCGAGCGGCAGCAGGGAGGCATGGAATCGTTTAACACTCTGATCCTTTCATGGTCTTTTTCCCCAATCAGGGTTTTCCAGACAGCAAAGAAATTGCGGGTATTGTTCTGCATTTCTTCACTGATTGAGGGTAAGAAGCTCTGCCGGGCAACCAGCTCGAGAGACAGCTTTGACATCTCCCGCCAAAAACGCAAAGAACTACCCAGGACGGTCCCTCCGGAAGGGCGGCTTTTCAGAGCGGAGAGAAAATCCATGGCAGTACCGGGAACCAGAAAAAGAGTGTTGATTTTCCAGGGCGCCAGCTTCACTTTTTGACCGGACAGGGTAATGTCATTATCAGTATTAATAAGGCATTCTTCAGAGGGTAAAGGCCGTTCATCTACAGAGGGCAAAAGTACGCTCAGATTACCGGCAGAGGCAGAACTGAGAATAACGTTATCAGCCAGACCTAAGGCAAGTTTGGCCAGTGAATTATAAGGCAATATAAAAGGATGGTCCTGCGGACCGGCTTTCTTTTTACGTGCGGCGGCTTGAACCTCTTCTGAAGACTCAGCCCAGAGATGAAGCCCCCTGTTGATTTCCCAAAAGGCATGTACAACTATCATGATTATTATCCTGAAAGCTATTCAGGTCTATTTTACATCAGGGCTGCGGTGTTGTGATAGCTCACACAAGAGGATTTAAGTCTCCGGTTTTTCAGGGTTAGGTAATTTGGCCAGGAAAGTAGTAATATTAAACACAAAGAAAAAAAAGAAGGGTGTTGATTTTATGAGAAGCATTGTTATTTATTACTCACAGACAGGGAATACCAAGACCATAGCCGAGGCCATATACCGGGGGATTCAACAGGTAGATGATGACAGCCGTATTGCCCCTTTGAAGGAAGTTGATGTCCGGGGACTCCCTCAATATGATTTAATCGGTCTTGGTTCTCCGGTATTCGGATTCCAGGAGCCGCCCCTTATAACGGATTTTATAAAATCCTGGCCTTCTTTAAAAGGTAAATACGGTTTCAGCTTCTGTACTCACGGCACTATAGCGGGCGCCTACATAGCCAGGACAGTGACTGAGCTAAGGAAAAAGGGACTGACTGTGGCAGGGTGGAATGACTGGTACGGCAGTGCTTATATACCTACTCTGCCCAAGCCGTATTTCACGGACGGCCACCCGGATGAGATTGACATCAAGGAGGCGGAGGATTTCGGGAAAGAGCTGGTGGAACGCACTCAAAGGATAGCTGCTGGGGAGAAACGGCTGATTCCACGGCTGCCGGGAAAAGAAAAGTATGATAAACTGTATGGAACTCCGCCTGGCCGGCTGATGCAAAGCCCAACCAGGGATACAGAAAGGTCCCAGGAGGACAGACTCAGGCTGAAGCCGCGGCTGAATGCTGTAAAATGCAGATATCCCAGGTGTACCATCTGTATGGATAACTGTCCCACGCAGAGCATTAATTTGTCCGGTTCTCCGCAGATCAATCATCAGACCTGCGGTCCCTGCGCGCTCATGCACTGCGAGCAGCTCTGTCCCACCGGAGCCATAGAGGTGGATTGGTCCATTGTGGACAAAACGGCAGAGCACACCAGGGAATTCTACAGCCGGCTGGCAGAGGGGCTGAAAAAGTATAAAGACCTGCGCGGCTTCCGTCCGCTGGTGCCCGAGGGGGAAGAGGGCAAGGGTGAGCCGTTATATAAAATCCAGCAGCACCCACGGTTCGTGATGCGCGAGGGTGTGATGAAGCTTGGACGGCAGTCTGAACCATAAGTGGACAACTATAAGGCATGACAATTACGGGATTTTTTTTGGCAGCCAGGACAAAAAATTGTACCAGAGATGCGGTACAATGCGGTTTATTTAGTATAATCAGGGATTGAGCCGGTGTTATGATGAATCGTAATGAGTTGAGGCCGTCCTCCAGGCATGAATCCGGGTGGTTTTACGGCTATTACATTGTTATTATAGCCGTTATCGTCATGATTCTGACCTATGGAGTCAGGACCAGCTTCGGGGTATTCTTCAAACCCATAGAGGCTGATCTGGGCTGGAGCCGGGCTCTGATATCAGGAGCGGTCACCTTCTCCGTAATCGTCCAGGGCGTCTGGGGGATTTACATGGGAAGGCTGAATGACCAGTTTGGTTCAAGATGGGTGATAACGCTGTGCAGCTTCTTTCTGGGATTGGGACTCTTATTGATGTCTCTGACCCATTACTCATGGCAGCTATACCTGTTTTACGGGCTGATTGTGGGACTGGGGATGGGCGGGGTTTATGTGGCCACCTTGTCCACCATAACCCGGTGGTTTGTGAAAAAACGGGGACTGATGACCGGCATAGTGATGGCCGGTATAGGGGTGGGGACCATCACCTTTGCGCCTGTATCCAACTGGCTGATATCCCTTTACGACTGGCGGATGTCCAATATTATCATCGGCGGGGTTGTTCTGGTCATCGGCATTTCTGTTGCTCAATTCCTCAGGCGTGATCCCAGCCAGATGGGACTGCTGCCCTATGGTCAATCTGAAAACCCAATTAAAGGGAACACACCTGTTTACGCAGGACTGACTCTAAAAGAAGCAGCCGGCACCTGGCAATTCTGGATGGCCACGCTGATCTTTGTATGTGTCGGCTATTGTACCTTTACGGTAAACGTACATCTGGTGCCGCACATCACTGACCTGGGGATTTCGTCAGCGGTAGCAGCCAGTGTTCTGGCAGTTACAGGAGGAATGCAAAGCCTGGGTGGAATCCTGTTAGGTCTGGCGGCTGATAAAATAGGCAACCGCAGCGTAATCATCATCAGCCTGGTTCTGGTATCCGCGGCTTTATTCTGGCTTATACCTATCTCCTCAATATTACTATTCTATTTGTTTGCTATTATCTACAGCCTGGGCATCGGCGGGTCAACAGCCATGGAATCGACAATTACGGCAGAGCTGTTCGGCATGAGATCTCATGGGGTAATTTTAGGGGTAATGAGCTTCGGATTTACCATCGGGGGATCAATCGGCCCGGTGATTACCGGCTATATATTTGATTTAACCAGCAGCTATTCTCTGGCATTTCTGGTCGGTGGCGCCGTGGGAGCGGCAGGCGTGGTTTTGACAGCCTGTATCAAGTCAAACAAAAAATTAAAGTGAATGTGCCGTCTGTCCGGGAGAAAGCGTCAATACCGGCCGTTTTAACGGCTATTGATCTAAGCGCCGGTAGTATTCGTAAACCTTCCTGGCTGCCACGGCAGCCCGGCTGATGGTGGGATAAAAGGGGATACCCAGCTCGATGAGGGACGTTCGCAACCGGCATAAACCATTCCACTCCATATCACCGGTGTCATTTATACCGATACTTCTATCAGCCACCACGCAAAGGAAGGGCTTGCGGCGGCTGACTTCAAGCCGGTATTGTTGCTTTATCATCTCTTCTGGTGATAGACCGGGCTTTCCTGGAGGCCCTCCCGGCAGGCCCATAATAGCGATCAACAGATCAAAGTCAGGGTCTCCGGCCATCAATTCCAGCACCAGGCCGGCAGACAGACCGTCATCCTCTCGAATAGAAAGGTCGGCTGGATTGCCCAACCAGTCCCACACAGAGACACCCCTGGCCTTCAACTCCTGCCGGAAACGATCTGAGAGCGGGACTACTTCAAGTCCGGCTTTTTCACATCCATCAGCAGCCAGCACGCTTGATCCGCCGGCTCCACCGGCCACACCCGCCCGTATGCCCTTAATAGGGGGAAGGAACCGGAAAGATACCGCCAGATCGAGAAGCTCTTCAATATTATCCGCCAGGACTGCGCCAGTCTGGTCGATCATGGCATCCCATATTCTGAAACTGCCGGCCAGGGAAGCAGTATGCGAGAGAGTGGCTCTTGCTCCAGACCTGCCTCTACCTCCCTTTAACACAATTACCGGTTTTCGGCCAGCGGCATATTTAAGAGTTTTAAACAATCCAGGGCCGTCTCTAGCGCCTTCGATATAGCACATGATAACTCTGGTTTCCGGGTCGTCGGCCAAATAGCTGAGGAAATCCGTTTCATTAAGGTCAATGGCATTGCCATAGCTGAAAACCTTGCTGAAATAGATGCCTCTAAGGGGTGCGGTTTTAACTATCTCACGGGCCAACATGCCGCTCTGCGAAACCAGGCCCACCGGACCGCTTTCCGCCGGGAAATCACCATGAAAGGACATACCCCCGGCGGGATAATAGATACCCATGCAATTGGGTCCGATCAACCTCAGGCCGGATTTTTTAGACAGTTCCAGGATTTTTCTTTCTATCTCAATACCTTCTGCGCGTCCGGTCTCCGCCAGGCGTGCGGTAAAAAGCTGGGCAGTTCTGGCTCCTTTCCGAACAACCTGTTCCAGTACTTCCAAAACCATCTTTGCCGGAACACATAATATCACGTAATCTACCTGATCCGGTACATCCATTAAGGATGGGTAAAATTTCTGCCCCATGGCTTCGCTATATTTTGGATTGACCGGGTAGATTTTACCTTTGAAGCCGAAATTTACCAGGCCAGCCAGGAAACCCCCGCCTCCCCAGTTACCTGCGGGTGTAGCGCCGACAATAGCAATGGATCCGGGGTGAAGAACCTCGTCAACAGGATTTTCAGACATAAAAAGAAGACCTCCGATCTCTGGTGAAATACAGGCATTTCCGTGTTTCGGAAAGCCGGAAGAAGGCTAATATAGCAAAAAAAAGAAATTAGCCGGCCCTCACCATCTTTAACGGATACCCAAAGAATTTCAATTTGGCTGCAAACACGCACGCACCGGCAAAAAGCAGAGCGGCATGTACAGCCTTATTTTCCGGTTTTTAGACAACCCGGGCTACAAGAAGATCCGCCAGCTTCTTCACACTGTCCAGGTTTTCCAGGTCTTCCACCATTTTAATAATTTTTTCAGCGTTCTCCCGGGGTACTGTCCGGGAGAAGTTGATATTCATCCAGAACTTGGCCAGCAGTTCTTTATGGGACAAAGGATTCCGGGGATCTCCTCTGGCAATTTGGGTAAACCTGTTAAATTCCCTGCCATCTCTCATAATAACCTTCAACCCGCTGCTCTCCGTGTTACCTTCCTTCAGTCCTTCTATGAAAACCTTCTTCATGAAGTCACTAATCGCTGTATCCCGTATGGCCGCCTCTGTAAAATGTTCCGGCCTGGAGCTGCCTCTTAACAGGACATTGGCTACATTGTATTGGACGCTGAAACCGGCGCTGGCATGGGGAGAATTTTTTATTCTGAAAGGCTGCCCGATAACGTCCCGCATGGCTCCGGGAGACATGTACAGGATGACTTTTTCTATATCTTCCCCGGATACATGATGCTCATTAACGATATCCACTGCACAATCAACTGCGGCGTGGTTCATACGGCAGCAGGGATAGGGTTTGAAAGTCCCATCGCTGTAATAAACCTTACCCAGGTCTCTGGTGAGGAGATCAGGATTTTTAATACCATCAGTGAACATGGTGTAATATCCGCCTTCAGACAGCAGTGCATCCTCAATACCGGTCCAGCCAGCCTGAGCCAGCCGGACGCAGAAAATGGCGTCACGAGCCGCATTCCCTTGCGAAAGTTTGAATCCTGCGGCAGTATCAGTTATCATCCGCTGGAGGCCTCCAAGGTGGTCTACTATGAGGCCAAAGGCATGCTTCATCTGTTCATGACTCAAACGCATCAGCCTTCCCGCTATGGCGGTGGCCCCGAAGGAATTGGCCTGCCCCACATGGTCAAAGCCGCGGCGTGTGCCGCCTTTCGCTGCGAGAAGTACGCGGGTGGCGGTATCATCGCCTACCAGCAGAGCGGCTAGGAGTTCCCTGCCGCTGACAGCCTGCATATCTCCAAGGGTGAGGGCTGTTATGGTGGTAGTGCCGCTGAGGTGGCCCGGTATCTGCTGGTCTCCTGCTACCGGGCTCACCGGTTCAAAATCGAAAGAACGAGCCATGATGCAGTTGACCATGGCTGCTGCCGGAGCAGGCACTTTGTCTCCGTGGACGAAGATCCTGGCTTCCGGCTTACCGCCCCAGTCCCGGACTATACCTAAAAGTTCGGGGTTCCCCATGTCATTCGCCCCGCAGATCATGCAGCCGACGGCATCGAGCAGGCGGTTCTTGGCGTGGCTGATGCTGCCGGAGGGTATATCTTCGTATTTTGTATCCAGTATGTTATGTATCAATTTATCGAGATGAGTTTCCGTTGCCGTATTACTCATAAATATCCTCCTGCCCTTACTTTCCCAATTTATTTGAATCAGATGGATTTTTAAATACCAAGCGGGTAATTCAGAGATCATGTATAAAATGGAATACCGTGCCGCTACAAATGGCCGAGCTTAAAAAGCGACCGTTTTGATACTTTGTGGTGCCGGCGGCAAGCCAGAATGAAAAATTCTCACCATGGAAAATATACATGTACCAGGCAAAACGGATTGTATCATATGCTCCATAATAACTGCAAATTGTATGCCGACAACATGAGTTATAACCAATTCGCATAAAGGATGTTAAAAGCACGTTCCAATCTCTTCAAACAGGCTTAGGGACTCATTTGTTTTGATCGTAACTAGCCTCGTATTTACTCATTCTTAAATTAGAAAAGACTTCCCACCGAGAAGAATTCCTCCGGCTGCGTTTTTTAACCAGGCGAGTGATGAGGTCTATTCTATTTCAATACCGATAAGGGAAAAAAATATCAATTTGAGGAATATTATTCCTTGAGGTTATATTCGCTGTTCAATTCATCTATCAGCTTTAGAATTCCCTCGCTTTCAGGGATATCCGCGGCAGATTCACCAAAATGCGAGTATCGTATCAAACCGCTCCTATCGATCAAGAAACTGGCCGGCAGGCGTCCAAATTTAAGGAGTTTAACCTGCTGACCATATATATTCGCAATTTCATGCTTTGGATCCGCAATACCAATGAACGGCATTTGGTGCTCATGCCACCAGCCGGCGAAAGACTTTGAATCTTCAGGCCCTACGGCAATGATCTCAGTATTTCGTTGAACAAATTTTGGATAGTCCTGGTGCAACTGCGCCATGTGTTTACGGCAGTAAGGTCAAATAAAACCGCGATTAAAAACCAGCATGATTATTTTTTTGTCCCTGAAATCTGAAAGCCGTACTGTCCGCCCTGCACTATCTTTCGCGGTGAAATCCGGAGCCATTTTAGCCTGCTGCCTGTTTATCATGTTTCACAACTCCTTTAAAAAATAAAAGGACAGATCAAGAGGGTACACCTTACCTATTTAACTTCTAAACATAATAATGATGCGTATCTTCGAAAGTAGCGATAATATAATCAGAAACGGCAATCCTCATAAGAGCGCTGTCTGGATTTTGAAGAAAAGTTTTGAGTCCAGGGTGCCTGGCAAGGAATACTTCCGAAAGCCAGGCTTTATCCTTCCCGGCGGCTTCCTCAACGGCACCCAGAGCAGTGACAGCTACTGCCGAATTAAGGTCAGATGCCTGATTTGTCCGGTTGTCAATCAGAACCGCCACCTGTTTTTTGGCCATAGTATTGGTATATTTTCGTGTATTTCTGTTAGTTACAAAGATGATGCTCCTCAGATTGTCCGCTGCGGCAAAGGCTATTAAATTGGTATAAGGATATCCATCTGCCTGAGTTGCCAGAACAGCAAAAAGTTGTGAATCAAGCTGTCTTTTGATAAAACCTGATACACCTTCAATCATATCCGGGCCAAAACCTTATTCCTTCAGATAATTTCACAAATTCAGGGTGTTTAATATAACCTTTGAAAATATCCTAAGCCTCTACCCTGACTCAGGCGCAAAAGGTATATTGAAATCACGTGTGATTTAAGCTTCTCTTTTTATTATATTATCCCTGCACTTCTCAAAATGGACTTTTTCAATTTGGTTTGTGGGACACCCCCAAACCCCCGCCCGGAGGCATCCGGGACCTCTTTTTCAGCAGTCTGAATCGTAAAGGCGAGCAAGGTGAAGGCTGTGACTTTGGAGGGCAGATTTGATGCAGATAAAGTTCGCCAGAAAATTTGCATCAGATGATCTGTAGAATGCCCCAGAAGCTGAGGCCAAAAATAATATGCAGCACAAGCTGTTCAAGCCAGACGAAGCGGTGGATTTTGTTTCCCATGGATCCCTGGCCGGCTACCGGTAGAGCAAAAAACAGCATAGCCAGCCAGAGTATAAAAAAATAAATAATTATTATCGTAATATTCCTGACATCAAAGCCAAATAGTCTGGCAATCAAGACATAGATTATACCAAAAACCATACTGGTGATAAGATGGAGAACAATACCGGTCAGATAAACAGCCAGGCCGGTATCATTCCGATTCATTTTTTGTAAGGCGAACCGCCCGTCGATAATGATCAGATGCGACTTCAGGATGCCGAAGCAGTAACTGATTTGCGATACAAATCCCATAATTACGCCGGCGATGAGTCCGGCCAGAACGCCATCCATGATCCACATATTTTTTATTCACCCCTTCATAATTATTCTTTCCGGCGGCAGGTAGATAGAAAAATCAGTTTCAGGCAGGTAGAAAACACTGTGCAGGTTTTTTGAGAAATCCACAGGGACTAACCTGTTGAACAGGGGGCTGTACATATTTTCCAGTGACCAAATTTGAGGGTTAACTTCGGGATGCCGGATGGTAAAACGCATGAGCTGGCGACTACCGCTGGAAATCCCTATCAAAGGCCTGATTAAAAAATCCACAGTTGATTTCCAATCCTGAAATAAAGACGGTTCCGCGATAGCATTTGCCCCACTCTTAACTTTAAGAGAAAAGTTGCCTTCCCAATTGCCGGAGATAAGTGCGGAACGGGCTTTACCGGAGCCGTTAAAATCGATTTTAAATTCAATATGTTCCCAGGGGATCCCTATTGTACCGGTAACCAGAGATATGAATCTTGAAGTCACTCCACTTCTAAGAAAGTAAACTGCGGGTTGTCCAGAAACCGGGTCGATAACATAAGTCCTGATGTTGAATTGGAAATAGTGAAACCTGAAAACAGGAAAGGCGGTCAATCTCACATAAGTGCTTTGCAGAGCTACCAGTGAAACAAAAGCCTTTTGATCACCAATCGTTGCCAGATGCAGGCCATCCGAAACCAGCGGCTGCAAGGTTTCTGCTGGCAAGGCGTACGAAATATAAATAATGTTCCGCAAAGTCATTCTGACGACAAATAACCGGAACCAGACACCCCGTTTTGTTGAAAGAGATTTAATCATTTTCAAATTTCCAGTATCCTGCTGCCAACCGCCAGAGTATAATTAAACCGAATGAATAAATTAAGAATACTGATCATTGGCGGCACCGGTTTCATCGGCAAAACTTTGTCCAGAACCCTGCTGGCTGCAGGTCACTCTATATCCATTTTATCTCGTAATCCCACTCCGGGTCCTTTTCTCCAGGACAACATATCTGTTTTTCAGGCTGACGTGTTAAAACCCGGTGAATGGCAAGACAGAATTTCCGGTCATGAGGTGGTAATAAATCTGACCGGTGCTTCCATTTTCAGGCGTTGGAACAAAAGGGGAAAGAAGGAGATACTAGACAGCCGGATCCTGACCACCAGGAATATAGTTGAAGCCATCAGGAAACAACGGGGCCAGGTAAAGCACTTTATCAGCGTATCAGGGGTGGGTTACTACGGTTTCCATCAAGAAGATTTACTTATGGAGAATAATCCAGCAGGACAGGATTTTATAGCGCAGGTAGCGGCAAAATGGGAAGCTGCCGCACAGCCGGCCGGGGACTCAGGAGCCAGGCTGGTAATATGCCGTCTCGGGCATGTACTGGGTATGTACGGGGGGGCTTTGCCAAAGCTGGCAACTCTGGTCAGATTTCACCTTGGAAGCCACTGGGGCAGCGGGGAGCAGTGGATCTCCTGGGTGCACGAACTGGATCTGGCGAGGGCAATTCTTTTTCTTATTAACACGCCTGCGGTAAGTGGACCAGTCAATATCACCTCCCCGAATCCCGTGCGCAATAGAGAGATATTGAAGATATTGACGAAAACCACGGGCAGGGGTAACTGGGCGCCACCTGTACCCGGGCTGGCTTTACAAATAATGCTGGGTCAATTCTCTTCGGTTTTTGTTAATGGTCAGAGGGTTTTACCCAGGGTACTGGAGGACAACGGATTCGTTTTCAAATTCCCTGACCTGGAACAAGCTTTACGTGATCTTCTGGGATCTCGACACCAGAATAGAAAGATTTAAGGACATCTATTAATTTATTCAAAGAAAAGCCGCAAACTAATACATAGAACGATTTAAAGTGCCGTAAAACACCTGCCAGGCCAGGGCACTCTTAGTTATAAGAAATGAAATATAGACTTTTTCTCCGAAGAGATAGTGCCGCCAGGGTCCCCATCTTTTATATTGAAAAAACATGTTGAGTGCAAAGCTACAAAAGAGAATAAAGATAGATATCAAAACAAAGTACACGAAGAGAGGCATTTTACCAGTTGAGGCAGAACCAAAAAAATAAATGGAAATAGAAATCCATGGAATTATACCAACTATACATCCTATATAAAAGGCCATCCAATTCAGTTTATCCGAACCCCATTTTTGCTGCTCCATCAGCAGGCCAAAAAGGTTCATTAAGGTCGTCAGGCTAAACAGTCCTATCAGGGCTATAATATCATATATGGATAAAGTACAAAATCCCCATAAAGACATTGTAAAAACGAAGCCTGCGGGTTTCTTTAATAATGTTCATAAAATTCCCCCCAAATTTTCCAGGTGACATATTCGTGGAAAAGATTTCGGAAGTCTTTTTCATATATTCAATTTTTCACTGGCCCAGTTGCTTATAGCGCCGCAGGGCCAGGGGGATAAATATCGCCATGATCGCCGCGTCCCAGGCCAGGATTTTCCAGAGTGGATCAAACACGTTGCCACCCAGCGATAGGGCGCGGACTGTATCTACCATGGGGCTGACCGGATTCACTTTGGCAAAGGCCTGGAGCCAGCCGGGCATGGTCTCTATGGGAACATATAAAGAGCTGGCGAAAACCAGAGGAAACACCCAGACAAACCCGGCCACCTGGGCTGTCTCGGTATCTTTAACCGATGTTCCGATAAATACCCCTACCCAGGTCAGGGCTATGCCGAACAAGAGAATCAGGGCTACTGCCGTCACAGCGGGAACGGCCCCGTTATCAAAGCGAAAGCCCATGGCCAGTCCCACCACAATAATGAGTATCACGAGGATTAAATAGCGCAGAGCGTCCGCCAGCACCCGGCCGGAAATAAAGGCAGCTCGTGCCATGGGCAGAGAACGGAAACGGTCAATCAGTCCTTTCGATAGGTCTTCCGCTATGCCCACACTGGTTTGGGTGGAGCCGAAGACGACCGTTTGCGCCAGAAAACCAGGGAGGAAATATTGTATATATTTTAAACCCCCGGTATTAATGGCGCCGCCGAATACGTAGTTGAAAAGCAGCAGTAGCACCACATTAAGCAGGGCGTTGAAGACCAGTAATTGCGGCAGCCTGAGATATCTGAGGACATCCCGCCGCGTCATGACGATGATATCTGATATGGTTTCTCTGATTTTTGCGCTCAAATAATATCCCCGCCTGGCGGCTGATCGGTTTTTTCTTTTTCTTCGCCGGTCTTTTGGGCGGCATGACCGGTAATGGCCAGGAAAACGTCATCAAGAGTGGGCTGCTTGAGGCCGATTTCTTCAATTATAATACCTGCTGCATCCAGGCGGCGGACCACTTTTGTCAGCACGGAGGCACCATCTGAAGCAGGGAGGCTTATTTCACTGGTCTCGGGGTTTACGTGAACGCTTTCCAGGCTGATTTCACTCAGGGCGGCCACGGCCTCCCGGGTACTGACTCGATCCGCCAGCTTGATTTTTACCTGGGTGCTGCCGCCGCAGCATTCCTTTAACTCCTGGGGCGTACCCTGCCTGATAACCCGGCCGTTCTCCATGATGGCGATTTTATCGGCCAGCCGGTCAGCTTCCTCCAGGTACTGCGTGGTGAGAAAAACGGTATTGCAGTTTTTCGCCTGCCGGCTGATTACCTCCCACAGTCCTAGGCGGCTGCGGGGATCCAAACCGGTAGTGGGTTCATCCAGGAAGAGGATGGGCGGACTGGCCACCAGGGTGGCTGCCAGGTCCAGGCGGCGCCGCATGCCGCCGCTGTAGGTTTTGACCCGGCGGCCGCCCGCTTCAGACAGGGCGAAGATTTGCAACAGCTCCAGGCTGCGTGCCCGGGCTTTAAGGCTGCCCATATGGTAAAGCTGCCCGATCATCTCCAGGTTTTCCCTGCCCGTCAGGTTCTCATCCACCGCCGGGTACTGGCCGGCCAGGCCGATCAAAGGACGTACCTTTGAGGCTTCTTTGACCACATCAAGGTCGCCGATATGAGCGCTCCCGGAGTCCGGCCTGAGCAAAGTAGTGAGAATGCGCACCAGAGTGGTCTTGCCAGAGCCATTCGGCCCCAGCAGGGCAAAAATCATCCCCGGCTGCACGGACAGGCTCATGTTGTCCAGGGCCTGCACTTTGCCGAACCGCTTGCTTATTGATGAGACGCTGATAGAGGCGCCGCTACAAGTAAATTTTCTTTCCTGCACTTCCGTACCAGCTACCAAAAACACTCTATAAATATTTATTATAGTTTGTGCAAAGGAATTATGCTGGCTGGCGGACTGTGTTTGATAGGAATTGAAATCCCCTATCCGGCTGTGTATAAAACTTCCTGGAAAATATTGAAAATTTCAATGGCCTACCTGTTTCATCTAGTCTCTATATGTTGAATTATCGCCAGCGTCTTAATACCAGGGTAGTATTTAACGGAGAAATCTCACTCCCCGTATTACTCTTTTGGATACACTTTCAAATCAAGGTCTTTTCAATACCCTGTCATGTTCCCCCACATTACGCATGACGATGGTGTTTCCAGTCATCTCAAAAGTCATCCGCAGTTTTTTTGAAGGACGAGCTTCCCAAATACCCTTTTTACCTTTCATTTTCTTAATGTGAAGACCCGGGTGTCTCGGATTATTACCCAATAGATTGAGACCTTTGCGGACACTTTGTTTCCCGCCTGCGGTAAGCTTCTCATACGCCTGTTCAAATTGCTCAGAGAAGATGATCTCCACAGCTATTCTTTGTCCTCAAGATACTTTACCGCATCAGCGGCTGACCTGAACTTTTTCACCCGGCCAGCTTTAATGTCCTCGTCGGCCTTGCGTTCCCCTTCCTGCCATTCTTCAGTCCAGAAGTAGGCCTGGCTGGCGTCAATGAGCTTTTTAGGAGTTAATATTATATGCCCTTCCTCGTCAAGGTTGACCTCCACGAAATCGCCAGGCTGCATATTAATTTTCATCCTGATTTCTTTAGGCAGAGTTACCTGTCCGCCGCTGGTCAGCTTCGTCAGCGTACTCATTAATTGTCCTCCATTATTGGATTAATATTTCATGATCCAATAAAATATTAACAGAAATGTTCCGGCAGGACAAACGAGCAGATACATGATATTTTGACTAATGAACTGGCGGGAGGGAGATTCCCCCGTGCCAAGTATGGAACCAACGCCTGGCTAAGACTGCAGGTAATCACCCATAACCTGCACGAGTTGCTTAAGAAGGCCGCCTTGCCGGAAGAGTATGCTAATGCTCATCCCAAACAGCTTGAGTTTGCCATCTTCACCATGACAGGCAAAGTGGTAAGCCACAGTGGTCAAATATTGTTACGCATCGCCAGTAAGATGCTGGCTACCATCATGGCGCCAGCCCTAAAGCGAATCGCCCAATTGAATACTAGTTAGAGATTATATACTTGTAAATCAGACTGCTTTTAGAGATAGTTGAAAAACTATTTGATGGATAAAGGCGTCCTAAAATCGCTACTAACCTCATATAAAGCGATATTTGGTTTAACACGGCTCCATATTAGAATATTTTTATAATAGCAAGTCCCTTAAAAGGGAATGCTTTTGTATTATTCTTGAGCAGTAATAATTTAGCTCTTCTGTTCTTCTAAAATTAGATCTTCAGTCCCCGTTTCAGGAGGCTGTCTGATACCATTCACCCAGAGTAATATGCATTTCTTCATAGGGCACGTCCAGCCTTCCTCCGGTAATAACCGGTACTTTATGGCCAAAGATGGAGACCATCCGGTTAACATAGAGCAATTTGTTTAAAGCCGGCGTATGTGCATAAATCATCTGCCAGTTAGAAAAGGGGGTCAGCCAAACGGCGAAGGTTTCCGCAAAATCATCATCCGGGTGTTTCTGGGCATAGCATCCCGGGATATGACTGACGAACCGTATACTGAAAGGATCCGGTGTATAATCATCCCGGTAAGGCAGTGAAAAGCAGCCGAAAAGGCTCTGCCATTCAGGATAATCAAAAAGGCGGTAGGCATAATTAAAGGCATGTCCGGCTTCGTGCCTGAGAATCTTCAGAATGGTCAGATCATCTTCATCTTCCGCCCTGGTAAGGTGGGCATGTATTTTCCTCAGAAACGAGTCAGCAAGGTAAAATGGAATACCAATGGTGGGAACTTCATTTGGGCAACCCCAGATATCAGAGAGGTAGGTTGGCGGCTTAAAGTCAATTCCCGCCGTATCCAACTCTCTGTAGAGCTGGGAAATCAGCTCTTCAAGGTGTGTGGATTTGATTTTGAGAGGCAATTCATTGATTTTTCGGGATAAAAGCGTTTGCAGTTTTTCACTACCTGATGAATCATCGGACTCCATAAAATCCTATTTTTCTCCTTGTTTACCATTTGTCCCTGGATATCAGCAGTCGATAGGGGCTTTGATTGTTTTAACCATTTGGAATGGTCGGCCGCGGCATCTCCCAGACAGGTAATTGATCTATTTTGATTTTAAACATAATATCCAACTTAATAATTATACCATATTTCGGAATGGATCCCAGTAAGTGTGCCTGCCTGCCTCTAAAAATCAATCTCAAATTCGGTCGTTTTTTACTGAAAATTTAATCAAAAATAATTGAATAATCGAAGCCATGCAGGTTATAATAAAAATGTATCCAGCCTATCTGAAAATCGCCTGCTAACCACAATTCCAGGTTATTTATTGTTACTGCTGTCACTACGGAAGAATATTCGGTCCGGCGGGTTTTTTTACTTCGCCTGACTTTGATAAGGAGAAATATGGAACTTGGAAATCCAAAATGGGAGTAGAAATGCGCATATTCGAAATTCCCGTCATAATCCTGTTTACCCTTGATCCACAGTGGTCGGAGGATGAACAGCTCGAGGTACTTAAGGTAACCTCACAAGCAAGGTATGCACTCGAGAAAGCAGGAAATCCAACGACGCTGGTTCCTGTAGTCAATGACGATATTGACAGCATTATGTCAGATTACGATCCGCTTGATTACGTAATTTTCAACTGGTGTGACAATATACCCGGGTTACCACACAGTGAATGGCTTTTAGTAAAATATCTAGAAGAACACGGATTTACCTTTACAGGCGCCAGTTCGGCCACATTGGCCTTAACCCAGGACAAATGCCGGGTCAAACAACTTCTGGATGAAGCCGGCATTCTGACCCCCAAATGGGACGTCTATGAGAAAGGTTATCCCATTATGTGGAGGCGTTTTCCGGCCATAGTCAAGCCCTCCAGAGAACACAGCAGTGAAGGGATCCACCGTAACGCAGTAGTTTTATATGAAGAAACGCTGAAAACCAGGATCCGCTATGTGATTAAAAGGTTTCAGCACCCCGCCCTGGTAGAAGATTTTATTGACGGACGTGAATTGCATGTATCACTCTGGGGCAATGGCAAGATTGAAATGCTGCCGCCCGCGGAGATGGAATTTTCATTATTTGAGAAAGGGCAGGACCGGCTGTGTACATATGAATCCAAGTTTGTTCCGGAATCAGAGCAATATAAACAGATCAAAACCGTTTTACCGGCGCCTCTTAATAAAAGCGAACTGAGCGACCTGGAAAACGTGTGTAAAAGCGCTTATTATATATCCGGCTGCCGGGATTATGCACGGATAGATATCCGGATGAGAGATGGTTTATTTTATATACTGGACGTAAATCCGAATGCCGATATCTGTCCGGATACCAGCACGATAGCTGCTGCGGAATACGCAGGTTATTCTTATGATAATTTTTTAAGCGGCCTGATATCCATGGCAGCACAGAGACATCCCAGATGGGGAAACTATTACGCAATTTCCTCTGGTAGTCCTGCGGTATTTCAGATTTGAATAAATAATATAAAAATTAGGAAAAGCATAGGTAAATCCGCTCCGGAGGAATTGCGATTTTCACGCAGCAATATCGTAATTTGAAGGGTCTCTCACGGCCGTTGAAACCAGCAACAATTTTTGGCTTTACGACCGCTTCCGCAGGGGCATGGATCGTTTCGTCCGATGCCTTTCCAGCGGGATAAGGATTCCTTGCGCAATTCTGCCCTTATCGCCTCTGAAGTGAGCCCTTGTTTCATGCGTTCTACGACTTTTCTCAACGGCTTTTCCGCATGGGCGTAGAATTGTCTCAGACCGCCGCAGAGGTAGTTAAGGCCGGGTTGGCCATCCACAGCCAGGGCGAAGCGGTCTTTGGGACATCCTCCACGGCACACCTCAAGCCAGCGACAGGAGCGACAAACCGCCGGAAGCTTGTCTCTTTTATCATTGCCAAAACGCTGCTGTGCAGGTGAATTAACCAGTTCGCTTAAAGAAGATGTTCCCAGTTCTCCGATGCGGTGCTCAGGATTAACAAAGTGATCACAGGAATAGACGCTGCCATCATGTTCAACAATTAACACGCGTCCGCAAGTGGGTGCCATCCAGCAGACACTGGCAGTACCCCCTGACCATACCAGCATCATCTCCGCAAAGAACTGTATGTTTATCTTCCCGAAGTCGTGGTAGAGCCAGTCATCGAAAACTCTGCTCAGGAAATTTCCATATGCCTCACCTGTTATAGTTTCCTCTGATATATGTCCGCCGGGCAAACGCCGTACTAAGGGTATAAACTGGATCCATCCGGTATTCAGGTCTCTCAATGCTCGGTAAATTCCAACAGGTTCCTCAGCCGCAACGGCCGTCACTACGCAAAGTAGATCAGGCTGGATACCTCGAGACTGTAAACGGTGGACAACTGCAACTACCTGTTCATAAGTACCGTTACCAGTTAGATCTTTACGAAAAGCATCATGCAGCCTTTGCGTACCATCTATGCTAAGCCCTACATCAAAGTGAGAATCTGCCAGAAATGCGCACCACTCCTCGTCTAAAAGAAGGCCATTTGTCTGGAGGTTGTTCCAGCAACTCCATCCCTCAGGGAGGTATTGTTTTTGCAGCTCTACAGCACGCCGGTAAAAATCGATCCCGGCCAGGGTTGGTTCACCGCCGTGCCAGACAAATAATACTTCGGGTCCCGGGCTGGCTGTTATGTATTGCCGGATGAAAGTCTCCAGTAAATCATCCGGCATTCTAAACTGATGTGGTAGAGTATATAGTTGAGCGGTTTCCAGGTAATAGCAGTAATTACATTTCAAGTTACATACCGGACCTACCGGTTTGGCCATAATAACAAAAGGTTCTCTCCCCTGGATTAATGTTCCTGGATTATCTTCCGGCACTTGGTTATCCTTACCTCGAAAATAGCGTCATACCTCGGTGACGTGAGCACGCTATGCCGTGCCGTTACAAATGGCATAGCTTTAAAAGTGACCATTTTCTTTCTTTGTGGTGCTGGCTGCAAGCCAGGATTAAGGATTCTAGTGGAATAGACCACTCAACAATATCATGTTGTTAAAAATAGTCCTTGATGCTTTGCACTCCTGTGCTATCTAAAGTGAATTACTGAAAACCAGATTCAAGTTTTACAGTATCAAACGGCAACTTGTATCCTTTTCACAGCCTAGCTCCGCAGATGTTCCCCGAAGAACTCAAAGACCTTGTTCCACGCATCCATCGCCTGCACAGGCCGGTAAAGGGGTGAATGATAATACCAGAAACCGTGGCCGGCGCCATCATAACGGTAGAATTTATAGTTCTTCCCATATTTTTTAAGTACTTCTTCCTGCCGGTCAACCTGCTCCGGCGAGGGTGATTTGTCTTCATTGCCGAACAAGCCTAGGAGAGGGCAGGCTAATTTTTCGGCATAGTCAATAGGGGCAACGGGGTTAGCAGGAGTTAACTCTTCTCTGGTGGCGAATATGCGGCCACCCCAGCAATCCACTGCGGCATTGATTCCGCTAATACGGCAGGCGGCCAGAAAAGAATGGCGTCCTCCAGAGCAGGTACCGATTATGCCGACCCTCTGATTGGAATAAGGTAAAGCTTTAAGGAATTTCAGAGCTCCTTCACAGTCTCCCAAAACACTTGCGTCGGCAACACCTCCCGCGGCACGGACTTTGGCTGATATTTCATCAGGTGTCCCATGTCCGAACCGACAATATATATCGGGGCAAATAGCAGCATATCCGTGTTGTGAGAATCGGCGGGTGGTTTCACGATAAAACTCATCCCACCCGGGCATATGCGGAATCAATACTACCCCGGGGAAAGGCCCTTTCCCAAGCGGCCGGGAAAAATAGGCGTGTATCAGATCACCGTTATAGCCAGCCAGGTTCACTGTCTCCGCAAGCATACCTTGATACTCATCGGTTTTAAATTGATTCCACATAGTAAACCTCCGCAATATAAAAATTTGGAAGCTTTTTTGATAATGCTGATTTTACACCCCCTTCAGAAAATACGCAATACAGGCACCGGTTTGCACCTGGTTTGATGTATAAACCAGCCTTTTCTAAATAATATTCAATATAAATTGGCCTTTCGTTTACGTTTCATTTATCAATATTGCCAGGGGGTATGCTTTCAAATGGATGGAGATGGACTCCGGGGTAAGCCTCATCCATATTCGATAGTTTGCTAAGGTAAAACGTTTACGTTAAAATTCAGAATACAGCGGTGACCATTGTTAAAATCTGGAATATTAAAAAATAGATATTATCGGTTTTTAAGAAATATTTATTAAGGAGGACAAAAATTGACTAACTGGCATGATTACCTGAAAGAACAGGGACACGCTCCGGATTGGCCTTATCCCATCCGCTATGATCAGGAACAGGAGATTTCCAGTGATATCCTGGTCATCGGCGGCGGCATTGCCGGCTGCTGGGCAGCCATCAGCGCCGCCCGCTCCGGCCTGAAGGTAGTTCTGGCTGAGAAAGGCGATGTAATCCGTTCCGGCGCCGGCGGTCCCGGCTGTGACCACTGGTGCAATGTGCCGGCAAATCCGCTATCTAATGTCGATCCTGATGAATGGGCTCAGCATATGGCTGATCGTCCTTATTGTAACGGCATCGGGCTTCAGATCCAGAACCGTGAGGACTGGGATACCCTCCTGGAAATGGAGCAGATGGGGGGAAAAATCCGCGATACCGGGGATGAATATGTGGGCGCCCAGGGACGAGATCCCAAGACCAAATTAATGCTCTCCCCCCGCTACGGCATTGTTCACAGCTATGCTCCTCCGCCGGAGAAAAGCCAGCGCAAACCCCTGAAAAGTAATCCTGATCCTGAAAACCACCGCAATAATGTAGTGCTCCGGATCTGGGGTACCACCTTCAAGCCGGTCCTTAAAAAGGAATGCAAAAGGCTGGGAGTAAATATTTTTGACCGTATCATGGTTACCCGCCTTCTGAATGAGAACGGCGTTCCGGGCGCTCGCGTAGTCGGCGCTGTGGGCTTCAACAACCGCACCGGCGAATTTATGATTTTTAAAGCTAAAGCCACCATTCTGGCCACTGCCGGTAATGGTTCAATCTGGAATATGAACACTGAGCTGGCCGGTATATCCACCATGTATTCCCGTACCGGTTCGGCGGATGGTAATGTGATGGCCTGGTTTGCCGGGGCTACTATCACCGGTGCTGAAGCCAGCTCTGTCACCCGTATTGCCGGTGGATTCAAACACAAGTGGTATACCGGAGCCGGCGATGCTTCCTATGAAAACGTGCCTCTGGTGGATGCCAACGGCAAGCGGCTGCCCCTGCCCATCCAGGGCTGGGTAGATGCCGGTACGATGGGTGACATGACTGCCGAAAAAGCTGTACTTGAAGGCATCCTCAACGGAAAATACGCCCTGCCGATATATGGTGACTGGCCGTCCATGTCCGATGTAGAGAGAAGGGCGACCTGGAACCTTATGCTCGGCGAAGAAGCCACGACTAAAATAATCATCGATACCTTCAACAAAGCCGGTTTTGATCCTGCCAGGGACCTTCAACAGAGCTATAAATTCATTGAAGGCAACAGCCCGCCACAGTGGAGAGAAAACCGGGGAGGCCTGATAATTGACTGGGACCTCAAGACCACTGTTGACGGCCTTTATGCTGCTGGAAGCCAAATGTTCAATGCCGAGGACCATTCCTTTTGCGCAGCTACCGGCCGTTACGCCGGGCGGAAAGCTGTGGCTTATGCCAAAGAGGTCCAGGAAGGTAAAATCTCCAGGGAACAGATCGATAAGGAAAAAGCCAGGGTCTATGCCCCTATTAAACGTTCTGAAGGTATGGAATGGAAAGAGCTGCATGCTGGCTTTGCCCGCGCCATGCAGTATTATTGTTCTGAATACAAGACCGAGAATTTGCTCAAGATGGGGCTGGGTACGCTCCAGAAAATCGAAGCCGAATCAGTTCCCCTGCTATATGCGCTGGATCCCCATAAGTTGATGCGCACCATGGAAGACATCAGCATGCTTACCTATGCCCAGATCATTATTCATGCTTCTCTGGCCCGTAAGGCTTCCAGTATGCCGCTGGGATTTATGAGAATAGATTTCCCGGCTATGGACCCGCCGGAATGGCATAAGTTCATAACCATCAAACTGGAGAACGGCAAAGTTAAACCCGGCGAACTGCCCATTAACTTCTGGGGCGATATGAAAAAGAACTATGAGTCCCGAAACAAAGACTATACAGGGGTATATAAAGGTAAATAAAATACTAAACTAAATATATTAGCGGAGGAATATATGGCTCAGAATAAAGTCATCGCTATGCCTAATGTGACTACGCCCAACAAGCCGGTCACTTTTTATCCAGATATCTGCAATGGCTGCAATCATTGTGTTGAAGTCTGCCAGGTCGATGTTTATATCCCCAATCCCCAGAAGGGTAAGCCCCCCATGATCCTGCATCCGGATGAATGCTGGTATTGCGGCTGCTGTGTTAATGATTGTCCCCGTCCTGGAGCTATCTCTTTCAACTGGCCTCTCCAATCCAGGCCTTACTGGAAGAACAAGTCCACCGGAGAGATACATCAAATCTAGTTATGCTTAAATTGACCGGGGACAGGCATTCTCGTCCCCGGTTTGATTAATAATACATAAACATCAAGAAGGAATACGCAATACCAGACCTGGATAAAGGAAAAAGAAACTGATAACACCTTTACGGTTTTTTGGTTTTTCCACGCATAATCCCCAAAACACGCTTTTAATTAAGGCCAGGGGGGAGGGATGGCCAGTTGCTTGTCTTCGCAACAAAAGGCTGGAAAGGCAACCAGGCATAATCCATTAGAGCCGGACAGATCAGATGGCGGAACCGGGTTAAAATTTTTTCTTGCTTAACTATAAGGTATAAGATATGCTTAATAAGTGTGGGGGTGGATAAGTCCCGGTGGACTTCGCGGACTTCAAATCCGTTGGGGGGCACTCAGTGTCTCTGGTAGGTTCGACTCCTATGCACTCCCGCCAGGCTTACGCGCTTATCCGTTCAAGTAAAAGACTGAAAGACCGCTATGAAATTTAGCTCTTATTATGGTCAGGCCTGATAGTACTATTTAGCGGGTGTTCTGCTGATCATATAGCAACTAAAACAGAAGCCGATTTGACAGGTTTTATCACGGAAATATTATCGGGATAGAAGGGCTGATTTTTTTATTTTAAAAACCGCCCGCTACAATCCGGTAATGGAAAAATGCAGGTGTTTAAACCCTGAACTCGCTATTATCAGGGGGCCGTACCGCCCTTTCTTCAGGTCTTTTCACCTGAGGCGCCCAGAAATAAGGCACACGGTAAGCCCGGTAGATGTTGTTGGCAGGCCTCCTGGTGCCCTTGTAGGGGCTTATATACTCCCATACGATTTCATGAGCCGGTGTTACTTCCAATAGCCTGCCGCAGCCACCCTCGGTAATTAGTGTATTGCCGTTTGGCAGGCGCTGTGCGGAGCTGATGAACCGGCTGTATAGGTTTAAAAAGCGCATAGGATTAAAACCTGTCTTATCACCAGGTGGGTATTGCCAGACTATCTCCAGGGTCAAAGGGTTGAACTCCACTACTCTGGAGTAGTCCCGGATGGCATTATTAACACCGTTGGGAGCCCCTGGATTAGCCGGGCCATAGCCGCCGCTGCCCCCATTATCAAAGACCAGAATATTGCCTTCACCCGGCAGACCTTGAGGTATCATGTGGGGGTGGTGCTGTCCGATGATCCAGCCCAGCTTCTCTATCTCCTGGGTACCCGTGTAGTCAGGTCCCAGCCGCCAGACTAAATTTCCGGTCTTTTTATCAATTATGGCTATGATATTCGTCTGTCTGCCGCTCCAGATAATGTTTTCCGGATGGAAACGAAAATCACCCTTATCAAACCATTTATTGGGTCCCAGATAGGAAATGGAATTAATATGCATCCAGTCAAAACCCCCGGTTTCTCCGGCTGAAGCAGTATTTTCCAGAATGACCCGCCGGGCTTCTTCATTGAAACCCATTTCCTTGAAATGATCCCGGCAATTCCATTCCCAGACTATTTCGCGGTCCCAGGTTACCTCGATAATCGTGTCATCTATCAACGGTCTCCGGCTGATGGCAGGATCCTCTACGTTCTTATGGCTGAGAATCAGGGTATTTCCCTGGTTTACCAGTGCTTCCATGCCTGGAACATAATAACCCACAGGATTTCCCTCTCGTTGATAATCGTGGTGCTGTCTGGCCATCCATTGAGGCTGATGTTCCGGGTCGTGTATGAAATCATAATGATCAAACTTCCAGACGGTCTTTCCCTCCCAATCCACCTGGATAAGGTCTACCATATCCTGGTGACCGAATTTGGGATCTCTCATTTCGCTGTTGCCCATCAGGTATCCACCTGGCAGCATCTTATTGGGGAATCCTTCCAGGTGAGGCCATTTTTTTACCACCTGGCCGTTCATATCGATCAGGTAAGCCCCGAATTCTTTGCCTTCGAATAACACAGCCTGAAACAGTGTAAAGCCGCTCCAGCATTTTTCGGGATTAAATTCTACGACACCGGTAGGATAAATTCTGGCAGGCATGGCGCATCCTCCGATTAGCTTAAGATGACATTCGATTGTGGATATTATAGTCAGGGATAAAATAATAGTCAATAGCTGGTAGACGGAGCTAAAAATAGATTGTAAGATAACCATTGTGGGAGAGAACAAATACGACCCTGGAGTTGAAAAACGGCTGGAGCTGGTAAGGAAGCAATTCCAGCGTAACGCTGCCGAACAAAAGAAACAGGAAGCTGTGGCTCGCCGGCAGCGGTTAATCAACCGTTTTAGACAAAACAAGATAAGTTTAGGCCGCTGGATTACCTACACTATTTTGGGAATCATTGTTTTAGCGGTTATCGGGGTGTTAATCTGGTCAGCCGTTTCAAAGTGAAGCTGAGGTTCCCGCCACCCGCTCATCACCGATCCTTTTAGTGATCTTTTTTTCATCCAGGTGTTCCAGGAAAGCCAGGACGTATTTCCGGCTGCTATGTAACATATCCCTTACTTCAGCCACGGTGATTTTGCCATTTATTTTGATGTGCTCCAGGACTTTTCCGGTCATCTCATCAAAAGCTGCTCGAGAAAATACCACCCCGGCAGCGGTCTTCACCACCTGCCCCCGTTCTACCAGCAAGTTTATCAGGTCAGGTTCCGGCTCAGGGTCTATCAACGGGGAGTAGGGGTTTTGGGCCAGTTGTTTTAAAAAAAGATCTACAGTATTCTGCTGTGCAGGCGTCAACCTGATCTGGTGTTCAGGTAAACGTACGAGGCCGGCTTCCTCAGCCAGTAGACCTTTTTGATACAGCAACTGAAGAGCATCCTGGAAATGAGATCCCAGCTTTACTTTACTGCTGATTTCCGCTTTGGCAATACCCGGACGCAGAGGGAAACGGCGGTGGTATTCCCTGACCACTGCCAGGGCATTGCTGGAAATCTGGTTCCAGCCGTCATCTGTGAAAAGCAGGCTATTTTTCCCTTCTCCCAGCATTACCACCTGCCCCTGCTCCACAAGATTATTCAGGGCTGAGCGAGCAATATCAGGGGCCAGACTGCTTTGAGAAAGCAGTGCATGCAGTTCCTGGGGTTGCCTGGACTTGAGGGTGGCCAAAACGGTTTCTTCTGTTTTACCTTCACTTTTGGCCCTGAGATTTTCCAGGGTCTCAGGTCTAAAACGGCGGTGGCGCTCTTTGGGATGAACCTCCACCAGGAGGCCGCCTCCCAGAGTATCCAGGGGAGAACGGATAACGAAATGATCCCCATTGACACAGGCCAGAGGTTCTTCCAGGATGAACTGCACCCAGGTGGTTTCACCAGGCTGCACATCCTCCTTTTCCAGGAGGCGCACTCTGGCCATCACCTCGGCAGATCCGGTATGCAGGCTAACCTCAGTATTATGTTTTAACGGACGTGCAGTTTGAGCCAGAAGCCGGAGCCTGGCATCTATGGCCGAAGTAGGCATAAGCCATCCAGGAACGGTCATTACATAGCCCCGCTTGAGCTCTCCTGGGCTCAAACCGACCAGGTTAACTGCTACTCTATTTCCAGGCCCTATCCGGTTAAGCTGGGTTTTATGTGTCTGCAAACCCCTTATTCTGGACCTGAGACCGGGCGGGACTAATTCAATTTCCTGCCCCGGCACCAGCGAGCCGTCAATCAGCGTACCGGTGACTACAGTCCCTGAACCTGAGATGGTAAAAACACGGTCAATAGGTAACCTGGGTTTCCCGATGTCCCGCCGGGGTCTGGCAGCGTTCAGAGCATTTTCAATGGTTTTTTTGAGTTCCATCAAGCCCTGGCCGGTGACCGAGGAAACGGACACGATGGGAGAACCGGCGAAACGAGTGGGCTTAATGATATCTTCGATCTCCATTCCAACCAGTATCAACTGGTCCGAATCCACCAGGTCAGCCTGGGTGATCACCATGATGGCCTGCGGTACTTCCATGAGGTCCAGAATGGCCAGGTGCTCTCGGGTCTGCTGCATTACGGACTCGGGGGCAGCTACAACGAGTAAGGCCAGGTCCATGCCGCTGACGCCGGCCAGCATATTTTTTATAAAATGCTCATGTCCTGGTACATCTACTACTCCCACCTGGCGACCGCCGGGTAAATTCAGCCAGGCAAAACCCAGGTCAATGGTCATTTCGCGAGCTTTTTCTTCTGCCAGACGGTCTGGATCAATTCCTGTAAGGGCGTGTACCAGGGTTGATTTGCCGTGGTCAACATGACCTGCTGTTCCAATTACAAACAAGGGCATACTCCTGTTATATTGCCTTTATTTTATCTCTATTAACGCCTGCCGCAAAGCCCTGATCACCAGTTCATCCTGCTGCGGTCTGACAGTACGGGGATCTAGAAGTAGAATATTATCGCTTATGCGTCCTATTACAGGAGGGTTTTGTAAACGTAGCCGCTTTGCCGCTTTTTGCGCCAGTCCGGCCTGCGGCGGACCACCTACAGCCAACAACCTGGTAGGCAGAGTCGCTCCGGGTAAACTGCCGCCGCCGATCAGGCTCTCGCCTTCTATTACCCGGGCATTCCCTCCCAGAGAAGCCGCCCACCATCCGGCGCGGCGGCTGATTTCGTTTAATGGCAAAGCAATCATCTGCCATACTGGCACCTTCTGAACAGCTTCACCTTTCAGATAATGGAGCAGGGTGGCCGCCAGCCCCGCCAGCCGGGTCTTATCTACACGAATGGCTCTTACCAGTGGATGGCGTTTCAGTTTATCTATATATATTTTCTTTCCTACAATGATACCGGCTTGCGGACCTCCCAATAGTTTATCACCTGAAAAAAAAGCCAGGTCAACGCCGGCAGTAATACTTTCCTGAATGGTAGGCTCATGGGCCAGGCCGAAAGGAGTTGTGTCCAGCGGACAACCGCTGCCCAGGTCATCCAGTATAGGGATTTCGTGCTTTCTACCCACATCAACCATTTCTTCCAGGGTTGTTATATGAGTAAAGCCTAATACCTGAAAATTGCTGGAATGTACCCGCAGCAGGGCGGCGGTTCTGGGGGTTACAGCGCCTTCGTAGTCACGGGCATAAGTACAGTTGGTAGTGCCCACCTCTACCAGCCTGGCGCCGCTTTGACGCATAACCTCAGGCACGCGGAACCCTCCGCCAATTTCAACCGCCTGTCCCCGGGAGACAATCACCTCTTTTCTTTTGGCCAGACACGTAAGTCCTAACAGAACAGCAGCCGCATTATTGTTAACTACCAGGCCGGCTTCAGCTCCGGTCAGGCGACAAAGCAAAGATTCTACATGGACGTGACGTGAACCGCGCTCACCTTTTTCGAGGTCGAATTCCAGGTTATTATAATCCGGCCCATTGGTGTTCATAGCGGCGATGGCGTCTGTACTGAGGGGAGCCCTGCCCAGGTTGGTGTGCAATACCACACCAGTGGCGTTAATAACCGGTTTTAGAGTGGGACTGGCCAGAATTTGGGCCTGATCAACGATATAAGCCGTCAATTCTTCGGTAGTGGGAGGTTCCTGTCCCCGGGTTATAGCATTACGGTAAAAAACCAGGCTTTCACGGACAAGGCTGGTGATAATGTCATGGGGAAAAAGAGCTTCCAGATCGCGGATTCTTTTTTCTCCTATGAGTCTATCCACGCCGGGGAGTTGACGCAGCTTGTTTTCCATGCCCCTATTATAACACCATTCGCCTCATGATCCAGAGCGGTTAATCAGAAAAACTACCGGTAAATAATGACTCCAGGCAGCGAGTTTTAGATTTCCAAACTCATTATTCTGAGAGTTTACGACCGGTCTAATACCGTATTCAGAAGATTAATCACGGAGTCATTATGCTCCAGGGTCAAAAAGAGGATTAAATATTCTTTTAAATGGCGGGTGATCAGGTAATTGTATTTAACATGCTCATGACCATTATTGCCCAGCCACCTGGCATAATCCACATTGCTGAGCAATTGTCTGAGGGCAAAAGCCGTACCCTCAATGCCGTGAGATAACAGACCGGTCAGTTTATCTTTGATTTGCAGCGGGATGCCTCCTACTGCGGTGGCCACTACGGGTTTGCTTTTCCAAAGAGCCTCGCTAACAGTCAAACCGAAGCCTTCACCCAGGGATTTTTGAATTATGACGGTGGAACCCCTTTGAAGGGCATTAATATCTATATCACTGCCAGGAGGCACCAGGAGAATATGAATATCCGGGTTATTTCCTGCCCTTTCACGTACCTCGGCCAGCACCTTATCCGATTCAGGATCATCAGCGGCTGTACCTCCGGCAAACACCAGGCGGCAATCGATGCTTTTTTTTACCAGCTCAAAGGCCTGAATTACACCGACAGGATCTTTCAGGTAATCGAACCGGGACACCTGGGTGATAATCGGTTTGTCCCGGGGGATTTCATATTTGTCCATTACGGCATCGATGACATCCTGAGGCAGCTCTTTATTTTTGTTGCTCAGAGGGTCAATAGAAGGCGATATCAGGAACTGCCGGATTGGGAGCTCGCGTGAAAAAGACGGGGCCGAAAAGACCGCTGCATCGTACTGTATGATATAAGGTCTCAGAAAATCCCAAACAAGCTGGCTGGGCTGTGAGATATCAATATGACATCTCCAGATCCATTTTTTACCCAGTTGCTGCTTCTTTTGGATCAGACCGGCTGGCTGCGGGTCATGTATGAAAAGTATATCGCCGTAAAGGTCCATTTCCCGCAGATTTTTTTCAGTGATTTCTTTAAATAGATCAAAATCCTCAGTGGTAATATTCTGCGGCCGGTTGTGCAGCGCATTATGAAACTTTTTAGTCACCTGGAAAAACGGGTCTGTACCTTTGATGATATCCCAGTGTGCATCAACTCCCAGTTGTTCCAGCATGGGGATCATGCGGCTTAAAATTTCAGCTACTCCACCCCCACTGAAAGTTGAGTTGATGTTCTGGATAGTCTTACCTTTAAGGTTGGCTGCCAGAAGTTCCAGTTCTTCCAAACAACTTTTTCCTACAATGGGCTCATAATCCGAAAGTTTTATTTGATATGTTTTTCTATCGTCTGTATTAATGCTGATCGCAGTCCCTCCAGCGTCAAATTATACGGATCGATTCTGGCTAATTTCCTGCTCAGGTCCGCTTCATCCATATTCACCTCCAGCCAGATAGAAAAGTCGTTCATACCTTTTCCGAGCCGTAACCTTGATTCAAAAACGTGAAAATAGAGAGAGCTGGCGCTGATTTTACGCAGAGCTTCCACAAATTCACGCAAATCGTATACTACAAAATGAGTAGGTAAAATAACGCTGACCGATTTCATAAAATAAAATTCTCTACCGGCCACTGCGTTTCGCTGATACCCTTCCTGTCCGGCGCTCTCCTCTATGATGTTTACCAGCCTGTCTCTTAAAAGCTCCAGGCTGGAAAATTCTATAATATTAACATTAGCCAGTTTTTCTGCCAGTACAGAGTAATCCAGAGCTCCTTTTACCCAGATGGCGAAGTCATTGGAAAGTTCGGGAATAAGATACTGATGGTCTTCCAGGAAATGGTGGGTATGGTAGTAAACAACCGATTCCGGGGCTTTTTTCAGGATCTCAGCCATTTCCTTCAGGTTACTAGCCCTTAAGCCGGTCAGTTCCGCCATGTGCACCCGGGTATTAAAATAAAACGGCTCTTTAGCTTTTTTAAGAGGACGGCCGTAGTTAATTACCTTCCGATGGATCATCTGATTATTTGGGATCAGGATTGCACTGCTGTCCAGAGACCTTAGCTTGGTGACGTTCCAGCTTATTTCAGTGACATAGCCTTCTTCGCCGGTATCCAGTTTAATATAATCACCGACCTTGATTTCTTGAGTGGATGCAATCTGAAAACTGGCGAAAAGGTTGGGGACAGTATCGCGGAAAGCCAGCAAGCCCACCAGAATTAAGACCAGTAGTAGTAAAAGGAGAGGATTAGTCGGAATTCCCCAGATGTCCATGATGATTAAAATAGCTACAATCAGGATGACGACACGGGCAATATTACGAATGAGAGTTACCGCCTGACCAGGCACGTTAAATTTCCGTCCGTAGAGGAGGAGCAGACCTCGTGCGAGGTTTAGCATCGCCAGAGCCAAGGCCAGAATAAAGAGGGTCCAGATAACATGCGCTAGAGGGCCTTTCCAGCTTTCAGTCAGAGTAGAGACAGTCAGTCCCAGGTAGATGCTCAATGTCAAACAAAAAATAGAGGCAGGTCCTTTAACCGCCTGTACCAGGATGTCATCTTCCGCCCTTTTTGTTTTCCGGCTCCATTTCTCAAGGTAATTCAGACCTATTTTCCTGAGCCAGAAAAGAGCAATCAGCGAAAAAACAAAAACAGCCAGGGGTATTACAAAAAGGGACCAATTATCCACTAGATAGTCGAAAGCTGTTCGCATACCTGCCCTCTTTGAGCATTTTCCAGTATTAAAAACAGGAATTTCTGAACTTCTAAAGGAGATGTCAGATAATACCTGGCAGATGATTCAGCCCAGCTTTCCCCGATATGAATGGTGATACCCTGTCCATATTTTTCGATCATGCGAAAACCGTCCTCGTCCGTCTGGTCGTCACCCAGGTATACTGGTACAAGCCCGCTGTTTCTTCCTCCTTTACCGTATCTCTTCATCAGAAGCCTGATAGCTTTACCTTTATCCCAATCTACTGCCGGCCTGACCTCGATCACTTTTTTCCCGGAGGTAAGTTTTACGAGACCCCGCGTCAGGGGGCCTTTAATAGTATTTTCTACAATGCTTTTGACATCTCTGGTTTTTTCTTCCTCCACCTGGCGATAGTGTATGCTCAGAGTGATGCCTTTATCTTCCACCAATACACCCTTAATAGTACCTAAGGCCATACTTAATACCTGGCGTATGATCCTGAATATAGGCCTGACCTCTTGTGCCAGGGGATTGATGAAATTCAGGCCGGGTCCTTCAACTTCAAAACCATGATTGCCGGCATAAACCAGATCTTCAATATTGACTTTTTCTTTCAGATCAACCAGAGCCCGTCCGCTGACGATGCCTACCGTATAATTTGACTGGCGAGAAAGAGATATTAAAAGCCGGCGCGTATCTTCCGGGAGAAAAGCCAGTTCAGGCCTTTCAACTACCGGCGTCAGTGTACCGTCATAATCACTTAAAAATAAGACATTTCTGGCCTGAGATAGCTGCTCGGCTACTTCCGGCCAGGCTGTTAGTAAATGCTCCAAGACTAACCTCCGAATTCGAACCTTAAAAGCTCAGAAATTATATCATTGGCCCATTTGTAGATATTATTATCACTGACTATACTTCTCATCCTCTTCATGCGTCTTTTTCTTTCATCAACGGGCATTTCCACAGCCGTCCTGATAGCTTCGGCAAAGAGGTCAGTTGCGTATGGATTTACCAGAATGGAATCCGTTAATTCCCGGGCTGAACCCGTAAAGGGACTGAGAATTAATACTCCATTTTCATCGACCCGGCTGGCAACAAACTCTTTGGCGACCAGGTTCATGCCGTCATGCAGCGCACTGACGATACAAAAATTCGCCATACACCTTAAAGCCATCAGACATACCTGGGGTAAATTTTCACGAATAAAGATAATAGGTTTCCACTGCCCAGTGGTGTATTTCCAGTTAATCTGTTCAACCAGGGTTTCGATTTCTTTATTTAAATTCTGGTAAGCCGCTATGTGGATGCGGCTGGTCACTCCTGCCTGGATAAATACCACCCTATTTTGATATTGCGGATATTTGCTTAAAAAACGGTCAAATGCCCTTAAGCGGTCCGGCACGCCCTTGGTGTAATCATACCTTTCAATTCCGATGCCGATTATCACATCATGTAATCCAAAACAGTTTTTTAGCCGGTCGATCTCATCCAAAACCTGTTTACTGACAGCGTTTTCCGATAATTCCTTGAAATCCACACTGATGGGAAAGGGACGGATATCCGTTTTGTGATTATTGTAGGTTACCTCATATTTATCCCTATCTACTCTGGCTTCCATGGTTCGGTCAACCGTATCCATAAAATTATTGCAGTGATAACGGATGTGGAAACCCAGAAGATCATTGGATAACAGGCCCTGAATAATTTCCCGCTGCCAGGGACATATGCGAAAAGCTTCCGGGTTAGGCCAGGGGATATGCCAGAATTGGGCTGTAATAACATTGGGGCACCGTTCTTTTATCATGCCGGCCAGCAATGCCAGGTGGTAGTCCTGGATAAATATAAAGGCCTTTTTATCTCCTACCTCTTCCGCCACGCTTTCAGCAAAAAGCCGGTTGACTTTCTGATAGCAAATCCAATCGTTTTCATCAAAAACCGGCCGGTTATAAACAATATGGCATAAAGGCCAGAGGGCCTGATTTGAGAAGCCGTAATAGTAACCCTCTTCTTCCTCTTTAGTCAGCCAGACACGCTTTAAAGAATAAGTGGGATTATCCGGAGGCACGTTTACTTTGTTGTATGCATCTACTACTTCCTTATCAGCATCTCCGCTGCCATGGGCTATCCAAATACCGCCGCAGGCCTGCATCACCGGATCCAGGGCTGTAGTCAGGCCGCTGGCAGGTACCAGGCACTTGATATCTTCTCCGGAGAAGACATGGGTATAAGGCTCCCGGTTAGAGACTGAGATGAAAAGATAGTCTTTTAGCCTGTTATGCACCAGTTGATAAAGATTTTCTTTGGTCAGCAAAATATTACCTCCTGAGGACGAGGAATTGCAGCTCAAGTTTAAACACGTAGAATCTGTCTGGTTCAGCCGTCAGTATTAAAAATACCGGGAGTTGTCAGGATAGATTCAATTCACCGGATTCCGGTATGGCTGCTTATATTTTTTGGTGCTTAATGACGGTAATGTCAATGAAAGCTTTGATGTGAGTACCTGATTACATACTAAGAAATAAAATCAGGATTGTCAATAACCAGCAAAACCCAAGATCCATCTTGTATTGAGGCTAAATAAGCCTGAAGATTTACCAGAAAAAATCCTGAAGATCAAACCGGCGGAAATCAGCATCCAGCCTTATCACCCTCTAATTGCCGGGTCAGATCCGGCATGGACAGGCTGTACCCAACTTTATGGAAGAAATAAATTTTCACCTTACAGGGCGCCGGGGTATGAAGGAATGGAAAATTTATAACAGAAAGGCATAATAAATTATAATTATTTGAAGCTGTTTCAAGAAAGATTATGGGTTAAATAATTAAGACGTTTACGGTTTTATTTTTTCCCCGGTTGATTCAATTGGTCTAGGTGCGGAATCGGATTTGTTACCAGCTAAATCTTCCCCCTGAGTTTCTGGAAAACGGCTTCCATCGATTCCGAAATCACCCGGGTATCCGAAAAAACCGGCATGAAGTTATTATCACCGTTCCAGCGCGGTACGATATGGGTGTGAATATGATCATCAATACCGGCGCCGGATACTTTACCCAGGTTCATGCCTATATTGAAATTATCCGTGTGCGTCGCAGTTCGCAGGGCTGCCACTGCCCGGCTGACGATTTCATAGTGTTCATTGCGCTCATCCGGCTCCATATCCTCCAGTTTGCCGATATGACGAAAAGGTACCACCATCAGGTGCCCGGGATTATAAGGGAAGATATTTAAGATAACAAAGTTCCTTTTTCCGCGATAAAGGATAAAATTATCCGTATCTTTATTTTCCAGCGGTTTTTGACAGAAAATACACCCGGTTGGTTTTTGCGCCAGTACATAGCCTACCCGCCAGGGGGCCCAGAGTCTTTCCGCCATAATAAACACTTCTCCCTTTAATTTGAAAATTTTTTATTCCTGCTTATTTAGTCTGGTACAAGGGCAAGACGCGCCCCCTTAAAAAGGATATAGGGGCAGTTTAGCGTGAAGATTCTTGTTTTTGGTACTTATGGTTCAAGAGCTATTTTAAACTTACCGGAGAAGGGCGTCAAAAAAATAACCAGATTGTAAAAAGTGGAGCTTTGCTTTATAGTGGGAATTGTTAATGGAAAATTCTATAACTTTTTTGGGGACTGCCGGGGCCAGAGTTATGGTAGCTAACCAGTTCCAGGCTTCCGGAGGCATATGGCTTAATTTAAACGGCATTGAGATTCTTGTGGATCCAGGTCCAGGGGCCATTGTTCAGGTTACCAACCGTAAAATGAGAGCAGACAGGCTGAGCGCTATTATTCTGACCCACCGGCATCTGGACCATTCAGGCGACCTGAATATAATGGTGGAAGCCATGACTCAGGGCGGATTTCAACAGCGCGGCCGGATTTTTCTTCCCTCCGATGCTCTGGGACCTGAGCCGGTAATCTTTTCTTATCTAAAAGAATATATTGATGGAATAGACATTCTACAGGAAGGTAAGTACTATAATATTGAAAAAGTCGAATTCAATACGCCCGTTAAACATATCCACGGGGTAGAAACCTACGGATTAAAATTCACAACTGGGACACATACATTTTCCTATATCGTGGATACCAAGTATTTTGATTCCCTGATTGAGCATTACCAGTTCTCTGAATTAATCATTATCAGCGTGGTGTTTTTAGACAACCATTTCAAGGTGCCGCACCTTTCCGTCAAGGATGCGGAGAAAATAATCTCAGGCATAAAACCCAAAAAAGCTATATTAACCCATTTCGGCATGCAACTATGGAAGGCTAATCCCCACAAGATTGCTGAACAATTAACTCAAACCACAGGAATTGAAGTACTGGCAGCCCGGGACGGAATGGAATTCGATCTGGCAGAACTGGAGAAGCATGACTCAGCTTGATAGATTGTTGTACCAGGTAGGCAAGCCTGCCCGCTATACCGGTGGGGAATGGAATAGTGTAATTAAAAACTGGGAACAGATGGACATAAAGTTTGTTCTCAGTTATCCCGATTTATATGACATTGGTATGTCTAACATGGCAGTTCCCATCCTTTATGAAATATTGAACAATATTCCGGATGTCCTGGCTGAGAGGGTTTATGCTCCCTGGAAGGATATGGAGAAAGCCATGCGAGCTGCCGGCTTGCCTCTGTATTCCCTGGAGTCCAAGCGACCTCTATCTGAGTTTGATATCCTGGGTTTCTCTTTAGGATATGAGTTATGTTATACCAATGTTTTGAATATGTTGGACCTGGCCCATATACCGGTTCTTTCAGCCGAAAGGAAAAATTCTTTTCCATTTATTATAGCCGGAGGAAGCAGTACCCTGAATCCTGAGCCAATGGCGGACTTCATAGACCTGTTCGTTCTGGGTGAAGGTGAAGAGGTTATCAGCGAACTGGTGAACTGCTTCCGCAACTGGAAACACAGCGGCTCCTCTAAAAGCGTTTTTCTCAGAGAAGCGGCCAAAATAGAGGGGATTTATGTCCCGAGTTTATATCAGGTGGAATACCAGCCGGATGGCCTTTTGAAAAGTTTTACACCAGTAATACCAGAGGCTAAAGCAGTGATCCGCCGGCGTATGGTCACTCAATTACCTCCGCCACCCCTCAAACCCATTGTTCCCTTTGTGGAGACTGTACAGGACCGTGCAGCTATTGAAATCCAGCGGGGTTGCAGCAGAGGCTGCCGTTTCTGCCAGGCCAGCTCAATTTACCGTCCTGTACGTGAACGTCCACAGAATGAGGTTATTCAGTCGGTGGGCGAAATTCTGGAAAATTGCGGGTATGACGAAATTTCCCTGGTCTCATTAAGCACATCCGATTACCCGGATATTGATAAACTGGTGACTGCATTGGCCAAACTATACCCCAATGTTACCTTTTCTTTGCCCAGCCTGCGTATTGCTACATCCTCGGTTCAATTAATGGAGTCCTTGCCCTCGGGCCGGAAAAGCGGCCTGACCTTTGCCCCGGAAGCCGGTAGTGAAAGGCTGCGTCATGTAATTAACAAATGCATTCCAGAGAGCATGCTGTTAGATACGGCCGCAGTAGCTTTTCAGCGGGGTTGGACCACCTTAAAGCTCTATTTTATGCTGGGATTGCCGCAGGAGACCCTGGAGGATGTGCAGGAGATAGTCAAGCTGGTTGAGAAGTTGCATAATACCGGCAGGGAATTCATGGGCAACCGGGCCAGACTGGGAGTCAGCCTGGCGACCTTTGTGCCTAAACCCCATACACCTTTTCAATGGGTTGCTCAGGAGAAAGAAGACCAGATTGCCGTCAAGCATAATATTGTGAGAAGCGGCCTCGATAAAAGGGGTTTGAAAATATCCTGGCAGGACCCCAGGACTAGCCTGCTGGAGGCAGTGATCTCCCGGGGGGACAGGCGGATTGGGCGTCTGATTTACTGCGCCTGGCAACTGGGTTCGACTTTTGACGCCTGGAGCGAGCACTTCAAGTGGGATAACTGGCTCCGTGCGTTTAAAGAGACCGGTCTTGATCCTGCTTTTTATGCCCAGAGGGAGCGCTCAATGGATGAGCTTTTACCCTGGTCTCATGTGAATACTGGAGTAACCTCAGCCTTCTTAAAGCGGGAGTATCAGCGCGCTATACAGGGGCTGGAGACCGGCGATTGCCGTTATGAGGGTTGCCACGCCTGTGGTTTCGAGAAAACCTATCCGGTCTGTATTGAAAGAACAAAAAAATAGGGCTATAAGGCCAAGGGACCGCCAGCAAGGTTGTTTCAGATTACTCCGGCAATAGCCAAAATCTGTAACAACAAAGGCACAATTAAAATCAGGAAAGCAAAAAAGGTAAAGGCTCCTACCCGGCGGGCTTTACTCCTCAGCGGTTTAGAATTGTAATATAGAGAGGTTGACTCCAGCCTGGACTCCCGCGTATATTCCTGGTAGGGTGTCAGTCCTCTACTGACAAAATCAGCCACATTTTCCCGGTGCCGGGCCAGTACTGCTCCGGCATCGTCTGTATCCCGGACGATGTCAGAAACAAAATCAGCGGACTCGATTTTTCTGAAAGAACCGGGCGAAGTCATGACCACCTGGCCACCGTTAAAAGGCGTATAGAAATGGTAGGTAGCTGTATTTCTATATACTGTGATTACCGCAAAAGCCTGTGCGGAGGGTAAAGCAAAAGAAAGCTCTTCTGTGCGGGAGCCCCAAAGCGGGAATTTTTCCACTTTAACTCCTAATTCCTTAAATCCCAGTGCGGTTATTTTAGCCGCTAAATCGGCTACTACTGTTTTGTGGATGGTTTTCATCGAGGTAAAGGGGCTATCATCAAAATAAGTGCGGTAAGCGCTGGGATTAAAAAGGAAAATACCCCTGGGCAGAAAGAGCCCAATCCCAATAGCAGCCATTATAAACGCAAAGGTCCATTCCAATGCACCCATGAATTACTCCTTATAAAACAGTAGGTTATTAAAACCAATCTCGCGTTCAGAATTATTAAGAGGGTTCTCCTGAAAAAACAAATGACCGAAACGGGAATGTATCAATTTCGGTCATTTTTCTTCATTATGGCTTACGCTGCCGGCTTCATGCAATTATTCCGGGTAAACCGGTGTACACCATTTCATATATTTGGGATTTTTACCCTGAATTACATCGAAATACAGATCATGCAGTTTTTTGGTAACCGGACCCATTTTACCATCACCTACCGGGCGATGGTCAACCTCACCGATAGCTGCTACATGAGTGGCAGTGCCGGTAAAAAAGGCTTCCTCTGCTGTGTAAAGCTCGGTCCGGTCTACCGGTCTTTCAACAGTTTGCAGCCCCAGTTCGTTTTTAGCCAGCTCAATTATGGTATTGCGGGTTATGCCAATAAGGGCGCATTCGTAAATACCCGGCGTCACCAGTTTGCCGTCTATCACCAGGAATATATTTTCGCCGCTGCCCTCAGCTACATGACCACTTTCATTTAACATAATTGCTTCGTCAAAACCATTATCATGAGCTTCAGTCTTGGCAAAGGCGCCGTTAACGTACTGTCCTGTCAGCTTTGCCTGAGGGGCAGAGAAATTGCTGCCGGGCCTGCGCCAGGAGGAAACACCCACACGGCAGGTATCTGTGTCCAGATATGGCCCCCAGGGAATGACGAAAGACAGGTAATCATCCTCCAGGTTATACAGGCGTACCCCCAGGGATTCAGAGCTTTTATAGGCCAGAGGACGGATATAGACATTCTCTTTTAGCCCGCTGCGGGCAACCAGTTCCACTGTGGTCCGGTTAAGCTCCTCCAGGGTATAAGGAATCTTAATTTTTAACACCTTGCAGCCGTTCAGCAGCCTTTCAAAGTGCTCTGTCATACGGAAAATATAAATTTGCTGTTTTTCCGGGTTCCAATTGCCGCGGATACCTTCAAAGACGCCTGTGCCGTAATGCATAAAATTAGTCATAACACTGATTTTGGCCTCTGTAAGCGGCATATATTGTTTGTGATAAAAAGCAAATTGTGGCATTTTTTAGTCATCCTTTTCTTCAAGATAAGTTACAGCCATTATAACCAGTGGCAGTGCAGAAAACAAGTTGATAGCCTGTTTAGCGGTATTTATCTTCCATCATGATTGAAAGGGTACGGTCATAAAGAGACTGAACCCTTTTTCCAGTGTGCCTATAAAGTTTATCAAGCAGGAGGAGATTAAGCTGTGTATTTTTCCAGTCAGGCGTATTCATTGTTATTAAGCCATTTGCCGGATAACAGTGCCTTTATTGCTGGAGTTTACCTGGAAGGTAACCTGGCCTGCATGGATTTCAGCAAACACAAAATTTCGCAGGCCTCCTCCAGGCCGGTGGTGAAATTATAAGCTTCTTCCAGCAATTGCCCTACAGCAAAACTACCATGACCGTGTACCGCCACGATGCAGGAGTGTTTCAAAGCATCTGCGATATTCTCCGGCATGCCTCCTGGTATTACTTCCATACCCCAGCCGATAACTGGTACCGGCCCCAGAGCACAGATATTTTCCAGATGTTCCGAGGTGATTACTTTTTCCAATAGCGAAAGGGCGGTGACGTGCGTGGGATGGGCATGTACTATTGCCCTGGCCTGAGTACGCTGGTATATCGCCCGGTGAACAGGAAGCTCAACCGATGCCAGGGGTGTAGCCCGGTCATTTTTATTAATCCCGGTTTCAATGAGATCCTTTTCTTCCAGAGCACCCAAGTTGCTACCGCGGCGAGTAATAATCAACCGGTCCCCCATTCTGATACTTAGATTTCCGCTTTGAGAGGAAACCAGGCCGCGTAAAAAAAGGGACCGGCCGATGCTTTGAAAATTGTTTAAAAACATATCCAGCCTCTTGGGTAAAAGCACCCTTCGTATATGACTGCTAATAATTTAAGGCCTTTGGAGATAAAAAGCAAATATAGCCGTTATGTTAATTTTCTGATAACAGCAATTACTTTACCCTGTATTTGCACATTCTCAGGCTCAACATAAATCGGCTTCATCTGGCTGTTAGCCGGTTGAAGGCGGACCCGGTCAGGACTGAGGAAGACCTTTTTTAATGTAGCTTTCTTTTCGTTTTTTAACCAGACAGCAGCCATAGCTCCGTTCTCTATGCTGCTGGTTTGCTGCATTAAGACATAATCACCGTCATTAATCAGGGCATCAATCATTGAAAACCCTTTTACCTGGAGGGCATATACTTCTTGCTTGCCATGGATTAACCCCCGGGGCACTTCCAGCATTTCAGCGGAAGACACATTATCCCAGCTATCAGAGGAAGGCACTGGAATAGGTTCACCTGCGGCTATTTGCCCGATAATAGGTACGGTAGCAGTTTTATACTTGAGCCAGGAACCGTCCAGGAGCTCAATTCCACGGGAGACTTCTCTATGCCGCTTAATATAGCCTTCTCTTTCAAGGATTTCCAGATTATAATCGGCTACGGAGGTTGAGCTGATACCGCATCCGGTAACAATATCACGGATAGTAGGGGGATATGTCTTATCCTCCACAAAACTATGGATGAATTCTAAAATCCTTTTTTGTTTGGCTGATAAGGTTTTCACCCCTGGCTCTTTCCTTTTTTAATTAAAGAACTATTGTTCTAAATTAAGAGCATACAACAATTTTTTGTATTTGTCAACCCAAAACCTGTACTCGTTATTGCTGTACAAGCTGAGAAGGAACGGGGAATATTTCCAGATTATTGAACCGTAATTTTTATTTAGCAGCCTGTTTTTTAGATGCTGCAATTGCCTGATTTAGTTTCTTCATTAATCTGGATTTATGACGTGCAGCATTATTGCTGTGGATTTTAGACTTCTCTGCTTCCTTATCCAGCGTACTAATAGCATGCTTTACTTCTTTTTTAGCGGCTTCCAGATCACCTGAGGCAATAACAGACTCTGCATGGCTAATATTAGTCTTGGTTTGACTGCGAACGGACTTGTTACGCGCTCTTCTCCGCTCGGCGGCGCGCATTTCTTTTTCAGCGGTTTTAGTAGTGGGCAAATTTTCCTCCAATATACAATTTTCTAGTAGTAATGGTATCCTTTTTTTTGTTATTTATCAAATAGACTCAGCAGCTAAGAAGAGGACTGCGGTTTAGATGATTCTGTGACGGAGGGTGAGGAGGTTGAAAGCACGGTCTCATCTCCTACCCGGTTTACGCTAATTACACCTCTAACCCCCTCGATTTTCTCTAATATGCGGGATAATTGCGCCAGTCCACTGGTTTCCAGACTGAGTAAAGTAACCGCTGTATGGTCGTCACGGTTGGCGAAACTTACCGAAGCGATATTTACTTTCTCCTCAGCTACTAACGTGGTGATATCCCGGATTAATCCCATCCTATCCCAGGCCTCTACCTGGATCTTGGCCGGATATACAGTTTCTGCTAATCCCCATTCCACTTCAATCAAACGCTCTTTTTCCCTTTCATGCAGTACATTGGGACAATCCTGTTTGTGGACGGTAACGCCACGGCTGCGTGTGATGTAGCCAATGATTGGTTCGCCTGGCGCAGGGTGGCAGCATTCTGCTAGACGTGTTAACATATCACCCACTCCCAGGACTTTAATAACAGAAGACGGCTTTTTAGGAGCAGCCGCAGGCGTTATAACACGCGGCAACTCGGTCTGTGCCACCAGCTTCATGGCTACGGTATGCGCGGTTATACCCCCGTAGCCTACCTCTGCCAGAAAATCCTCAGTATTATCATATTTGAATAGCTTAGAGAGATCATTGACATCGGATATTTTAATATTAAGACGTTTAAATTCCTTTTCCAGGAGTTCACGGCCGCGTTCAATGTTTTCCTGCCTTTTCTGTTTTTTGAACCACTGCCGTATCTTTTCTCTGGCGCCAGGTGTATTTACATAACCCAAATTGGGTCTCAACCAGTCACGGCTGGGGCCCCGGCCGCCTTTAACGGTCATGATTTCCACCACATCCCCGTTATTCAGACGGTAATTCAGCGGAACCAGTTTGCCGTTAACCTTGGCTCCCACGCAGTGATGTCCGAGTTCTGTATGGACCCTGTAAGCAAAATCCAGCGAAGTAGAACCGCGGGGTAAGTCCTTTATTTCCCCTTTGGGGGTGTACACGAAGACCTGGTCATTAAAAATGTCTGTCTTGACGGACTCCAGAAACTCTTCCGCCCCGCTGAATTCACGGTGCCAGTCTATCAACTGTCTCAGCCAGGAGATGCGCTCCTCAAACCGGAAATCTCCCTTTTCACCTTCCTTATAACGCCAGTGGGCAGCCACTCCATATTCCGCAAAATGGTGCATTTCATAGGTGCGGATTTGCACTTCAAGAGGTGTTGTACCCAGAAAAAGGACCGCAGTATGTAAAGACTGGTAACCGTTGGACTTGGGATTGGCGATATAATCATCGAACTCATCCGGCAAAGGACGCCAAAGAGTGTGGATAATGCCCAGGGCATTGTAACAATCGGAAACAGTTGAGACCAGTACCCTGATGGCCAGCAGATCGTGAATATCATCAAAGTGCTTGCCTACAGTCTCATATTTCTGCATCTTCTGATAAATGCTGTAAATATGTTTAGGCCTGCCGGTAATTTCCGCTTTCAGGTTGGCCCTGGCGAATTCTTCTTTTAAAGTAGCAATAACCTGGCTTATAAAGTTTTCCCGCTGGACCCGCCGGGAAGCAATCGCTCTGGCAATTTGTTTATATTTCTCCTGTTCCAGATATCGAAAAGAGAGGTCCTCCAGTTGCCATTTCAATTCCCAGATACCCAGACGGTGGGCAAGGGGGGCATATATTTCCAGAGTTTCCTGAGCAATACTGAGTTGTTTTTGAGGCGGCATGACATGCAGGGTCTGCATGTTATGCAAACGGTCCGCCAGCTTGATAAAGACTACACGGATATCCTCTGCCATAGCCACCAGCATCTTACGCAGGTTCTTGGCCTGAGACTCCCGGCGGGCAATATCCTCTCCCGCCCAGGCGATTTTACCCAAACGGGTCACGCCGTCAACCAGCCTGGCCACCTCAGAGCCGAAGCGGGTCTCAATATCAATGATCGGTACACTACAGTTCTCCACCACATCATGCAGCAGAGCAGCAATAACGGAACTGGCGTCCAGTTGCAGTTCACAAAGGGTTAAAGCCACCTGGAGCGGGTGTTCAATGTAGGGCTCTCCGGAGAGGCGCTTCTGGCCGTCATGCGCTCTGAAGGAGAAATCATAGGCTTCCTGGACCAGAGCCACCTTATCCGGCGGCAAATATTGTTTGATTTTTTCAATTAGGCGTTCGATACTCATATTGTTACACCAATACCATTAATTATAAGTAAAAAATTATGTATTTACCAACCGGGATTAAGAGATGAGGTGAGGATTCATCACGGTGAAAACTTTATCTACGGCACCGGCAGGACTATACTATTAATATTGGAAGAAAAAATAACAAGCAGTTCCGTCTCCTGGCGGAAAAATCTGTATATCATTGCTGCCTCGGAATTTGTGGCTATCCTGGGATTCAGCCTGTTTAACCCCTTTTTACCCCTTTATATGCAAAAGGTAGGCAATTTCGGCAGCGGTGAAGCCTCCGTCTGGTCCGGCATCGCCACCGGCGGAGCCGGTCTGGCTATGTTTATCAGCTCACCCTTATGGGGTGTTGCAGCCGACCGCTGGGGCCGCAAACCCATGCTTCTCAGGGCTCAGTTCGGCGGAGCCATTGTGGTGGCATTATATATCATTTCACCCAATATTTATACCTTCGTCTGTTTCAGGGTGCTTCAGGGCCTGTTCACCGGCACAGTCTCGGCAGCCTCAGCTCTGGTGGCCACCTGCACGCCCAGAGAAAAACTTCCCCTGACCATGGGTACGCTGCTGGGAGCTGTCTTCGCAGGTTTTACCATTGGCCCTCTATTGGGCGGCATACTGGCTGAAGCTATCGGCTACGAAGCTACTTTTGGCGTTACTGCCGGTCTGTTACTGATAAGCGGCCTGACCATCTTAATTTTCACCCGGGAGAATTTCCAGCGTCCAGCAGCCGGTAAACAGACTTCTCTGGGTTCTATGCTACGTCTGGCTAAATCCCGGGAGGTATTACCCCTGCTGATGGTAGTGGGCTGTTTAAACCTGGGACCTCAGATCATCCAACCGATCCTGGCTCTGGTCTTCAGTGAGGTAGCCCCAGGCGAGTCAGCCGCCACCGGAGCCGGCTACGCCTTTGGTTTGATGGGCATTATTACCGCTTTTTCCTCAGTGGTCATAGGCCGTTTTGTTCGCGGTATGGGGGTGCGCAAGATTCTTATCATGTGCTGTATTGGTACAGGTTTGTTGTATCTGCCGCCAATCTGGGCTAATTCCTCTATCCAATTGATTATAATGTTCGGCCTCACCGGTCTATTAACAGGGGGTATAATGACTTCTTCCAATTCACTGGTCGGGCTGGCAGTGCCTGTTGCCCAGCAAGGAGTCGCCTACGGGCTCTCACAGAGCGCTAATTCACTGGGGTCAGGTCTGGGGCCTTTTATAGGAGGCGCCCTGGCGCCTTTAATTGGGTTCAGGCATATTTTTGGAGTGGCAGCCGGAGTTTTTATCTTCGTAGGACTGCTTAGCATCAGACTGTTGCCGAGGAAACAGGAACCTAAAACTAAGGAACAGTAAATAAAATAAACCAACAATAAAACCTCAATAATCAAAAACATTAATTTAAGGTAAAAACTGAGCCGCTGAACCGGTACAGCCGGAAAGCCACTGCTAAAAGAATGGCGATAAGAGCGAGCTGTTAGATTTTGAATGAATCACCGGGGTTTTCGTTGGAGCAGACAGGGCCACCCCTTTAATATTAATTCACCATCAAATGGAAAAACGAGTTTGAATAATTCCACCACACTGGTGCCGAAACCTCATGCCTATTGGTGACAAAGTAATAGCGGATTTTGGTTAAAGGCCGCCGTTTAGATACCGGAATTGCTTATTGACTGTATCAGCTTCAATGTCTACAATAGTGACAGACAATATAGATCAACGTTAAAGAATATCGATATCCGCTCATTACCAATCAGGCTAATCTATATATCTGCCGGGTCTGGTGTATTATCTGTTGAATCAAAAGAAAGTTTGTAAAGCAGTGTTTAACCTGGAAATTTTTACCTGTGATCAAGCAAAAATTACCGCCACCGGATAAAGCCGGGAGCTCAAAGGAGGTGCCATGATCGCTGTTTCAAAATTAGAGGCTATTGTGGGAGAGGGTAATGTTATATATGAAGAGACAACGCTGAAGACTTTTTCCAGTGATTTTAGCTTTATTAACCCCATTAAGCCTGGATGTGTGGTCCGTCCGCGTAACACAGGCCAAATAGAGCAACTGGTAAAATTAGCGCGGGAGAGCGGAACGCCTCTGGTGCCGGTGAGCTCAGGTCCTCCCCACTTCAGGGGGGATACGGTTCCCAGTGAAGGCGGGTCAATCATTGTGGACTTAAGCGGAATGAAAAGGATAATACGGGTGGACCGGGAGAACCGGGTGGCCATGTTCGAGCCGGGCGTAACCTTCGGAGAATTGATCCAGGCAACTGGCGAGAAAGGGCTCCGGCTTAATCTGCCTCTCCTGCCGAGAAAAACCAAGTCAGTAGCCGGCAGCCTCCTGGAGCGGGAGCCACCCATCATGCCCAAATACCACTGGGATATCAGCGATCCTGCCAGTTGCTTTGAGGTGGTCTTCGGCACCGGGGATGTATTCAGGACCGGTGCGGCTGCCGGGCCGGGTAGCATTGAAGAGCAGTGGGAGGCAGGCGGCGCCCAAAAGGAAGCGGCCGGACCTTCAGCTTCCTCCTGGTACCGTTTAATCCAGGGTTCGCAGGGGACTATGGGCATTGTAAGTTGGGCTTCCGCCAGATGCGAGATCATACCTTCGCGAGAAGAGCCTTTCCTGGTAGGGTCCTCTCAATTGGAGAAAATCCTGGAAATGGTACACTGGCTGATCAGGTTGAGGTTAGTTAATGAGTGTTTTGTTCTGAATGGCTTCAACCTGGCCTACATAATGGCCCCAAACCAGGCCAGGCCTCTGAATAACCCAAGCTGTGAGATGCCGGCTTGGGTGCTTTTCTTCAATGTTGCTGCTTATGAATATTTGCCGGAAATGCGAATTAACGGACAGATCAAAGATATGCTGGAAATAGCCCAAAGAATTGGATTGGAAGCTAAACGTGATATTGGAGGCATTCCGGCATTTTCAGTTTTAGAAGCTGTCCGGCAGCCCTCAGTAGATCCCTATTGGAAGCTGCGGTATAAGGGTGGGTGCCAGGATATCTTCTTCATTACCACTTATGATAAGATTTCGCAGTTGATCGCTGTTATGTACGCTGAAGCGGAAAAAGCCGGATATCCGGCTAATGAGACCGGTATTTATATCCAGCCGATAGTCCAGGGTGTTAATTGCCACTGCGAGTTTAACCTGTTTTATGACCCGCAAAATACAGGGAAAGCGGAAAAAGTGAAGAGGCTGACTTCCGCTGCCATACGTCATTTGATGTCCCAGGGCGCTTTTTTCTCGCGGCCTTATGCTGAAAACGCCCGTTTGATAATGAACAGGGATTCAGCCACTGTGGCGGCTCTGCAAAAGGTGAAAGGAATACTGGACCCGGACAATATAATGAATCCGGGCAAGCTGTGTTTTTAGAGTTGCGAGTTACCGATTTATTGTTTGGGAAAAAAGAGCGAGGAGTTCAAAGTAAGACCTTTGAGTTTTGAAAATTCGAATTTGTTTTGAATGTTATACAGGTTTATAGATTTATGTTTAAATTTTTAAGATTCCCCCAATCAGGAGGTTGAAAAAATGCCGCTTGAAGATTACCGGGCAGATATGGAAATGTGCTGCCGCTGCTCTATTTGCAAGTTCATACCCCTGGAAAAACTCACCGAAAACCGGCATTCATACGTCTGTCCATCGGTGGCCAGGTTCAATTTCAATGCTTATGCCGGTGGTGGACGTATGGCTGTGGGCATTTCGCTGCTGGATAAGAGAATAGACTATTCAGATAAGCTGCTTGAGGTAGTATATAATTGTCAGATGTGCGGCGCCTGTGATATTTCCTGCAAGTATGCCATGGATATGGAGGTGCTGGAGCCACTGAACGAGATGAGAATCCAGTGCGTAGAGAACGGACATACCCTGCCAGTTCTTGATAGGATGATCAGCATCATGCGGCAAACCGGTTCCATGATGCCTGGAGCGTCAGACAGGCGCGGGGAATGGGCTCAGGGCCTGGACATCAAGGAGGCTATAGAAAATAAGGTGCAGGTGCTTTTTCATGCCGGATGCCGCACATGCGCCGACAAATCTCTCTGGCCGGCGGCCCGGGATGCGGTCAGTATATTACAGATGGCAGGAGTGGAGGCCGGCATACTGGGAGACCGGGAAGGCTGCTGCGGAGGCCGGGCTTATCAGATGGGCTATAAAGCGGATTTTTTAAAACAGGCGCGGCAAACGGCAGAAATAATTGAGAAGTCAGGGGCGCAAACCCTGGTGACCGGTTGTGCGGATTGCTTCTATGCATTCAAAGTCCTTTATGATCAGTTCGGACTGAAAGGCAAATTGGAGGTTCTACATACCACTGAATACCTGGCTCGGCTGATAAAAGAGAACAGGCTGAAACCCAGCCACAAAGTTGACCTCAGGGTTACTTACCAGGACCCCTGCCACCTGGGGCGGTTGGGGGAACCGTTTATTCCCTGGGAAGGGAAGCCGGTCCCAGGGCAGATCAGGATATTTGAGCCGCCTAAAGAGTTTCGCCGGGGCACTTTCGGTGTTTATGAAGCTCCGCGGGAAGTCCTCAGGAGTATTCCAGGTCTGACACTGGTAGAAATGGACCGCACCCGGGAGTATGCCTGGTGCTGCGGAGGGGGAGGGGGCGTGGCGGAGAGCAATCCGGCATTTGCGCGGTGGACCGCCGGGGAAAGAATAGAGGAGGCAGAGTCTACCGGAGCGGAGGCTATCGTGACTGCCTGCCCAGGTTGCCGGATGAGTTTCCGGGCAGCATTAAAGGAAACCGGTAAAGACCTACAGACAGTGGATGTGGCAGAGCTACTAAAAAAAGCATTGTAACTTGACGGACACTTTCTAACTGACATTGGAATTTATTGAGAGTTTGAGATTCAGATTTTAAGATTGCGGCTTTTCCGGGCTGGAACGTTCCGGAATTACTTTTAAGCAGGAGGCCGGGCATATGGCTTTAAAACGAGAATTCTACAGGGCACTGGAAGACATACTGGGGCAGGAGAACGTATCCGAAGATCCGGTGATATTGGACTCGTATGCTTACCGTATGAACACCCCGCAGGTAAAATTCGTACCCCGTTTTGAGGCGGTAACTTTACCTCAGTCTACAGAGGAAGTCCAGTCTATTGTAAAGCTCTGCAACCGGTTCAGGGTACAGTTCAAGGCTTCCAGCACAGGCTGGGGATTTTTTGGTGATCCTGGCGGACCGGGGGTAATTAAGCTGGACCTCCGGCGGATGAACCGGATCATAGAAATCAATGAAAAAAGTATGTATGCCGTGGTGGAGCCATACGTGATCTACGCCCAGTTGCAGGCTGAGTTGATGAAACGGGGACTGAATTGCAATATAACCGGAGCAGGCAGCAACTGCTCGGCCTTGCCGCTGGCAGCCCATGCCAACCTGGGGCATTTAAGCCTCAGCGGTAGTTATGGAGAGCGCAACCTGCTGGCAGCAGAATGGGTTACACCGGAAGGTGAAATTGTACGGCTGGGTTCCCTGGGCGCACTGGGGGAGTGGTTTTGCGGAGACGGTCCAGGTCCTTCACTTAGGGGCATTATCCGCGGTAATGTCATGCCGCTGGGAGGACTGGGAGTCTATACCAAGGCTGCCCAGAAGGTCTATCACTGGCCGGGACCTGCCACCTTCTCTTTACAGGGTGTCTCACCCCGCTACCGCCCTGAGCCGGCGCCTGAAAGGTTCCAAATACGCTATCTCTCTTTTCCCTCGGTGGCAAAGCTCAGACAGGCAGTACAGAAGATAGGTGAAAGCGAGATTGGATTTATTTTAATGGGTTTTACGCCGGGCATGATGGCTTCCAACATTGCCACCAACAATAATGAAGACCTGGTTTACCTGAAGCAATTTACCGCAGAAGTCCAGGGGCCAGGTTTTATGATTATCCTGGCTGGCAACTCGGAAAAAGATTTTGAATATAAAAAACAGACCCTTGAGCAGATTATGAAAGACTATGAGGGACAGCCACTAAAAGCTGTGGAGGATCCTGAAAATACCGGCGGATTTATATGGCGTTTTATCCGGGTGACTTGCTCAATCAGGGAAGTCGACAGGGCGACGGGGGTGTTCGGAGGGCAGGTGGGTTGTACGGATGTTTTCCCGCTGATGCACCAGTATATTCTGGAGTCAGCGCCTTTCAAGCAAAAACTGATCGATAACGGCAGGATCTTCGATGACGGATCGGGTCCTTTCATCCAGTCTCTGGAGCACGGGCATTGCGGACATGGAGAACTGCTGATCCGCTATAATCCCAACCGTCCCGAATCGGCTGGGGTGCAGGGAGAATTGATTCCATTTGCCAATAAAACAGCCATCAGCGGTCATTTCGGTGTGCCCGGGCATGCTTTCGGGAGCGACCACGATGCCTTTGGGCCCCATACCTCAAATTACCATTTATGGCTCAAGAAGATTAAGAAGACGTTTGATCCGCAGGCGGTGTCCGAGTCCACGTACTATATCAGAGGAGAGGAGTAAAAGGGCAGATAATAATCCGGAAATAATATTCATATCTCAAAGATCAATAACACCAATTAAAAATCAAAGATAAAGGGGCCTCTTCTCATATGAAGCAAATATAGGGCCAGAAGCAGGCGGCAGTAGTTGTCCGGCTGGATATTGGAGTATGGGGAAAATTCAGTTCACTATTCTATTTTTCCCCTGCCGGTCTTCTGGTCACCGCATTGACATCCACAATAGCAGCTCCACCGTCAGCTACCAGGACAGCCCCGGTCATGAAAGAAGAATCATCACCGGCCAGAAAAGTACAAATCCCCGCGATTTCTTCCGGAACGGCCGCACGCTGGAGCGGGCTATTGGCGGTAAAATGCGAAATAGCGCCTTTTAAGTCAGTATTCAAAGTGTTTTTTATTTCGTTCATGGCCCCCTCTAGCATGGGCGTTTGCACCGCACCCGGGCAAATAACATTGCAGCGAATTTTGTATGAACCGTAGTCCAGGGCAGCCTGCTGGGTAAGCATTATAAGACCGGCTTTGGAGGAGCAATAAGCAGCACCAGATGGAATGCAGCGTAATCCGGCCAGAGAAGCGATGTTGATAATTGAACCCCCTCCGGCTTTTATCATGAGAGGAATGGATTTTTTCATCAACAGGAAGGGGCCGGTGAGATTGACATCCAGAGCCCTGCGCCAGTCCGCCAGGTCCATTCCGGTGATATTACCGTGAACAGGTATACCGGCATTGTTCACCAGCACATCCAGTTTACCGCCGAATTTTAAAGCACTGGATACCATATTCTCAGTATCTTCAGGATCAGAGATATCTCCCGGGCAGGTGATAACCGCATCCGCAGGTAAACGGGCAGCTACTTTATCCAGCATCTCCCGGCGGCGTCCGGTGATGCAAACCCTGGCTCCTTCAGCCACAAACCTCTCTGCAATAGCGGCGCCTATACCGGTGCCGCCCCCAGTAATAAGAGCCACTCTTCCTTCCAGCTTCATACTACCCTCCTCTTTTATATTGGATTCCTGTGAAATGATATCAGGGATTCTCAGAAATAAGGCCAGACTTGGTAAGATTACTATTAACCTCAACTTTGTTAATAGGTATAATTATATCTCTTTTTCTGGAGAAAAAGCACTTCCCTTAGCCTCGAATTTACAGAAAAACGGCACGTTTGGCAGGGTAACTCAGGCAGGAATAACCATGGGGAAGGGAAGATTAATGAGCTGGTAGGTATTAATACCTACTTTTTAATAAGTATGTAAAGCAGCATGGGTGCAACTTCATGTTCCAGATACCTGTGCTTACAGGTTTTTCGTTTCAAAAATTCAGGTCTATTACCAGTTTTAAAACGGGAGTTACGGCGGATGTGGGGAACTAACCCGATTGGTAATATGTAATTGAAACGAAAGAAAAAATAAAAATACAGGAGAAATAAAATGGAAGAGAGAATTTTAGTAGCACTGGATGGAACTGAAGCAGGAGAAGCCATACTGCCTAAAGTCAATGACCTGATTTTTAAGACCTCCCCCCGGCTCGATGCCAAAATCACGCTTCTGAGAGTTGTTTCCAAGATGAATTTCAATATGCTCACCGATGATGATAGAGCTCAATTGCCCATTGCTGAAGATGAGGCGGCTGCTCTTACCAGAGAAGCTGAAGATTATCTTGAGAAAATAGCCGGCAAAATGAGAGAAAAGGGAATTGAAGTAAAAACCATTGTCACCTTTGGTCATGCGGCCGAAGAGATAGTGAAGACCGCTCGTGACATTAAAGCTCATCTGATTGCAATGTCCGCCCACAGCCGTCCCGGTTTTATCCGCTGGGCTATTGGGAGTGTAACCGATAAAGTGATGCGGCTGGAAGGCAATATCCCCGTACTGGCTGTAAAACCTTCTTCCAACAAAAACCAGACCGTAATAGTTCAACCTATGGATTCTTTGAAGAGCATGATGAAGCAAATCTAATACTCTAAGGGCCTGCGTAAGATAACGGGGAGAAAGCAAGAGAATAAAACAGGAGGCTATGACTTTGTCTCAGATCAGGAAGAGAGGGGTCTTTGAAGAATATATTGATCAGGAAAATGACATGAAGTTGTTTACTGAGATTCAAAGGGAGGTAGCGGGAACAGATAAAACACTGGCTAATCCGGCCGCAGTTGGCCTGGGGGCATTCGGCGCCACCACCCTGTTGCTGCAGTTTCATAACCTGGGGTTTGTGGGAGTTGGTGCGGTTATGTGGCTGGCATTATTCTTCGGAGGGCTGGCCCAGTTCATCGCTGGTTTTTTGGAATACCGCAACGGCAATAATTTCGGATTTGCCGCCTTTACTACCTATGGTGCTTTCTGGATTGCTCTGGGCGGTATCTGGATGAACACGCAGTTAAAATTTGCGACTATATCCGGTACTGATGTAGGCTGGTTCCTGGTGGTATTCACCATATTGACGGGAATATATCTAATCGGCGCCATGAAACAGAACAGTGCCCTGGCCTGGGTATTCCTGACCTTATTTATAGGTTTTATTTTGCTGGATATCGGTCACCTGGTTCCTGGAGCGGCTTATTTCAATAAAATAGCTGCTGTAGAATTAATAATCTGCGCGTTAACGGCTTGGTATCTGATGACTCATGTAATCTTCGGCGGTTTAAAGATTAAATTGCCCACCGGTAAAGCCTGGCTAAAATAAAAATACAGTGCGTTTTATAAAATAAAATATTGCCTGTAAGAGCGCATAATCAATCAAATAGATGTTTTTCAAGGGGGGACAGCCTGAAGCTTCCCCCTGGTTTTTTTAAAGCCGGGAGAACAACCGTTTAGAGAGGTAGGATAGCCCATCAACCCCTTTTTAAATCATCAGGAAAAATCGAATTCCATTATTCAAACATGACTATCAAAAGCAGATGATATTTTCCCCCGTGATAAAAGAACGTCTTGTTTTTCGAGGGTGAGGCCGAATGCGGCGGCGGATAAATCGGCTACCTGGCTGGAAAAGAGTCACCTGAATCTATAAGTTAAATTCAAGCATTGATAGAACAGGGAAAAAAGGCCTATAATCAGGTACGTCCGGATAAAACCGTGAGCGATTATATTTCTGAATATTCGGCTGACATATGTACGGGGCTCAAGTAAATCTGAATGTCCAAACGGCAGCAAGCACCTGTAAAAAGACTTACCTTATTCACCTTTTTACAGCCATAACAATCATGGTTAATTAACGGCAGACGAGACAGGACGCTAAGATGTATCGGAATAGTTATACTTTTCTTACATCCGAATTCAGTCTGAAAATGGATTACAGTAAGAACTCCCGTAATCCTTCAAGGGTGTTTCAGGTATTGTCTGATTTGATAGATGCCTTTCAGAGAATTGATAAAAGACTGATAGAGCTGATTGATATTAATATTGAACCTGTATTATTGCTGCAAGATGTTCACTCCGGTTCAATTCAGGTCTGGCTGCGTACAGCCTTAAAATCGAATCCGGATGATTCACTCTATCCACCTAACTGGAAACCTTTAATAGGCCAGTTCCTGATAAAAGGGAAGAAAAGCCTGATAGATTTTATGAAAGGCAGACCTACTATAACTAATATTTTTGAACTGGAGCCTTTAGAGGTTCAAATCAAGCAACTGGCTGAAATGACAAATCTCAGACTGCTGGCGGCATACTCTGTTTTGAAGCAAAGGAAACTGCTGGACTCTTTAAAAGATATTTCAATGAGTCTATCTCCCTTAATTGAAGGTGACAGTGTCAAATTTATTTCGCTGGATCATGGTGAATCAACCTTTGATATAAAATTCAGGCTGTCATCCGAAAATATAGAGGACTTATTAACCGCGAAAACTACCATTAAGCAAGAAGAAAAAATGCTAAAAATAAAAAAGGCAGACTACCTGGGTGAATCTATGTGGGATTTCAAGCACGGTCAGTTATCGATACAGGCCAGTATTTTTGATAAAGGATGGCTGGCTGATTTTCATACCGGTAAAATCACCCTTCTTCCCGGAGATTCTCTGCGGGCAACTGTCCGAGAATATTACAGGTTTGACCAAAATAGAAACCTCATAGGGCTGAGTTACCGGGTGGAAAAAATACATGAAATTATACATGCCTATGATCAACCCGGCTTATTCAGCATTGAACAGAAAGACATTAGAAGTTCCCCGTGATTACCTCTAAAATAGGACAAATAACCAGAAACCAAAGACCAAACGCCAAGAAAATCCTAAATCTCAAAAAACAAGACCCTGAAGATATTTTCATGGTTCGTGGTGCTGGCTGGAAGCCAGAATGGAAAATTACTGCGAAAATCGTGTTCTTACTGGATAGTTCGCCCCTTGCATGAGGACAGAGTGAGATAAGGAGGCGGCCTATTTTCACCCTTCTTGGTGCTGGCGGCAGGCCAGAATTAAAATTTGGTACGGAAATATCAGATCTTCTTTCGAGGTTTCTTTTCTTTACCTTGTAGTACTATTGACAACGCCGCTCTTTACAAGCAAGATGGATCAACCGGACAAGGATAAACTATGCCTGTATATTTAAAAAGAGGGAAGGAGGTGTTTATGAAGCATTTGAAAGACTACAGTGGTGACTTTGATCCAGAATTAAAACTGGAGGATTTCTCCAAAGAGGGACTCATTCAACTGGTGCGTGCAGCCGCCAAACTTTATGGCGGATTGAACCAGTACTGGTATAAGGGGGTTAAAGATAAGCTGGGAGAAGAGGCCGCCAACCAGATACAGGAGTACGTCTGGGTAAAAACAGGGGCTTCTGAGGCGGAAATCAATACCGTGCGCAATGCTATGAACATCACCGGCGACGATGTGGCCAGCTTTTTTAAATTTTTCCAGTGCACGCCGGTCAATGCCACCATGATAGACATGGTGTTTGAACTTAAAGACCGTAATCACGGTATCTTAACCGTGACACGCTGTGCTCCTCTTCAGGTCTGGGAAAGAAACCACGAAGATGGGATACAAAAACACATGTGCGAAGTAGTGGAAAAAAGGGGCTTTCAAATTGGAGCAGAGATGTTTAACCCGCGTATGAAAACCACTCCCATCAAGCTGCCCCCCCGCCGGAGCAAAAAGGACATTGCCTGCCAGTGGTTATTTGAAGTGGTATAATATGCTTCAGTGGTCGTGCAAGTTAATATTGACAGGGGATACGATGATTTTGTTTTGCCGAGGAGAGAAGATCCTGGAGACCGGGAAGATACCCGCAGGCTATTCCGGTTGCTTTACCAGACCAGGGGAAAAAACTGTGGAACGTAACAGGTATATAAATTGGGGTCTGCCGACAAGACGATTGTTATGAGAGAAAAGCCCATACTTTTTTATGGATATATACTGGTGGCCATGGCGGTGGTGATACAGGTAGTAGCCTGGGGGACATACAACTCTTTCGGAGTCTTTTTCAATGCTTTGCTGGCTGATTTTGAATGGTCGCGAGCCACTCTTTCGGGGGCAGCTTCTTTATCCCAATTCATGGTAGGCCTGGGCGCCATATTCTTCGGCAGGCTGAATGACCGGTTCGGTCCCCGGCTGCTGGTAGCAGGCGGCGGTATTCTGGCAGGTCTGGGCTATTTCCTGATATCCACCATAAATAATGTCTGGCAACTGTATGTGTTTTACGGTGTCATCGCCGCGCTAGGCTTGAGCGGGATAGATATTATACTGTTGTCTGTCACGGCCAGGTGGTTCATCAAGCGCCGGGGTATGATGAGCGGCATTGTTAAGATGGGCACAGGGATAGGCATACTGGTGATGCCTATCTTATTAAATTTTCTCATTTCTAATTTCCAATGGCGGACAGCCTGTATAATCACTGGGATTTTAATGGCCGCCTGGCTGGTACTGGGTGCTCAGTTTATGGTCAAAGATCCATCTCTGAAAGGGCAGTTACCAGACGGGGAGGAAGCATCTGATAACCGCTCCAAATCTCCTGAAAGTTCTAGCCTGTCTCTGAGCCAGGCTTTGCGCACCAGACGGTTTTTCATGCTCTGCCTGGCCTATTTCACGGTTTTTTTCTGTACCTGCGTGGTGGTAATACATGTAGCCCCCTTTACGCTGGACCTGGGACAGACTCCAGCCACTGCTGCACTGGTGCTGGCGGTGATCGGCGGGGCGAGCATTGCCGGAAGATTTATACTGGGCACTATAGGCGACAAGACAGGCAGCAAAAGGGCCCTAGTTATATGTTTCAGCCTGTTTATCCTGGTCTTCGTCTGGCTGCAATTTACTCATCAATTGTGGCAGCTTTTCCTTTTTGCGGTTTTTTATGGTTTTGCTCACGGCGGTTTTTATGCTCTTATATCACCGGCAGTGGCAGAAGCCTTCGGCCTCCGTTCCCATGGGCTGATTTTCGGGTGCATTGTTTTTGTGGCATCAGTAGGAGGGGCGCTGGGACCGCTGCTGGCAGGTTATATTTTCGATGTTTCCAACTCCTATCATCTGGCTTTTCTGCTCCTGCTGGGTTTTTCCGCAGCAGGCTGCGTGGCCATGTTGTTTTCTGGTTCAGGAAAATGGTTAAAGATGAACGTAAAATAAAATGCCAGGGGGGTTTTTGGGGCATAAGATGGGCTGGTATATCTACTGGATCTGGGTAGCGGTAGTTAGTATTATAACCTTCCTGGTGTACGGATTAGACAAAGCCCGGGCCAGGAAAGGCGAATGGCGGGTGCCTGAAAAGGCGCTGCATATACTGGCTCTGGCCGGAGGATTCCCCGGCGGCTGGGCGGGAAGGGCGGTTTTCCATCATAAGACCCAAAAGGCCTTTTTTACATTCATTTTGGCGTTCAGTACGCTGATACACCTGGCTATCTGGTATTGGCTGATATTCAGATAATAAATATAATTCAACCCTCTGAGCCTACCAAGCCAGGGGAGACTTATCATTCTTGAGGGACAACCCAAGGCTCCCGGCAGGATACATTCTGCATTACATTTTCAGTAGCTCGGTTAGCATTTACCATAGTACATGAAAATTGCCAAGATGTAGTGGAAACTTTAACTTCAGTCATAATACGTTTTAAGGCTAAGCCTCCGGAAGTTGGATTAACTTGCTTCGGCCAGCCTCCGAACATCTGCATTAATTTTCAAGGGCGGCTATATAAATATGACGAAGTGCTTCAAAATGAGATATAATTAGTCATTAATTCATATATGACGTTCGTAATGGTATCTATTAATTCGTTAAACTTTAAAATAAATTTGGAGAGTAGCTGATGACTGAATCTAAATATGACCGCTATGTGATACGGCATCCGATCGCTAAAAGCGGATTTGGACCGGCGCTGAAATTCACCGGTGAGACCGATTATAAATCAGATTTTACCTTTATGTATATGCGAATTACTGAACCCACCCTGATGGAAGAGACGGCACATACGCATGATTTTGATATGTATTTATATTTCCTTTCTTTCGATCCCGATAATATGGGAGAACTGGGGGCGGAGATCGAGATGGGCTTAGGCCCAGAGCAGGTGATATACCGGATCACCACTCCTGTCAGCGTTTATATACCCAGGGGACTGGTGCACTGTCCGCTTCATTTTAAAAGAGTGGACAAGCCGGTTCTGTTTTTACATGCTTCTATATCCCCGAAATACTATAAGTCCGGGGAAAGGGAGAAATAGCCTGGAGCCTGGGAAGATCCAAAGATCAAAGGCTAAATCTCAAAAACAAAGATGGCTCAAGAGTAATAAAGGTCTTAAAATCGTATTTTAAGCAAATTTTTATAGCTAAATTTCTAACCAAAATGTTCAGATACTACCTTTTTGCAGTACAGGCAAAGATTAGAAATTAAAAATACTTATGGGCATGGGGTTATCAATCTAAATAAAGAGTTCAAACGAAAAGGGGGGATACGAACAAGGGCCGTATGGCAAAACGACAGGGACAAAAATTAGAGAACAAACTTAGGAGTGAAAAGAATGGCTAATTGGGACAAAAAGTATTTCGTCACTGAAATGGTAAACACCAATATGAAACTGGCGCCCTGGAACCCTCACTTTACTGAGAAAGAAGGAACCCGCCTGCTGGCTCTGGACGATAATATTCTTAAAGGTGCCTTTTATATGGAGACAGCCTGGTTCTGGCCTGGCACATGGCCGGCAACCAAAGGGGATGAAGGAACTATTAAAGCTCACAGCCATGCCTTTGATGAGACTATAGCCTTTATCGGTTCCGATCCGAAGGACCCTTATGACCTTTGCGGTGAAATAGAATTCTGGGTAGACGGTCGGAAAAACATCCTGGACCGGAGTTTTGTAGCTTTTATCCCGGCCGGGACTACCCACGGTCCAATAAGATGGTTAAAGCTTGAAAAACCGGTTTTTCATTTTACTTCCGGCACGGGACGGGACTATTTTCCGGGGGAAAAAGTAAAATAAGGCAAGCAATATGCCAGACGAACCCTAATTAAGAAGCCCAGAAAGTGTCAGAATGACCGTACCGGTATTTGCCGGAAAACCAGGCATCTATGCTCTTGGATGGCGGATTTGGTGCAGTACGGACCTGCAGGGTGTATTGCTTGGGCTGATCTCTATTTTTCATATTTCGGGGTGTAAGCGGCCGACCGGAACAGAGGTTTGTTGTGAAAATTTTCCTGCGCGTTTAGCCTCATAAGATGGTGAGTTTAGATATTCCTTTATCTTTGTATTCTATCCAGACGGAATAGCATATCAGCAATCAGGGTAGACATGCCGAGGCCTTTCTGGCCAAGCCCTTCGCCGGTCAGGGGGTTGTAATATTCCCAGATTCCGCTTTGCCGGCAGAGCTCACTCCAGCGGTCCAGAATAACATTGGCCTCTGCTTCAAAACCGTGCTTGAGCAATCCTTCCATGACCAGCCAGGTGGTGGCAGGCCACATAGGGCCGCGCCACAAAAGCCATGATTGATGAGGGTTAAAGACTTTTTCGGACCGGGCTACGGTGGGTACCGGGAAAGGGAGAGCAAATTTTTGAGGGTCTTTAATTTTCTGAACCAGCTTTTGTTTTATGGAAACCGGCAAATCATCCAGCAAAAGGGGTAAAAGCGTTTGTATAGTCTCGGTCCGGGACGCTTTCTCCTCTCCTCCGCGATGAAAATAGGAGATAAACTGTTCTTGCTTTGGGTCCCAGCATTTTTTGATAACGGCTTCCTGATATCTCCGGTGATTCAAACGGCATCTCTCAGCCAGAGCAGGGTCGAACTTCTCAACCAGGGCAGCCAGTACTCCCCAGCCGTCAGCATAGACACTGCAAACCCCCACATCTTCAACATTAAACCATTCTTTTTTCAAAATACTTGTTTGTCGCCACCTGTTCCGGCGGTACCGGTACAGGAGGCTCCAGAAATGAAAATATATACGGCAAGGATCTGGATTATTCAGGTTAAAAACAGGGTCGAAAACAGGACTGGCATCAAGGCCGGACTCCCATGGATGGATAATAGAGACCAGTCCATCTCCATCATGGTCACGGCCATGCCACCATTCCATATATTTCACAATTTTGGGCGCCAGCTCCAGCAGCAACTGTTTATCACGGGTGGCCTCCCAGATAGCCCTTACGGAATAAGCTAGCATGGGCATCTGTGTCAGGTCAGTGTATTCCTCATTAGAATAAACGAAGAAGCTGAACAGCTTGCGCAGGAGCCGGTTCTGCTGCCAGAAGATAATTTCTGGTATAAAGCCATCCGGCTGCTGGTATTGAAGCATAGTCCTGAGGTCAGCGATGGCGTTTTCAGGTTGACGGCGGCTCCAGGCTACCATGTGCCAGCCTGAGTCCCACAGCCACTGATAGGGGCCGTATTTCTTTAAGGCAGGACGGTAAAAATGGTATTTTATACCGCGTCTTTCCCCTTTGATCTCCAGGGAATTCAAAAGGGCGTAGCAGCCTTCAATTAGTTCAGATCGGTTACTATAGGCTTCACTTTTCATCAGGCAATCTATTCTCATCCGCAATATATCATTATAACCTTGATTCACCATCAAATGAAGCTAAACAAGCCTGAATATTTTCACCATATTGGTGCAAAATATCGTGCCTGTTTGAGACTACTTGATGGCGGATTTTGGATAATCTTTTAGTGATGATACAGCAGGATTTATCGTACAATAAAAGAAGGTTAAATAAAAAAATTCTTTTCAGCTTGTGGAGGTTGTTAAGCAGCGGTTGAAGCCAGCATGAGCCTCCTGATAGGCAATGGGGATAAGAAGGTGAGTATGCGGAAGACCATATTGATTCTCGTATGTATTACTGTTTTTATTTCGCTGGGACTTTTCCCGGTGGCGGGCTTGGCCCAGAGCCTTGACCAGATGCAGGTTATTGACGGAGCCAATTTGTTCGGCAATAAAGTGGACCAGGTAAAAAATGCAGCAGATAAGCTAAAAAGTCAGGGCGCTGAGGTCCGCATCAGGACCATACTGACGTATTCTCCATATGCAAATTTGGACCAATATGAAGCCGAAATCGAAAAACAAAACCCTTCCTGGCTGGGCGCGGATGGCAATATCAAGAATAACCTGATAGTCCTGCTGATTTCATTGCAGGAGCGTCAGACCGGTCTGTATTTTGGCGATTACTGGGTGGATATCATCGGCGATGAGTGGCTGAAGATTCAGATTGATGTTATGAATCCTCTTTTCGGCGAGGGTGATTTTACAGGGGGCACAGTTAAAGGGCTGGCGGAGATACAGCGTCTAATAGAAATAAGCTTTAATAAGTCAAGTGCTACTCCAGTACAAATCGCTGCCTCATCTCAAGCTGCTGTCCCTTCAGAGTCTGGGTTTGGTTGGTGGTGGGTTGTCTTACTGGTAATAGTGCTACTGGCAGCGGGAGTTGTCCTGTTTATGAGCAGCAGAAAAAGCCAGGCCAGGCGGCAGGCTGCCCGGCAGAAAGCCCTGCTGTCTAAACAGGCGGCAGCCTCAGGGATTCATGAGCTAAATGAAGCGGTACAGATGCTGGAAATAAAGGTCAATGTCATATCGGAAAAGGTGACGCCGGAGGAAACACAGCCTCTGAGTGATGGGCTGCAAAAAGCCCGCAGCCTGGTTGACCGCAGTTCCCAGGGATATGCGGAATTATCTCACAGCGCCGGAGACCCGGAAAATCCTAAAATGGCAGAATCACAACTGGTGGTTATTGAAGGGGAATACGGGAAAATCCTAGAAAGTTTACGCCAGGCCAGAGACATTATCAAGGGGGCAGAAAGCCAGATTGCCGGTATACAACAGGGGATTGAGGAGTTTCCCAGAAAGGTAAGCGCTGTTGATACGGCTATAGAAAAAGCTCTGGCCAAACAGGAGGAGCTAAAACAGGCAGGCTTTAAGTCGGCTTATCCTGCTGAACTGGTGGCTAAAGGACGTCTTTCGCTGGGGCAGGCGCAGGAGTTGTTCTCTAAAAGACACCTTAGTGAAGCATTGAAATATGTCAATCTGGCAGATGAGCAGATAAAGCAAGCCATTCAGGCGGCGGAAGAGACGCCCCTGAAAAAACAGGAAGCTGAGGCGGCTATCCCGGCGCTTTCAGCCCGAATTGAACGGGTAAAAGAGACGGTCAACAACGGACGTGATATTTTTGATGGGTTGTTACAGGCCTATGCTCCGGCTAATTGGGAATCTATCCGGGGCAATGGCACAGAAGCGGAAAACCGGGTTAACTGGGCAATGGAGGCCCTAGAGGATGCTTGCTCAGCCTCTGATACGGAACATCAGGAATGGCAAAAGAGCCTGGAACTGATAAAAAAGGGCCATGACTGGCTGACAGAGGCGGAAACCCTGATAAAGTCCATCACCGAACTGGAAGAGAAATTGCAGGCTGAACGGCTGGCTGCACCCAGCGAAGTTGATGCCGCCCAGGCCGATATCAACAGAGCCTGGGACTATATAAAATTATATGATGATGATATCCGCGAGAGTCTGGAAGACGATTTACGAACTGCTGAACAAAAGAATGAGACAGCCAGGGTAGAGCTGAGGCAGGAAAAACCGGACTATTTCAAGGCCGGAAGACTGGCGCGTGAGGCCAATGAAGCGGCGGATAAAATCCTGGAGCAGGCCCGGAGTGAACATGAAGCGGCTGAGCGTCTGAGAGCCAGGGCTGTTACCGTCAAAAGAGATGCCGGCGCCAGGGTCTCAATTGCCAGTAAGTATATAGAAGTACATCATCCGGCAGTTAGAAGCGAAGCCAGGAATTATCTGGCTAATGCGATTGATTCTCTGAGACAGGCCGAGGCGGCGGTAGATATCAATTCCCAAATCTCACTGGCAACTAAAGCTGAAACTGCAGCCGAGCGGGCTTATCAACTGGCCCAGGCCGATGTTAACAGCACTACTGCCACTATCCCTCATTTCGGCACTCCAGTCATCGTAATCCCCCCTTCGATACCTTTACCAGGAGGACGTACATCCTGGGGATCAACACGGCCGAGCAGCCCAGGTTCCAGTGGTGGAGCTTTCAGATCCAGTGGAGGAACTATCCGGCCGGCCGGCGGCGGTTCGACTAGCTGGAGCGCTAGGGGAGGGGGATCCGTGGGTGGCCGTAGAGGAGGAGGTTCAACGGGGTGGTAACCGGCAAGAGTTACGTATGATGCCTGTTAATGAGGTCAAGCGGGCGGGTTTGAAACCTGACCCCTGCCGCGAGCTGTGTCATGGATATACAGGGGAGAACAGGACGGCCGGTTGTAGCCAGTTACCGAATAGACTCAGGTTAAGCTTGAGAAAGCGGGTTTTATGAATTTCACAATATGGTATGCGTCTTGAATATATGGCTTATTAAATAAATAAAATAAAGGTAGAAAGGAGAAAGAGATGGCATCATTATTTCAGAAAGCACGGATCGCAGCCTTAAGCACAGCCCACTCACTGATGGACAAGGTAGTGGATTTAAATTCTATTGGCGCAGTCAAGCAGTATGTCAGAGATTTGGAAAATGCCCTGGAAGATTTGGAAGATTCGGCAGCCGTGGCTACCGGACATGTAAGGTCAGTTCAGCGAGATGCAGACTCGATTCGAGCTCAAATTAAAGAGCTGAACCAGAACATAGACTTCATATTAAGTGATAATAAACCGGAAAATGACCATTTGGCTCAGCCTCTGGAAGCCAGGCTGATCGGTCTTGAGCAGCGTTTAACCGCCAGGCAAGAGGAACTGGGCGCTAGTCAGAAAACAGCCCAGGCTCTCTCCGAAGCGGTATCCACCTTGCAGGTAAGATACCAGAATATGGTACAGCAGGTACAGAGGCTGGAGGCAATGGATCAGGCTGCCAGGGCTAAAGAAAAAGCAGTGGAAGCTATGAAACAGGCCGGACAGATCGCCGGGACAGGGAGCGATGTCTCGATAGATGCTGTAGCAGAACGTATACAGAGACGGGCGGATGCGGCTGATGCCAGGTTTGAGCGTGTCATGGGAGATATGGGCGGACAGGTAGAAAAAGATCTGGTAATCGCCCAGGCGCAGGCCAGACTGGAAGCCAGGAAAGCCCGTCTGGCTCTGCCTGCGTCAACCCCTCCCGCTTCAGGCAGTTAGGAGTTGAATTGAAGCCCAACCGTCACAGTCATTTTAGCAAAGTATAGTTTCTTCAATGGTTGAAGTAGAGTATTTTGACCTCATATTATGATAGGCCGGAAGGCTGGACTGCACT
>CAYLRY010000002.1:105697-133863 GCA_964386535.1 uncultured Dehalococcoidales bacterium | reverse complement strand
CTGCGAAAATCCCTCCTGCGTAAAATTATCTACCGGTGGAGCCGTCTATCAGCGTTCGGATGGAATTGTATTGATAGACCCCGTTAAAGCCGCAGGGCAAAAGAATATTCTCAGAACCTGTCCATACAGGGTAATCTACTGGAATGAAGAAAAACAGGTTCCCCAGAAGTGCACAATGTGTGCCCATTTACTGGATAACGGCTGGCAAGAACCCCGCTGTGTGGAAGCCTGTCCAACCGGTGCCCTGTTATTTGGAGATCTGGATGACCCCAAAAGCGAAATAGCCAGAGTTATAGCTGAAGGAAAAACAGAGTCGCTTCAGCCGGAATACGGTTTGAAAGAAAAAGTTAGATATATCGGTCTGCCCAAACGTTTTATAGCAGGTTCTGTGGTCTTTAAAGATACCGACGCCTGTGCGGAAGGGGTCACCGTGACCCTGGTGGGAGAGGGGGAGAAGCAAACCGTCCAGACCAATAATTATGGTGATTTTGAGTTTGAAGGACTGGCGGCTGACAAGAGCTATACCGTTAAGGTCGAAGCGCCGGGTTATAAGAGTCAGAAATTTGAAGTTAAAACTAATATTGATATATATCTGGGAGACATTTTCATTAAAGCCAAATAGAGGAGCGAATTAATGGCAGAAGAGGTTTTTACTAGTTGCACTAACGGCGGCCCCATAAAAGTCTATGTTAAAGATGGCAAAGTGGTCCGCATTCGTCCGCTGATATTGGATAAAGATGATCCACCATCCTGGACAATCCATGCCAGAGGTAATGATTTCACCCCGTTACGCAAGGCTTGTGTTTCTTCTTTTTCTATGTCGGAGAAATGCAGGACTTATTCAGAAGATAGATTAAAATATCCCATGATCAGGGTGGACTTTGATCCCAATGGCGAAAGACATCCTGAAAATAGAGGCAAGTCTGGTTACCGTAGGATTAGCTGGGATGAAGCCCTGGATATAGTTTCAGGGGAGATGAAACGCATCCGGTCCAAATACGGACCTGAAGCCATAATGTCCAAGGCTTCCTCTCATCATACCTGGGGACTGGTTGGTTACCGTTTCAGCACTTGGGCCAGATTCTTTAATTTAATCGGATTCACCAATGTCTGGGACAATCCGGATAGCTGGGAAGGCTGGGTATGGGGAGCCACCCATGCCTATGGTTTTTATTGGAAGCTTGGCCTGGCCGAATGTTATGACGCCCTTGAAGACGCCTTAAAAAACAGTGAAATGATTGTATACTGGGGTAACGACCCGGATACCACTCGCGCTGATTATGGAGGGCAGGATGCCGCTATCTGGAGGCTGTGGATCAAAAAACTAGGCATTAAGCAGGTGTTTATCGATCCCTACTGCAATGCCACAGCCGCTATCCATGCTGATAAATGGATTGCACCTCGTCCGGGCACTGATACAGCCATGGCTCAGGCCATTGCCTATGTCTGGATCACTGAAGGTACCTATGATAAAAAATACGTAGAGGAAAGAACTATAGGTTTCGATAAATTCAAAGACCAGATCCTGGGGAAAGAGGATGGAATACCCAAAACCCCTGAATGGGCTGCTGAAAAATGCGATGTCCCTGCCAGGGTAATTATTGCACTGGCCCGTGAATGGGCGGCTAAAAAGACTGTCCTAGGCGCTGGAACACGCGCCGGTATGGGCAGCGCCTGCCGCCAGGCTTATGCTCATGAATGGACCCGTATGATGGTACTTCTGCCAGCTATGCAGGGAGTAGGCAAACCTGGTATTTCTTACTGGTCTACTACCCATGGTGCCCCCCATAACTCATGGTTTGAGTTCCCCGGTTATTCGGACGGCGTAATCAACAAATTTGCCAAGAAACCGGCGGTTAATCCTGTCAAGCAGGTCCTTTATAGAATACTGATTTCTGAAGCTATTTTAAATCCTCCGGTATCCTTTAAGGGCGAAGACGGCTTCTGCGGCCGCGGGCTGGATGCCCAGTTCACAGACAATGTCTATCCCGCCCCGGGTTACAATGAGGTCCGCATGTTCTATCGTTACGGCGGTTCCTTCATGGGTACCATGACGGACAGTAACCGCTACCTCAGAATGTATCAGAGTCCAAAACTGGAGTTCGTGGTCAATCAGAATATCTGGATGGACCCTGAGACTCAGATGGCTGATGTAATTCTACCGGCCTGTAGCAACCTGGAAAGAAACGATATTGCCGAATGGGCCAATGCCAGCGGCTACGGTTACCATATCACCAGCGCCTGTAACCACCGCATAATTGTTTATCAAAAAAAATGTATTGAAAAATATTACGAATCCAAAAGCGACTATGAAATTTTCACGCTGCTGGCAGACCGGCTGGGAGTTAAAGAGCAGTTCACCGAAGGAAACACTGAGGACGATTGGATAAAAATAGTCTTCGATAATTCAGACTTACCTAAATATATTTCTTTCGAAGATTTTAAAAAGAAAGGTTATTTCGTAGTCCCCATCCCTGAAGATTATAAATATACTCCTGGATTGAAATGGTTTGCGGAAGGTAAGGAATGCAATACACCAGACCGCTATAATCCTAAAATGGGGACCTCCAAAGCTAAGGAACTGGGCACACTCAGCGGTAAAATTGAGTTTGAGTCCCAGAGCCTTAAGAAATATGCGCCGGATGACGAGGAAAGGCCGCCGGTGCCGCGTTACATTCCAAGCTGGGAAGGTCACGAGTCTGAGGCTGCTAAAATATATCCTCTCCAGCTAATTACCCCCCATCCACGTCATTCCTATCATACCCATCATGACGCCCATACGCCCTGGTTGTGGGAAATCCCCAGCCACCGTTTAATGAAAGACGGATATCCCTATCAAATTGTACGCATCCATAAGAAAGATGCGGACGCCAGAGGCATCAAAGATGGCGACATTATCAAAGCGTACAACGATAGAGGAGCTGTGCTGGGCATGGCTCAGGTCACCGAAAGGATCAAACCTGGTGTCGTACACTCTTATGAATCTTCAGGCATCTATGATCCTATCGAAAAAGGCAAAGCCGGCAGCGTGGATCGAGGCGGTTGTTTCAACCAGCTCACCCCTTCACGGATGATGTCCAAGAATGCACCCGGCTTTTCACCTAACTCCTGCCTGATTGAAATCACCAAATGGCAATCCTGAAACTTCAGGTAACTATTAACAATAACGGCTCTATATCAGAAGCACAGCCCCCGGTCTTCAGTCGCTGGGGGCTTGTTTTTAACGGTTCCCGCGAACTGTTGACTTACTGACAGAAAAACCATTAAACTTAATATAGAGAGGTGAATATGCCAATATACGAATATATTTGTAATAGTTGTAAAAATAAGTTTGAGTTATTACGCCCTTTCAATAAATCGCAGGAAAATGCCAGTTGCCCTCTCTGCCATAATACTGCCGGACGAGTGATTTCAACCTGCTACGCGGTGTCTACTACCGAAGGTGGTATACCCCAGCAGTTGGGAGGCAGCAGTTCATGTTCTTCCTGTAGTTCGGGCAACTGCAGCAGTTGCTCTCACTAAACAGGAAACCGGTCATAGAAGGAAGATAGCCGAAACCTAAGAAGGAATTTGGCGCTATGAGTGCTTTAACTATGGCTATTTACATTATAATTTTTTAGGCAGCCATCCCATTTTTTTTAACCAGAACCATACCCCTGCAGTGGCAACTACAGTAGCTCCTGTCATTAAGGTGATATACCACCATAAATCCGAAGGGTCAATATCAAATACAGAGTTACCCAACATCGTGGCAATGGTATTAGGAACCAGGACGGCTGTACCTATTATTGTTAGATAAGTCATGACCATGGCTATCCGGTTATTCAGACTTTGCAATTGATTATTATAAATGGTCTGCATTACCTCCAACCCTGAAGCCAGGACTTCAGACATATGTTCAGCCAGTCCAATCTGACCTTTGACTTCGTCTATCATTACTGAGATCAAATTAAGCAGCTTCTCATCATTGGTAATTATTTCTGCATCGCCGTACCGGAGGGCATGTAAGACATCCACGCTATCCCACAGAGCATTCATGTATGTAATCAGGGCATGTTTCATTTCATAGATCTTAGGAGCCAGTTTAGAACGGTCGGTCTGAATGTCGATTAAATCCTGATTCAGGGTATCCCCCAGTTCCTCGATCACCCTGAGATGTCTGAAGTTGCTATCGTTATTAGCATCAATAATGCGAGTTAATAAAATAGTTAATTTGTCTTCAATTCCAGCTTCCAGGGGGATTTTCTTTAAGATGCTATCCGAGTATCTTCTCAGGCGGATGAAACGTTTATCAACCAGGCTGGTATGCATGGTAACTACCATTTTTTTCCTGATCAGCATCAGCAATGGATAAGCTTTTACATTCATTTGCCTTATTTGAATTGCCGGCAATCTCATCCACATCTCATTATCAAAGTCCTGATAATGGACCGGTGTATCTCCTGAAAGGGAAGTAATAAAAGCTTCACTGAATCCAAGTTGCGCTGCAGCCACAGGTAAATCCTTTAACGGATCATCTGTGATACAATCCACCCAGGTAATTAGCGAACGGTTGATGATCGGTAAAAACAACATAGGTGAATCGGCGTCCTGCTTGAACGTGGTACCCGAAGAATATAAACCAACACAAAACCAGCGCTTCTGGTACAGGTCTGCAGTTAAATTTGCGGTTAAAGTTGCTTCTGTAATTTGGATGTTTGTGATCTGTTTTAAACCTTCTAATTCATTCACTTAATACGCCTCTAATCAGATAAATATTTATAATATATAATAATAAAAAAATATAATTAAATTGTCAATAATCCTTAAAATATAAGCAGAACAAGTATTTAACCCTCAGTGTTCAAACCGGAGTTAATGAGTGGTGGTTTCTGAGGTGGCCTTTTTTGAATTTCAAACAAAAAACCGATAGCAAGCCTATCAATATTGACAAGCCTGCCATAAATCCCAGGCAAAAAAGGGCTGTATCAAACCAAAAACCGGACGGAAAAAGTTGTAACATATATCCTTCAGCAGACCAATACTGGTTGGAGAAAGCTAAATAGTGAAATTGTAAAAAAAACCGGTCGAAATCCAGAAAGGAACCTAAACCCAGAAAGAATATCAGAACCAGAGATAAACCGCAACCCCAGATTGTATTCAAGGCCAAGTAATGCAAGAACTTTTTTCTCTGACTGATAAAACCAAATACTATACAAAATAGAATAATCAAAAACGATATTACAAGCACTTTATAATCCAGCCAAACCAGTTGACGCACATCTCTGAAATGAATCTGCTCGTCTCTGGTAAAAAGCTCAAAAGTCCGGCCCCCTTCATCGAGGATGATATTGACATATTCGTCGGCTGAATTGAACTTAAAATAGTTGATTAAACCTTGAGCGGATTTCTCCAGGTTTGAGTTGGAAATCCCGGTGCTCTGACTTACTTGGTATTTGTCAAAACCATATTTATACAGCCAGTAACTGTTAAATCCCCAGGCTAAACTGGTTGAAAGAAAAAACATGGGTATGCAAATAATAAAGAGCGATTTTACGGCTAATTCAACAAATTTCATCACTGGTACACCTTAGCCTAATTGTAATACTTAAGGCCCGTAAAAGCACCTTGGATTGACAAATTTTACCTGTAGGCATAATGTATTTAGAGAGCATATCACATCGCAAACTCTTTGTTGAAGCGGATTTTTGGTAATACCTGAGAAAAAAGGAAAGGATGAACATGCCTGATAAAAATGGTGCTTTGCAGATGATCAAGATGGGAGCCTGGTCTCCCGGTCCAGGGTGTCATGGAGGCTGTGGTGTAGAGGTTTTTATCAAAGACGGTAAACTGGTCAAGATTGAAGGGGATGAAACCCATCCCTACTTCCAAGGCCGTTTGTGTCCAAGAGCCTTAGCCTTAACCCAATATGTGTATCATCCCAACCGGCTGCGGTATCCTATGAAGCGTGCCGGAGAAAGAGGGGAAGATAAATGGCAGAGAATATCCTGGGATGAAGCCCTTGATATTTGTGTGGATAGAATGAGCGCAATAAGGGACAAATTCGGCGCAGAGTCTATTATCTTTGGCCAGGGAACCGGAAGGGACGCCGGTGGTCCTATTATCTTTTTAGCCTACGCTTATGGAAGTCCAAACTGGACTCTCTTCGGTCTTTCCGGCATATCCTGTTTTACTCCCAGACTGGCAGCCATGCATACCGTTATGGGTGATGCTACTTTCCCGGATGCAGCCCAATTCATGCCCAAAAGGTATAATGACCCGGAATACAAGACCCCCAAATGCCTGGTGTCCTGGGCCAGGAACCTTCAGGGCAGCCAATGTACAGACCATTATGAGACCGGCCACTGGTTTGTGGATTTGATGAAAAAGGGCGCCAAGCTGATCGTGATAGATCCCGTTTGCTCCTGGGAAGCTTCGCGTGCCGATATCTGGCTTCAAATCAGGCCAGGTACAGATGGCGCCTTAGCATTGGGGATGATCAATGTCATTATCAGTGAAAACCTCTATGATAAAGAGTTCGTGGAAAAATGGACGCACGGATTTTTACAATTAAAAGAAAGAGCCCGAGAATATTCACTGGAAGAAGTGGAGCAGATAACCTGGGTGCCAAAAGAAAAAATTGTGGAGGCAGCCAGACTTTACGCAGCCAGCAAACCAGCCACCATGAGATTCGGACAACCCCTGGATAGCAACGCAGAAGGTACCAGCACCATACATGCGCTTAATTGCCTGTGGGCTATTACCGGTAATATAGATGTACCCGGCGGCAACGTCATCAGCCGCCCGCCTTTCGGGGTTACAATATATCCTTACTCCACTCAGGAGGTAGTCCAGCTTTATGGACAGGAATTCGTTGATAAAATGAGCAAAAAGAGAATAGGAGCTGACCGTTATCCCCTGGTCAAGAACTTCCGCTCCTGGGCTCTATCCGATATGGTGCTGGAACAGATGGAAACCGGAAAACCATATCCAATCAAAGGTCTGTGGTGCCAGTCAAATAACTTTATAGCTAATACTGCTCAGGACCCCAAACGTCACTATGAAGCAGTTCGTAAACTGGATTTCAACGTAGTAGTTGATCTCTTCATGACGCCTACGGCCCAGGCTATTGCTGACCTGGTACTCCCAGCCGGCAGTTTTATTGAGAAAGACTCTGTATTCACTACCGGAATTCCTATGAACGCCATCCAGAAAGTAATAACCGTAGATGAATGCAGGTCAGACTGGGAAATCAATTTCGAACTGGCTAAGCGTCTCAGTCCGGAGGCAGTGCCCTGGAATAATGTGCGGGAACTCCTGACAGCACGGTTGAAACCCAGTGGAATCACTTTCGAGGAACTCTGTAAGATGCCTTGGGCTTTGACCCCTAAAGACCATCCTTCGGGAGGACACCCATATTACAGATTTGAAAAAGGTCAGCTTCGTCCTGATGGAAAACCCGGATTTCGCACACCGACAGGTAAAATTGAACTATATTCCACAGTTTTCGAAAGCTACGGCGTAGACCCGCTGCCGCACCATAAGGAGCCTGTGGAAAGCCCCCTCAGCACCCCGGAAATCTGGAAAGAATATCCCCTTATTATGATCACAGGCCGGCGAAATGCTGTGTTTTTTCACAGCGAACACCGCATGATCCCCTGGCTCAGGGAAATCAATCCTGATCCTACCGTGGAAATCAATCCGGAAACCGCCAAAAAGCTAGGAATAAAAGATGGAGACTGGGTCTGGATAGAGGGAAAGAGGGGTAAATTGAAAAGAAAAGCCAAACTTTCGCTCGCCATACACCCTCAGATGGTCCATGCGCTGCATGGATGGTGGCTGCCTGAATCAGAGGGGAAAGCGCCTAATTTTTACGGTGTTTGGGACCTCAATGTTAACCAGCTTATTCCTATGGGCTGTCAGAGTTCAACCGGCTTCGGAGGAGCCCCCAATAAAACCATGCTGTGCAGGATTTCTAAAATAACAGATTAGCCACCAGGAATCTTAATAGTATTCAAATGGTCTTCAGTAGTGAAAACGCTATTGAAGACCATTTGGTTTTTTATCACTGCTTTAAATGCTCGCCGCTATTGTCCCGGCTATAACCTTGTAACTATTTCATACCCAGGTTATAACTTTCAAATACCAAATACCAGGCGACTCACCTGGTAATTTGGCCGGGCGTTTTCCCCGGTAAGGAACATGATTATATGTTTTATGTAAAGGTAAGTCGCATATGTATTTGACAAATATAATGGACGACACTAATATATCATGGGTTTAATAAGGAAATATATTCAATAACCGAAAACCGGAATATTTCAGGAGATTTTAAAAAAAGGAATGTTAACTCGTAAACAATGCCCTAAATGCAGAGGTAATATCTACCGAAGCACAGATTATTACGGCCAATATGAGCAATGTCTTCAATGCGGATATACCAGCGACATTGACACCGTCAATGACCTTAAAAAGCAACCTGTCCAGATTATAGAAAAATCGATGCCGGTGTAGAATCTACACCTGGTATTCCAGATAAGCGCCCTTAAAACCAAACGCAAGACTACTTAACCCTCTTTGAAAAAAGTAAAAAACAGAGGATATCTTTCTGTATAAATTGGTACAACAAGAGGAAATAGAGCTTCACCGGTGCGCTACAATAAAAATTAATCCGATGCGATGTTTATGCTGCGGGACCTGTTGTGTTAAATTTCAGCCGCGTTTAAGCATGGACGAGGGGCGTTCCATTGCACAAAAACTAGGACTATCCTGGGATCGCTTTCTTGATGAATATACCGATAAACGCTGGCCCGGCACCCGCAGCTTTCTTCTGAAACATCAGGATGGCGCCTGCATTTTTTTATCTCGGCCCACTGACAACCAGACCAGGCTGTGCAGCATCCATAATTTTAAACCCGCTTGCTGTCTGGAATGGACGGCAGACCTAAAAAATGCCGAATGCAGAGAAGGAATGCAAAACCTCTGGGGCTTAACGGTTGACCCGGCAGGAAGGATCTCCGGCAGCCAGGAAAAGATAGAGCAGTTCAGGCTCTTTAACAATATTAATGAAACCAGTTAAAACAGTTTTTTTATTGTTTCCAACTGTGTTAAGAAACCTTTGGTAAAATCGCCCTGATATTTGCGATAAGCATATTTGAGCGAAACCAGGTTATACCATCAATCTAAGGTAATTGATCCTGCGTAATTCCACCAAATTAGTGTATTAACTTCATGCCTGCTTGAGACTACCAATTGGTGGATTTGGGTAGGCCTTGAACCACCGCCAGATCATGCCGAACCAGCCTGAGGATTTCTACCAAATTTTGGCTAATACCTTACACTGAAGGCTGTTATATTGAGCTTTATAGGGATTATACCCGTTTGCCTGTCAATACCAGCCGTTGTACAATATGCTTGAAACCTATAATTTTTTGTACCAGAAAACCCCGGTAAAGTAATAAGCAGGAAAAGTAAATATGTATAAAAAAATGCTGGTCCCTCTTGATGGCTCAGGGTTTGCCGAGCTGGCTCTGCCTTATGCTAGAGAAATAGGAGGCGGATTGGGACTGGAGCTCATTTTACTCCATGTTTGTGAACCACAAAAATCAGATATCAAGTTAATATGTCAGGGTTATATTGAACATACCGCCACATTGCTGCATAATCAGCTTAAAGAGGCTCAGGTTGATGCGATAGGACAAAGACCTCTGGAAAAAGTAATTGGTAAAGTTGTGGAAGGTAATCCCGCTGAAGAAATCGTTAATTATGCAGTTAAGAACGAAATTGATATTATTCTGATGGCGTCCCGTGGACGCTCCGGGGTGAAGAAATGGATGCTGGGAAGCGTGGCAGACAAGGTTTTACAGGCATCCCCGGTCCCGGTTTGGTTGGTTCGAGCTCCCTTTCCCGAGCGTATTTTTCAACATGAATGGCCTGAAAGGCATCTTTTGGTTCCTCTTGATGGCTCAAGATTGGCAGAATCAGTCATTCCTCACGTTGAGACAATGGTCAAACAATTCGGCCCTGAAAAGGTCAAGGTGATTTTACTCCGTGTTTATGAAGAACCAAGCATTAATGCTGATTATCCTGAGGCATCCATGCAATTACCCTGGAAAAATCACGTAAACCACATCAAGGAATATTTTAAAAAACAAGCTGAAAAATATTTGCTTGGGGTACAGGAGAAATTAATCGGTGCAGGACTTCAAGCCAGCGTTGAAGTGCTTATGGGAAATCCAGCGGATGCCATTATCAGTTACGCCGAAAAACATCCTCACCTGCTGATTGTTATGGCCAGCCATGGGTATTCCGGAATAAGCCGTTGGGCTTATGGAAGCGTGGCGGATAAAATTTTACACTCCGCCGCCAATCCGGTTTTCCTGGTAAGAGCCGGAAAATCTGATTAAATTATTTTTTCCCAGGATCATCCTCGAAAAATTAGTACTCCATTATTGTACTTTTCATAGTTCAAGGGTTTAAATCCCTTGGATATAAACCAGTCCTCCGTCTCTTTCTGTCTGTAGCCGCCATAGGCATGTACTATGTGGAGTACGGAGTATTTCTTTTGCCTGCAATAGTCTAAAACTTCATCTAATAGCCGCGTGCCTAATCCTTTCTCACCTGATTGATTAACTAAAGTCCTTAAGAAAAACCATTCGTCTTCCCAATAAGAGTTCTCAGCTATTCCATCAGCATCTGAAAGCCCTTTCATCCTGGTTAATTCGGCCGTTGCTCTTTTTCCTTCTGTGAAAGCAGTAATTACTCCATCCCTTTCCGTAATCATTACGCGAACCCTCAATAGCCTCAATGTTACAATACGGTTTATGCCCGTAAAGCTCACGTTATTATATACTGTTTTTTGTACCTCCTGACAATAATAGATCATTTGTTCAATTATTGTCATTGGACGTCCCAAACTGCGCTTTAACAATTGTATAGATTACCAGGTAGACCTCGCCAGCGGGAAAATAAGGATAAAAAATTATTATTAAAATGAAGCCGTTCTTTTACCTACTGCATCAACCAGTATACATTCGACATCCTGAGGTTTTCCAAAGACTGTTTTTTCCCGGAAAAATCAGGTTTTATTTCCTAGTATGTCAGGCATAATCGTTCTCTCCATCCCAAAGGCTTCTTCCAGTGTCAGGGGGGATAATTTAATACTTAAAACCTGAAACTCAAAACTGTTTATTGTAGTAACTTTTTCTTTTTTCCTCCGTTATTATTATTAACGAGTAATTAATTGAAGGCCAGGCTAAGCCAGGTCCTTCGGAGATGAGGGAGAAAAATGTCTAAGAAAATTGTTCCGGTATGTCTGTTTCTGATCGCAGCGCTTCTGATTCCACTGCTCCCGGCTTGCAGCCAGCCGGTGATGGCCACTAGTTACACAGCTATCATTCCGGCAGTGCTTCAGGCAGGCAGCCAGCAAATGGCTTCTATCACCCTGTTTAATGGTCAGGAGCCGGCAGCAGGCAAGGTGAATTTATCTCTCCTTAAAGATGGTCAAACAATTTCAGAGGCCCAGGCCAAAATACATGGTCAGGGTGATATCCGGTTTGAAGTCCCTGATGTTGCAGAAGGGGTCTACACCATCCAGATCAAAGGAGGAAATTTCCAGGATGAAGCCACGGTCACTGTTCAGAATAACTTCCTGGTATTCTTGGAGACAGACAAGCCGATCTATAAGCCCGGCCAGACCATTCATATCAGGGCATTAACACTTTCACCGGACATGAAACCGCTCAGCGAAAAAGTAACCATAGAAACCCTGGATGCTAAGGGGTTAAAGATCTTCCGTCAAGAAGCCGCTACTGATGAATTCGGCCTGGCTAATATCGATTTGCCGGTATCTCAAGAACCCAATCTGGGTGTCTGGAAAATTACCGCAACTACTGCAAAAGCCAATAACCAGGTGGATGTCAGGATAGAAGAGTATGTATTACCTAAATACGAAGTCAAAGCTGAACTGCCTAAAGAGTGGTTCCTGGTCAGTGAACCCATTAAGGGTAAGGTGAAAGCCGAATACAGTTTCGGTAAACCCGTTACCGGAGAAGTTGAGATTACAGCTACTAAATATGTAGGTACCTGGCAAACATATGCCAAGCTTGATCTGGACATCAACGGAGAAACCGAGTTTACTCTGCCGGCAGCCTCTTATGTGGCTGGAGTTCCCGCCGGTGGCGGCAACGGCAACGTGAAGATTGAATTTGTGGTTAAAGAAACAGCCACCGGTTACCAGGAAAAAACAGATACCCTGGTCACGGTGTCTCAGGCGTCTCAAAACCTGCAGATAATTCCTGCCGGCTCTACCTTTAAACCGGGACTTCCCTACAGCTTCTTAGTCGTTTCTAAAACTCCCGATAACAATCTGGTGGATACCGAGATAAACACCAGTATTACTTTTATGGATAAGGATTTCAAAAATATTAAAACTGAGACCCAGATTCAGAATACCGTCAAGGGCAAAATAAACATTGAAATCAACCCGCCGGTGGATGCGGTGGCAATGACCATCAACTGCTCCAGCCAGAGTGCCCGCACGACTAAAACTATTGAAGCAATCTATTCACCCTCCGGCAACTTCATACATCTGGAACAGACCAGTGAAGGGACGCCCCAGGTGGGAGAAAACATAAAATTCTGGGTCTATTCTTCCAAAGAAGCGGCCAATTTCTATTACGAGGTAATTTCGCACGGATCAATGATCTTTTCAAATTACACTCAGGGAAGCGAAATAACCATCCAGACCACTCCTGCCATGGCTCCGTCTTCCAGGTTGCTGGTCTATCAAATATTACCCAATGCTGAGGTGGCGGCTGACTATTTACCTTTTAAGGTAACCGCACAATATCCGCAAAACGTGAACCTGGAGCTTTCCACTGCCGAAGCCGGACCAGGAGATAAAATTGATATCAACATCCAGACCGAGGGACAGGCTGAGGTCGGCCTGGCCGCCGTGGATAAATCAGTCTATATCCTGGCGGAAAACCGTATGAATCTACAGCAGGTCTTCGATGAGCTTGAGAAATTGTATATGAACCCGCAGGCTGAACTGCATGAGGTGAATATCTACGAAGGCATCAACAACCACGGAGCCGGAGAGGTCTTCAAAGAAGCCGGAGTAGTGGTACTCAGTAACAATACCATCCCGGAAGGTAAGTCTTATAAAGGGCTGCAAAACCTGAGACATGCATTCGGTCTGGAGCAGGCTATCGGGGGTGCTAAAGACTTGGCCGTTCCAGCAGCCATGCCCGCCCCGACTATTACCGCTGCCGCCCCAATAATGGTGCAATCACCCACCGTAGCAGGACTGGCTGAGGTACAGCGAGTACGCCAGTTTTTCCCGGAAACCTGGATTTGGGAAACGGTTAAGACCAGCGCCGCAGGCAAAGCCACGTTAAATATGGTGGTACCTGATAGCATAACCACCTGGATGCTCAGAGCCGTTGCTCTGTCTAAGGACAAAGGCCTGGGTATATCGGAAAACCAGCTTAAAGTATTTCAGCCCTTCTTCCTGAGCATTGATTTGCCATACTCAGCCATACGAGGAGAGGAGTTCCCGGTTAAGGTCGCAGTTTATAATTACCTTGACCAACCTCAAATCGTCCAGGTACAGATACAGCCTGAAACCTGGTTTGACTTGCTGGATAGCCCGGATCAAAGTATAGAAATTAAAGCCAATGATATTGGGGCGGCTAAATTCAAAATCCGGCCCAAACAACTGGGCACCAAAGAGCTTAAAATCACTGCCCGCAGCCCTCAGTCGGCTGATGCGGTCATCAAGAACATTATTATTGAGCCGGAAGGTGTAGCCAAAGAAATCATTGACAATCTATCTATCTCTAAGGACCTGCTGAAAGAGTACTCTACCGCCATACCGGAAATAGCCGTTGAGGGTTCCGGAAGGGCATATGTAGCCATTACTTCCAGTTACCTGGCCCAGACTATTGACGGTCTGGATAGTCTGCTGCAAATGCCCTTTGGCTGTGGTGAGCAAAACATGATAGTCTTCGCTCCTGATGTTTACATCACCAAATACCTGAAGCAAAGCGGTCAATTAAAACCTGAAATCATGGCTAAAGCTGAAAAACTGATGCTGACAGGTTACCAGAGAGAGTTGACTTACCGGCGAAATGACGGTAGTTTTTCCGCTTTCGGCCAGAGTGATAACGAAGGCAGCTTATGGTTGACCGCCTTTGTACTGAAATGCTTCTCAGAAGCCAGAGGTCTGATCTTTATTGACGAGGAAGTCCTTAACAAAGCCGGTTCATGGATTCTATCCCACCAGAATTCTGATGGTTCATTTGACTCAATAGGTTTTGTACATCATCAGGAAATGCTGGGAGGGCTTCAGGGGAAAACTGCCCTGACCGCTTTCGTATCAATAGCCCTGCAACAAGCTGGAGAAAAGAATGGCTTATCCAGATCGATCAGCTACCTGGAGAGCCAGTTGGGCCAAACCGACGACCCGTATACTGTAGCCTTAATGGCTTATGCACTTGAACTGGCAAAAAGTACTAAAAGCGGAGAAGCCCATGATAAATTGATGCAGCTCGCCAAAGAGGACGAAAACGGATTATTCTGGGGCAGCCATGAATCCACTCCACTTGCCAACGAGTCATCCCAGCCTGGATTGAAAATGATGCCAGTCCAGCGCCGGCCGCAAACTTCTAATATTGAAGCTACAGCCTATGCTGCCCTGGCGCTGGTTAACCACGGTGATAATCTGAATGCCGGCAGAGCCGCTAAGTGGCTGGTTTCCAAACGAAATGCCTACGGCGGTTATGGCTCCACCCAGGATACCGTAATGGCTTTACAGGCCCTTACCCAATACTCCGGTAGCGCCAGAGCAGAGGTGGACCTTACCATTAATATACAATCCGGCAAGACGGGGAAGGAGATAAAAATCAATTCCGGCAACTATGATGTCTTACAGATAGTAGAAGTACCGGTAAATGCCAGTGTCACGCTGAGAGCCGGAGGCAAAGGAGAAGCGATCGGTCAAATTGTACGCAGATACAACCTTCCGGATGCCGAACAGACCACGAAGGACATCTTACAGATATCGGTAGATTACGATGCTGACGAGGTGTCCGTTAATGATATGGTTAAAGTAGCAGTACAGGTTGCCTTTAACCCGCCCATAGCTATGGAAGCCGGAATGACGGTGCTGGATATATCCATACCTACTGGTTTCGCCCCGGTGAAAGAATCGATCGAAAAGGTAATATCCAAAGAAGCCCGGATCAAACGTTATGACATTTCAGGTAGAAAAGTGATTTTCTATATTGAAAATATGCTTAAAGGAGATAAACTGTCCTTTGATTTCAAGGTGCAGGCTTTATACCCGGTTAAAGCCAAAGGTGTGGTTTCTCAGGTTTACTCCTATTACCAGACTGAGCTTGCCGCTGAATCATTGAGCCGGGATATCTCCATATTGGATGATTAACTTTCAGCCTTGGTCCCAAAACACTTCCCTTTGAAGGGAAGTGTTTTGGGAAACATTTATTTGTAAGTTTTATTACTGCGGTAAAATAGCAATAAGATGCCCATGATGATAATCATACCCACTATGGCAACTATGATCAGGATAATACTACTGATAAGGTCAAGAGAGGAAAAATGTGAAAAGATATAGACTGCCATTGAGACGATAATGATAGCCACAATGATCATCAGGGTCAGTATTATTTTGATTCTCGACTTCTGCATTGTATAAAGTCACAAGCGGCGGCTGCCCGCTCCCCAACTTGGTGCCGGGAACCGCCGCCGGTACATGCGGCACTTTTCGTTGCCGCATGACCAGGCTTCTATCCTGGTAAAAAAGAAAAGCCGCTTTCTCTTAATTGGATAAACATAAATGCTGCCGCAAAAAGGGCATAAAGGTTGTCCTTTCTCCTCTTTTCGTCCGGAGTAAAATTCATCTTCTCTACTGGGCATTTCTCACTCTGCGATCTAGACCTTATGTTTTAATTATAAACAGATTATAAACTTAAATTCCATCAATCATCTAGTTCCGGTTAAAGAAACAGCCATACATAGATAAGGTTTTTCCAGTTTACGGGTCACAATAGGACAGTGAGGTACGCCTTTGGGAATCACCACTGCAGTAGGAACTGTAAAAACATGTTTTTCCTCTTCACCTTCCGGGCCTATAGAGAACTCTACCTCTGCACCCAGGTCACTGAAATTATGCGGATCAGATCCTATAAAATATATAGCCTCATCGTAATCATGCACATGCGGCTTGGTAGACATCCCTGTAATTCCGGTTTTAAAAGCATATGCATAAATAATGCTGCAATTAAATCCGTTCAATTGCTTGGCTCCCACATGCATCAGTTCGGTTTCACCTCGTTTCATAATAGGTAAGGTAACTAAACATTTACCCCATTTAGTTTCAGCCATAAAACACTCTCCTTCAGAATTTATTCTCAATAATTACCCTGGCATGTTTACCTCAAGATATCTTTCTCAAAGACTGATGTCAAGTGAAATAATATTCTTATTTTTTTCACCGAGATTTTTTTATTTTTGATTTTAGGTAAATCTATTCATTACCTTGACACAGGAATATTCTGTCGGTTAACATGGGTATACAACCTGAAATCTATTATCACATAGCGAATTTCCAGGTGAAAAGTCCTGCATGACAAAAAGACAAGACTGGCAATAATGACTAACTCTGTTATTGATAATAAAGTTAACCGTTTCAAAGAAAAATCACCATTAAAAAAGGGGAAAAAAGCCTCGGCTGTAAAATCCATTTTCAGGGCATCCAGCATTCTGGCTAGTGTCAGTAACGGCCTAAATTCGATCACGGAAATTGCCGAATACTGCAAACTGAGCAAGTCTACGGTCCATAGATTACTTAAAGCTCTGGGAGAATCAAATCTGATTGTACAGGACCCTGTAAGCCGCGAATATTACCTGGGGCAACTTATCACGAAACTGGTTTCCAGACCGCTAATCACCCACGAATATTTGATTGCCTGTGCAAACAAAGAGATGGATTATTTATCCGAAATCACCAGGGAAACTATTTGCATTGGTATTCTCCAGGGATTTAAATATACCGGTATTAGAGAGATCCCCAGTAAGCATCAACTCAGAGTAGTGGAGGCAGAACCTGACCTGGCCTCTCCGCTTTATGCCGGAGCCGGAGGTAAAATGCTGCTGTCTCTTTTGAGTAACAAGGATTTCAAAATCGCCTTAAAAAACCTCCAGCTCGAACCCATTACCGAACGCACCAATACCAGCATGGAAGAGCTTATTCAACAGGTTAAAACAATAAGACAGCAAGGCTATTGCATTACCACAGATGAAGTGGTCATGGGAGCCATGTGCATTGCGGCTCCCATACATAATTATGTCCTTCCTGCCTCCATCAGCATTATAGGGCCAACCGATCGCCTTAAACCCAAAATCAATCAATTTCTGGAATTACTGGTAACAAGTACCAATCGTATCTCCAGGCAACTAGCTGACACTTTACCAACCGATTGATGACCGGAAAGTGGCGAAAACAGCCTGTAAACGCCTGTATATGTTTATAATCAGTAAAGTTGACAGTCAATAATAAAATGGTATAATTAAGCTAAAATAGAATTTGAATTCTGCATTGTGGAATATTTACTTAAATATACAAGGGGGATAATCAATGACGAACTTAAAGGACACTTGTGCAATCGTCGGGGTAGGTGATACCAAGTTTGGAACAGTGCCAGGGGTTACTGATTATGGTCTGATTGTTGAAGCTTCTAAAAAAGCTATAGAGGATGCCGGTTTAACCAAAGATGACATCGACGGTCTGCTGGCTCAACAGCTTTATCACAACACAGCCATGTGGTATACCAACTGGATCGGTCAGAGGATGGGATTAAATTTGAAATATACCACGGATATTGACCTGGGCGGAGCCACACCGGTATCAACCGTTCAGTTGGCAGTCATGGCTATTAATGCCGGGCTATGCAATGCAGTTCTATGTGTCTATGGTGAATCATCCAGAAGCTGGAGACCGCCTCAGGCTATGATGGCCAGAGGACGGATGTGGGGGGGAGGTTATGGAGAATTTGAGCATCCTTTCGGTTATCTGGCTCCCATGCATGGATACTCGCTGGCCTGTAAACGTCATATGTATGAATACGGTACCACCAGCCAGCAACTAGGTGCCATCGCCATAGCCTGCCGCAAACATGCGTCCATGAATGAAAATGCCCAACAGAGAAAACCCATGACTATGGAAGATTATATGAATTCACCTATGTTTTGCGAGCCTTTCCGGCTGTTGGACATTTGCCAGGTTACCGACGGAGCCGCTGCAGTAGTCGTAACCTCGGCTGAGCGGGCAAGGAATCTGAAGAAAAAGCCGGTTTATATCTCTGGGATGGGCAACCGTCATCCGGGTTATTGCATTGGTTGGGCCCCCAGTATGACCACAGTAGGCGCCAAGGAATCGTCTGAAATAGCTTACAAAATGGCCGGTATGACGCCCAAAGACATCGATGTGGCCGAAATCTATGATTGCTTTACCTATACAGTACTGGTAACCTTGGAAGATTATGGTTTTTGTAAAAAAGGCGAAGGTGGTCCCTTCGTTGAGAATGGTCGTATCGAATTGGGCGGTGAATTACCCGTCAACACTCATGGTGGGCTTTTATCCCAAGGGCATATTGATGGCATGAACCACATCACCGAAGCTGTACGCCAGCTTAGAGGTGAGTGTGGAATTAGACAAGTTAAAGACGCAGAAGTGGCTATTGTAAGCGGTAATGGCGGATGCTTTAGCACACATTCTACAATTATTCTTAGGAGGTAATTTAACGTGACTGAATATAAAAAACCTTTACCTATAGTAGATGCTGATTCCAAGGAATTTTGGGATAGCTGTCACCGGCACGAAATGCAATTGCAGAAATGCGATCAATGCCATAGTTTTCATTACCCGCCTGGACCGATTTGCCCTTCCTGTTTCTCTACCAGTTTGAAATGGGAAAAGGTCAGCGGTCAGGGTGAGGTCTATTCATACATTATAGTACGGCGGTCACCGGGACCTGAATGGGAGGCAGATGTGCCTTACGTTATGGCTGATATTGAACTTCCTGAAGGTGTTAGGATGATCAGCAATGTGATCGGATGCAAACCAGAGGATGTCAAGATCGGTATGAAGGTTACTCTGGCTTATGACGATGTTACGGAAGCAGTCACGCTGCCTAAATTTAAACCCGCAGTTTAGGAATAATAAGAAAATTTATTTTGAGAGGAGGGTACCAATGCCTGAGGCTATTAAATACGAAAAGAAGAACCATATCGCCACCATCACTTTTAACCGGCCCGAGGCCATGAATGCCATGAACGCCGTAATGCGTAAAGAGCTGGGTGAAGCCTATGTCGATTTTAGAGACGATATCGATTCCTGGGTGCTAATTATTACCGGGGCAGGGGAGAAATCATTCTCCGCCGGTATGGACCTGAAGGAAATGGCAGCCAGGCTGGCCGGTGGACCGCCTCCCAAGGGCACCGTGCCACCTCCGGAGCCTCCTGACCTAATGGCTGGAAATATTGATATCTGGAAACCCATCATAGCAGCCATCAACGGGGTAGCTATCGGCGGAGGACTGGAACTGGCGTTGGCCTGCGATATCAGAATCGCTGCAGAAGGGGCCAGAATGGGACTGATGGAGCCTAAACGGGGTATTGTTCCCGGTGGCAAGGGAACCATCAGACTACCACGTATTGTACCTCTGGGTATTGCCCTTGAAATGCTGCTTTCGGGCGACCTCATAACAGCCCAGGAAGCTCTTCGTATTGGACTGGTCAACCAGGTAGTTCCTGCCGGTGAATTGATGTCTGCCGCTGTTAAAATGGCTGAAAGATTCGCCGATAGCGCACCCCTGGCTGTACAATCTATTAAGGAAACCGTATATAAAACAATGGGTATGCCCTTAAAAGAAGCTTTAAATACCCGCTTTGGTGCTAATGTTTTCGCCTCTGAAGATGCCAAAGAAGGCACTGCGGCCTTCGCCCAAAAGCGAAAACCACAGTGGAAAGGGAAATAGCCCTCAGTATTATCTTTCTCCCTTGTTCTCAAAGATAATAAATTGAGCGATGCGGTATACAGCCGGATATACCGCTCGCTCAAAATGTAATGTCATGGTCAGGAGGAATCCGCAAACAATGAGTGATTATCATAATGCGATACTGTTTGGAATTAGGGTTTTAGACCTGACTGAAAACAGGGGAGAATTTACCGGAAAATTCCTGGCAGATCTCGGAGCTGACGTCGTTAAAATAGAAAAACCTCAGGGATGTTATTCAAGATCAATCGGACCTTTCAAACATGATCAACCCGGGACTGAAAACAGCCTGCATTTTCTTCATTTCAATACCAATAAAAGGGGCATTACCCTGAACCTTGGTCATCCTGCTGGTAAAGAACTCTTTTTGCGGATGATAAAACGAACGGATGTATTAGTAGAAGACTTTGAGGTAGGCAAAATGAAGTCTCTGGAGCTGGACTATGATTCACTTCAACCGGAAAACCCGGGGCTAATTTTTGCTTCAATAACCGGTTTTGGCCAGAGTGGACCTTATTGTCACTATAAAGCCCCAGACATTGTCAGCTTTGCCACCGGTGGCTTAATGTTTACCAGCGGGGCGGCAGACGAGGCTCCGGTAACAGCTCCCTGTGAACAGGCCTTTCACGGTACCTCAATCATTACGGCTTTCGGCATTTTAAGCGCATTATTCCTCCGTAAAAAAACCGGTAGAGGCCAATTTTTGCATGTTTCAGCCCATGAAACAGTGGCTTCCTTCAGCCAGGCTGTCATGCGTTACAGTGTTACTTCAGGAATAGGCGGACGTACCGGCAGCCAGTTCCCGGCAGCGCCCGCCCGCATTTATCCCTGCAAAGACGGATATGTTCATCCCCTTGTATTTTATGTCAATCACTGGAGGAGTTTCAGGGAGTTATTGGGCAATCCGGATATTTTTATGGACCAGGCCTGGGATGACGCCGTGTTCCGCGTAAAAAATGTGGACATACTGGATCCTTATGTAAATGAATTTTTTATGAGCCGCACCAGAGAGGAAATCACAGAATTATGCCAGTCAAAAGGAATTCCCTGCACACCGGTTAATACCCCTGCTGATAACTACCAGGATTCTCATCTGGTTGCCAGGGGGTTTTTTACGCAATTAAAACATCCGGTTATGGGTACTTATTCTTATCCGGGCGCTCCCTATAAGTTCAGTGAATCGCCATGCCAGAATACCAGGCCGGCACCTTTATTGGGGCAACATAATTTGGAGTTTTATTCAAATGAACTGGCTCTTTCACAAACTGATTTGGATAGGCTCAAAACAGAAGGGGTAATCTAAATGGTATATTTCATATTAATCGGGATAAGAAGGAGCATGTTCAAGTGACTTTTGCTTTAGAAGGAATCAGGGTACTTGATCTTACCGATTCCATTATCGGACCGTTTACTACCATGTTATTGACCAGTTGCGGCGCGGAAGTCATTAGGATTGAATCCAGATTGCATCTTGGTTTCAGACGTAATGGCCCATGGGGGCCTGTAGGAGCCGAAGGTATACCCATGGCTCCTGAAAGGTTTATTGATTTTTCCCAGGTGGATATTGGCCTGCTGGTGGGGCCGACCTATGCTGAATATAACCATGACAAACTCAGTATTACGCTGAATATGGCTAAACCGGAAGGAAGAGAAATATTTAAAAAAATAGTCAAAATCAGCGATGTAGTGGTAGACAATTTTAGTTACGGTGTGATGCCGAAATGGGGTTTTGACTATCCTCATTTGAAACAGATAAGGGAAGATATCATCGTAGCCAATTTGCCTTCATTCGGCCAGGGTCCTAAACAGGATTGGACCACCTGGGGCATGAATTTACTTACCATGTCAGGCTTTACATATGCCTGGGCTCATCCTGAAACGCCACCTACAGATAGAATGGCCAGCGGTTTTATTGGCGACTATATTGCAGGAGCTGAAGCCGCGGCAGCCATTGTTGGAGCCCTGTTATATAGAGCCAGTACGGGAAAGGGCCAGCATCTCGAATTGTCCCAGGCTGAAGCCACCATCTCTGTCCTAGGACCTACCTACCTTGACTATGCTATTAACAAACGGGTAACACCACCGAGAGGTAACCGTCATCCTCAATTTGCCCCTTACAATTGTTATCCATGTAAGGGCGAAGACTGCTGGTGTGTTATTGCGGTTTTGGATGAAACTGATTGGAGGCAATTTTGTGCAGCTCTGGAGTATCCCAAATGGACCGAAGATGTCAGGTTCCAAAATATGGAAAACCGTTTAAAAAATGCAGATGATCTCGATAAGAATATTGAAAAATGGACCAGGCAATATACACCACACCAGGTTATGAAAATGCTACAATTTTTCGGCGTGGCTGCTGGTGCAGTCCAAAACAATGAGGATGTGTACTATGACCTTCAGCTCAGGAACCAGGGATTCATGATAGAACAAAATTTACCGCGTCTGGGGAAAATAGACATCTCGGGGATTCCGGTTCATATGAGCGAGGGACAGCGATCTCCAGGTAAGACAACCTCAGTGCTGGGAGAGCATAATGATTATGTCTTTAAAAAACTGCTGAATCTGTCCCCGGAAGAAATAACCCGGCTGGAACAAATTCAAGTTATTTATTAATATTAAAACATTTGTTATTTACATTTTTAATTAACACCGAATTTGATCGTTCTCTATCACAAAGGAGGAACCATTATGGATTTTGAATTCCATTTTTCGAGTGAACTTGAAGCCTTTCGCCGTGAGGTACGTACCTTCATCGAAGAAAATGCCTTAAAAGAGCCCTTAAACCATGCTGCCCGTACATTGCTTTCCCCTGAAAATTATAAAAAGGGTAGGGAAATGCAACGCAAACTGGGAGCTAAAGGATGGTTTGCCCCTAAATACCCCAAGCAATACGGCGGCGGGGGACTTGATTCGGAGCATTGTTTCATTCTCATCGAAGAGTTTAATAAAATAGCTGAAGAAGGCCGCTGGATTTTGCTCCCTGAAGTATCGGGAATTCATACTTCAGGTATTATGGCATATGGCACAGAGGATCAAAAAAAGAGGCTCTTGGTACCCCTGCTGAAGGGTGAAGTTATTGGCTGGCAATGCTTTACTGAACCTGATGCCGGCAGCGACCTGGCTTCACTGAAAAGCACTGCGGTGCAAAATGGAGACGTCTATATTATTAATGGCACCAAGGTTTTCGTAGGTGAAGATCCAATACCTCCAGATTATTTTTACTGGCTGGCGGTGACCGATCCCCAGGCGCCCAGGCATGAGAATATCAGCGCCTTTTTTATACCTGCTGACCTTCCCGGAATTCACTGCACCCCGCTTGATCTGGTATCCTCTGTTACCGGTCAAAAATGGGAGGTAATCTGTGAAGATGTTCGCTGCCCAGCCGACCGTCTTATCGGAGCCAGAGGCAAAGGATGGGCGGTAAGCCAGGCTACCCTGGGTGTCGAACGTGGGGGAGAAGGCTCGGCAGTACCGCGCACCTCCTTTATTTCAAAGGTAATAGATTACTGCAAAAACAATACCAGAAACGGCCAGTCGCTGAGCAGCGATCCTGCTGTACAGCAAATGCTGATTGACCTGTATATTGAACAAAACATCAGCCGGCTTTGGGGGCTCCGCAATTATGCCATGGCTAAGGGGCAAATAACTCCCGAACGTTATACCGGAACGCAGTCCTATTTACATCAAAAACGTCATTCACCTCAAATGGGGAGAGCTTTAATTGGTATACTGGGGCCTGCAGCACTTCTGGATGATCCTGAGCTTCAACTATTACGAGGAGAGGTTGAATATCAGATTCGCAATTGCGATTGTACCCACTTTGGCGGTACTCCTGAAATGCAGCAAATTATGATGGCTCGTGGACTGGGCTTAGGTCGCGGCGCCAAGACTGCCAGGAAATAGATGAACAGGAGGAAATATTAATGGATTTGTCTCTTAATGAAGAACAAAAAATGCTAAAAAGCGCCGCCCGTGATTTCTTAAAAAACGAATGTACTTGGACGGCAATGAAACAAATAGACCAGAGCGATAATGGTTTTTCACCTGATTTATGGCGTAAGATCGCCGATATGGGATGGCTAAGTATGATATTTCCTGAATCCTGTGGTGGGATGGATAGCAGTTTGCTTGATCTGGCTATTATTTATGAGGAAATGGGACAGGCACTGGTGCCTGGTACTTTCTTTTTATCATCAGTGCTTTGCGGAACGATTATTAAAGCCCTTGGAAGCGCTGAGCAAAAACAGGATTTACTGACCGCGATCGGCAGCGGAGAGAAAATCCTTACACTGGCCCTGACCGAACCGGACTATGGCTGGGGCCCTGAGTGTATCCATCTTAAAGCAATGCCAAATGGAGATGATTATGTCCTTAACGGCACAAAACGTTTTGTTCCTGATGCTCAAATAGCTGATCAGTTAATCTGTGTAACCAGGACTGAGGAAAATGGAGATCCTTCAAAAGGAATTACTCTGTTTTTGGTAGATAAAAACTCGCCGGGTCTATCCTGCCGCAGTCTGTCAGGATTTACCGGGGAGAAGCTTAACGATTTGACCTTTAACAACGTAACGGTACCGGCGTCCAATATCCTGGGAGAAAAAAACAACGCCTGGCCTGCAATGGTTAAACCTTTGAATCAATCCACAGCTATTCTCTGTGCTTATATGGTGGGTGGCTGCCAGTATCTGCTAGACCTGACCGTCCAGTATGCTCAGACCAGGGTGCAATTTGGTCAACCAATCGGAGCCTTTCAATGGGTACAAGGCTATATCATAGAACAAGCCAACCAGCTTGAAAGAGCCCGCTGGACTACCAATGAAGCACTCTGGAAGCTGGATACTAACAAATCTGAAGCAGAACAGTCAGCGGCTGTATCCCTGGCCAAGACTGTCGCCAGTGAAGCCTTCCTGGAATGCGGTCACCTGGGACATGAGGTACATGCCGGTATAGGCGTGGATAAAAAATACCCTCTCTATCTCTGGAGTAAGAAATCCAAGACTCTATATTCCTATTTGGGAGATCCCAACTACCACCGGAAACGTTTAGCCGTATATCTGGGTCTTTAACAAAAATCAATAACTGTAGAGGATGGCTGACTTGGCTTTAAGCAACGGTCAGCCATCCTTAGTTTTTATTAATTACAACCATTTTCTAAGGAGCAGCCTTTATGGTGCAATGGAAAGATGAGGACATCGCCACTCCTGAACTTATTCTGGAATACCTGCGGGAATTCAAAGAAGGGATCTTTAATAACCCTGAATGCGAATTAGAAGATGCTGAAAAAGCCAGGGTTGAAGAGGCCATCTCAGCTACCAGGGAGTTCTGCATGGAATTAATAGTTGGAAAAAATAGGAAATTATATATGCATGACCTGATTCTAATGACCATCGGCTATTACGGCGGCTATCTTTCTTCCTTGGACAAACAAAAAAGGAATAGCCAGCGGGCTTAAAGGCTTGAAACCCCATCCTGGTCGCGGCGAAAGAATGTATTATAGCACGGTGCGAGCTGCTTCCCCTCAATCCTCAGGACTCTGACTATCTGAGGCATCGTGAATATGCACATTTGGGTGTTACAGAAATTATTTTACGGTTAACTCATTCCTTGTCATTTGCTTTTCTTTTTACGGAAACTATCCACTCTGGTCTGGGTATCGCTGATATTGAATTCAGTATATTTTTCGAATTCAAGGCCCTTTTGCAGCGTGTCTTTCATGGTATGATTATAAAGAAATTTATAGGCCGCGATGGCTTCCAGACTATTGGCTGATATTTTTCTAACTAAGTCCCTGACGGTCTCTTCCAGTTTATCTGCCGGCACGGTAATATTGACCAATCCGATATTCTCAGCCTGACGAGCAGTAATGGTTTCCGCCGTAAAAGACAGTTCTTTAGCTTTTAGCCATCCCACAGCCCTGGGCAACCGCTGGCTCATGCCCCAACTCGGGCGGATACCCCACCGTACATGCGTATCGCCAAACCTGGCTTCCTCTGAAGCCACTACCAGGTCACAGGCCAAGACTATTTCCAGCGCACCTGTATAACAATGCCCGTTAACCATGGCTATTACTACTTTTGATATGTTCTGTATGGTTTCAATGACGCTGTTGGCCGCTGCATCGATTACAGAGCCTACGCGGCCGTTCTCCAGCTTGATATCACCCAGCGATTGCAGATCGGCTCCTGACGAAAAAGCTCTGCCACTGCCGGTAATCACTACCACCGCTGTACCTCGATCTTCTCCTGCTTCAAGAATAGCTTCCTTGAGTTCCTCCAGTAGAGCCGGACTCAGGGCATTCATTACCTGGGGACGGTTAAAGGTGATTAGGAAAAGACCGCTCTCTCTTTCTACAATTAAATTTTCGTAATGCATAAACAACTCCTTTTAGAAGATAAGATTCCGCTCTTTATTGGTGTGGTTGGTCCATCACGCTCTTCTTAGGGTTAACCAGCATAGTCTCTATTTTGCGGGTTTAGTATTTTTATACATAGTATAAAAATACTAAACCCGCAAACTGGAAAGATCAATTTGCGGGTAAGTCTTATTCAAAACTCTGGGGTTAAACTATATCACCCAAGGTTTCCTGGTTATTTTATTTGTTTTCGTTGATAGATTATAACACGATAAATAATCCACACAATGATAAGGAAGATTACAATCACTCCTCCAATTAACCACCAGTTGACGCCACCGGATGGTTCATCGGTAGGAGTTGGCTTTGTAGTAGTAACCGCCGGGGTCGTTGCCGCAGTGGTGGTAGTCGGTTTAATAGTGGTAGTAGGTGGTGTGGTAGTCGCAGGAGTGGTGGTAACAGCCGGTGTGGTCGGTGCTGCGGTAACAGTAAAGGTCCCATTCAGATAGTCTACTTCCGCTTTATAGGTGCCGGCGGTTTTAGGAGTGTAGGTGAAGTTGACTTTCATGCTGTTTCCACCGGGTACGTTTTCCACCTTTTTAACAGACTCCACCTTCCCATTTATAATCAGGTTAACTTCATAGCTTCCCGAAACCAGTCCAACATTACCTACGATTACACTGATGGTAACTTCTTTACCCGCCTGGACTTCCTTCGGAGAAATCTGTAAATCACTTACTCCAAAAGTAGCTTTTTGTGTTGAGCCCATAACCGAGAAAATAGTGAAGTGATCAATTTGTGCTGAGACTTTCTTATTGACTGTATCTACTTTACTTGAAAGACTGACCCATTTGTTACTGCTGGAATCCCACCAGCAGGCAAAGATGGAAGATTCCGCCACACCAGCAGGCAGCAATGAGCTATCGTAAGTTAAGCTGATAGTTACTGGTTTATCAAAAGTAGCTCCATTGGGGCTAAAATCATAAGCGCCTGATACCAAACCGGATGCAGTAGGAACCCCGGGAACATTTTCCGTGTCAACCTTAGTAACGCTAATCTGAGTTAAAGCTGCCCCGCCGAGTTTACCCGTGACCCCGGATGCTATAGTGACCGAGGCTAGATTATCTGGTGAACTGGCCGTTACATCGGTATTAAATTTCCCGGCGCTGTCTACTTTTCCTGTTAATGACGTCGAGGCTGTGGTAGAGGTGAAATTAAACCCACCAAGGGTGGCCGTCCCATAGGGAGTGGTAACACTGACCGCACCGCTGGCACCGGTGCCTACTACAGCCGTTATCTGTGTAGCTGAGTTAACGGTATAACTCTGAGCAGCCGTACCTCCAAAAGAAACAGATGAGGCATTGGAAAGATTATTGCCAGTAATAATCACTGAGGTTCCGATTTGACCGCTGGTCGGTGAAAAAGTGGTAATGGTAGGAGCAGTAGCAGTCCCGGTATAAGTAAAATACAAAGAAGACGAAATGTTACCGTAAGTTGATGAATAGGCAGTTACATAACCGCTAGATCCATATCCCACCACAGCCGTAATCTGGGTAGCTGAATTCACTGTGGTACTGGTGGCAGCCGTACCTCCAAAATAGATCGTAGTCACGGTAGAGAGGTTAGAGCCGTAGATTATCACGCTGGTTCCATAGCTACCTGAAGTGGTAGAGAGTGAACTGATTACTACTGAGGATGAAGAACCAGTGTAGGTAAAGTATAAACTGGATGTTATAGTTCCGTAGGTAGGTGAATAG
>CAYLRY010000002.1:0-105597 GCA_964386535.1 uncultured Dehalococcoidales bacterium | reverse complement strand
TAGAGCCGGATCCCACCACTGCCGTGATCTGGCTGGCTGAATTTACGACGGTGCTAGTGGCAGCCGTGCCACCGAAATAGACTGTACTTACGCTGGAAAGATTGGAACCGTAGATAATCACGCTGGTACCAGTTCCACCTGATGTGGTAGAGAGCGAACTGATTACCACTGAGGATGAAGTACCAGTGTAGGTAAAGTATAAACTGGATGTTATAGTTCCGTAGGTAGGTGAATAGACGCTTACATAGCCGCTAGAGCCGGATCCCACCACTGCCGTGATCTGGCTGGCTGAATTTACGACGGTGCTGGTGGCAGCCGTGCCACCAAAGTAGACTGTACTTACGCTGGAAAGATTGGAACCGTAGATATACACCGTAGTGCCAGTTCCACCTGATGAGGTGGAGAGTGAACTGAGTACAACCGAGGATGAAGTCCCTGTATACGTAAAATATACTGTAGAGTTTATAGTACCATAGGTAGATGAGTAACCGGTCACATATCCGCTGGATCCATAACCCACCACTGCCGTGATCTGTGTGGATGAATTAACGGTGGTGCTGATGGCCGCGGTACTGCCAAAGTAGATGGTGGTGACTGTGGAGAGATTGGAGCCGTAAACATAGATAGTTGATCCATAACCACCGCTTGTGCTGGAGAGAGAACTGATCACCGGCGTCCCGGTTGAGCCCAGGTAATAAAAATAAACCGTGGAGTTCACCGTTCCATATGCTGTTGAATAACCGGTCACATAGCCGCTGGATCCATATCCCACCACACAGGTGATCTGGGTGGGTGAATTCACTACCGTGCTGACAGCCGGTGTTCCCCCGAAATAAATGGTGGTAATGGTGGAAAGATTGCTGCCGAAGACTAACACGGTAGTACCATAAGTGCCTGAATTAACTGAAAGATCAGTAATAACGATATTACCGGTGGAAGTGGAATAGGTGAAGTAGAGAGAAGAAGTGATTGTCCCGTAAGTGGATGAAAGAGCGCTTACATTGCCGGTTGAGCCAGAGCCAACCACCGCGGTTATCATGGTGGCAGAATTCACTGTGGTGCTGCTGGCCGGCGTTCCCCCAAAATATATCGTGCTGATAGAGTTCAGATTGGTACCGTATACATATACGGTTGTTCCCGTATAACCGGTATAGGTTGAGAGGGAGGTGAGGGTAGGGGTGGTGCCGTAAGCATTAACGCTGAAAGTAGTGCTGCTTCCCAGGAAGGCATGGGAAGAATCTCCACTGGCCCTCAGTTCAGCCTTGTACGTGCCGGAAATAAAATTGGTGGGTACATTCCACACTGCGGTATAAGTGAGAGAAGCATTGCCCTTATAGACGCCGCCCACGCTGTAGCCGTAGCCAAAACTATTGCCAAAGGAGTAGTTCCCGGTAGTGCCGCTGTCCAGAGTGCCGTATCCATACCTGTCAGTTGTCCCGCTGCCCCAGTTGGTGCCAATGGCTGAAATGGTCAGCGTATGGCTGCTGTTGGTGGTACTGGTTTTGGTAACCGAAGTACTGGTAGTATTCAAAGGCAGATCAGTGAAGGTATCCCGGTAAGCCGACGGATAATCCACGTTATAAATATCCAGCTTGACGGAACTTACTGGTAATACATCCTGATCAGTGACATTTAGGACCACGGTAAAAGAAGCCGTACTGCCGCCGGTGGGAGACGAAGGCACAGGAGAACCGACACTTATCGATATGGCGTTGACCGGAATGGAAGAAAAACACAGAATGCTGATAAGAATGATTGCCACGGCTGTTACCAGAAAAAATCTGAATCTATTTTTTAATATCATCTTATTACCTCAAAGCTAAAATTTACCTTACTTTGAGCTTAGTAAAGCATAGTATAGCCTCTATGTCAATATGACAATAATCATGATTTATAAAACAAATAGAAAAATTAAGATAATATTAAGGCAAATTGTATCGTATACAATCTTTTAGTCAATACGGATTTGCACTATTCTTACCGTATAAAGGTCAAAATACAGAAGTTAAACAGATAAAAAATAAACATATAGACAAGGAAATTCCGAAGAGGAAAACTTTAAAAATGGTGGGTGGTAATGGGCTCGAACCAATGACCTCTGCGATGTCAACGCAGTGCTCTAACCAACTGAGCTAACCACCCTCTTGCAAGCTAATTTTACTAGATGACTCATCAGGCGTCAAGCACGGATTCAAAGCATATACAAATCGAGCATACAGTATTCACAAACAATTCAGGTAAAATACACCATCAAATGATATCAAACAGTCACGCAGTAACTATATCAACAGGTGAGAAAGCTCAGGATTAGCCAACTTTGTTTGATAGGAAAATGTGGGGTGTGCTTTAATAATCTCCAATTATGTAGTATGCTATAGTGTAATAATTCACTATGGGATTCAATCACGTTTATCTGTTGTGTGAAAGGAGATACCTCATGACTGTTGCCATTCTATACCGGGATGAACTTAAGGAGTATGATTTTGGTCCAGGACACCCCTTTCGCAGTGATAGATATATTACCTTCCCAGGCTTTTTACAGTCTCATCTTGGCCCCAATCAATTTTATAAGATAATAGCTGCCGAATGGGCTACCGAGGACGATCTTCTCAGGATATGTGACAGGGACTATATAGAATTCAGCCGAGATTATTTTCAGGCTGCTCATGCCGGCTGGAGCTATTTTTATGAAAACCTGAGCCGATATCAGTCCATGGACAATAGACCAGTCAGTAATCCAGGTAAACTGGAGGAATGTGCCAGGTTAATAGTCGGTCAGGCAAAATTGGCCTGTGATTTAATCCAAAAAGGACAATATCAAAAGGTCATATCCATCGGCGGTGGCATGCATCATGCTAAACGCCGGTTTGGCGAGGGATTCTGTATTTATAATGATGTGGCTTTTGCCGCGGCTTACCTTTTGGGACATTACAATTTGGAGAGGATATTGGTACTTGACACCGATGCACATGCGGGAAACGGTTCAGCAGAGTATTTTCGTGCTGATCCAAGGGTGGTATTCATAGATATCCATCAGGACCCTCGGACTATTTATCCGGGTACAGGATTCGCCTCGGAAATTGGCGACGGCAAAGCACGGGGACATACAGTTAATATCCCTCTTCCTGTTTATGCTGGAGATGACTCTTACCAGCTTGCTTTAGATGAAATCGTTTTCCCTCTGGCTCTGGAATTCCAACCCCAGATCATAATACGCAACGGAGGATCCGATCCTCATTTTAATGATGGTCTAACCTATCTTGGAATGACGGTAGCCGGATTTAAAAAATTAGGGGAAAAAATACGTGAAATAGCAGAAATATGCCAGGGCCGACAAATAGACCTCATCGCCTCAGGTTATAATAAGGACATTTTGCCCTATGCCTGGTTATCTCTTCTTAGCGGTATAGCCAGATTTCCGGTAAGCGTGGATGAACCCGAGCCCATTCCTCAAAAATTTCAACAGGATCTGGTATTGGAAGAAACCAGGCAGGTAATTGATGAGGTAAAAAAATATCATAGTGATTTCTGGAAATGTTTTCAATAAATTTTAGCTTTTTTACCCATTAATAAGTATAGTCATCAGGCTACATAAAGGTTTCCAGGCCTAATATATTTGCATATTTACACGTTAACGTGTATAGTTGATCTAAGATGGCAATAAAAATACTGGATACCAGGGTAATCAGCCAGATTGCTGCCGGAGAGGTAGTGGAACGTCCATCTTCGGTAACTAAAGAACTGGTAGAAAATGCGCTGGATGCAGGCTCATCACAGATAACCGTAGAGGTTAAGGGGGGAGGAATAAGCCTGATACGCCTGACGGATAATGGTTCCGGAATTCCCCAGAAAGAAGCTGAGCTGGCTTTCGAGCGTCATGCGACCAGCAAAATAGAAAACCTCCAGGATTTACAGAATTTGAACACCCTGGGTTTTCGCGGTGAAGCCCTTCCCAGTATTGCAGCCGTGGCACAGGTTCAAATGTTAACATGCTCCCGAGATGAACCGGCCGGCACCTTTTTAAATCTGGATTATGGCAAAATGATCCAACATGAGTCTCAAGCCAGGTCACCCGGTACCACTGTAACTGTACAGAATCTTTTTCGCCGTATACCAGCCCGCTTAAAATTTCTAAAATCAGAGTCCACTGAGACCGGGCATATTGCCAATCTAGTCAGTCAATATGCTATGGCTTATCCGGAAATCAAGTTCTGTTTAATGGTCGATGGGAAAACTACTCTGCGAACCCCGGGGAGCGGTAAATTGAGCGATAGCATTACCGCGGTTTATGGATTAGAGACAACCCAAAATATGCTGGAAATACCTTTGCAAGATGCACCGGAAGAAGCTGATAAGCCTTTAATAAACATATCAGGCATGATCAGCACACCCAATATCTCTCGCGCCACCCGTGACTATATCAGCTTATTCGTTAACCGACGTTGGATTAATAGCCGGCTGCTCAATTTTGCAATTGAAGAAGCCTATCACGGATTGTTAATGCAGGGCAAACACCCGATTGCAGTTATTAATATTTCAATTCCCGCGAACCAGATAGATGTCAATGTACATCCGGCCAAAACGGAAATCAAATTCCAGGATGAGCGAGCTGTTTTCAGCGCCGTGCAAAAAGCAGTCCGTCAGGTATTAGTACAATCCAGCCCGGTCCACCGGATTGAAGAAAGCGTCTCCCAGTTTAGAATTCCATCTAGGCCCACTTCTGTACCCGGAATACATTCCGTGTTGACCGGTAAAACTGCGGAAAAGGTGAAATACAACCCGCCACCTGCCGCTATACCCCGTATCACACTCCCACTGTTAAGAGTGCTGGGACAGTTAGCGCGTACTTATATTGTCGCAGAAGGACCGGATGCCCTCTACCTCATAGACCAGCATGCAGCTCATGAGCGGATTCTTTTTGAGAAAATAAATCAACAGCGTAATTCTCACAAAATTGAGATACAGGGACTCTTAAAGCCTGAACCCTTTGAAATAGAACCAAGGCAGGTTGAACTGCTCAATACTCACCTGAAAGAGCTGGTGGATTTCGGTTTTGACATTGAATATTTTGGCGACAGGACCTTCTTAGTGCGCTCTGTACCGGCAATACTTAAGGACCGTGATTGGGTGGGAATGTTAAGAGAATTATTAGTAAACCCCTCTGCTGCCTGGTCGGAGAACCTCAGTGCTGTTTTAGCCTGCCACAGCGCCATCCGGGCCGGGCAGATTTTGAATGAAATTGAAATGCGTGAATTGATAGCACAATTAGAACTTACCTCTTTACCCAATAGCTGCCCTCATGGCAGACCAACGCTGGTACAAATTACGATTCAATACCTGGAAAAAGAATTCGGACGGACTGGTTAAAAAGGGGGGTAAACAAATTAGCTGCTGCCACGCTTGGTTAGAGGTACTTGAGCAGCACACAAAGGACAGACTTCCGGTTTATAGGAGATGGCAGGAGCCCGGAGACAGCTAAACAGAGGAACCCCAAAATCGACGCCTTGTTCAGAACGATCTACCAGAACTCCAATTCCAATAAGATTGCCTTTCAAATGATTCACCGCGTCAACCATTTGCTTTACGGAACCGCCGGTAGTGAGAACATCATCTACAATTAACACCCTTTCATCCGGATCAATGTTAAAACCACGTCTAAAAGTCCTTTCTGTTGAACCTTCTTTCTTTTCTGCAAAAATGCCGCGAACTCCTAATTGACGTCCAACTTCAAAAGCCAGGATAACTCCACCGGTGGTTGGGCCGGCTACGACCTGAATATTTTTAGATCGAAAATGTGCTGCAATCTGACTGCATAGTTCTTGCGTAAAATGTGGATATTGAAGCACTTGGAATTTCTCCCAATACACTGGCGAATGAAGACCGGAAGTCAGTAAAAAATGGCCTTTTAAAATAGCTCCGGATTTTTCAAATATTTGTTCAGCACTTAAGGCCATTCGATAACTCCAATAAGCTTTGATTCTAACTGATCGTTATTACCGGATGCAATTAATTGATCGCTTAAGTTATAACTCTGCACAGTTCCCCATTTACTTAACGGCCAGATGCGTAACCATGCTTCTCCGATAATATTATCGCTGGTGACTGTCCAACCGGTACGGGAATCATTACTATTATTACGGTTGTCACCCATTACAAAATAATTATTCTCAGGGACGGTAAATGGTGAGAAATTATTTCTGGGTGTCTCTTTTATGTAAGGTTCGTACAAGGGCGACCCATTGATGTAAACCACACCATTACGAACCTCAATTGTATCGCCGGGAATTCCAATCACCCTTTTAACGTATTCTTTCTGAGGTTCAATCGGAGGATGCAGTATAATAACGTCACCTCTAGCAGGATCGCGGAAATGATAAACGGCTTTGTTGATTATCAGGCGTTGGCCGTCCTCCAGACCTGGTTCCATGCTACTGCCCAAAACAATAGAACTTTGAATAGTGGTCTGAAGTAGTAAGAATATTACCAACGCTAATCCCAGCGTAATAAATAATTCTTTTAAAAAGCCTTTCATGTCAACTTGATTTCCTTAAATCTTAAATTAATTATAACCTATTGGGATCCGGTGTTCCAATATCATCTTTTAACTGCCTGATTGTGAAGCTTCTAAAGTTGTGTTATCCATAGGTAACTGGTAGTTCGGTATTAATCCCCACTTTTCCAGCGACCAGGTATAAATCCAGGCCCTACGCGCTATATTCTCCTTGGGGACTGTCCATCCGAAATGTGAATCGCGGCTAAATTTTCTATTATTACCCAGTATAAAATAGTGCTCTAACGGAAATATAAAAGAGTTAAAAATATGTTTCGGCTACTCTTTTAAATATGGTTCAATTAATTGAGTCTAGTTGATAAAGACCGCATTTTTCTTAACCTCGACCCTATTCCCGGGAGGTCCTAACACACGCTTTATTAGAGGCAAATCATCTTCCGGCGACTGAAATACTATGATTTCTCCCCTCTGAGGTTCATCAAAAAATCAGAAACAAAATAATAACAGACACCTCACATCCCGGTTCGCTGGATTTGCAGTGATCAAAAAAGAGATGCTAGAATGGTCTGGAAATGGATTATATGGAAATAGCCCTTGCACTGGCGAAACTGGCCCAGGGTCAGGTAAGTCCCAACCCTGCTGTGGGAGCAGTGGTGGTTAAAAACAATATTGTACTGGGGCAGGGTTACACACAACCACCAGGCCATGATCATGCAGAAATTGTGGCTTTAAAACAGGCTGGTGAAGAAGCACACGGAGCAACTTTATACGTCACGCTTGAACCCTGCTGCCATTTCGGTAGAACACCCCCCTGCACCCAGGCGATTATAGCGGCAGGAATCCAAGAAATCCATCTGGCTATGATCGATCCTAATCCATTAGTCTCCGGTAAGGGATTGGCCGAATTACAGAAAGCAGGCATAAAAACTTACGTCGGGGAACATGCCATTGAGGCAGCTTCAGTTAACGAGTCTTTTATTAAGTATATTACCACAGGTTTACCCTTTGTTACAGTGAAATTTGCAGCCAGTCTGGATGGGAAAATAGCCACCCGTTCCGGTGATTCAAAATGGATTACCGGAGACATGGCCAGAAAACAGGTACATCACATGCGATATATCTCTGATGCTGTGATGACGGGGGCAAATACCGTAATTGCCGATGATCCCTTATTAACAGTAAGGTTATCCGATAGAGGAGGAACCACCCGCAAACAACCGCTGCGGATTATAGTGGATGGACAGGGGCGTACTCCACCCACATCACGCATTTTCGGCGAACCAGGGAAAACCCTGCTGGTTGTCGGAACACATCTTTCTCCCAGACAAAAAATCCGTTATGAAGAAGCCGGAGCTGAGTTATTGGAACTGCCTTCAGACGAAGGTGTTATCGATCTAGTTGACCTTTTACAAATCCTGGGGAAAAGACAGATAACCAGTATCCTGGTAGAGGCCGGCGGTATTCTTCTTGGATCGCTGGTAGATAACAGACTGGTAGATAAAGTAGTAGCGTTTCTTGCCCCCATGATTATCGGTGGTGAGGAAGCCCGCCCCGCCATCGCAGGGAGAGGCGCCAACCGGCTGGTTGACAGCGCCAGGTTAAAACAAGTTAAGATCGAAAGGGTAGGCGAAGATATCATGATTAGCGGATATGTGGTTAAATAATCCATGTTTACGGGTATTGTGGCTGAGATAGGACAGGTCGTAGCGCTTTATCCGGAGCAATTAGTAATTAATGCTAATCAGGTTATTAAAAATATGGAACTGGGCAGAAGTATTGCTGTCAACGGCGCCTGTCTCACTGTAACCAATTTCGATGCCCGTAGTTTTACTGTAGGGTTGAGCTTTGAAACCCTCATGCGTACCAGCTTGGGAACCTTAAAAAGCGGAGACCCGGTTAACCTTGAACCTCCCTTAAAGTTCGGTGGAGAGCTGGGAGGACACCTTGTACAGGGACATGTTGATGGGGTTGGCAGACTGATCTCCACCAAGCCAGCCTCAGGATCTAATATCTTACGATTTGAAGCCCCGGATATGATTATGCGTTATATAGTCGAAAAGGGGTTTATTGCAGTAGATGGAATAAGTTTAACTGTAACGGCCCGTACAGATACGTACTTCGAAGTCTCGGTCATTGACTTTACAAGGGCACAAACTAATTTAAATTTTAGAAAAACAGGGGATTTGATCAACCTGGAAGTAGATATAATCGCCAAGTATATTGAGCAAATGGTAAAACCACCCCGTTCTCGTCTGACACTGGATTTATTAAAAGAAAATGGGTTTTTATAAATATTTTAAATTATTTAAAGTATTATTATACATCTTATTTTTTCATAATTTAAGGTAATGGGTGGACACTGATGTGGAGGTACATATGACATTGTCAACCATTCCTGAAGCTATCGAGGATATCAAAGCGGGTAAATTCCTGATCATCGTAGATGATGAGGATAGAGAAAACGAAGGGGACCTGGCTATTGCTGCCAGCAAAATCACGCCGGAGGCCATTAACTTTATGGCCATGCATGGGCGTGGTTTGATATGTTTGCCAATTATCGGACGACGATTGGATGAACTGAATATACCCATGATGGTAGGGCAAAATACGTCACGCTTTACCACTGCCTTTACTGTCTCTGTAGAAGCAAAATACAAAGTCAGTACCGGGATTTCAGCCGCAGACCGAGCACAGACCGTGCAAACCATAATCGACCCCAACACCAAACCCAGCGATTTGGTATGCCCAGGTCACATGTTTCCATTAAGAGCCAGAGATGGCGGGGTGTTGGTAAGGGCGGGGCATACTGAAGCTATTGTTGATCTGGCAAAAATGGCAGGTCTCTATCCAGCCGGGGTTATTTGTGAAATATTGAACGAAGATGGCTCCATGGCCAGATTACCTCAATTGACCATTATGGCACAGCAATATAATATCAAAATAATAAGTGTAAGTGATCTAATAGCATACCGATTACGTCATGAGAAACTGGTACACCGGGTTGCAGAAGCCAGATTGCCTACCAAATATGGAGAATTTACAGCCATTGCCTACAAAAGCGATGTTGATCCGGCGGAACACCTGGCTCTGGTCATGGGAGATTTGACTTCTCCCGGTCCTGTGCTGATCAGAGTTCACAGCGAATGTGCCACCGGTGACATCTTTGGGAGTCTTCGCTGTGATTGCGGAGAACAATTAGCCTTAGCCATGCAAATGATTGCCAAAGAAAAACGGGGAGTAGTTATTTATATGAGGCAGGAGGGTCGCGGCATTGGATTTCACAATAAAATCCGCGCTTATGCACTTCAGGATAAGGGTATGGATACTGTAGAAGCCAACCTGACGCTGGGATTTGCTCCTGACCTGCGCGATTACGGTGTAGGCGCTCAGATCATGACCGATCTGGGAATACATGAAATTCGTCTTCTTACCAACAACCCCAAAAAAGTGATTAGCCTGGAAGGGCATGGACTGAAAGTTGTGCAAACTGTACCTGTTATTGTAACGCCTAATCCGCATAACCGGCATTATCTGGAAACCAAGCAAAAAAAGATGGGACATAAGCTGGACCTGGCTATTGCCAAAGAAGGGAATGCTTAAAGATCCGGATTTTGATATGATTGTTCGGATATATTGAGGAGAGTCTGATGACGGTGAATAAAAGTTTTGAAGGCATGCTACTGGGAGAAGGGCTGAAATTCGGTATAGTGGTAGCACGTTTTAATGATTTCATTACCGGTAAATTACTCGAAGGAGCCCAGGATGCCCTCCTGCGTCATGGCGTCAACGAGGAAGACATTGAGGTAACCTGGGTACCAGGTTCCTTTGAAATACCATTAGTAGCGCAAAAACTGGCAGGTACCAAAAGATATGACGCAATAATCTGCCTGGGTGCAGTTATTAGAGGCGGTACACCTCATTTTGAATACGTAGCAGCAGAAGTGACCAAAGGAATAGCGCAAGTATCTTTAAGTACCGGATTGCCGGTTATTTATGGCGTCCTGACCTGCGATACACTGGAACAAGCTATAGAGCGAGCCGGAACAAAACAGGGCAATGAAGGTTCAAAATCAGCATTAACAGCTATTGAGATGGCAAACCTGCTTAATGCCATAGAATAAACAATAGGACCTGACTACAATGCTAAAGAGTCTTATGGCAGCTTCTAGCACAGAGGTGTGATTTTGGCAAATGAAAATAAGTTTGGTACCGGTGCAAAAGAAAACAGCGAACTAGAACGCATAAAGCAACGTATTGAAATTCTGGATGACCGTCTGGATAACATGGACTCTGTTTTAACCGCTGTGGCTGAACGTATTATGAAGCAGCCGGTTACGATCACTCTGGTTTGCCCCCACTGTGGTAAAAACCTTGAAGTATCTCTGGTGGGTCAGCAAAAACCCACCTAAAGACGACGGGATGGACTTGTTTTCTCGCCAAGTGTAAAGATTCACCTTTCCTCAATCCAGTTACATGATAAAACTTGATTTGCCAACGAACTTTCAGATCTAAGCAACACCAGCCATTTGGAAGAAAATGATCGAATTAGCCATTGTTATCTTATATCTTATCCTGGTGATCGGAATTGGTCTGGTCAGTCGCCGTAAACACTGGGGACTGGATGATTTCTTCGTCTCCGGACGGAGGGTCTCAACCTTTTTTATCACCGGATCATTACTGGCGACCATTGCCGGTGGATCTGCCACTATCGGAATGTCAGGATTGGGTTTCAGCCGCGGTCTGACGGGGTCATGGTGGCTTTTAGCCGGCAGTACAGGCTTATTTGTATTAGGCCTTTTTTTAGCCAAAAAAGTCAGAGAGTTTGGACTCTACACTCTGCCGGAACTGGTTGAAAAGCAGTACAATAGCCGCGTGGCCATGGCTTCAGCTATACTTATTGTCATTGCCTGGATTGGTGTAATTGCCGGTCAAATAATCGCTGCTGGCAAAATACTCTCTTCTCTGGGTATCGGCAGTACAAACCTGTGGATGGTAATTTTTACTTTTATATTTATTAGTTATGTGATATGGGGCGGCCAGAACGCCGTAATCCGCACGGACATTTTTCAAGCTACCATCATCTACCTTGGTATTTTTTTAGGACTGGGTTTTACTTTATGGTATGTAGGAGGATTTGCAGGGTTAAGCCATTCTTTACCGGCAGACCGTTTTTCTTTTCCGCTGAGCTCCAATTTCGGTTTTCCGGACCTGGCTTCAACACTCCTTTTGGTCGGTTCCACCTATGTGGTTGGACCTGATATTTATTCCCGCTTGTTTTGCGCCCGGGACGGCCGCACTGCAAAAAAAGCTGTCATATATACCGCTATACTTCTGATTCCACTCGCACTGGCAATTACAGTTATGGGGATGGGAGCCTCCGTTATGTTTCCGCAAATTTCGGGTGAAAAAGCTCTACCCACACTGATGATGTCCTTATTTCCTTCCTGGGTAGGCGGTCTGGTACTGGCAGCTCTGGTTTCAGCAGTAATGTCCTCCGCAGATACTACCATCCTCAGTGCCAGTACTATAATCACCGTAGACGTTTTGGCCAGGAAAAAACCTTCATGGGATAAAAAGAAGGTTTTAACCTGCACCAGAATAGGAGTTCTGATATTGGGATCTATTTCTCTAGGTCTGGCATTGATGCTGCAAGGAGTAATCAATGCCCTTATTTTTGCGTATACAGTATTTACCTGCGGTGTTATCCTGCCGGTTCTGGCTGGATTTTTTAAAAATCAGCTTAAAGTGACTTCTAACGCAGCACTGGCAGCGATTATTGGAGGGGGCACTACCGCAGTCATAAGCCGCATATGGTCAATAAAATACCTTGACCTGGAAGCTATTCTGGTTAGTGCCTCATTATTAGGTATTATTAGTGTTTTAGAAAAGCAATTGAAAAATCGCATTAAGTACTAAATTAGGCACATTTTTTACCCAAAATAAAATCCACAATAGCAGCAATTGCACGGTTAGTATACTGATTGTCTGTAACAACCGGTTTCCCTTCCAAACAAGCCTTGAAAACCGCCTCATCATAGGGAATTGAACCGATTACCGTTACTTTCCTTTTTTGCAACTCCTCATTAAGCCTGCTGGCCATAATTTCCGAATTGACCTTGTTTAACACTGCCCAGATGTTTTTCATAGCTAAACCTTCGGCCAGCTTAACAACTCGCTCAGCCAAGCTGATAGATTCGAACGAGGGTTCAACCACAACTATTACACTATCCAGACTGGCTTCGAAACCTCTTCCGAAATGCTCTATTCCGGCTTCCATATCGGTAATAACTATATCCTTCTCATGAAGTTGGAGTTTACTCAGGAACTCACGGCCTAATACTCCCATGGGGCAAGCACAGCCCTCCAACGATTCGACGATTTTCCCGACCACCAGCAAGCTCAGGTTGTCTTTTTGAGCCATATTTTCAGAGGGAATTTCATCCAGGCTTATCCTGGCATGGGATAGAATATGCGTATCCTTTTCAGAGGCCCCTGGTTTATATCCAGGAGGTATTAATTGTCGTACCATTTGCCGTCCACCCGCCAGAGCCACCAGGGGTACCGGCGGAGAATTAAAGCCCAACAAACGGTACAAAACAGAATTGGATTCATCAGCATCCACAATAACCGGATGATAACCCCTGTCCATGAAAGCCAGAGACAGGAGAGATGTCAGAGTACTCTTACCACTGCCGCCCTTGCCGCTTATAGATAATTTCATTAACTGTCTTCTCCTGATACGCCGATTTACCTGTATCTGACTACCACGCCAGCCCTATCATATGTGTAAGCTTTATCATCCTATGATATTTGCATTACAGTAAAGAATCTAACCTGGAGTACAATTGCTGCTCAGGAATAGCACCCACGTTCCGGTCAATTTCCTGGCCGTTTTTAAAAACCAGCAGCATGGGGATACTCATGGCATGGTAACGGCTGGCTGTCTCTGGATTTTCGTCGGTGTTTATCTTACAAAACTTAAATTTCCCCTGATATCGAATAGCTGCGGCTTCCATTACCGGGGCCATCATACGGCAGGGTCCACACCAGGGGGCCCAAAAATCGACCACCACAGGCATAGACGACCTTAATACCTGGTCTTCAAAATCAGCATCAGAAATTTCAATCACGCCTATGGTATCTGCTTTGGGAGCATTGTATTCCATGGTTTTAATTTTTATTTGTATCAGGATATCTCCTGGACGGCCGTCAGTAATTTGTAAAGCATTGCTCAATTTAACCAGGCTTCCGGTTACAACTCCAGGCGGGATATTGACCTGGAGACGCTTTTGATTCCTCTGCAGGAGTTTAGTGGTACCCTGTTTAGCTTCATCTTCTGTAATAAACAACTCATAATGCACTGCTGTAGAATTCATAGACGATCCTGTGTTCTCGTACATGGTTGGGCCTCCTAATCGTACAAGTCTGGCATGTCACATCAAATTTAAACAGTTCATTTTCATACAAATCGAAAGAATACCACAAATTAAGATTAAGGGTGATCTATTTTTAAAAATAAGCCCGGGATTAACCCGGGCTTATTTTTATTATATGCCAATTTTTATTTCATATGGGGCATCACAGCGCCCTTAATGTATCCCGGCGTTCTATTGACATTATCCTCGAAGGCTTTGTTGATATCCTCCAGTTTATACTTATGAGTTACCAGTTTCTTCATAGGATAAATGCCTTTTTCAACGGCCCACATCGCTCTTTTTAGTTCACTATGATAGTCTGTAGACATGCCGATACCCTGTGGACTGTAAATGATTGGCGATTTAATCCAGCTAAACAATTCATAAGTATCCGGTGATTGATGCCAGCCGACCAGGATAAGTTTGGCACGATTATTCTTGATTACAGCACCGGTTAACTTTATGCCGATGGGATGGCCTATTACTTCTATAGCTACATCAACCCCCCTGCCGCCGGTGATGTTCATCACTTCTTTGACCACATCCACTTTGCTGGAGTTAAGGGTAATTGTCGCACCCAGTTCTTTAGCCAACTTTAAACGTCCATCATCCAGATCACAGACAATATATTCCCGGATCTTCGGACTGGCCACACCTGCGATAACACCCAGGCCCATAAAACCACAGCCTACCTGGAAAACATAGTCGCCCAACTCCGGATTGCAGGTTCTGGCTATGGATACCAGGTCCATCATAGGTTCGCCCATGGCATGCTCAAAAGGTACACTATCCGGTATCTTTTCAATAATATAGCCATGCCCGCGAGGTAGCGGGTCCGTCGGATCAAAAGCCACGTATTCAGCATAACAGCCATCAGCGAAGAAACCAGTAATTCTATCCCCCACTTTGTAGCCCTTGACCCGTTTTCCAACTTCCACCACTGTGCCCGAAGGTTCATGCCCGGCTCTTCTGGGGAAAGGCCGCATTTTTTTCATCTCGTCGCTTAACGTGTCTAGCCATCCGGGCATATCGCTGGTACAGACACCACAGGCCTCTATTTTAACCAGCATCTCTTCGTCAGTAATTGTCGGCATCGGGATGTCCCGAATCTCAAACTTCCTGGGCGCTACTATAAAAGCAGCTTTCATTAATTATTTCCTCCTTTATAGCAATTGATGCATAAACTCCCTGTAATATACAAACGTACGCACAGGATGTCAAGCCTGGGTTTAAGAAAACTCTTAAACGAAATAAATCAAAGATGATTGATTAAATATATTTTTTATGCATATTTCTTATTATTTATCCATTCATCCAATGTACTCCAGTATGTTTTTCTGAAAAGTGTTAAATTTTAAGATACTGCCAGTAAACATAGCAAATAATTTGAAAAAACAGAAGAATAGTTAAAAGGCGTCTTTACAGCTTTTTCAAGTTATGGTTTTATTGATTGCTCAACCTGTAACTGGACCGGCTGTAGAAATGTGCCTGAAGACAGATACCGGCTTTTTAGCTGACCGCACCCGGCCTGAATGTCCGTCCCTTTGGAAATCCGTATCATGCAACGTATACCACCATGGATTACCCGTCTCTGGAATGCCAGAGCCCGTTCTATGGTTGGAGGATGAAAAACACTGCCGGAAATTGGATTAGCTACAATCAGGTTAACTGAGCAATCGTGTCCGAGGATCAGGCTGACCAGCGCCCTGGCATCTCCCTCTGCATCATTAACGCCGCTAAACAGAGCATACTCATAAAATATACGGCATTTTTTTTTAATAGAGTATTCCCGGCATGTACGTATCAACTCCTCCAGAGGATATTTTTGATTTAACGGAACCAGGCGATTACGAACTTCATCCATTGCAGAGTGCAATGAGACCGCCAGTTCCATCTGAAGGTTATCTTCAGCCAGTTGCCTTATCTGCGGGGTCAGTCCAACAGTCGAAAGTGTGATCTGCCGCCGGCCTAATCCGAGACCTTTCGGCGAATTCAGTATACCAATAGCCTGTTTGACGTTATTATAGTTAGCCAGAGGTTCGCCCATACCCATAAAGACCACATTGGTTACTTTAAACTCAGGCATTAAGGGGCTTTCTCCTGACTTGCCGCTAGGCATTGCTTCTTGGAAATAGAGAATTTGTTCAATGATTTCGTCCGGTCGTAGATTACGCTCGAATCCCTGTTTTCCGGTAGCGCAAAAAACACAGCCTATAGAACAACCCACCTGACTGGAGACGCAGATTGTTTTTCTTATCCGCCTGGATCCCGGTTTGCTGTAGACCATAAGAGCGGACTCAATGGTCTTACCATCCTCCAGTTCAAATAACACCTTACGAGTCTGGCCGTCAGCCGAGATCATTTCCTCAAGAGGTCTAAGTGAAATCAGGCTGCGTATTTTGGCATATTTCAGTTCCGTTTTCATTAACACCTCTGCCCTATTTTACTTTATTGCAGCAATTTTTGCTCACTGGAAATTCTTGATTAAGGTGCTGTTAAATGGTTCAATAGTTATTAACTGCCTTATAGTGTAAATCATCTTCAAGGAAGAGAAAACGATATGGCTGAAAAGCATACCCAACGCATCGCTCTTGAACTGGGGATAACGGAAAGACAAACCCTGGCTGTCAAGGCGCTCCTGTCTGAAGGGGCTACGGTTCCCTTCATCGCCCGCTATCGAAAGGAACAGACGGGTTCCCTGGATGAAGTTGCAATCACCAGCATACGTGACCGTCTGGCCCAGTTGCTGGAACTGGATAAACGTCGTGAAGCTATCATTAAATCACTGGACGAAAGACAGTTATTAACGGAGGAGTTACTCGAGGCAATTACTGAAGCGGAGACTATAACCGAGTTAGAAGATATTTATTTACCTTTCCGGCCAAAACGGAGAACCCGTGCTACAATAGCCAGAGAAAAGGGTCTTGAACCGCTGGCATCTTTGCTACTTGCCCAGGATGCCATGATTGATCCTGTCGAAGCGGCTAAAGACTTTATCAGTTTAGAGAAAGGTGTCGTTTCAGTTGAAGAAGCCTTGGCCGGAGCCAGGGATATCCTGGCTGAACAAATCAATGAGGATGCTGTGGCCCGCCATTCCGTGCGCCAACTCTTTGCCGAAGAAGGAATCCTGCACTCCAGCGTCACTCAGAGCAAAGAGGCTGAAGGAGACAACTACCGTGACTACTTCGATTTAAAGGAACCGCTGTCAAAAATGCCTGGTCACCGGATTTTGGCTCTTTTCAGGGGTGAGAATGAAGGCGTTCTCAATTTAAACATCCGGCCACCTGAAGAAAAAGCCCTTTCAAGTCTTTTTAAGCATTTTATTAAGGCACAGAACCCGGCTGCGGACCAGGTTATCCTGGCCATGGAAGACAGCTATCGACGTTTGATGGCGCCCTCTATCGAAACCGATATCCGCCGTGAGGCCAAATTGAGAGCTGATGAAGAAGCGGTAAAGGTCTTTAAGCAAAATCTACGTGAGCTTCTTATGTCCCCCCCTTTGGGACAAAAAACCGTCATGGCCATCGACCCGGGTTACCGTACTGGATGCAAACTGGTTTGTCTGAACCCCCAGGGAAAGCTATTGTTCAATACTACCATTTTCCCTGCTCTTTCTCCCAGGCAAACAGAGGAAGCTGGTAAGATTGTGCGTGAATTAGTTAAACGCTTTACAGTCCAGGCTATTGCCATAGGCAATGGGACCGCTAGCCGCGAGACTGAAGCCTTTATACGTGAACTGAGTCTCCCCGATACCGTTCTCATCGTGCAGGTTAATGAAAGCGGGGCTTCAATCTATTCAGCTTCAGAAATAGCCAGAGAAGAGTTTCCTGACCATGATATCACTGTCCGCGGCGCAGTCTCCATCGGACGTAGACTGATGGACCCCCTGGCTGAACTGGTAAAAATCGATCCCAAGTCAATTGGCGTGGGACAATATCAACATGACGTAGACCAGGGAATGCTTAAACAAAGTCTGGATGATACAGTTTTAAGTTGCGTCAATAATGTGGGTGTAGAGGTAAATACAGCCAGCCAACAGTTGCTTACTTACTTATCTGGGGTAGGTCCCTCCCTGGCTAAAAATATAGTAGAGTACCGTAATCAGAACGGGCCCTTTAAAAACCGGCAGGAGTTGAGAAAAGTCCCACGTCTGGGCCCAAAAGCCTTTGAACAGGCAGCAGGATTCATCCGCATCCGTGATTCCGATAATCCCCTGGATGCCAGTGCAATACATCCTGAAAACTACGCCATCGTCCAGCATATGGCGCAAGACCTGGAATGCTCAGTCCAAGACTTAATGCAAAAAGAAGAGTTGCGACGAAAGATCAATGCATCCAGTTATATTACTGAAACTGCCGGACTGCCGACATTGACTGACATAATGCAGGAGCTAAGCAAACCGGGTCGAGACCCTCGCGAGAAGTTTGAAGCCTTTTCTTTCGCTGCCGGCATCAACAGCCTCGAACAATTGACTCCAGGAATGAGAATTCCAGGTATAGTAACCAATGTAACCAATTTTGGAGCTTTTGTGGATATTGGAGTACATCAGGACGGGCTGGTGCATATCAGTAAACTAGCTGACCGTTATGTAAAAAATCCACATGATGTGGTCAAAGTCCAGCAAAAAGTAATGGTAACGGTTCTTGACGTAGACCGGGAGCGAAAGAGGATCACCCTCTCCATGCAAAAGAACCCACAGATAAATGCACAACCGTCCGTCATGATCTCAGGTATAGGATGACAAAGACCTCAATAATCCCAGTCTGAACCCGTGTCGGAGTCTGGGTAAAACAGGGTAATCCTAATTTTTAAAAGGAGAGCCAGTTTAATTGGAGACAGATTCTGATTTACGCGGAAACACACTTAGTTTCATTTCATGATGACCGCCTGGCTGATCAGGTCTATTAACTCTTCAACCGGCAACCGGGTCCTGGTCTTGGCTAAAAAACCCGTTTTGTGGGCAAAGGCTATATCAGGGTGACTGGCAATTCTGGAAAAGTCCACCGGCGACCCTTCATACCGGAAAAGCCGCCAGCCGTTGCTCCGGCTGTCCAGTGATATAACAATGTCAGGTGGATTCTTTTCCAAACGCCGGAATTCATCGAGACCGAAAGATTCACCGGTTTCACTGATTATTGCCGGTACGCCGGCAATAATCAGTCTACGTCCATTTTTCCAAATATATATCTGCCGGCTTAGCCGGTCAGCATAATGAATCAAGTATCTACCGAACGTTTTTAGCTGCGGCAGGAATCCCTGAGGGTCAGCCGCGAAACTGTCCACCAGCCAGTCTTCTACCGGATTACGGTTTACCAGATCATCCCCAGCTTTATATTGCACTGCAGCTTTAACCGGGCCAAAGCGATCTACGCTGTCTTTAAAATGCCACCAGGGCAGGCTCGACAATTTGGCTACCAAGCCCAGGTACTCCGCCACCAGGACAAAACTGGAGGGACAGTCCAGGGACTGGTGATGATCAAAATTGAGTTTTTCTGGCTCATACCGCTCGCCTACGTCAATCACCCAGGTGCTAGGATCATCCAGATCCTGCGGCGCTGGTTCTCGCCTCTCGATCCTGAATTCAAGGTCAGGATACATTGCCAGAACCAGACTTATAGCAGTCATTTCGTCAAAATGAGCGCTGCCTGGATGGGTTATAATTACTGGTCTATCCATGAACTTTGATACCTGGCTCCCAGTCCTATTTGCATCATGCGATAGGGTTTATCTACTTTATTACAAACAATAGGAAAATGCGGTAAACCTTTGGGTATAGACACCACTGTTGGCGCCTTGATTGTATGTTTTTCATGTTCAGGACCGATTTCAATAGTTAATTCAGCACCCAGATAACTCAAATCAGCGGTATTATGTCCAAAAAAGACCAAACATTCATTATAAGGATGGATATGAGCGCCTTTCCCGGGCTGCCACTGACCTGCCGAATTATAGAGTCCCATGGTGAAATTGATATTAAGACCTCCCATTTCATCACCGGACATAGATATGGTCTGGATTGCCCCGGCTCCGCCTGGTCCGTTTTTAACCTGCATACTGTGCATCAGATGCAGATACTTATTACCGTCAGTGGTTCCTTCCTGTTTTACTGCTTCACCTGAATATTTTGAAGCCAGTGCCAGATGAAAATGACCGAAGGGCTTGTAGACTTTTTCAGTGACCAGGGGACAATGCGGCATGCCTTTAGGAGCAACCGCTACAGTAGGTACCTTGAATCTATGCGTTTCCCTTTCTTTTCCCAGGCAAAGCGCCATCTCTGAACCCAGATAATTCATATCCTCAGGATCATAACCAAAAAATAAAAGCAATTCATCGAAGGGGTGTACATGAGCCCCGCGGCCAGGAGCCCAATCACCAATTTGATCGTATACTCCAATGATGAAATTAAAGTCGAATCCTGCCATTTCTTCACCGCTTACAAATACCAGTTCCCTGGCATTGGCCCCACCCCGCCCTTTTTGGAAAGACAATGTTTTTACAAGGTCATTGTACTTGGCTTGTGGCATTCATTTTCTCCCTTTTTAATTATTTTGGCTGTCAGGCTTTCAGACCGTGACCAATTTTAACTCAGGCAAATTGTAGACGTTTTGTCCTCATATTGCAAGATGCCTGGCGGCTGGCAAAATACATGGCATTAAGTTAAGATAAAATCACAGGTTTCAATCCGGTATTACGCCAATTGATTTAAGAATACTCTGGCTGGCAAAGATTCTCACAATAAACATATTAGTAAAAACCTATAAAAATAAAGGTATTTGTTTGGTGTTATATAATAAGAGGGAGGATATAGTTACAGTATGAAAAAGACCGGTGTATTCTATCATGATGTGTGTGGCAAACAGGCCTATAGCAGTCTGGCCATGGGCGTTGAAGAAGGCTTTCAAAGCATTGGAAAGGAAGGTCTTTTCTCTCAGCCAAATATAACCTGGTTTGAATCCAGGCAGGCCACTGAAAAGGAAATCAGACGTTTGCACAGCCAGAAATGGATTAATGAGGTTAAACGCAGCCAGTGGTGGACAGTATCGCTTTATTCCGTGGGTGGCATGCTAGGTGCAACTGAGAAGGTCTTGAAAGGAGAAATTGATAACGCCCTGGTTATTTGCGGCGTCGGCGGACATCATGCTCATTACGACAGCGCCTGGGGAGGCTGCTATTTTAATGTGATAAGCCTGGGGATTCCGCATGCCAGAGAAACCCTGGGAGCCAAACGCTTCGCTATTGTAGACACGGATACACATCATGCAGATGGAGTTCGTGATCTCTTCATGCACGACGAAGAGATGCTGCATATCTGTTTTTGCCATGGTGACTATTATGACGACTACACCAGTGATAAAATGCAGAGTGATACCAAGATCTGCTTGCCTCATGGTTCTTCCGACAAAGAAGAGATTGCCAATGTGCTTAAAGGCGTTCCGGATAGAATCAGGAGGTTTAAACCTGAAATGATATTCTGGCTCTGCGGTATGGATACACATCAGGATAGCTATGGTACACAGGCAGTGACTGAAAAATGTTATCCAGAACTGGCTAAAATTATTAAATCCGCGGCTGATGAAGTATGTGGTGGGAAATTAATCGTAAAAACCTGCTGTAATGCACCGCCTCATGCCACTACCTATGCAGTACCCAGGATTGTGGCCTGCCTGGCTGAACTGGAGAAATATTAATCCAGACCCTGAAAAAGATCGGATTCGCGGCTTCCGCCGTCGGGTGACGGATAAGCCCTCATAAAATAGTCACGATATCCAAAAATACGATTGGTAAGGCTAAATATCGAATTAACCAGTCCGAATAACCCAAAGCCGCTGCCTGGCGGACGTCCGCCACCCTGGCTGGCATGACATGCCGCAGCTTTGTTCCGGATATCCATAGCAGCTTTCGGCAAACGAACCACAGCATGGATGGGATATTCCGTGTTCACGATTCTGGTAAGATCTATATCTTTATTTCGTCCAAACTGATGTGGGTTTTGGCCAAAGAGTGGCATCAGCTTAATAAATATTTTCATCACCCGGTGCGAACGCACACCGAAATATAGTTTCCCGGGTTGAAACGCCTTACCGGCGTCAGAAAATTGCTGAGGATCTCCGGCAGCATGAAAAGCTATAATCGCAGCTTTATGGACAGTAATATGATCAGGATGATGGTATCCCCCGCTGGGATCATGAGTAATAATAACACCCGGTTGTAATTCTCTAATTATTTTAACCAGGCGTCCGGCTATTTGTTCGAGAGGAGCGTTCATCAATGCCAGGGGATGCTGGTTGTCCGGTGTGCCCGGCATACCAGAATCCCGGTATCCCAAGTAAATAACCCCCTTCAAACCCAGAATACGGGCGGCCGCACTCATCTCGGCAGTACGCAATTCTGCTATATCTTTATATCCTTTGAGATAGGCAGAATCAACTGTCCCGGCTTCACCCCGGGTGGCGCAAATATAGTAAACTTTAACTCCGTCAGACGCATACTTGGCTAATACTGCTCCCATTCCGAAGGTTTCATCATCAGGATGAGCACCGATAAAGACAAGGGTTTTTTGTGCCATGTTAAGTTTTTTCAGCAGCCTTTCATGATTATACTTCAAAAGTCATGAATAATCCTATTAAACTATATATTACTCTTTTTTAAAGCTAAAAGCCATGAAAAAATTTTGACAAATCGCGGGATAAGTGCCATAATTCTGGTCACACGAAGAGCATATACATAATCTAATTAATTCAATAATCGAAGTGAAATGAAAACCAGAACGTTAATTATAGTCATCCTGGCTCTATTAATTATCCTGATTCTCCTTCCCTTTGCAGTCTATAGCATAGAAGAAACAGAACTGACTTATGAGACTATCAGTCTGAAAAGTGATAATCCTTTTAATCAGCCTGTTACACCAAAGATCCTGGTATTAACCGGTCCGGAACAGATCCCCACCACCGGTATTTCTCAGGAAGAATCGATGGCAATGGAACAGGTTGATTATGAGCAAAATTTTGTGATACTGATCTTTTTAGGTGTAAGTACCTCACCGGAGAATAAAATTGCCAGTATAAAGCAATACAAGACGGATGTCTGGATCAAAGCTGAAATACAGGCTTCTCCCGAAGGTGAAAAAAAATACTCTCCCTACCAGATTATAAAGATCGCTAAAGAACAATTACCGCAGACCGGTAAACTCGATTTCATATTGTTAAATAACCTGTATGAAGAAAAATCGCGTGCAAAAGCATCCATCACTATGAGCCCGTAAAATTTATAGACATGAGGACCCAGCTAATGAACGGTGCCGATTTAGTAATTAAAACCGCTCAAAAAGCCGGAGTTGAAGTTTGTTTTGCCAACTTCGGTACCACGGAAATCCTTTTAGCGCAGTCTTTTGATACCTGGCCCGGTATTAAACCGGTATTGGGACTGTTTGAAGGAGTCTGCACCGGCGCTGCTGACGGCTACGGAAGAATGATGGACAGACCGGCTTTAACTTTGCTTCATCTCGGTCCCGGGTTTGCTAACGGGATAGCCAACCTCCAGAATGCTAAAAGGGCACGATCTCCCATTGTTAATATTGTAGGAGAACACGCCACCAGCCATATTCCACTGGATGCCCCTTTAGGCATGAATATCGAAGCCCTGGCTGGTACCGTGTCCGGCTGGTGTAAGACCACACTGTCGCCGCTGGAGTTATCTGAGGATACGGCTGAAGCTATGGGAGTACCGGCAGTCTCGGTAAATACCGCCGAATAACTGGGAGGAGAGCTTAAAACAACCTTGTCTTCGCAGGGGCCCCATTTAATAGAAATGATGCTGGAGTAGTATTTCATCCGGTTTGACCGGCTACCCAACCAGAAGCCCAGGCCCACCCCAGGTTATATCCCCCGCGCCTGCCGTTTACATCCAGAATCTCCCCGGCAAAATAGACGCCTTTTTTTATCTTTGACTCCAGGGTTCTCGTATTCAACTCATTTACATTAATACCGCCGCTGGTAAATTCCGCCTCGTTCCAGCCGCGGGTACCGGAAATCTCAAAACAGTGTTCCTTTATAGCACTCAAGATTACTTCGAAGTCACCCTTTGCGCATATTTGCTGTAAAGCAGTTCCGAATTTATTCGGCAGAATCCCAGCCAGCATTTCCTCAGACGGCCAGTGGGCTCGACTCCTCTTTTCCAGTTCGTTCTTGAGTTGTTCCCGGGATATAAACGGGGCCAAGTCAATAATTACCTTTACGCCAGACTTATGCTGCCGGTTAATAGCCACGGAGATAGATTCACTGATATCCAGTATGCAGGTTCCGGAAAGACCGTACTTGGTGAAGAGCAACTCTCCGCTGCCCTGTTCCGTCTCTCTACCGTCCACCAGACTCCTGGCATAAGCCAGTATCCTTTGTCCCTGTAATACCTGGCACAGGTTATTTTTTATCACCAGTGGAACTGCGGCAGGTACCGGTTCTACAATTGTATGGCCAAGATGACCGGCAATTTCATATAGACTGCCATCAGATCCCAAGGCAGGATAGGTCTTGCCGCCCCCTGCCAGTATTACCTTCTGGCAGGACAATTTTTCGCCGTCCCTGGATAAAACAAGAATATTATCTCCTGAAAAAGAAAGACCGGAACAGATAAAATTGAATTTAATTGGTATAGACAACCTTTTTAGTTCTATCTCGAGGACTTTAAGGACAGAGGAGGCCTGGTTGGTCACTGGGAAAATGCGGCCTCCATCTGAGTACACCTGAAGACCGAGGCTTTTAAAAAAATCAAGTATGGACGCTTTACCAAACTGAGATAAAACAGATTTAACCAGCTCTCCAGCAGTAGAGTTATAATGGGTCTCATCTAATTCATCGTTTAAAAGGTTACATCTGCCTCCTCCTGAGGCTAAGATTTTTTTACCCAGTTGCGGCATTTTTTCACAGATAACAACTTTTGCACCCCGGCGAGCCTGGCTGATGGCCGCAACTATTCCGGCTGCTCCACCGCCAATGATGGCTGTAATATATCTTTCCATTAAGGAATCCTGATGAAGAAAAAATATAAAATAAACGCTCAATAACTGATTATGAATACTACTATTATTTTGATTTTTGCCACCTCATTTTCAGACACGTGAGACCCAACATATTAAAAAAATCAGGGCACCTGCATACCAGTCAATTCTTGTTGTCCAAAATGTTTTAAAATACGATATTCCATTTTTCAGGTCTTACACTTTTATCAGAGGGACATCCCCCAGGTTAACATCCTTTTCGGTATCGATGGCCTCAATGATTTTAGCGGCAAAACCCTTAGCTTCGATATTAAGTGTATACCGTCCGGTATCCAGCCCTTCGAACCAGAAATCACCAAAGCCATTAGTCTTAAGTGTTCGTTTCTGGTTACCACAGTTCAGAGTGCACGTTGCGCCGACAATTACTTCTTTTTCTATGGGGTCATAGAGTGTGCCGGCGATAAACTTTTTGGGTATATTCCGGTAATATGTTCTGGGTTTATCAGCAGACCGACGCTCCGGTCTGATAGCCTCAGAGTCTTTAATTAAGCCCTGTTCAATGGCCTCAGATTCTTCCATAAATCTCAGGGCCAGGGTCGGGCAGGCATCCACACATCTCGGCTCCTTCCAATTACTATCCAGCAAATGGGCACAGCCGGTGCATTTTTGAGCTATATTCAAATCCTGGTTGAAGTAGATGGCATTATAAGGACATACGTCAACGCAATTCTTACAACCGGTGCATTTTTCCGGGTCAATAATGACCAGCCCATCATCTCTTTTATAAATAGCACCTTCGATAGGGCAGGATGCAAGACAGAGTGCATTATCGCAGTGGTTGCAAAGGTGTGCGATATAAGCCACTTTAACTTTGGGCACAGTGCCCCTGACATGTTCAGTCAGTTTCAGCCAGAACTGGCCGATCTCCGGCTGGGGTTTAGCGTAGGGGGTCCAGTCGTTGGCCACGTGTTCATCTTTACAGGCGATTTGGCAGTTATAACAGCCATTGCATCTGGCGACATCAAAAGTAAAAACTTTCATCTACTTACCTCCTTCGTTAATTACCCAGGCATTGAAGCACAAGCCAGATGCTGGGTCGTATTCTCTATTAAAGGCCTCTGGATACTTCTTCTTCCATTCTTCCATTTGAGCAGCGGAAACCCTTTCAACCTCTACCAGGTAACCGCTTGTAGCCTGGCCTGAAATGTTTTTAGAGGAGCACCCTATGGGAGCGATAAGATTAATGGCGCCTCCGCGGTCAAGCTCTCCAGGGATAATCCAGTCCACCCTGGCCCCGTGATCCACATAAGCCACTCCGGGCATGATCCTTTCCCATACGATGGCGCCGCAGAGAACAGCTCCCCTCTGGTTATAAGCTTTGACAATATCCCCGTTCTGAATGCCCCGGGCAGCCGCAGTGGAAGGATGTAGCCAGAGGGGTTCGTACATATATCCGTCCGGTCCTCTTACCTTGCCGGTCAGGGCCTCATGCGTCCAGGAAATATCATCGCATTGGGAATGCATTCTCCATCTACCGTGATTGGACATCATCAACAGAGGATATTTCCCAGCCCTGTAACTGGAAAGGCTCTCGTCATGCGTCCAACCCGGCCCGCCCTCTATATACTGGGGATAAGGAGGCCTTTCATGGTCATCCGGGAAATATTGAGCCAGCCTCTCAGAATAGAATTCAAGCTTTCCAGAGGGAGTTGGTAAGGGATCCTTTTCAGGGTTTTCATAGAATTTTCTTAATCCCGGAGTATCCTTTTCCCAGTCTTCCGCAATCGGGAAAACAGCATATTGTTTTTCCTGGAGGTCTTCCCAGCTAATGAAATCTGAGAGGTGATAATAGTCGTAAAAGTACTTTACCCATTCCTCCAGGTTCTTGTGTTCTGAAACCTCTTCATACATACCAAGCTTTTTTGAGATTTCCAACACGATTTCAAAGTCGCTTTTTGACTCACCTACAGGTTTACAGGCCTGTCTCTGAAGACCGACGCTTTGAAACTCTATGCCGGCCCGGCTGGTATTGGGAACCAGGTCTTCCACCTCGAATGTAGTATTGGCCGGTAGGATAATATCAGCCATTACGCAGTCGTTTTCCAGCCAGGGATGCTGGGCGACGATACATTCAATTTTGGGGCTTCTCATGGCTTCAAGATTTTTGTTGCCCTCGTTCCAGCAAGTAGTCCGGCAGGGGCTGTCCGTCCATATCATATGAATTTCAGACCCGCCTTCCTCTTTAGGCAGTGGAAAAGTGTACTTATTAAACTGATCAGCAACGGAAGCACTGATCGAACCGGTTCCCCAGAAGGTTACCGGCGGGTTAAGTATCGCCTGTTGAATAAAGGTTTTAGGAATGAACTGCCTGGTAATAGATTTAATGGTGGCAAAAGCCAGCTCGGGTAAAGTTGGGGGAATTCGATCTTTAAGAGGGTTAGCGACCACTTTCTGGAGGTCGAACTGGCTAGCCTTGGGAGCTTTACTCCTGGGATTGCCGTAGCGGGTAACGGTGCACTGGTGAACGCCGGGAGCGCCCAGACCCTGCATGGCCAATAATATCACTTCCAGCCTGGCCGGCTCATGGGAATAAGGTCCGCGTGCCATACCTCCGGCATAATAATGAGTAATGGAGGTAACCTTTGAAGCGAATTCCCTGGCCAGCGCCTTAATAGTCCACTCCGGTACGCCGCATTTGGGCGAAGCCCATTCTGGTGATTTGGGCACGCCGTCTTCTTTGCCCATAACATAGTCCATAATTTTATCAAAGCCCACGGTATGAGTAGCCACATAGTCTTTCTTATAGGTACCTTCCTTAATCCAGGTATAGATAACAGCCAGTTGCAGGGCAGCGTCCGTATTGGGCAGCACAGGTATCCATTTATCTGCATGTACCGCAGCGGAATAATTTAGCTCAGGGCAGATAAAGATCTGCTGTATACCGGCATCCGTCCAGAAATAACATACCGGACTACCCGATTGCCCGCAAAAACCCCAGCAGGTAGTTTCCGGGTCACCTCCCCACCAGATAACCTGGTCTGAGTGTTCCGAAATATCCTTTAAGACATTATCAGCCGGGAACATGCATCCCACCACTCCATCCCCCCAGACGTGTTTGGCTCCCCAGTACCAGCCCTCCCAGCTATCCGGATTCCTGACCTGCACAGTGAAGTCACCCAGCCTGTCCAGCAACAAAGTCGAACAGGCATGCGGAGCATGTATTTGTTTGCATTCTGAATGCCCATCAGCCTGAGCCAGTATGGCAGCGCCGCCATACTGTCGGTGTATCCTTTTTATTTCACTGGCAATAATATCCGTGACCTCATCCCAGGTTGCCCTCCGGTATTTGCTTTTACCTCGATTCTGGGGATTTCTTTTACCGTTCGGATCCCAGTCCACTCTGATTAAGGGGTATTTAATCCGGTTAGGAGAATACACCCTTTTCTTGTAGGCCAATTGGAAGGGCCCCGGCAAAGACTTGCTGACAGGGGTAAGGGTCTTTCCGTTGCGACTTATGGACCAGGGATTATAATCGTTTAAATTATATTTCCAATCATAATGTAAAGGCCTGACCCTGATTACTTTTCCATCTTTAACATCCACCGCGCAGGGCACTCCCCCACCCTGAGTGCCTCCCAGGCTAAGCGCTTTGATTACCGTTTTATCAGCCTTGAATTCCTTTCCTGGTTTCATAGTTCACTACGCTCCTTATTTTCATAAAGCAGCCATCAACACTGCCTGTTCTGGCTCCTTATAAAGAGATTATAAAATTATCTGTGTTAATAATGTATTTTTAAAAATATTTTTCTTTTCGTTAATTTTACTGATAATTCAGTCACTTTTTTCTTTTTATTTACTCAATATTACCTATTATTAAAAAAGATGTTTGAATTTTTTCATTATTTGTGCCTGGTACTGTTGGCTGAAACGATGAATAACGGGGAATTTATCACGCTTTTCATAAGGCCAGCAGGCATCGATGATGATCCGGTCATTGACCAGTGGACCGCCGGGCCTCTTGGGCGAACCAGCCTTGGTCATAATGCCGCTAATGACCTGAATGCTGTCCACATCAGCCCGCTGGGTAATGGCCCAGATGACATCCTTTTCATTGGTAATATCGATATCATCATCCACAACTACCACAAAGAGCCCGCCTACCGTATTCGCCCGGCAGCCTGCGGCGACCAGGGCGGCCTGCTTGGCTTCTCCGGCATAGGTCTGCTTGATAGATATCACGCAGAAAACCGGCCAGACCAGTCCCAGTCCGAACCAGACGCCCGTGACATCCGGAATCCCGGCATATTCGAGTACGTTCCAGATTTCAGCAGCCATCACCGGGATGGAGAAATACTCTGGAATATGCATAGCCTGAGGCAGAACGCCCAGGTAAATAGGATCATTTCTATAAGAAATAGATTTGACTTCCATAACCGGATGATTGCCGGCATTGTAGGAACGTCGCCATTCCCCGAAAGGCCCGTCCACCTTTTTTTCCAGTCGAGGCGGAGGCGGTATCTCTCCCTCCAGTACTATTTCAGCCGCAGCAGGAATAGGCAGGCCGGTGGTCTTCCCTGGCGTCACTTCGATAGGCTGTCCTTTAACGAATCCAGCGAAATCATATTCGCTTTCATCCCATCCGGTCAGAGGGCTACAGGCCGCCATCATGAGCACAGGGTCCATACCACACACCACAGCCAGAGGAAAGGGTTTCCCCTGTTTATGGTATTTTTCCATCATCAAGGTACCATGCTTGCCCGGATTCAAACCTACTCCAACATGGTTTTTATCAAAGATCTGGCAGCGGTAGGTACCCATATTAACCCAGCCGTTTTCCAGATCCCGGGTGACCACTCCACAGCCAGTACCTATAAACCTGCCTTTATCCTGTTCATGCCATATAGGCGTGGGAAATTTGTAAAGGTCTACATCCTCTCCGGCCATAAAATTTTCAAAAACCGGGCCTGATTTTACTTCTACCGGCGGTACCGGTTTAGCCTGCTTAAGTCTTTTCCGCCAGGCATCTATCATCTGAATGCTGGATAAGTTATCAGGGATACCCAGCAATGTAGCCGTCCTTCTATGACTCAAGAAAGCATCTCCCAGTACTCTAAATCCAGCCGGATAATCCGGAATCTTGTCGAACAAAAGCGCCGGGCCGTTGCGCTCTGCCATTATATCACAGATAGCCCCTATTTCCCGGTCCCAGTGCGCTCCTTCGATGATTTTCAATTCCCCCATCCGGTCCACTTCAGCCAGCCATTCTCTCAAATCTTTGTAAGCCATCAATTTACCTCCTGATAAATAATTAATATTACTCTTTCTAACATATATCTGAAAATTGAAATGAGGAATAAAGATAGGCAAATTATACTACAGCGGCAGGATGCAAACAACCTGACCCATGTTTTTAGCTTTAAATGAGAAGCGAACAAATAAAAGCATTATGTGAAATTAATACTCTCTGATTAACAGAAATTTGTTATGACAAGTTTTATCACTTTGCAGTTATGCCGGGTATTTGAGGCAAATTTAGCTTGTTTTTACAAAATCATTTTTTTTCGCTGAGTTGATCTACTGGCTAATTTTTCTTATTCAATAAATTTTAAAATATATTCCCAATAGAACATAATAAATATAGAATATATTTTCTTATTTTATCGAATACAAATATCTTGTTTTTTATCAATCCAGGTTGGTAGGCGATGATTTAATAGCAGAAAATGGAGGTTTCTGATATTAGGGGTAGCGAGATGTCTTTTTAGTATCAACCTCGACAGCTTTAAATAAGTATGGAGATGGGTACAGCCATCTTAATGGCCAGCGGCATGTTACACAATATCAGGGCCATAGCCAAGTTTCCGAATGCCGGCAACGCCACCCGGAACGTTGTCAAAGCAGGGCTGCGGGCACGACAGGGATTCGATTACAGACCGGGCATGATTGAGATAACCTCAGGTTTATAAAATACCTTTGCGGATGATCCGAACCCGCTTTCGCCTGAGATAATGGGGAAAATATTGCCTTTTTAGGCAATCCCTGGAACACAATCAATCCAGATCTCGATTTTAAAGCCTTTATCTGATCTTATATTAGCCATATCGGGATGGATCCGGCTCTGGGTAAAAAGTACGCCATCTACCAGCGGCATATCGCTACGAATTACTAATTTGATATGGCATAAAAGCAATATCTTATATGGAGGTATTATAAACCTGTAGAGGCATGGCCTCTTATTTGTGCAGGCCTGGTAGGCGGTGCCTTCACATTCTTTCTGATCGATATTTTTAAAACCAGTTCATTGATCAGGTACGTTCAGCTTTGGCAAATGAAGAGCGGGGATGATACAGGCTTGCGCCGGAATGTTTTTACTCTCTCCCAGCCAGAGCTTGCTCCCGGTACCTGGCCCATAAAGCCTTATAATCCGACTCTTCAACAGGACGGTGTTCCATGAAATAAAGGATTTTCCTGATCTTCAGATCGCCCCCGGCATCCTGAACCAGATGGTAATGAGTGCTGGTCTGTTTCGGCGGCCAGACTTTACCTGAGGGCTGGTCGGAAAACTGCACCTGGAACTGAACAACTACGATCAGTTGTCTCAGATCAACCACGTACTCCCTGGGTGTCAGGTGTTCATGTAGTCCCGGATGCACCATGGTTAAAAGCAGTTGTTCGCGAGATAAAGGCCTATCCCCGGGTGCATTATAACCCCAGAACTCAAGATCAGGAGTAAAATATTGCTCCATTAACCGGGAGGTTTTTAGCGGCCCGGCATTCCTGTTGAAAGCTTCAAAATAAGCATCAAACCACTTGACAATATTATCATAGGTGATTTCCATGTTTTTTTAACCTCACTGTTTGGTTTATCAAGCACCTCAAAATTTTCAACCTTACGGCTGGTCAAATAAGCAGCTCAGATAACGATTATGTAAATTAATCCGGAGAAAAACACGTTCCTCGCATTAACGAGACTGATAAACCAGAGAAATCAACGGCAACTGATATAATCCAAACCCTTAATTACGAGGTCTTTTTCCTCTCAGAAACTGTTTCCCGGTATTTTTTCATCAATTCCATAACATTGGCTTCATCAGGCGATCTTGGCTCAGTAAAGAACAAGATTTTAGAGACCCTGATATTGTTGTTTTCATCCTGAGTTAAGTGATAATGAACGCTCAATTCCTTAGCAGGATAGCTTTTATTTATAGCCTCCTCGGTAAACTGGTTCTTCAACTGAACCACCACTACCTTACGTTTTTCATCAACCACATAATACCTGGGAGTAAACTCTTCATGCAGGCCGGGATGAGTCATGGCACCCAGGATGCCTTCCAGGAAAAAGGGTCTTACGGCATTTAAGGTGAAGGAGTGCAATTCTATTTCCGGTACATAATACTTCAGCATGTTCGGGAGAGTATCAGGGTTTCCGCCATACCGGTTATAATCAGCAAAATACTGGTTCATAAAATTGACCATGTTCTCATAGGTGAGTTCCATCTTTGTAGTTACCTCCTGCAACAGGATTTTGGATAAATAGACCGGAATCAGGTTTAATTTCAGATTACCTTCAGGTTCTGTTTGTCCTTCAGTTTAATGATTATCTTACCTTCATATATAGCTGTTTGTAAAGAGCCGGATTCGGTAACGAAAACCAAGGAGAGTGGGGTTAATATCGTGGAGGGGTGCTGCTAACATGTGGTTTCTACGGTCAAAGCCGAACCTCATGTGAAGGAAGAGAGGCGTGATTACAGCACTCAAACAATATTTCTTCTTATAATATGGTGAAGATTTACAGTTTCCGGACTAACGTTAAAAAAATCTATCTCTCTAAACTTTGGCTCAAATGCAATAGGGTCTTTCAAATTTTTTTAGCAGCTTTTCGGAGCAAGATTTTTGACTGAAATATTCAACCACATCTTTTTTACTTTACCGCTGCGCATGGTTGATTTAGATAAAAAAACAGCATCTATTTTAGCAAAACCACTCCTGGCATAAGGGAAGGCAAATACATAAAGATAGTCTTCCATCCATAGAATATTTTCATATTCTCTGATGACGACGGTAAGCCGGAATGGAAAATTCTAACCGAAACAGGTTAATGTGCTGGTAATGCGGGAAATAGACTAAACCTCAGGTATTTTTTCCTGCCTGTCTTATCCTCTCTGTCTCCTTTAAAATTTTATCATCCAAGATGCTTAATTGCTCTCTGGCAGCATGGTAGGCGGAGTTTTCCTTTAAATCCCCATCCTCACGGGCTGAAACCACGTCTTTTAAGATCTTTTCTCTTTGCTTTTTCAGAGAATCCAGGTAACTCAGCGGCTGACTGGCTTCAGGTACCGCTGCCTTTTCTTCCACAGCCTGATTAATAACCACCCTGATTTCCTTTTTAGCGTGCGGGCACCAACCTTTAACCACCCCATCGGTAACAGCTACCTGCCTGATTATTTCACCACAAGCGGGACATTCGAAGTTATTGATCCTGGTTATTTTTACATTCGCCATATTTTATATATTCTCCTTATTTCCAATCAATAGTATAACATCTCTTTTGCCTTAACCAAAATGGGGTTTTTGAGGTTAATGTCTATCTTTCGGTAAAAGGTTGGTGTATCATATGGCATATAATAGTGACCCAACATGAATAACGAAAGGGTCAACGCATACTGGTTTGTAACCAATCTCACAATATAGGGTAGTTACAAACTGAATAAGAACATTATCCGAATTACTTCAAGGTAAAATATCAAATCCAATTTTAAATAAAGGAAAAAGAAATATGAATCTAATTGAGGCCTTTAAAGAATACGACTATATTGATAAAACCATTATCCTGAAATCCGACATGCTACGGCTGGGCACTAAAATCAGCCAGAAGGCCCTGGCTGAAGCCAGGAAAAACCCCCATCTTAGAATCAAAGAATATGGCATATTTTCTTACGATTCCAGCCGAAAATCAGCAACAGCCCGGGATACTTTTCCTGGGGGGATATTTATCAAGGATGGCACTGCAGATGGGACGCCGGTGCAGTTAAGAATGGCAGAAGATACGCCTTACCTGATTGATTTTAAAGACGATATATTTAGCATTATTTGGAATGGTGAAAAAATTGCTGAAATCCTCCAGTTCGAAGAGCAAGCAGATTACTATAACCGGTTATTCGAAGACGGCACTCCGTACCAGGCATATGTCTTCAGCGTGGGAAGAGACCATCTGCAGGTGACAGCCAACAAACATTGTGATTATTTTTCAAAGGGTAAACAATGTCTTTTCTGTGAGCTAACTCCTTTTTCTTCAGTACAGAAGAAGGGAGGAGAAAAGCTGGTGCTGCGTAAACAGGCTGAAAAAGTTGCTGAGGTACTTTATGCCGGCTTTCAGGAAAAGCGTTTCCGGCATATGCTGCTCAACGGGGGTACCTTCTTAAGGCCATACCAGGGAAAAACTGAAATAGAATGGTATACCGGTATTCTGGATACCATCAGGGAGCGGCTGCGGACCTGGTATCCCTCCTGTTTACAGATCAGTGCACTGGATGATGAAGGCTGGAAAAGGATACACGATACAGGTATCCCGTGCATCCAACCCAATATTGAGGTATGGGGCGAAAAACTTTTCTCAATTGTATGTCCGGGCAAACATGAAGCCTTTGGATTTAATACCTGGGTCAAACGTGTAATCAAAGCAGTCAAGTTCTGGGGACCCGGCAATGTGAATCCTAGCTTTGTGGCTGGAGTAGAAATGGCGCAGCCTTTCGGATTTAAGAATTATAAAGAGGCCGTCAAACACACTCTGGAAGGCCATGATTTTTTGATGAAAAATGGAGTACTGCCCAGGCAGGGGGGGTTTTGGTGCATAGAAACCGGGAGCAAACTAGCAGGAAATGCGCCGCCTCCTCTGGAGTTTTATCTGGAACTGGGCAGGGGTTATTTAGAACTCAGGTATAAGAATGGGTTTGACCACCTGTTCAACTGCCATTGCCGGCATTGTTTAAACCATGGAACCGAATTCGATTTTGAGTATTTCCACGGGCATTCTATTGCTTCCAGGGAGGCAGAACTTAAGTCCAGAACAATCAATCAAAAACAGTAGTAATCCGTATAGGCCGTAAATCCTGAACTCCAAATCCGAAAACCGAAATAAATCTTAAAAACCAAAACGAGTAGACGCCAAAAGCACCATAAAGGATACTACCATGAATACAACCGATACCGATTTAGAATTATCCAAGTTCGTCACACAAACAAAATTTGAAGAACTCACCCCGGAAGCTATATGTACGGTGAAGAACATTATTCTGACAATAATTGGTACAACCATAGCAGGTTCAAAGGTGGGCGGAATATTACCACTGCTTAAAATGATAAAAGACTGGGGTGGCAAGGAAGAAGCTACCATACTTATACACGGAGGTAAAGTCCCTGCACATCACGCCGTTTTGATAAACAGCATTATGGCACGGGCACTGGACTTCGACGATGCGTTTGCGCCCGGACCTCATTTCGGAGCCTCTTCAGTTCCAGCAGCCCTGGCTGCCGCTGAAATCAGAGGCGGCTGTAGCGGTAGAGAACTCTTAACCGCTCTGGTTCTGGGAAGCGAAGTCAGCGCACGCCTTAATCTCTCAGAAGAACAATATAACGGTTTTGATCCTACAGGCATCTGTTCTGTTTTCGCCTCTGCCGCTGCCGCAGGAAAATTGCTGGGATTGACCACCAGACAGATGTTGCATAATCTGGCGCTGGCTTTTAACAGGTGCTCCGGGAGTTTCCAGAGTCATATCAATGGTTCCCTGGCAGTGAGACTCAATCAGGGGTTCGCGGCTCAGAATGGTTTATTGAGTGCTCAACTGGCGCAAGCAGGCATGACCGGACCGGAAAATTTTCTAACCGGAATCTACGGTTATTTTCACCTCTACGGCAAAGACCAGTATAACAGCACATCCATCCTGAAAGATCTGGGAAAGCAGTATATGATGGTTGATACGGTTTTTAAGAAGTATCCCAGTTGTGGAGCTACGCAGTCCAGTACTGAAGCTATACTCGATCTGGTAAAAGAACAAGATCTTTCTCCGGAGAATATTACCTCAATAGAAATATCAGTTACACCTTACGCCTTCAAACTAACCGGAAAAGAATTCAGAACAGGCGATAATCCCAGAGTGGATGCGCAGTTTAACATCCGGTATTGTGTGGCCAGCGCTTTAATGAGAAGAAGCTCCAGGCTGGAGCATTTCGACGAAGAGGCTATTAAAGATCCCAGGATTAAAAGCATCATTCATAGAATCCACGTTCATGGAGATCCTGCACTGGATGCTGCCGGACATACTGCTATGCGAATGGTTGTGAAAACAGGGGATGGACATCTTTTCAATAAAAATCTGGATGTTGCCAGCGGTTTCCCAGGTCATCCTTTAACTCAAAAAGACCATCTGGAAAGATTCCAGATGTGCCTTGGATATGCCGGCAGCTATTACTCACAAGATAAGGGACAAAAAATCATCTCTTGTATAAAAAATCTGGAGAAAATAGAAGATATCCGGTTGTTTTTTCCCTTATTGATTCTGCCGGTTTAAAAATATACCTTGATTCACCATCAAACAAAGCTAAATGAGCGTGGATATTTTAACCAAATTGGTGCAGAAACCCTGTGCCTATTTGAAGCTTTTTGATGGCGGATTTTGGTTTATAGTGTTTATTGTAATAGTAAGAATTTAAAATGGCGTACAGGGTCACCAGGTATTTTATTCCCGGATACAACAAAGATGATCTGTTAAAATCTATATAGGATTAATATGGAATCTCAAAAAGATTAAATAATTACGGAGGTTTTATTAATGGCTTACTATGTTTTATTAACCAAATTGACCAGTGAGGGCAGGAAAACAATGATGAGGAATCCCGGACGCATCTGGGAAGTAAACCGTGAAGTTGAAGATATGGGCGCTAAGATCCTGGCCCAGTTCGCTACATTAGGACCGTATGATTTCGTAAATATTCTCGAAGCACCCAATAACAATATAATTGCCCGAGTAGCTTCTGAATTAGGAGCTAGAGGTACCCTTGAACCCATGTCCATGGCAGCTACTACAATCGAAGACCTGGTGAAAGAACTGGAAACAGCTAATGCCATGAGAAAGGGCTAATTTGTTTCATAATAAAAGCGGGGAGGGAAAAAATTGAATACTGCGGCTGAGAGAATAAGGATCATAATTTTCGGAGCCGGGGCGATAGGCGGCACTTTGGGAGGACACCTGGCGCTCAGCGGCACAGAGGTAATACTCATTGCACGTTCCGGTCACGTTAACCGGATCAATGAAAACGGCTTACGTTTTATTACGCCATCCGGAACTCATCTCATCAAAATACCGGCAGTAACCTCACCCGGTCAGATTAATTTTCTCCCGGGAGATATAATTTTCCTTTGTGTTAAAAGTCAGAACACCGAAGAGGCCCTGTACAATTTACATTCGGTCGTAAAGGATATTCCTGTTTTTTGCTTCCAGAACGGCGTAAGGAATGAAGAGATCGCCTCTCATTTTTTTTCTCAGGTTTATGGAGTAATGGTGCGAATTGGAGGGGAATATATAAAGGACGGCGAAATTACGGTAAGGCGAGATCCACCGGGCTGGGTTGTTATAGGACGCTATCCACAGGGACGAGATAATAGGATGGAAATGGTAGAAAAGCATTTACGTCAGGCAGGATTCATGGTTCGGTTATCTCCAAATGTAATGCCCTATAAGTGGGGAAAACTTGTTACCAATCTAGGTAATGCAATTGGAGCCATTACCAATAGCCGGTGGGAAGAGACCCGCCGGATCAATCTGGCTGTGACGGAAGAAGCCCGTAATATCCTGAAACTGGCTGATGTCCCCTGGATTTCCCAGGAACAACTGGCAGCGGAATGGAAAGAAATAGCTAAAAAACCCAGAAAAATATTAACAACCGAGTCTCAAAGCTCAACCTGGCAAAGCCTGGCCCGCAAACAGGGATCGGTAGAAACGGAATATCTGAATGGAGAAATAGTGAGACAGGCCAAGCTGATCGGCAAAGAAGCCCCCCTCAATGCCGCCTTACTCAAAATATCCCAGGAGATGGCTGCCCAACAAGAAATCCCTGGAAAATACACGACAGATGAACTGGAGAAGTTGCTAGGCATAGGTTGATTCAAATATAACGTCAGAGTGCTTGACATGATGTAATAAGCTTTGTTTTATTTTAGTAATTCTTTTTAATACAATTATTATCTAATCATAAATTACATTTTTTATCAGTTAGGGTACTTTATTTGATCATAGTTATTGAATAAATAAGGCCTTTATATGGAGGGCGCTTTCAAACGTGGGTATATAGAGAAGGTGATGATTGAATTACTCTGGTTGAACAGAATTCACTGGAGGAAAACAAATGGATTTTGTTTTTTGGGATTCATGGTTGTGGTTAATTTTCGTTATCATCGGCCTGGCTTTTATCATTCTGGAATTACTGGTGGGGGTGGACACAGGATATGACCTGGTGTTTCTAGGATCAGCGCTTATAATAGGAGGACTGATAACCTGGCCTTTTTATTCCTGGATTATTACACTAATAGTAACCGCCGCTATTTGTGCCGTTTATGTAGTTCTGGGAAGGAAATATATTAACCGCTGGAGGTTGACTAAAGAGGAAAAAACCAATATAGACACTATTATTAACAAAAAAGGAATTGTGTTAAGAAATATCTCAAAAAACAGCTTCGGTCTGGTGAAGATAGATAATGAAAAATGGCGGGCCAGGGCCAGTGAAGATATTAAACCAGGAGAGGAAGTAGTGGTGACAGGTATCAAGGGGGTTACAATAACCGTAGAAAAAATAAAAGGGGGATAAGAAGATGCCGGGAATAATTATAGCTGTAATCATCATTTTAATACTAGGATTAATCATACTTGCGAAATCGATAGTAATTATCAGGCAGGCGCAAAAAGGTATTGTCGAAAGGTGGGGCCGATTCAAAGAAACCCTGGATCCTGGTTTACGATTCCTGATACCCTTTGCCGATTCGATAAGATCCAGGGTAGATATGCGCGAGACGGTGATAGATGTAGAGCCACAGCAGGTGATTACCAATGATAATGTTAAAGTCACGGTAGATGCCGTAGTATATTATTACGTAACTGATCCCAAAGCAGTAACATATGAAGTGTCCAATTTTTATATCGCGGTAAGCAAACTGGCACAAACCAACTTGAGAAATGTGATCGGAGAAATGAGCCTTGATGAAACCCTGACATCCCGTGAACGCATCAACAACACCCTGAGAGACACACTGGATGAAGCCACGGATAGATGGGGGGTTAAAGTTACAAGGGTGGAGGTAAAGGAAATAAGTCCTCCTACGGATATTACAGATGCCATGAGTAAACAGATGAAAGCGGAAAGAGAAAAGAGAGCTGTGATCCTGGAGTCAGAGGCCTACCGCCAGAAGCAGATCCTGACCGCAGAGGGGGACAAGCAGAATGACATTTTAACGGCCGAAGGTGAAAAGCAAAGAGCGATCCTGCTGGCCGAGGGAGAAAAACAATCGGCAATACTGAGAGCCGAGGGTGAAAGCAAGGCTATAGAAATGGTATCCAACGCAGCCCAGCAGTTTTTTGTGGGTAATGCTCAGTTATTAAAACAGCTCCAGGTTACCCAGGCGTCTCTGGAAAATAATACTAAACTGGTGATATCCGATCAATCCCGCCTGATCAATGTACTGGGACTCAGCGAAGCGTTAAGTGGTTACAAACCGCCTAAAGAGACAACCGAAAATCCCAAAGGGTCATAAAAACTAAAAGGTATAAAAAGGCCTTCCGGGTCACATGGAAGGCCTTTTAATTAAGCTATAGTCTTTTTATTAAGCGGCTTATCGGAAGGTACACTGGGCAACAGTAATAGCAAAATGGTAGAAACAGTGGTAAGTCCGGCATAGACGAACCAGATCGGCTGGTAGGTACCCTGTGTATCAAATACAAATCCGGTGAGGGGCGCCCCGACCACGCCGCCCAGAGTTACCATTAAAGCTGATAAACCAAAAATCGCTCCAAATTGCTTGATGCCGAAATATTCCCTGACCACCGGAGCCCTGAGGGCCATCGCACCACCTGCTCCGGTACCGTAGATCACAGCGAAAAGGGCTACAAAGGCAAATGAGTCACCGCTCAACAACTCGAACAATATAAGACCTACGGTAGTCATAGCGGTTGAAAAGACCAGGACATATTTTTTGGGGAATATGTCTGCCATCACTCCGTAGGCCAGACGAGATACCAGACTGACAATCGAGAAAATGGTGATAGCCAAAGCGGCGCTCGGTCTATCCATACCCAGGCTGGTTAAATAAGGCATTTGATGTACAGCGATGGAATGCATGGCTAGCATCTGTAACATCTGGGCGATACCAATAAACCAGAAAGTCCGCGTCTTCAAAGCCTGTCTCAGTGTCAAACCTGTGGCCGTAAGATTTTTTCCTCTTTCACTTTCTGAGGGACGGCCATCCGGTTCCATACCATAGTCCTGAGGCCTATCGCGGTAAAGCAGCGAAAGAGGCAATCCGATTACTAAAAAACCGAAAGCAATATAAAGAACGAAGTTCTTCCACCCAAAAGCATCAATACCTATTACCAGTAAGGGTGCAAAAAGTCCCCCTGCGCCCATCCCAGCCGCCAGTATCCCATTAGCTTTACCAATGTTCTTTCTGAACCAGCGGCTGATGACTGTCATTGGAACAATATTGATACCCAGAGCGCAGCCCAACCCTGAAAGAATAAAGCCGAGGTACAATACAGGCAAGTTGGTAGCCAGACCGAACACCGCAACACCCACTGCGGTGATAATGACACCGATAAAAACCAGTTTTCTCGCTGACCAGCGGTCGGATGCCATTCCTATAAAAGGGTCAAGAAGCCCGGTCTCCAGGCCCCGTAATGAGGAGGCCAGAGATATCTGGGCATAGCTCCATCCGTACATTTGGGACATGGGAGTTAAAAAGGTGGTAAATCCATAAGCGAAAAGAACACTACTGAATATTGAGAAAAGCAAGGTGGCAGCTACGATATACCAGCCGTAGAATATTTTTTTCATGATAATGTTTCTTATCCGGATAGAAATAATACGTCCCCATCATAACACGGCAAGCAAGGGTATAACAATCATCCTACGCGATTGCTGATGATTACAAAAAACCGGGGCCACCCCGTTAACCATATTACATTACGGGATGGCCCTGATTGGATTTTTATTTTTTTTGCAAGGTTTGTTGCGCCTTAATCTTTGTAAAACATTTTCTCCCTTTTATTTGCTTAACCAGGCATTCTGAGAATTCCATTGTGTGGAACTACCACGGGTACCAACTCCGGAATCATGAACGTAATCGGTTATAGCCCACAAAGAGGTTCCATAGTCCAGGGGAATAACAGTCTCATCGTCATAGAGGGCTTGAACACATTTCTGCATTAAAGCCGGTTCCTGTTGAGTAGAAGTGATAGTAGCATTGACTATCTGGTCCCAACCCTCGGGTCTCTTCATACTCTTGAACCAGGAGGCAGGTACGCCAAACCACTGAGCTAGAACTGAGTTATAATTGGCATAATGAATCACACTGGTATAAAGCAGAGCATTGTTCCATGTACCGCTCTGGTAAGCCTGGTACTTGGCAGCATCTACAAAGTCCAGATCTGCCTGGATACTCACCTTTCCAAGGTAAGATTGTAAAGCCACAATGATATCTCTGTTTGCCGTGGTGGGAGCTATAATCTTGGTCTTGAAGCCATTGGGATAACCGGCTTCACTCAATAATTGCTTTGCTTTTGCCGCATCATATTTACGGGCAGGAATAGTGTTAATATAAGCTTTAGAATCAGGGCTCGGCATCTGATAGGCGGCCTGTTGCATGCCGTAACCAAAGGTTTTTACAATAGATTCCTTATCAATAGCGTATTCGGCAGCCAACCTTACTTTTATATTAGACCAAGGAGAGTCAGCATTGATGCTGTCTCCGATTAACATGTTGGTTCCTGAAGGTCTGGTTAGAATCTGATAACCAGCGGCTTTTAGCTCAGTGGCTACCCTGGCATTCCCAGAAAGGTCTACAATTTCAGCCCCTCCAGATTTAAATAAGGCTATCCGGGTTAATTCATCTACAACATATAATAACTGGAAACCATCCAGATAAGGCTTACCGGGGACCCAGTAGTTTTTATTTTTTGTGGTTTTTAAAGTAACATCTTTTTGAAATTCAGTCTGAATAAAAGCTCCGGTGCCTACCATATTCCAGCGAATCCACTCCAATCCATTTTTCTCATAAGCTGCCGGAGAACAAAGAATACAGGAAGGATTACCGAAAGACCTGAGCTGCCGGTTTTGCCATTCAGTGAGATTAATTCTAATAGTATAGTCATCCAGAAGCTCAAAGGATTTCCAATAGCGGGTAGTACTGGCGTTTAAAGCGCTTTCTTTTACTTTTTCAAAGTTCCATTTAACGGCTTGTGCATTCAGGTCAGACCCGTCATGAAATTTTACCCCTTTCCTGATGTTTAAAGTAATGGAGGGATTTTTAGGGTCAGAATTGACATCATAGGAAGACGCTAGCCATGGTCTGATATCGCCATTGAGATCCTCTTGAAGGGGATATTCCATGACCACCTGCATGGTGGTCACAGAACCGCCAGCAGTTTCAGGCATCCAGCCAATGGGTGTCCCGGGCGCGCTGGGTAAAATAAACCGCAGGGTCCCGCCATATTTTTGTTCCCCCGTAGTAGAAGTAGCTGTCCCTGAAGTTATTTTTGCGGACGTGGTGGATACCGGTGCAGCAGCTATGGTAGTAACAGGAGAGGTACCAATCCCAGAGGTGGTTGTCACAGTAACAGTATTCACAGATTGCGTCACAGCAGGAGCAGAGGAAGTTGTGTCGGTGGTGCCGCAACCAGATACAATAAAAGTACAGATCAATAAAAACGCCAGCGGAATTATTAGTTTTTTCATGAATGAAGTCTCCTTTTTAATTCTCTAGTACTGGTTCAGGACGGCTATTAACCCAGCTTCACTTTGCAAGATCAAATATTGGTCAATATCCAAGTTATACAATATCATACATGATGACACATATGATAGTCAATAGAGTTCCATTTATGCAAGTTCATGCCGAAAAGTGCAGCAAAATCAGAAAGAAAAAACAGATTCGCTATTCCGAGATGATCGGAGTAGCGAATCTTCATGTTCTGAGTTAAGTCAAATCTGGGACAATTTCCGAGTGACCAAAAAAGCTTATTGCCCGGTAAACCTGGGCGGACGCCGGTTGGACATAGCGGTCAAACCATCATTAAGATCTTTTGTGAACATCAGATCGCCGGAAACAGTGGCTTCAATGAAAAGTCCTGTACGCTGGTCTGCCTGCTGTCCGTAATAGAATGCCGCTTTAGCCAGTTTCTGCGCCAGGGGCGCACCTCCAGCCAGCTTTTTAGCTATTTCATCCACTGTGGCTTCGAATTTCTCAGGATCAGCTACAAAGTTTACAATGCCCCAACTAAGAGCCTTATCTGCTGTGACCGGCTCTGCCAGTAAAACCACTTCTTTGGCGCGGGCAGCCCCTATTTGCCGTATCAAACGTTGGGTTCCCCCCAATCCGGGGGTCAACCCCAGGGTCAATTCCGGAAGACGCAACTGGGCTTTTTTGCTCATAATCCGGATATCACAGGATAATACCAGTTCGAAACCACCGCCCATGGCTGCGCCGTTAACCGCAGCAATAACCGGCTTAGGATAAGTTTCCAACCGGGTAAATAAGTTCTGTCCAGCCTCAGTAAATACCATAACAGCATCCACTTTCCCGGCGGCAAAGCTGGAAACATCCGCCCCACCACAAAAATTGGCCCCAGCTCCGGTAATTACCACACAGCGGATATTGTCCTGTTTTTCCAACTCATCCAGGGCCTTGTTAATTTCTGATATAAAGTCTAAATTCAAAGCATTGGCGCGATAAGGCCGGTTTAAAATCAGACGGGCAACCCTGGTTTCCTGATTGATATCCAATTTTACAAATTCATATTGACCCCAACCATAGGAGAAGAAGCCTTCACCCACCTGACGTCCTGTTTTCCCACTAGCCACCATTTCTCTTAATAAAGAGGAGGCTTTATATCGGTCTTCATTGTAGGTATTATAAAGACGATCCAGTTCAGCTAGAACTTTATCCACCCCCACACTATCCGCCATCCTGAGAATTCCCCGGGGATAATTCAAACCCAGAAGAACGCCCCTTTCGATTTCTTCTTTTGTAGTGGCATGGGTTTCGATTAACTTAGCACATTCATTAACTCCAACAGCCAGGAGCCTGATAGTATCAAAGTCCTTTCCAGCATTCATTGGAATTTCGTTATTTTTACCAGGTGACCAGTCGTAATAACCTTTACCTGTCCTCTTGCCCAAATTACCGGCTTTAAAGGCTTTTTCTGTCAACGGGCCCGGGCCATAGCTCTTTCCCAATGTATCCCTGAATTGCTCAAGGACATGGTAACGGGTATCAATAGACCCACCCTGTAAAATATCATCAATTTCCAGCAACCCCATAGGCAGCCCCATTTTATATTTGACAGCCGAATCAACTTCAAATATACTCCTGGCTTCACCCTGGGAGACAGCCCAATCAGCCTCATTGGCCATAATCACCCAGATCCGGTTGACTAAAAAGCCGGGGCCATCCACCACATGAACAATATCCCGCCCCATGGTTTTACCGACTTTATCCGCTGCTTCAAGGGCCTCCTGACTGGTCTGTTCTCCCTTAATTATTTCGAGTAAAGTCAAACGGCTGGGCGGATTAAAATAATGCGTGCCCACTACCATTTCCGGTCTTTTAGCGCCTTTAGCGATTTCAGTTATACTGATGGAAGAGGTATTGGTGGCAAATACCGTATCTGGTCCAGCCAGAGCCGAAGCCTCTGCAAAGACTTTTTGTTTTAAAGATAAGACTTCAGGCACAGCTTCCAGGACAAAGTCAGCATCCTTCATGGCTTCCGATAAATCCGTCACAAAAGAGATACGGCCCATAACGGATTTTTTTTGTTCCTCAGTAAATAAACCGCGAGATATTCGCTTGGCGAAATTTTCTTCGATAATCTGGCGTCCGCGATCCAGGAATTTATCCTGCAAGTCACGGATTTTTACGTTCAATCCGTATTCCGCTGCCAGGGCACCCAGTTGAGCTCCCATAGCCCCTGCACCCAGAACAACAAAATTTTTAATTTCTTTCATAGAGCTATACTCCTTATCACTTACGAGTTTCCAGTCTCAAGCTTATAGTTTAAGGTAAAGGGAAAACATTCTAAAACCGGATATTTCCCTTATTTATTCACAGGTTCGAAGGCATAGTATACACGCTCGCAAATTTTGGTCTCTTTTTTTACATCAATGGGATGAGCCGGGACTTCGAAAACTACGAACTGGACTTCATCTCCTTCTTTCAATTTTCCTTCAGGGCAGTTGATAATACGAGCCAGGAGGTGCTTTAAAGGACTGCCGGCCTCAAATCCAAGCCAGGCGATAATCAAAGGGCAATCAAAACCCAGCGGTGCACCTGCCAGTGTCTCAGTAAATGCCACTACCTTACCCTTTTTGGGCAGATCCACCCATTCCAGTTGGTCAGACCAGCATTGAGGACAGATGACTCCCGGTGGGAAAGCAATATGTCCGCATGCTTTACATTTTGTCGAAGTAAAGCGGCCAGCTCTGAGATTATCATAAAACTGGTAATTGCGGTTGAATTCAGGGCATTCCAGGGGCCATAAGTCCATTTCAGCAATATATTTACCATCCAGGGCCGGAATACCGGCCAGTTGAGCCATTTTAATTTCTGCCATTTCCTATATCTCCTTAATATCCTTTCCTTTACTCTACCGGCTCAGTTCCATATATGACCACTGTATGCTGGGCACAGGTGCCACTTAAATTATGAGTCAAACCGAATTTTGCATCCTTAACCTGGTTTAAAGCCCTGCCTTGGAGTTGTCTGCAAATTTCCAGGGATTGCCTGGCGCCTGAGGCTCCAAAGGGATGCCCAAAGGATATCAAACCGCCATCAGTATTCACAGGATGTTTTCCCTGTAAGGTGATAGCACCTGAGGCTACATAAGGGCCGCCTTCGCCTTTTTTACAAAAACCAAGCTCTTCCATCTCAATAATCTCTGAAATGGTAAAACAATCATGAACCTGGGCAACATCAATATCCTCAGGCGTCAATTGTGCATTTTTGTAGGCGACCTCACCAGCCTTCCTTAGATGTGGCCATTCAGCCAGTGTTTCTCCCGGCCAGCCGGCAGAAACGCTGTGTGTGGCATGCTGTCCGGTACCGCGGATATATACCAGAGGCCGGTCAGACATAGATTTAGCTCTCTCCTCAGAAGCCAGAACGATGGCTGAGGCGCCATCCGATAGCGGACAGCAATCAAAAAGGGTAAAAGGGTCTGCAATTACTCTGGCGCTCAGAGCCTCTTCCATGGTCAGTGTCCTTTGATAGTGCCCTTTCGGATTGTTAGAGCCATAATTATAGTTGGCTACGGAAACACTGGCCATCTGCTCTTTAGTAGTGCCATATCTCTTCATGTGTAATCTGGCGATCATGGCAAAGAATGGAGGCGGCACTCCCAGACCCATACCAGAATCCCAATCATGATCATTTACCATAAGTTGGGTATAATTGGTTTCCCATCTCTGAGGCATGTGGATTTTCTCAGCCCCGGTAACTAAAACAACATCCGCGATACCACTTTCTATCAAACCGGTAGCCAGGATAACCCCGGTATTGGAACCTGAGCAAAGGGTATCTATTCTGACGCAGATTGAGGTGGGCTTAATCCCGAGCCGGTGTGCTACCAGCGGAGCTGTATTCAAAGCATTTGAGTGTCTGCCAGCCATGGTTGAGGCAATTATTAGCCCGTCTATGTCTGCGGGTTTTAATCCGGGAATATCATCAGCACAGGCTTTAACCGCTTCTTGAATCATATCAAAAAAAGTAGCCTGCCTGACTCCGAACTTGCTGACTCCTCCTCCCAGGATAACCGCATTTTTCCTTTTTGCCATATATATCTCCTTTTTGCTTTCTTTAGAGCTTTAGGTAGTTTTATTAATCAATTTAAACTTTCCTGGGCAACCCGTTCCAGTACTTATCACGTAATTCACGCTTCAGGATCCTTCCTGCGGGATTTCTGGAAAAAGCATTCACGAACTCAATAGATTTCGGGACTTTATAACCTGCTATTCTGGCTTTACAAAAAGCGATTAAATCATCGGCAGAACAACTTCTGCCTTTTTTTAATACCACCATGGCATGGACCCTCTCGACCCAGTAAGGGTCTGGAACTCCAAAGACTACAGCTTCCATAACTGCCGGATGCTGGTATAATAGTTCCTCAACTTCTCTCGGAAAAACATCCTCTCCCCCTGTCTTGATTAAGTCCTTTTTCCGGTCGGTAATATAAATATAGCCACGTTCATCATAATATCCAATATCTCCGGTATAAAGCCAGCCGTTGATAAGGCAGGCTTTGGTATCTTCCGGCTTCCGCCAGTACTCTGCCATATTATGTAAACTAGACACAATGATTTCTCCCTGAACGCCTGGCTTTACATCCTGCCCTGTTTCATCCACAATCCTGACATGTACTCCGATATCCGGCTGGCCGGCTGACATCAAGATATATTCCCGCTCAGGTTTATCAAGAATAGCATGGTCTTCCATCGAAAGATGAGTAATAGCCGGACCGCTTTCACTTTGACCATAACCCTGAGCCAGGATTGTCCCCAGAGACCTGATGGCCTCTTTTAGTACCTTTGAAGGTATAGGTGAACCACCGTACCAGATGGTTTTTAATGAACTCAAATCGTATTGTTTAATATCCGGCAACTGTAGCATGGCTATTACCTGGGTGGGGACCAGATTAATATAGTTTACTTTTTGTTCTTGAACAATGCGCAGGGTCATGTCAGGATTAAAAGACTTAAAAATAATATTGCAGCCGCCAATAAACAAAAAAGCCCGGAACCAGGTAAACCCGCCGATATGAAAAAGAGGAGTAACCTGTACATGTTTTTCGCCGGGCCGAATACCGGTGTCCAGTAATAACGTTATGGTATCATCCACTAGACTTCGCTGGGAGTGGACAGCACCGCGAGGTACACCTGTGGAACCGGTGGTATAGATGAGTACAACCGGATCTACTTCAGCTACCTCAACTCCTGGTTCTTCCCCTGGGCTTGAAGCCAGTAAATCATCCATGAAATGCATCCCGGAAGCAGCTTTTTCCAGAGAGATGTAGTGTTTGACTTTAGATAAATTAGATCTTAATGAGTCTGTTATTCCAATAAGTTCCGGGCCAACAAAAAGAATTGTAGCCCCCGAATAGTTGATCACGTAGTTAAGCTCATCCGCTTTCAATCTGGGATTAAAAGGAGAAGCGATAAAGCCCCCTTTCATAACCGCGCCGTATAAAACGGCATAATCCAGACAATTCCAGGATAAAATGCCAATTACGTCATCTTTCTTAAGGCCTAACCTGTACAGGGCATGAACCAATCTGTTGACCCTGGAATTATATTCAGCAAAAGTAAGACTCTGCTGCTGATACTGAAATGCCGGCTTATCCGCTTTCAGCAAGGCATTACGATAGATGGCATCAGCAAAAGTACCAATCCTGTAGCGGGACAATTCTTTTAAAAGCAGGATTTCAGACATTATTATTTACTCCCTGTTTACCACAATCAGTTCAAATTTAAATTTAAAAAACGCTTCTTTCTTCGTATTCTTCTATGATATCGAATATGATTTCCCGAATCGTATTAAAGAAGTCCTTGTAAATTGACAGGAACAACTTCCTCATAAGATGATTGCATGTTGTTATCAATTTTATCATTAAAGCCAAAAAATCTCCAATCCGAGTTTCACCCTCAATTGAACATTAACGATCCTGCCTGATTTCACCAAACCGGTGCACCGGCTCCGTACCTGATTGAGACTATTTTATGGTGGATAATAACTAGACGAAGACAGGGCTGAAGAAAATACGGAAGAATAAAATCAGTTAATTATACAGAAAAGGACTCATGTCCAACAGGATTTATGAACCCAAATCTGCCATTAAAAAGCTGGTTTTTAGTAATACGGCAGTTAAAAATGAGACTAAATTGAAATGTTTCTAACGCCTGACAGACGAGGTGGCAGAAGAATCTGTCTTAACCGTCTGGGAAGTACTGGTATTTGATTTTGAATCTCCGTTTGCAGAGGTAGATGTATTTGCCGATGTATCAGAGACACCTCCCGTGCCGGTTGACGGTGTAAGAGACGGCTCAGCGGGAATATTTGCCGGTGTTTCTACCGTACTGGAGGTTTCCATATCAACAGTAGACGTTTTCTCCGGTTCAGGTTTATTGGTAACAGGAGTGACTGCTGTTTCTTTAGTATCCCTATTTACGGTAGAAGCAGTTTCCGCAGATATAGTAGCAGAGGTGTCCGTGGCAACTGTTGAACCGATTGAATCAGCGGTGCTGGTAGATTTCGTTTTATCCGGCTGAATTGTTGTTGCTGCCGGAGAAACCGGCGTAGCGGTGGCATTTTTCTGACCCGTAGAGGTTGTTTCAATAGCCGCAGGGGTGACCTGTACCAGAGGATTAACTGAATCGGCTGTCTTCACACTGCCAGCGGCAGTGGTACTGATTATTTCATGTGCGGGCGTTACTGTGGGTACAGGTTTTGTGGTTGTTTCCTCCACCGGTTTTGGTGTAGTTAGTACGACCGTAGGTAAAACAGGCGATACCCGTCCTTTTACCAGATCAGGCTCCACCACATTTTCAGGAGACTTTCCTGAAAGGGGTTCAATAGAAACCACTTTAGCTACCATGGTAGCATTATCATGCTCCTCGAGTTTGATCCTGATAAGCCAGCCTTCTTCGGCAGAAACCGGCAGCGTTTCTGCATATTGAAAAACAATTTTACCTTCTTGTTTGACCTGTACATTGACCGGCACAGCTTCACCGGAAAGGTCCCGCACGGCCAGAATATATTCGCCTGACACTGGTTCCTCTACAAGGATTTGCTGCCCTTCCGGAGAAAGGACGGACTTGGAACCGGTTATTTGATTAAAAGATAACCCATCCGGGAAGCAGCCTGTGGCCGCGCCGCTGGGATCCCGAACTGACCCGATGCCCTGTAATCCGGTTGAAACAATAAATTCTTGTTTAGCCGGAGGTGCCGGTTGCGGAGTGGAAAGCGCTATTTGATCCCCCACCAAAATTTGCTGGCCGGCATCGAGAATTATTTTCCGTTCCCCTTCCATGATCTGAACAGCGCCTTCCATAACCACAAACCTGGTACGGCCAGGGCTCTCAACAATAGCGCTGAAAGCTGTACCTTTAGCCACGACCCTGCCATGAGGAGTCTGGACTGTAAATTGAGGTTTTTCCTCTCCTCCAACCAGCACATAGTACCAGGTCTTACCGGTTGCCTGCTCCATTTCAATATAATAAGTTGAGCCTGGACCGTTATATTCGGAGCGGCTGACCAGCACCTCCGCCCCCGGCTCAAGTTTGGCCGTACTACCGTCAAAAAAAGTTAATACAGCAGCAGAATTAAAAGCCGTTTTAACACTACTACCTGTAGCCAGAATCATGCCATCAGATCCCTTTGTCCATCCGGATGAACCAGCCGCTTTTACCTCAGCTTCACCACTCAATAAACTCAGGGTAAATGTTCTTGCTAAGACCTCAGACGGGGAAAAAAGCGGCAGGACGGCCCAAACGATAAGGGCTATTAAAGCCACCAGGGTAACCGGGACCAGGGTCCGAAAAACAAACCCATTTCTGAAATCCCTTCTTTCTACATGTTTGTTCCTTCCTTGCTTTTTTGAATCAGACTCAGATCTGATCCGCGACAACAAGCGAGCTTCGGAGTCCCTGCGAAATTCGGCAGATGGTGTAATATGTTTAAGATTCTGAAGCGTTTGAACCGTTTGCAGCATGGTTTCAAGCTGAGGCCGGATTTCCGGGAAATCCGCCAGGCACTGTTCCAGCGTTTCGCCGCTGCGCATACGCTGCAAACAAATATCCAGGATTACTAAAATATCATCTGCCATCACTACCCACCCCACAATTGAATTGCTCCCGCAGATTGATTAAAGCCCGCATTTGTAAAGCTCTTACCGCTCCGTGGCGTTTCCCCATTATGCGACAAATCTCATCATTATCAATGTCTTCCAAAAATTTCAGGGAGATAACCTGTTTTTGAGGCTCAGGTAAATGCTGGACGGCTTCCAGGACTTTTTGTATTTCCAGGCTTTCTTCAGCTTCCTTTTCCGGATCGCTTTTATCGGCCAGGGTCACTTTTTCCATTGAGACTTCTCTACGATATTTTCGGATATTATCTACCATATGATTGTGAGCAATCCGGTAAAGCCATGAAGTGAAGGTGTGCTCTTTACCCCTGCAACTGGTAATAGATTTCCAGGATTTGAGAAAAACTTCTTCTGTTATATCCTCTGCCGTCATTCTGTCTCCTACCTGAGAAAATACATAGCGGTATATACGGTCAACATAGCAGCGATACAGCCAGCCGAAAGCTTCAACGTCACCGTCAATGGCTTTTTTTACCGCACTAATAATGTTTGATTCCTCAGAAGGTATAACCACTGAAATCTACGCTTCCCCCTTATATGTATACGAAAGTATACCCCAATTTGTTATGCAAACCAACAACCTTTTTATTTCAAAATCCGCCATCAAATAGCTTCATACAGGCACGAGGTTTCTGCACTGATTTGGTGAAAAAATCCACGCTCGTTTAGCTTTGTTTGATGGTGAATCAAGGTATTTCTTACTCACAGCATAACAAAAATATTTTCTTTAACGTATTGCTATTAGACCGATAAAAAACAGGAGGGAAAAAATGAAAAAAACATTAGGTCTGGTAATCCTTTTATTGGTAACACTGGTATCACTGGCAGTCCCCGTAGCAGCTCAGACCACGTCCGGCATTGATGAAGTGGTCCAGGAGGTAAGGCCAACACTGGCTATCAAGGCTCCTCAATCAGCCAGTGCGGGGGAAAAGATACAGATCAAAGTGATGGCTCTTCCGGGTGGAGCACCGGTGGGTGGAGCTGGGGTCTGGGCGGTAGATATTAATAAAGGTGATGTTGTGACTACCACCAGCAACTCTGAACTGGACAGGATAGGAATCTTTATGGGATGGACAGATAATAACGGAATTTTAACCTGCGCATTTCAGTGTATAAGCAAGTACCTGCTGGTTTCCTGCAAAGACGGTTATAATCCCGGATTTGCCTGGATTAAAATCCTGCCTCCCAAAGAAATGGTGATCAGAAACCCGGTAACTGTACAGGTTCTGGAACCTGTGTCCATCAGGGTGGTGGAAGTAAGTACGATGCCGGTGGAAACCCCGGTACCCGGCGCGGGTGTTTGGGCAGTCAACTATGTTAATACACTGGCCAGCCTGACTGACCAGGATGCAGTGTCAGCCGTGGGAATATTCCTGGGATGGACCGACCAGGAAGGTTATGTATCTCCGAAACCGTACTTCACTGATCCCGGCCGGTATTACCTGGTAGCTTTTAAAGGTGGTTTTGTGCCTGCAATCAGCAAAATATCAGTTGAACCCTTAAAAGAAATGACCATTCAAGGACCTGAAACTGCATATACCGGCCAAACCTGCGAATTCACGGTTCTTGAAACAAATGGCAGCGCCGTGGCAGGGGCAGGGGTCTGGGCCATATTGAACCAGAATCAGGCCGAACTGAATAGCCTGGATGACAAAACTGCAAGCATGATTACCAGCCAGGGGATATTCCTAGGCTGGACCAATAACCTGGGACAGGTTTACCATGCTTTTGATAAATCAGGCAAATACCTGCTGCTGGCAGCCAAGCAGGGGTACAAGCCTGCCTTCAGTAAAATCAGTATCCTGGAAATGAAGGAACTGGCGATTAGAAACCCGGCAACCGTAATGATTCTGACTGCTGTACCTATCAGGGTAGTAGAAAAAAGCGTCTTAACTGTTGAAATTCCGGTAGGCGAAGCGGGAGTCTGGGCTATCAGTATGGACAAAGCTGCCAAGATCAATGAAATTCCGGATTATGCAGCCTTTGCTAAGACCAATGGTATTTTCCTTGGCTGGACAGACCAGACAGGGTATGTCATGCCATATCCACGCTTCAGCACTGTGGGTCAATACTGGCTGATAGCGATCAAAGATGGATACGTGCCCGGCATTTCACAGATAGCCGTTATTGCTCCTACGCCGGTCAAAGCCACAGCCATGAGTGTCAAGCCTGCCGAAAATAAAGCCTCCAGCATATCTGTAACTAAATAGCAAACACCAGAACTTAACCGAATAAACAGTCCGGGGCTCCTTTACGATAAACAGGGGCCCTGGCTGTTTTATTTCAATATACCTCCTTATTGCTAAGCTCGTTTATTTACAACGAAAATATTTTCCTCCGTCGCCTCCGTCTGCCTGATACAAAAGCGGAGGATTCTATCTGCGATTTCAGGGAAAAATTCGAATTTCGATCCAATTAAATCATGCAATGAATATCTCCGAGAAGCAGGTTTAAAGGGTACATTCAATTCATGAGGTAATAGATATATTTAAATTATTGATGTTATAATAGCAACACTAAGAGATACAATGATTAATAGAAAAAGGAGGAAGAAATGTCACCGGTACTCAAGGATAAAGTGGCAATAATAACCGGGGGTGGAAGAGGTATCGGACGGGAGTTTGCTTTACGTTTTGCCGAAGAAGGCGCCAGGTTATTTATACCGGATATCAGTCTTGAAAGAGCTGAACTGGTAGTAAACGAAATCAAAGCCAGAGGCGGACAGGCTGCGGCTACCCTGACGGATATCTCAGACGCTGCATCCGTAAAGGCAATGGCGGAAAAAGTAATACAGGTTTTTGGCCAAGCGGATATCCTTATCAATAACGCAGCAATATGGTATGGCATTAACGTAACACCGTGGGATGCCTGGAAAGCAGAAGACTGGGACCGGATTTTTGAGGTTAATGTAAAAGGCACCTGGTTATGCTGTCAGGCAATAGTGCCTTTGATGGTCAAGGCCGGAAAAGGTAAAATCATAAACATCGCATCCAATGTACCAAGAGTGCCGGCTTCCCACCTGTTCCTGCCGTATGCCTGTAGCAAAGGCGCCGTATACACATTAACTCAGGCCTTAGCCAGGGCTCTGGGAACTTCCGGAATAAACGTGAATGCCATTGCCCCGGGATTTACGGCTTCGGAAGCCAGTTTAGCCCAAACGGACAGCGACAAAGTATTCCAGTTGGCTACTTCAGAGCAATCTATACATACCCGTCTGCAACCGCGAGACATTGTAGAGGCAGCCGTGTTTTTGGCTTCTCCAGGATCGGATATGATGACCGGGCAGACCCTCTATGTTGACGGCGGAACAATTATGCTCTGAGCCAATAAAACAGCATCCCGGCTGATTTAAACCGGGATGCTGTATTGAAACCGACGTGAAGGCATACTGAGCTTAAGGTAAGTTCCTTGTGTTAAATCACACCTTCCTCACTCAAACGGTTAATTTCCTCTTCTGAATACCCCAGCATGGTAGAATATACCTCTTCATTATTTTCTCCCAAATAAGGAGCCGGATATTTTACATTCCCGGGTGTTTTAGACATCTTGAACAGCGAGCCCGGCACTTTAACCTTTCCGGAGATGGTTTGCTCTACATCTATAATCATCTCACGGTTTATCAACTGTGGGTCGTTGCAGACTTCTTCAAATGTAGGCAACCTCGTACAGGGGACATCGGCGTTTTTCAGAAGAGTAATAATTTCATCAGTCGTTTTATCTTTGGTCCATCCTGAGATAATGGCATCAATTTCATGGCGGTGCGGAACACGTTGGGTCTGATTGGCGCCAAGGGGAGTATTCATCAGGTCCTGCCTTCCCATAACGGTATAAAGTCTCTGCACCTGGGCCAGAACGCCGGCAGAGATGAAAACGCGTCCGTCTTTGGTAGGATATAAGTTGCTGGGTATCATTGCCGAGTGCCCGTTGCCCAATCTCTGAGGTACCTGTCCATTGAGAAAATAAAATGGAGCAAATTCTATCGAGGTTAATTGCCATATACAGTCCTGCATGGAAATATCTATAACCTGTCCCTCACCGGTCTTCAACCTGTAAAACAAGGCGGAAACGATAGCCAGACAGGTAAATAAACCTGAGGAAAAGTCTGCAATGGATACTCCACAGCGAACCGGCTCTTCGGGGAAACCTGTCACAGCGGTCATACCGCCCATAGCCTGAGCGATAGGATCGAATCCAGGATTATCCCGCCGCGGTCCGGTCTGTCCGTAAGCTGAAATAGAAGCATATATCAGCCGGGGATTGATTTTACATAGCTCCTGGCTGCTTAAACCCATTTTATCCATTGTGCCTGGACTGAAGTTTTCTATCAGAACATCCACCTTTGTAACAAAATCCTTACAGATCTGCCGGCCTTTTTCGGTTTTCAAGTCCAGGGTAATGCTCTTTTTACCCCGGTTTAATATAATGAAGGGACCGCCTTCCAGACCTTCAGTATGAGGGATATCATGCCTGGGCAAGTCACCTGAGCCGGGCCTTTCAACCTTTATGATTTCAGCCCCAAGGTCTTTCATTAATAAAGTGCAAAAAGGGCCAGAGTAAACCTGAGTGAAATCCAGTACCTTAATTCCTTCCAGTGCTCCTGCCATTGATTCCTCCAAATATAATTTAAAATTATAAAATACTTATTTTTAATAAATTTTATATTAATTAGTATATTTAAGAATAGACGATAAAGTCATAAATAATTCGATTCAAATATTGATATTGAGTTGCCCTTATTATAACACACAAGTGTGGGGAAAATAGGAATTTAAGTTACTCAAGTCCTGCACCAACAAATTTTTTTTTAATCCCGCCGGATCGATAACGGATTGTATAGAGAAAGGTAAATGATACTAAAGGTATTCAAAGCTGGCAAAGACTACCGAGCCATCAGCCTACCTCTGTTCAACGGCGTCTGTAACGGTCAACTGATACAAACGGGCATATACACCGCTGTGGGCGATGAGTTCATTATGTTGTCCCTGCTCAACTATACGGCCTTGGTCCAGGACCAGAATAAGATCCGCATGGCGTATAGTTGATAAACGGTGAGCAATCACCACCGTAGTCCTGCCCTTCATCAGTTGACCAAGGCCCTGCTGAAGATGATATTCGCTATTTGAATCGATGCTGGCGGTAGCTTCATCCAGAAGTAAGATAGCCGGATTGGACAGCAGAGCTCTGGCAAAACTCACCAACTGGCGCTGTCCCAGGCTCAAATTCTGTCCCCTTTCTTGAAGCACAGTATCATAACCTTTTTCCAGTTGAAAAATAAAATCATGGGCGCCAACAGTTTTTGCTGCATTGACCATTTCTTCTTGAGTAGCATCCAGGCGGCCATACAGGATGTTATCCCGGATAGTCCCTGAAAAGAGAAAGGGGTCCTGTAAAACCAGGCCGATCTGACTCCGGTAGACGTGTACTTCCAGGTCACGTAAATCATGCCCATCAATCAGGATACGTCCCCCGGTAACATCATAAAAACGCGCAATCAGGCTCACGATAGTGCTCTTTCCGGCTCCCGTCGGCCCAACCAGAGCCGCAACACTTCCGGGGGAAATATAAAAATTAATATTATATAAAATTTTCTGCCCAGGTTCGTACGAAAAGGAGACATTCTCAAATGTTATCTCACCCTTAAGCCGGTCAGGGCGGATATTCCGGGGACTATCAGTAACCTCAGGCTTGACATCCATAAGCTCGAAAACACGCGCTCCTGAAGCCATTGCCCTCTGCAACTGTCCGTATTCATAGGTTAATGTTCTGATAGGATCAAAGAAGTTCTGGATGTACAGGACAAAAGCCACCAGGGTGCCCACCAGTAGAGCCCCATTTATTACATCAAGACCGCCAAAGAAAATAATCATGGCTATGGCTACTGAGACCAGCAGCTCAACCCCCGGCATCATCACTGCCGAGATTCTGGCCGCCCGTATGTTAGCTTCGAAATTAGCCCGGTTGAGCCTGTCAAACTGCTGCGAGTTAAGGTCCTCTCTGGAAAGGCTTTGGATAACTCTTACTCCTGAAATGTTCTCCTCCAGAGCGGAGTTAACCAGTGATATAGCCTGCCTGACCTGCATATAAGATTTGCGAGCCCGCTTTTGCCAGAAAATTATAAAAATAAATAGCAATGGAACCACGGAGAGAGTAAGTATGGCCAACCTGTATTCCATGGTAATCATAATAAACATAATCGATATCAGAGTGACTACTTCGCCGATTACCCAGAAGGCTCCTGAATCCAGGAAACCGCCCAGTTCCCCTATATCATTTTGTATCCGTGACATAATACGGCCCACCTCATTATGGCTGAAAAAACGCACGGAAAGCCGCTGTAAATGATCAAACAACTGACATCTGAGTTTAAGGAGAATGCTCTGACCCAGGAGAGCTTCAGCCCGGATCTGTGTGTAATAAGAAACAAGGTTAAGCAAAGCCATACCGACAAAAATCAATACAATGTAATTCAGACCACCGATATCTCCGATACGTATATAGTTGTTCACCGCCTGACCGACCAGATATGGGCTGGCCACTGAACTAAAGGTAAAAAGCAAAGTGGCTCCAATAGTCAGAGCAATAGCAGCCGGATGAGATTTAAAATAGCCAGCCATTCTGGTAACCACATGTGAATCATAGGGGCTGCCATATACAATCTCATCAGAAGCCGAAAGGCTGTCTTTAAGTTTCTTTTCTGACTTTTGGGTATTTTGTTCCTGAAAACTGTCTTTATCAGTTTGAATAGACCCGGCAGGAGAAATCACATGAGCCTGAAAAGCGTTTTCTTGACGTTGGAATTGTAAAGCATAAAGCTGCTGGTACAGACCATGGTTTCCTAACAACTCATGGTGAGTACCCTGCTCTACGATCCGGCCATCTTTCAACACCAGTATCAGGTCAGCCATCTGGACCGAGCGAAGCCGGTGAGCGATAATAAAAACCGTCCGCCCGACCAGGGCTTCAGCCAGAGTTTGCTGCATCAGATATTCAGTACCGGTGTCCACGCTTGAAGTAGAATCATCCATTATTAAAATGCGGGGATCAAGCAAAATCGAGCGAGCCAAAGCCAGCCTCTGTTTTTGCCCTCCTGAGAGAGTAATGCCGCGCTCCCCCACCAGGGTATTATACCCTTCAGGAAGATCCGTAATGAATTCGTGTAAATGGGCTGTTTTGGCTGCCTTTATCACCTCTTCCAAAGTGGCGTCCGGTTTACCGTAACTGATATTCTCACGGATGGTGGATGAAAATAGGAAGGTATCCTGATGTACAATACCTATATATCTGCGCAAAGAAGACAGAGTAATATCTCTAATATCTTTACCGTCCAGGGTGATGCGTCCTGAGGTAACATCGTAAAAGCGGGGTATCAGATTGGCAACGGTCGATTTTCCGCTGCCGCTGGCTCCTACCAGGGCAATAATTTGCCCGGGACAGGCCTGGAAACTGATATGGTTTAAGACTTCGTTCTGCGTATCATATCCGAAAGAGACATTTTCAAAAATGATCCTGCCTTCCACCTTTATTAAATCTTGAGAGCCGGGACGGTCGCTAACCGGAGATACCGCATCCAGAACATCATAGATACGCTTACCGGAAGCCATTGCCCTGGAATAAAGGGTAACCAGCCAGCCCAGCATTCTGACCGGCATGCTCAGCATAACCAGGTAAAACAAGAACTGGGCCAGCTCACCAGGTGTTAGAAAGCCATTGATAACCTGTCTTCCGCCATACCATAGAATTGCCGCCATGGCTAATAGTAAAGCAAAACTCATTACCGGACTATTGGCAGCCAGCAGATTGTTGGCTTCTATTTCCTGAGTATAGATAATTTCAGCCTGACGGCGGAATTTCAGGCTTTCGTATTTTTCCCTGGCGAAAGCCCTTACCACTTTAACGCCAGTAAGATTCTCCTGCACCAGAGTACCCAGGACTCCGATGTTTTGCTGGACTTTAGCCCAGAGAACCCGGAGCCGGCGATTAATAGCCACAGTTCTATAAGAAATAAAGGGTAAGACACTCAAGCTCATTAAAGCCAGTTTCCAATCAAGAAGGATTAATAAAACTGAAATTGTCACAATGAGCACCAGAAAATAAGCCCCCCGGAGAAGGGCAAAACCGACAAACATACGCACTTCCTCCACGTCTTCCGTAGCCCGGGACATTAATTGGCCCGTTTGTGAACGGTCGTGGAAGGCATAGCTCAATCTCTGGATATGGTTATAAAAACGGGACCGCAAATCATAAGCTACCTGCTGTGAAAGATATTCGCCCAAATAGCTTTGCATATAGCTGATTATACTGCGCAAAAAACCGGCAGAAGCCACGCCAAAAGCAATCAGAATCAATGGACCGGTCTGATTGGAACTCAGCGCCAGATCAATAGCATTACCGGTTAAACGGGGAATCAGTAAAGCCAGACCAGCCCCGGTTAATAGACAGAAATAGGTAGCTATTGCCCGCGGCCAATATTTCCAGAAAAGTGAGGCTATACGCAGAAAGATATGCATTCGAATAATTATAATACTATTAAAAAGACTGGTAAAAAAAGCGGAATTGGTAGATCAATTAATAACGGGCATAACAGGCTTGGTGGAGGGAATAATAGCCTGAACAAAGGTATTCCAGACAGGTTTATATTCCTTTTCCAGACTGACACTGTTTTGACTTAAAGCCCATATATTAACCAGTCCCTGTGTCATGCTAAAAAAAAGCCTGGCCGCTGCATCAACATCGATATCAGAACGGATCTGTCCTGCCGTGATACCTTCCGATAAAATTAGTTTAATACGCTCAATATAACCGTTTATAACATCATGCAACTTATGGTTAAGCTTTTTATCACCTAGGCTGATGATTTCGGCAATAATTTGAAAAGCAATACCTTTCTTTTGCTCAACCGCGGACATATGTTCTAAAACGATTTTTTCAAGGGTACTGACGGTATCCGCCTGCTCAGAATAATGGTTTTCTATATCGCCAATCAGTGTAGATTCAATATCTTCCACCAGCAGAATGAGTATCTCTCTTTTACTTTTAAAATGACGGTAAACAGCCCCTTCGGTAATGCCGATTTCTCTGGCAATTTTTCTGACGGTAACATGCTCGCTACCGTTTTTAACGATAATTTTTCTAGCAGCGGAAACTATCTCTTTTTGTCTGACCAGGGTATCTTTACGTTTTTGCATTTAATAGCTTAATTATAGCATATAATGGATCAACGATTGTCTTCTTGTTTTACTGCATTTCCAGATCCCTGCTTCTGGGAAAATACACCTTTCTTCACCCTGACTTTTTATGTTGGATTTACTAGCTATAAACCCTCTAAAAAATCACAGCCAAATGTTTCTACATATTATAAACAGTGAAATTCACCCAGCGCCCTTTTTGTTCCAATTATCTCAAAATTACACTGCTTTCCCAGTTAAAAAGGATGAATAAAAAAGGGGATGCAAATATTATAGCAATAAGGTAGAATGGCAGCAAAAACGAACAGAAGAAAGAAACGCCGAGTTACAAAGAACAAAGCAGAAAAGGGAGGAAGTTAGACATATATCAAGCGCACCGCCAGCAGCCAATCCTTCTTGATAAATCCAATTAGATTAATTTAAGCGTTTTTTACCTTCGTGTTCTTCGATTAAGTCTCCCTTTTCCAGGATTTTTTCGATCTCGGTGTTGTTGCCGGCCATGATTAGAATATCAATATGGCTGACTACTTCCTCGGGGCTGGGATTGATAATGCCTTCTTTGCCTCGCTGAATCATGAGGACCACGACGCCATGTCTGGAACCGGATCGGAAGCCGATATCTGAAAGAGTCCTGCCTACAAAAAATCCCGGGGCTTTAGCTTTGACAATACCGGCTCCATTACTCAGGGGAATATAGTCCGCCACATCCCTCATGGTTAAAATGGGGCCGGTCCTGACTGCCGTATCCCTTTCAGGAAAAATCACTTTATCAGCGCCGATGCTGCTCAGAATTTCACCGTGAAGTTCATTGTCCGCGCGGGCAATTATATAACGGACACCCAGTTTCTTAAGGAGTATTGTACTCATAACGCTATCCTGAATTGATGCTGCAATAGTAACCACTGCCACATCAAAACTGCCTATTCCCAACTTTTGTAGCACAGCTTCATTGGTGGCATTAGCTCTCACAGCATGGGTAACCTGAGAACTGATACCCTCAACCAGGTCCGAAGCTCTATCAATTGCCAGTACTTCATATCCCGCATTATGCAGACTTATTGCCAGACTGGTACCGAATCTACCCAGACCGATTACAGCCACTTGTTTACTCATTCCAACCTCCTATCCCATTCTAATGGTTTCATGAGGATATTCCAAGACAGCCACATTCCGTCGATGAGCCAAGATTGCCATTAAAGTCAATGGACCCAGCCTGCCGGTAAACATGGTGAATGTCACGATGATTCTGCCTGCCGTAGATAGGTCTGGGGTGATGCCGGTAGATAGGCCTACAGTGCCCATGGCTGAAATTGACTCAAACAGGATCTCGTCAATAGGAAAGGATTCAGTTATACTCAGCGCCAGACAAACCAGGCTGATCATTCCCAGATATACCACTAAAAGCGTTAAAGCCCGATAAATGATCTCCCGGGTTATTTGCCGGCCAAAGGCACTCACATTTTCATTTCCCCTGAGGGTGTTATATGCAGTCAGGAAGATCACACCTGCAGCATTGACCTTTAATCCTCCGGCAGTGGAACCGGCAGAGCCTCCAATAATCATAAGGCACATGGTAAAAAACAGGGTGATCTCCTTCAAATGGGAGGTGTCCACTACAGAAAAACCGGCCGTTCGTGGAATAACAGCCTGGATAAAGGCCACCAGCCATTTTTGCGGCATAGAAAGTAGCCCCAGCGTCCCTGGCGATGCATATTCAACCGAAAATATGAAAACTGTACCAATGGCCAGCAATACACCTGTGACAACCAGAACAATTTTGCTGTCCAGGGAAAGTTTACTGAAACGCCTCCGCCGCATAATATCGATTAATACAACATATCCGATTCCTCCAAAAACAACCAGTACTGCAGTAGTCAGGAGAGTAACAGGATCATTAATAAAACCTGAGAGGCTAGTACTATGGCCAAAAAGGTCCATTCCGCAATTGTTGAAAGAGGAGGCCGCATGAAATACAGCCGTCCAGAGAGATAATGACTGGTTATCGCCTGAAGCCCAGTTGAAATAAAAGATAATAGCGCCTATAGCTTCAAATAAAAAGGAAATCAATAAAACCTGGACGATTACCCCAAAAACTCCACCTAATCTGTCAATGCCAATAGATTCGGAAATAATTAATTTTTCCTTTAAACCGAATTTGCCGGTAATTGCCAATATCAACAACGTGGTACCTGCGATATAGCCGGCTCCGCCGATCTGAAACAAGGCCAGGAGCACTGCTTGTCCAAATGTACTCCAGTAATCCATGGTATCGTATACAACAAGGCCGGTGGTGCAAACAGCCGATGTAGCTGTAAAAAGGGCATCCAAAAAAGGTGTAAATTCCCCGAAATTGCTGGAAATGGGAAACACCAGCAGGATAGTCCCCATGATGATAAATCCGGCGAAGATATAGGCCAAAAGAAGAGTGGAAGAAAGTGGGTTGATTGGTTTAGGTACAATGGCTAATGGCAGCCTGAGTGTTTTTGCGCCTGGGAGTCTGAAAACCAACCTGTCTCCCACTGTCCTGTTTCTATCTAACATGAAAATACCGCAAATCCGTTATTAATTGGGACAATTATGGCTAAATACCGTCCTTATCTGAAAACATCACGCACTGGTAATCATTGGTTTATGAGCAGATAAATTATAAACCCGTTAAGCACGCTATGCAACATACGGAGCTGGATTCAACTTACACCTGCGCAGGAGTTCCCTTTATTTTAGCTAGCAAACCCCGGACCAGAACATGCCTGAAAGAAGAAAAACTAAACCCAATACTCGTTGTAACTCCTGCTTTCTACAAAACAAAAAACCAAAATCTGGCCGTACTTTTGTATAAGAAAGCTATTTTAAGTGACTTAATAAACCCGTCTGTAATCTGCCAGAAAATAAATATCAGGCTAATATGGCAAGTATGATAAAATATCGGTGAGGTTAATCAACTTTTTTGTTTATGAAATTTGATTTTAAGACCGGTTTTATCCGATATCTATATCGATGGATCAGAATTGGCAGAGAGTTTAAAGCTCTTTGGAAAAACTACTTGTATCAAAGTTTTCTGGCAACAGTCGTTATCTTCATAGTATTATGGATTCTAAAAGCTGAAGAGGCAGTGATAGTGGCATCTATAGGATCAACCGCCTTTATCGTATTCACAATGCCTTCCTACCCAACTGCCAAATCAAGAAGGGTAATAGGGGGACATACGATTGGATTTGCATGCGGCGTAATGGGGATTTTAATATTAAGTTCATTCGCACTTTCCCAAATTCTTGTGTACGCAATAGTGGTAGGTGCCTCTATATTTTTGATGGTAGTATTAGATGTTGAACACGCTCCGGCCAGCGGTACTGCATTAGGTGTGGCGATGAGTGGTTATTCCTTAAAAGTGATGCTGGCAATCTTAACCAGTTCGGTAATTTTATCCTTGGCTCATCATTACCTAAAAAAACATTTAAGAGATCTGATATAAAAAGATATATTACCTCTACTAAGCGTTAATTAAAAAAGGCCGGTCATCTGACACAATATTATATGGTTGCATTTATAAAAAACCTGTGTTTTAATATACATAATAAATTTATCCGGCTAATAAATAACAAAGGTATAAGATAAAAGAGGTACTGGAAATGTACGCGCTGTTAAGCATTCCGGCCGCCTATTTAATAGGATCAATCTCCTCTTCTTCGATTATAGGAAGGTTCTCCAGTTCTTTTGATCCGAGGTCTGCCAGTGACGGACGTATCAGCGCAGCAGCTATCTATCGAAATATAGGCCGCCTGGCCTTCCTTATAACGGCTGCTATGGATGTGGGACTGGCAGCATCTACCATTGTAATAGCCAAAATACTCAATGCTCCTATAGAGATACAATTGGGAACTGGTGTAGCAGCTATGCTGGGTCATAATTGGTCCGTATTTCTGAAATTCAAAGGAGGGCTGGGAGCCACTGCCATCGCAGGGGTACTGATTATGCTGGTTCCTCTGCCGTTTATCTGCGGACTTATTACAGCAGTATTACTATATACCACCACCCGGCGCTCCGGTTTGAGCACAATGTGTGCCATGATAGTAACATCAAGTATTCTTTTTGTTCAGAAAGAACCACCAATGGTTGCTGCCTACCCGATAACCCTGTTAATAATAATGATACTGAAACGCTGGCAGGTTGACGGTGTTACTGCTCTGGCCCACTGGGACAGGCATTAAAAGAAAGTTAAAAGGGCAAAGGTTTCAATGGTTTTCGGGCAGTTCCGCCCTTTAGATTTGGGGCGGAACTGCTGTCTTTTTACATTCCTTTCAAAGAAGTATAGATACCACCGGTACCCCCGTATAGTTTTAATCCATATTTCTCATAAATCGGCAAAGCCGCCTCATACAGGTACAACATCCTGGAAACATCAGGAGGAGTCATATCTTCATAGGCTGCTCTCCTCATAGGAGTGTGGGGTACAATTGAGACTACCACCCCCATAGAAGCAGCCATTTCTACGCCCTGAAGAATGGATGCGTCTGATTCACCAAGTCCGGCAATGACCATAGTATAGACCTCGTTGTGATTGAATATTTTCACACATTTCTGCCAGACTTTGAAATAGGTTTCAAGGGAATTCCGTCCTTTTAAAGGCATTATCTCTTCTCTCAGATTTTCATCGAAACATTCGATATTACAGAGAACAGTCGTTGCCCCTGCCTCTTTTCCTTCGATAAGAAGAGACTCCAGCAGGCCAAAATCGGTCAGCGGCTCAAAATTAAGAGTTAACGTAGCCCTGGTATTTTGGTGGATTAATCCGGCTGTTTCTACCAGGTCCTCCAGTCCTTTGCCCGCACTGAGTTTGGTGCCGGTACTCAGGGTAACGTGCCTGGCTACACCCTCCCGCCAAGCAGCCTGCGCTACTTCTGCTACGTGCCGGGGCGATTTGTCTTTATAGCCTGCCCACCAGCTTTCAACAGCACAGAATTTGCAGGCTTTGCCCATTTGTTGATAACCGCACCGCTGATTTAAAACAGAACGCAGATGATCAGGCTCGCCTATGACAGCAATATCCGTCATACGTACTCCATCAGTTGTTGATTGATCATAAAAACGGGGACGCGGCAATAACACCACATCAGAATATTTACTGAAATCTCTCCAAACTTCGAATTGACCGGGAGCTGTTTTTACCAGATGAAAAGGTGAGTTTTCAGCAAATTTCCCGTTGATAATCAGCACCGTCGTTAGAGTATTCTCCGCCGGTGACTGGATGCAAAATACGAAACGACCATTTTTTATAGCCGGAGCATTCCATTCTCTTTCCAGCTCATCCTGCAAATCCGGCGGAACGAGTACTCCGAACGTTTGCAATTCTGTCTTTTTTCTTCCCAAAACACCGATTTCAGACGTATAACTTCTGGATAACATACTGACCATTACAGACCTCCTTAAAATTAGACTCAAAATTCCAATATCAAAATTTTAAATATGCACTTAAAGATATTGATTGTTACCAGTTTCAAGTTTCCATATCAAAACTAATTCCATTCCGAACCCCGGGGGAATTAATATATTTCATTTTATTAAACTCCGAACCGTGCTACTTCTTTGATTGCGCTGAAACCACCGCCGCGGATGCAGCCGGCAGCAGAGGCACACAAATCAAGATCATATTTCTGCATAATCCGTACACTTTTTTCATACAAACTCAGCATCCTCTCTGCACTGGGGGGCTGAAAATCAGCATAAACCGCACCCGCAGCGGGACTATGAGGCACCAGGAATGTCAGCACCCCTCTGGAGGCAGCCATTTCAACACCCTTAAGAATCGAGGCATCATCCTCTCCGATGCCGGTTACGACTACGGTTGAGACCTGGTTTTTACCGAATATTTCCAGACATATGTCCCAGTTCTTCAGGTATTCTTTCACTGGTATGCGACCTTTAGCCGGCATAATATCTTCCCGTAATCCCTCATCAAAACATTCAATATTGATCGAGACTGTAGTCACACCCGCTCTTTTAGCTTCCAACAGCAAACCTGAAAGCAGTGCATAATCAGTCACCGGCTCAAATTCCAGCATGATGGGTAACGGTGTTCTTGATTGGATTAGACGTGAAGTCTCCACCAAACCAGCCAGACCCCTGTCAGGAGTACCTTGTGTGGCCGTAGTTAAAGAAACATGCTTTACTGCGCCTTCCCTGAACCCAGCTTCAACAGTTTCTGCAATGTAAACCGGCCCTTTAAACGAGGCGGCGTTCCACCAGAATTGCACCGCGCAGAATTTGCAGGCCTGCCCAGTACTTTGATATACACAGCTCTGGTTTACTACGGAACGCATATGTCCAGGTCCCACAATCACCGCAATCTTGGACATAGGTAAGCCAGAGCTGGTATTTTTATTGTAAAATAGAGGTCTAGGGATAAAGACCACATCCACATATTCAATCCGGTCTTTTAATACTACAAATTTACCGTTCTCTCTTTTTAACAATTCAAAGGGAGATGATGTAAAGCGTTTTCCGTTTACAATAAAAACGGGCACCATTTCCCCATCTCCACAAGGAGATTCCAGACAGACCACGAACCTGCCTGTACTTACTGCTGGGGCATTAAACCGGGATTCCAGTTCCGCCACCAGTTCAGGCGCAATCCGGATACCTTTTTCCTGTAATTCTGCCTTGATTCTGGCTATTGATAAAGCTTTAGCCATTATTATTCCTTTTCCATGCCAGGGCACTCTTAAATACAGGCTCGATACTCAGATCGAACCTGATGAAATCACCGACCACCCGGTAGCCCTTTAGCTGGGTCTGCTTTAATAAATCCCGTGTTTCCTTGAGAGTATAGCTGGCTAAAATCGCCGTTGGCCAGTTTTGCCTGTGGCGCCTGTTCATAAAACGGGACAGGATCCAGATAAAAGCTTCCCAAAAGGGATTGCCATAAACCCTCTGGTTATCCCGGATGACCAGGCAACCTTTTTCCCCTACCACCCGGTGAGCTTCATTTATTACTTTTACCGGGTCGAACCAGTGATGTAAAGATGCGTAGCTGATGACCAGATCAAAGGAGTTATCAGGGAAGGGCAGGGATTCTGCATTCGCCAGAACATAGTTGAGATTATGATCTACTCTAGCTTTTCGGGCATTCTCTCTAGCCTTCTCCAGCATATCCGGTGAGACATCCAGTCCAACAATTTCGAAATCACATCCTCTTGCCTTCGCCAGTTCGATAGCCAGCCTTCCGCTGCCTGTCCCAATGTCTAGCACCCGTCCCCGCCTGATCCCCTGACGCAGGATTTTCCAGACAAAATACTTATATTCAGGAAACATATAAAGGCGAGCGCCACGGTCATACTGCGCAACAGCTTCCAAACCGTCAATAGGTTCCTGAACTAAAGGCACCCGCTCTACCATCCAGCATCCTCTATAGCAACTAAAACTTTAAGGATAAACCAGCACACTGAGGAGTATAGCCAGTGAAATTACTATTCTGAAAAAAGACAAAGAACTCCAGGCTCTATGTAATCTTCCGCCATCCCGTATAGACCTAAGCAATGCCCCGCAATGATACAGGGTGAGAGCGCCGCAGATAGCCACCGGGACAAAATACAGATAGCTTAATGAGGTAAAAACCGGCAGTGCCAGGCTCATAACCAGGAGAACCAGCGCCAGTAAAAAGCTGGCTCTGGCTGCCGTTTCTGCGGAAGGCCGTGTAAATAAAGCTGGAGTCTGTATTTCTGGTTTACCGCCTTCATCATAGCGGATATTAAGTAAATAGTGCGCCAGTATATGGCTGCTTTGCCAAACTACACCCAGGCAATAGAGATACCAGGGTAGCGCTGTAAGGAGGGTTTCAGGAGAAAAACAGGCCCAGCCACAAAGAAAAATCAGCCCTTCGATCAACGGCAGAGACAGATAGCCAATCCGGTCACGCAGATGTGAGGAATACAGAGACCCCAGGACTTCAGCAATTAAAAGCAAACTGAAAGCTACAGGATTAAAGTAAGTCCAGCACAGGATTAAAGAGAGCAAATAACATAGCAGAGAAAGAGCTAATGCTTGCCAGGGTTTAACCCTTCCGGATGGTATTGAGCGTGATGGCCAGATAAGACTGTCCCTTTTGTAATCGGTAACCTTGTTAAATGTATTTACTCCAGCAGCAGCCAGAGCGCCGGTAATAAAACCAATCAGGCACAGGTCCCAGGAAGGGATACCCCGTATGCTAAGAACGGCGGCACTGGCGGCATTCAGGGGGGTCATTACCAGGAAAATGGGACGAACCAGTGTAAGAAAGCCAATCAGTCTTTCTTTAAGATCATATTCAGTTTGTACTGCCAGGTCCGAGCCGAAATCAGCCCGCACCAGTTTTGGCAGATGCATATTTTCTCCGATTGATAGTATGTGTTTTTATCCTGACCTGTAAAGTATGCCGTAACCGCCGGAAGGATAATCCCAGGTAAGTGAACCCTGGTCGCAGGCGACCTTGCAGGTACCGCATTCCAGGCATCCTTCCCAGGAAAAAATCACTTCACCCTGGTCGTTAAGGGTATAATTTTCTACTGGACAAACCCGCGTACAGGCCTTATGTGGACATTTACGGCAAATCTCTGCATTGAGCTTTATATGAGCCTCTTTATCCACGTGAAATAGATTTAAAGCCAGTTTTTCATCTATCTTCATATAAAAGAAATAGCCCCCTTCAAAGACTTCCAGATGAAGCTGAGCAAAGGAAAGCGGGATTGTGAAACCCGGCGAAGATTCTTAAAAAAGTCCTTCAGCATCTGCCATTCCTGCGACCTTTTGGGCATTTCTTTGACTGTAAAATAATCTACAGCGGTTTGTGTAATAACCTCCATAAAAGGCCCGAAAAATTCCGGATTTGATTCTGCAAAATGGTTCATTTTGCGGTAGCGTTTCAGATCTTTCATTACGAAACTTTCATCCAGCAACCTCTGATAAAGAGAGAATGAGCGGGCTGAATAATCATTATTCTTGCGGGCTTCCAGAAAGGTCTTAGCAGCCGCTTCGCCAGAAGCCATGGCAAAGTTGGTCCCTTCATAATGAATAGAGGCATTTAAAAAACGGGCGGCGTCACCGGCAATCATCAAGCCGCTGGTGTAAGGCTTGGGCGTAAAGTCATACCCGCCGTCCGGCGCCAAGTGTGCCTGATACTCAACAGTCGTGCCGCCTTTGATATAGTTTTTAACAAATGGATGAGCTTTGAACTGTTCAAATATATCCACAGCTTTCATTTTGCTTTTAATTAGCGGATCCAACGCCAGCCATGTCACCAGGGAAACCGACTCCAGGGACGGATAAATATTACCTCCCCCCCATATCCCCTTGGTAGCATCCCCGGCTATATACTTGATCTCAATGCCGGCATTTCCTTCAACGTTAAACCGGTCTTCAATCACAGAACGTGGTAATTCAATGACCTCTTTCATCCCCAGAGAGACCTGGCGAGGAGCGTAATGCTTCCTGAGTCCTGACTTTTCAGCCAGGACCGAGTTTACGCCATCCGCTACAATCACAGCATCCGCATACAATTCGCCCTCACCCCCCCTGGCCCTGATGCCGATGACCTTCCCCCGGTACCATAGCAGATCGTCCACTATTGTATTGGTCAAGAGTACGGCACCTGCTTCCTCGGCCTGACGTGCATACCACTGGTCAAACCTGGCACGGGAAACCGTAAAGCTATTATTATAAGGGGGCTGGTTATGCTCCTCGCTCTCAACACCTATAGAGACGGCATTATTGGGGGAAATAAGATAAATACGCAGACCTTTGATATGCCTCTCTACCGGAGCCTGCTCCCAGAAATGGGGAATCAACCGGTTAAGCACAGTAGTGTACAGGATACCGCCGAAAACATTTTTACTGCCGGGCTGGTCACCACGCTCCAGAAGGGCCACATTTAAACCAGCCCTGGCTAATAACAGGGCAGCCGTGGTACCAGCCGGACCTGCACCCACTACGATAACATCAAATAAATTTTCATCGCCCATTTATACCTGTCCAGGCCTCTATTGCAGGCACAAATTTATTTAAAAAGTACATTTTGTCAAATTTTTCCTTTAGTCAAAACCGAATCGTCCATTAACGTTGAGCTGCTTCTAACAAGATCACAGACTTCTCTAAGGCATTTTGTTACTGTAAGGCAGGTACTCATCTTCTCCGCCTGCGCCGGCGACCGAAACGAGAAAAGTTTTTCCTCCAGTCATGATTAATAAAAACCTCTTATGCCCAGGCTTTGCCTTTGTGCTCTTTATGGAAGATAGCTTCTTTCAGGTCTTCAGGCTTACATTTATAGACCTTGCAGAGTAAACAGGTAAGATCAGGTGATCCATACATGGGGTCCTGGTGGTTGTTGTTAGTCAGCACGTTGGGATTGGAAATAAAGACACCATGGAATCCTTTGGCTGGCTCTTCAGGATAAAAACAGTTAGCTGTCAAAGCCACAACCCTGGGATCTATACCGGGGAAAAGGCGGGCTTTCTGGCGTACCCGTCCCCTCGGAGATTCAATCCAGACCCAGTCGCCGTCTTCAATTCCCAGCTTTTTACCGGTTTCCGGATTAATCTGCACTGTTGGAAACTCCATAAAGCTTCTCAACCAGGGTATATTCCGGTATTGAGAAAGAAAATAAAAAGGCGCTCTGAAACCGGAGGTCATCACCAGAGGATACTCTTTATATAGATCTGGTGTTGAATAAGGGCTCTCGCCCGGCTCTACGAAATAAGGCAATGGGTCATAGCCCAGCTTTTCCACTACCGTGGAATATAGTTCCAGTTTGCCGGTAGGCGTGGGGAAACCGCCTCCTTTACGCCAGTAATCGGTCTTATACTTATAATAAACCTGATCAGACCCCATACACCCGGAGATCAAATTCTGACTAAACTCTTTCCAGGTGATGCCTCCTTTCTTTAACTGGGCATCCAGGCAGGCTTCCACATCACTAAACCAGTATTGAGGGGCTACCCGTTTACCCAGTTCGTTGAATATCCAGATATCCGATTTAGCTTCACCAGGCGGATCGATACATTTATTATGAGCTTCAATCATAAAGCGGGGATGCATATCATATATATCATCTATCTCCAGCCAGTGAGCGGCGGGTAGTACCATATCCGACATCTCGGCCATAGGCCCCCAGAACTGGTCAACCTGGACCATGAAGTCCACCTGTTTTAGTCCCTCAACAACTTCTTTGGTATTGGCCATATGCACAATTTGCTGGCCCCCCACGCTGATCCATACCCTTATAGGTTTTTCACCTTTCAAAAGAGCCTTAATGATAGTATCTGGATTGCAGGTACGGGCTGCGCCCAGTTTAAACCTGTCGCCACCCCAGATGTGGGCTTTCATTTCATCAGTGATTGGTATCTCATTAAAGAAATCTTCAATTAATCCTGTACTGGGCAGGACCCAGCTAACCATTCCTCCTGGCCTCTCAATATTGCCGCAAATGGCTATAAGGCAGGTAATGGCCCTCATTGTCTGACCACAATTGGCCTGCCGTTCCACAGAACTACCCACCTGAATACAGCCCGGGGTATCCATGGCAAACATACGGGCGGCCTGAATGATCTTCTCTTTGGGTATCCAGGTAATCTCGGAGACCTTTTCTACGGGATACTCAGAAGCTCTCTGTTTTAATTCTTCAAAGCCGTAGGTCCAGTTCTCTACGAACTCTTTATCATAAAGTCCCTCACTTATAATGATGTTCATCATACCCAGGGCCAAAGCTGCATCCGTACCCGGCCGTATTTGCAACCAGAGGGTAGCCCTTGAAGTGTAAGCAGTGGCGCGGGGATCGATAATGATCAGGTTCTTACAATAATCCAGAGACTTCATATACCAATAGCACATCTCAGAATCAGCGCTGCTGATCTCCAGTTGTTTAGCCCACATTATCTGCGTTTTAGGATATTCTCCTCCCCAACCATGGTAATCACAATACAGCCTGCCATAACCGGTAACCAGCCCGTATATCCCCAGCCTGGGGCTGTGACAAACGTATCCCGGAGATATTACATTAGCCGAACCCATAGAACGGGAAAAACGGTGAGTGTAACGGTTATACCCCCGGCCGGTGCCCTGTGAGGTAGCCACAGTCCAGGGACCGTACTTCTCTGTAGCTTCCTTGACTTTGGAGGCAATGGTGTCCAGGGCCTCGTCCCAGCTTATGCGCTTCCATTTACCGTCCCCTTTTTCCCCTGTACGTTTGTGCGGATAGAGTATGCGGTAGGGATTATCAATATGCTGGATACTGGAAAGTCCCTTGGCGCACATGGTACCCCTCGTGGTGGAATCAGGATTACCTTCGATATGGATAATAGCGCCATCCTGGACTTCTACCAGCACGCCGCAGCCGCCGTGGCAGCTTTTACAGGTAGTTTTAATTATTTTCTTTTCACCCATTACATATTCTCCCTGAACCAGACTAACTGGAGTAAAACTTAAAAATTACAGAAACATAAATTGAAAATCTGAAATACATCACAATGCTATTGAACCAGCACTTAAAATTTCTAATCTATGCCTTACTAATAGGCCGCTGCACGCGGCAGTATCGGTCTATGAATTCCCACTTTTAAAAGGCAATACTTTAAAGCAAAAGCTCCCAGGGTATGACACACTATAGCTGTGATCAATAAAAGGCTGGAAGTGCCCCCCGACGTGTATATACTTGAAACAGAGATACCCAGGGGAACCACGATGCCAAGTACTACGATACCCAGCCAGAAAGCAGCCGCCACGCGTCCGACAATAATCTCTTTAACTGAGAGCTTGGCCACCGAAGAGGTATAACTGGCGCTCATCAGGTAAACAGCGATGATGAAAGCATTGATAATCAAAAGGACTCGGCTCCAGGTTTCCGCAGTTTCTAAATTACCGCCTCCGCCGGCCAAACTTATCCCCATTATCAGGCCGAAACCATCTGCTACCCCAGCTAGTACGAATACAATCGGTAGAATACCCGTATTCCAAAATGGTACACTCTTGCAATAGTTCATGATAAAACCGCCATATACACCGGTCGCCAGGGCGAATATGGCAGCCATTACAGCAAAAAAGGAATAGAGCGGATTAGCTGCGGCGCCCAGATAGCCTGCGATATCATAATAGGGATAGCCGATTACCAGTTGGATAAATGCAAAGCCGCTGAAAAAAACAGTAAATAAAATGCCCCGCGCAAACCAGGAGGTTTTCCAGGCATTGGAAAACGGCGGTAAAGTGCGCCAGAAGCGCAGGGGTTTTCCGAAGTAAGCCAGGTGTACAGGCAGTTTTAAAAACATGATGATAAGCCAGCCAACCACCATACCCCACCAGCTATTCATAAATAATGAGACCAGGAACAAACCTGAACCTAGGCTGGTAAAAACCTCGGCAATCCAGACCATCATACCCCGTCTTTCAATCCATTCCCGCTGGGGCATGGGCTTAACCATCCATTCATGAGTTACCATCCATTGTCTGGTCTGCATTTTAACCACCTGCCTTTTGTGAGAATATTTCACGAGCGCGAGCTTCCACCGTGCTTAGATGCTGGAGGTGAAAGCCTGTAACCGTTTCGGGAGGTGCTTTATTTGAGAGAGCATTGCCGATCTTGCCGTCAATGTAATAGATAGAAGGATCAGTCCCGGCTTCAGGATGTAATTGGAAGCCGTTTTTTTCACGTATCAGCCTGGATACTTCACTGTCCGGGTCATCCAGATCGCCGAAGGTCAGCGCTCTGGCCTGGCAGGTATTCACGCAGGCCGGTGTGGCTTCCCGGTCAATCCCCGGCTTTTTACCGCGAGACATACCCGCATCAATTCGTTCCATACAGAAATTGCATTTTTCAGTAGTACCAGGTATATGAGGATAAAGTTTTTTACCGGCTTTTTCGAAGCGGGTTTGAGTATGTTTTGGGAAATAACCGGTATCTTTGTCTCTGGATAAAAAGGTGCGGTTCTGATAAGGACAGGCTACCACGCAATAGCGGCAGCCCACACATTTCTGGTTGTCTACATAGACAATGCCGTCCTCACGTTTAACAGTAGCTTCGGCCGGACAGACATCCACGCAGGGAGCTTCCTTGCAGTGATTGCAGCGTACAGAAAACGTAGACAGCTCCGGTTTGCTGTGGTCCACTTCCGGCTCCCAGGCAATCAATTTAGCCCAGGTGATGCCTATTGGTAAGAAATGCTCGATGCGGCAGGCCGCCACGCAGGCATGGCAGCGGGTGCACTTCACCAGGTTAACTACCATTCCCCATCTCATTGTTTTTTCACCTCTAGTTTGCACATCGGTCTTAAGTTTTTTATGACAAATGTCATAGTATGACATTTGTCATAATATGACTATAATCACAATGTGATATTTATCACATCATTAGATATTATTATTAACACATAAGACGGTCGATTGTCAAGACCTTTTTTGCCTTTTTTCCTTTTAGAAAAGACCCAACCTGAATAGAAAAAAACGGATATTCATGTTAATATTTCATTCGAAACAAACTTTCCTCCCGAGTTTTTAAGATAATGGAGCAACAAACATGAAAGTTCTAGTTACCGGCATTATTCCCGATCATGTAATGTCTTTAATCCGAAAAGAACACGAAGTGGAAGCTAACACAGAAGACCATCCCATAGCCAGGGACAGGCTACTGCAATCGATTACGGATAAAGACGGTTTGCTCTGTATGATCTCCGACGTTATTAACGAAGAACTGTTCTCCCGGGCAACCCGTCTGAAAGTAGTTGCCAATTTTGGTGTAGGATTCAATAATATTGACCTGGAGGCAGCCACACGAAGGTGTATTCTGGTCTCCAATACCCCCGGAGTACTGACTGATGCCACCGCTGATACGGCTTTTGCTCTTATCCTGGCCTGCGCCAGAAGGATCATTGAGGGTGATCAAATGACCAGGAAAGGAGAATTCCGATTTTGGGCACCTTTCCATTTCCTGGGACGCGAGGTTTCCGGCCAGACGCTGGGCATTATAGGCATGGGCAGAATAGGTAAAACTGTAGCAAAGAGGACCAGGGGCTTCGATATGCGGATATTATACTGCGATACCTGTCCATTGAGTGCGGAAGAGGAAAAAGCACTGGGGGCTGAGCGGGTGGACAAAGAGACTCTGATATCAAATGCCGATTTTGTATCTCTGCATGTTCCGCTGGACAAAGAGACTTACCACCTGATTAACCGTGAAACGCTGGCACGGATGAAACCTACCGCTTTTGTTATCAATACCTCGCGTGGTCCTGTTATAGATGAGAAAGCTCTTTACGAAGCACTTCGGGACGATAAAATCGCCGGAGCAGGGCTGGATGTCTATGAAAATGAGCCGGAACTGACGCCCGGCCTGGCAGGTTTAAAGAACGTTGTATTGCTTCCCCATATCGGTAGTGCTACTCTGGAGACCCGTACCCAAATGGCGCAATTGGCCGCGGAAAACCTGCTGGCAGGTCTGAAGGGTGAAAAACCATCATGCTGTCTCAATTGGAACAAGTAAGGTATCAGGAGGTGATTTAGTTGATCAATACTGCGGGAACCAACGGGGGTGCCTTTTTTACTAATCTAAAAGTTACCAAAAAGAAAGACGTGGTGGTGATCGGCTCCGGGCCGGCTGGATGCGCCGCAGCCTTATCCGCCAGGAGGAACGGCGCAGACACTCTCTTGATTGAAAGGCAAAGTTTCCTGGGAGGTTTGATGACCGGGGGTGGCATTGGAGGCATCGGCATCAACGGCTACCGTTCTGAAACCGAAGGACGTCCGATTGTGGTAAAAGGCATCTCCCTGGAAATATTCAGGAGGTTGCAGGCGGCTGGTGGAGCGCCTCCCGGCGATCCAATGGTACGACACCCGGTAGATCCGGCTATATTGATACATCTTTTAGACGAAATGATGGTTGAGTCCAATATCGAGGTATTATTTAACACTATAGCTTTCAATGCTGTAGTAGAAAACAACGCAGTCAGGGGTGTGGCTGTGGCTAATAAATCCGGTGGACAGGTGATCCTGGCAGATATACTGATCGACGCTTCAGCAGATGCTGATATAGCGGCATCTGCTGGAGTACCATTCGCGTACGGTAGAACCCAGGATGGAAGGCATCACGGCGGTTCGATGGATATGCAGATTGGCGGTATTGATGTAGACAGACTGATCGGATACCTGAAAAATCAACCAGTCATGACCGAAGAGGAAAGAAGGCAATTGGAGGAAGACAGGTCTCGATTATTGGGCGCAGGACGCGCTCCTAACACTGCACTTTCCATAGACGGACAAACGGTGGTCCGGGAACCTGCCATAAACCCCACATCATGGGAAGAGGTGGATAAAGCCCACCGGGAAGGCAGAGTACCGCGGCTCAGGCTGGCTACGGGTGGAGGAGGTCCCTTCCCCGGCATTGCTGCAGTCAGGGATGGCAAATATGTACCGCTGCCAGCCGGTTTTGATAAGGAATGGATTGAATATATCAAAAGCGGTAAAGTGCCGCCGCTGCTGGGAGCTGCGTCTATGGTCTATCCCCCTCCCCGTTTTGGTGGTCTCGGTATTTTCAGGCACGGCCAGTTGAGGAACGGCCAGATGATGTCCGGCGTTTATGAATGCTGGTTTGATCAGACCAGCGAAGAAGAAATAAGTAAAGCGGTTTTATATATGCGCAGTGTAAACAAAGTCTACCTGAACTTTCTCCGCGAGCGTATCCCCGGTTTTGAAAACGCCTATATTATCTTGGAGTCACCGCTTCCTGGGTCGCGCGAAAGCAGAAGAATAGCCGGCGAATATACCCTAACCGAGGATGATATCCTGAACAGTAAAAAATTCTCTGACGTAATTGCCATGGGCGGACCCCGGGGGCCTGACGCCCATAGCGTTACCGGCCTTTGGGGTGACGGAGTCATGTCTACTCTCAAGCAACCTTATGATATCCCTTACCGTATCCTGGTGCCGCAGAAGATAGATAACCTGCTGGTAGCCGGGCGATGTGTGTCCGCCACACATCTAGCTATGGGCGCCATCCGGGACCAGGCCACTTGTATGTCCACCGGCGAGGCTGCCGGTGCGGCTGCGGCTCTTTCGATAAGGCTGCGAACTACACCCCGGAATCTGGATGTGATGGCACTTCAAAAAGCCCTGCTGGCGCAGGGTGTTTTGCTCTCCCTTTAGGAGAGATAGAGTAATTTGGAGTTACGAATTACGACTTTTTCGCGTAAAGTAAGGACCAAGGGACAGAAGAGGAAAAAAGGAATATTGAGATTAAATTCTAAAGACTATCTTCCAGCAATTTGTTATTTCTTCAGGCAAGTCCAGCTCCATAACACAAGCAGCCAGTTTTTCAGCCCGGTTCATGGTTAGCCGTGTGATAGCCTGCTTGATCACCTGTATGGAAGCAGGATTCATGCTCAGACTGTCGATTCTCAGACCGATCAACATTGGCAGGGCAGCATTCTGGCCAGCCATTTCTCTGCAGAGACAGACCGGAATACCGGCTTTGTGACCGGCTTCCGCTACCTGTTTTATCATCCACAGTACGGCTGGTTGAAAGGCTTCACTCAGATCATATTTACCACAAAATGCACTTAAACGGCTGGGGATAAAAGAGTCTCGGGCTTGATTTTATTGCAACTCAGGCGTGAGAGATAAATATTATGGCCCATATTAATAGGGGGAATAACAAGCGGCTTATAAGATGGCATACATGATCTATATTCATCCGGGGAATTTTTCAAGAAAAATCCAGGTTAAGCCAAACCCTTCATCTTTCACCGTCTGATAGATACTATGCGTACACCCAAAGGCCCCAGACTAAGGGTATTGCTTAATCTGGGTACCCTGGATTTCCCCATGGAAAAATGGAAGATCCTGGCCAGCAGCATTGAAGGTATTCTAAGCCGGCAAAATCCTTTTCCCTTTCCCTCTGTTCATATTGAGACTTTATGATTTGATCAGCACTTATATAGCAGGTCCAGCAAAAAAAGTAAATTGGTCCTTTATGGAAAGTCCAAGCAGAAGCGGGCTGACTCTCCCCTGGTGACTCTGGCGCTAGTGCTGGATGAGAATTGTTTTCCCAAAGCGAGCAAGGTGCTGCCGGACAATGAGGTTTTCCGGCTCTTCTTACATCCGCTCTGATAAGATTGATCTTTCTGAAAAATAAATTGGGGGAACTATTTATAACTTTAACTAATAAGAAGCGATTTCTTCATTGGATTAATGATAATAAAGGCGAAAACGGCAGCCAGAAATTCAGCAATACCCTGAAAAAGAAATATTGGGGAATACCCTCCTGTTAACTGGTAAGAAATACCTCCGGCATATGTGCCGGCAGCCATACCTACCATATGAGCAGCCAGAATGATCCCCAGCAGGGTACCCATCCGCCTGTAACCGAAAAGGTCTGCTACCAAGCCAGCCGAGAGAGGCGCCGTGGTATACCATCCCAAACCAAAAAACGCCATAGCAAGGTATAGCAGCCACAGCGAACTACCGGTGAAAAAAAGAGCGCTTAACAAAATGAAAAATGATAGACTGCGAAAGAAATGAGTCAGGGATAATACACTGTTACGTGACATTCTATCAGACATCTGCCCAGTAACCAGGACTCCCACCAGATTAAGACCTCCCTGTATACTCAAAAAACTGGCCCCGATCATGGCTGAATATCCCAAATCAGTAGCAAAAATTACGGTATGTGTCATCATCAAACCACAACCAACGCCGCAAATCAATTGTGTGGATAAAAGCAGCCAGAAAGAACCTGCCCGTGCGGCTTCCTTCAAGTTATGGCCGGTTTCAGGCTGTACCTCTCTCCGGTTATACAGATAGGAAGGTGAAGCAGAGGCATCATCCTGCGAAAAAAAGCCTCCATCCGGGAGCAGTCCCTTTTCTTCCGGTTTATTACGAATCATTAGAGCAGCCGGCAATAAAAGTACCGCAATTACACCAGCCCAGAACCACAGCGTGATACGCCATCCCCAGCAAAAAACCAGGTATTGTGAAATGGGAGAAAAAACCAGTACTCCGAGAGGAACCCCTGTAGCTACAATACCCAGAGCTGTCCCACGTTTTTTCACAAACCAGCGGTTAATCAGTACCTGGGTGCCATGTGTGGATTTCATTTCTCCAAAAATCCGTACCAAATATAGATGCCAGAGGCTGGCAGCGAATCCATTGATAACGTTGGAGATAATTTGCGCGGCCACGGAAACCGTTAGCATAACCCTGGTTCCAAAGCGGTCTATCAACCGGCCTAAAAAAGGAGAAAAAGCCGCAAATATCAATAAGGCAACCGCACCTGCCAGGGAAAGCGCAGCCCGGTCCCAGCCGAACTCATCCAGCATTGGCTTAAAGTAGATACTGATGCCCGTAGCACCGCTGATAAAAAGCATCAGCCATGAAGCAGCCACCAGGTACCACCCGAAGAAAAACCTGGATCCAGAGGCTGCGGGTTTCGTTTTTGGGTTGTCCAATTAAACCTCAATAAGACGATTTGACTGAAGTATACCCGGATACTATTTTTTTTAGCAAGGTCGCCTTTATTTAGGGAAGAGGGTATCAAGCAGATTACCCTGCACCCAGTACCAGTAAAGTTGAAAATGGATACCGGGTGCAAGGCATGACGAATTAATTTCTTGCGTTAATTGGACTATTCCACGCTTACTTTATTTCGGCATGATATTGCTGTAGAGCTTTAACTTCCAGTTTTCCATTAAGATAAGCGGCAATACCCCTGGCAGCAGCTATGGCCGCAGTTAAACTGGTGATATAAGGTACTTTATATTTAATAGCCGCCTTTCGTATATAAGAATCATCATACTTGCTGAGTTTCCCTGCTGGTGTATTAATGACTAATTGAATTTCTTTATTTTTAATAGCATCCGTAATATTAGGGCGGCCTTCATGCTCCTTTAAAATGGGTTCCGAAGCCACACCTGCCCGAGACAGATGAGCATGTGTACCTGCTGTAGCCCTTATTTTAAAACCTAATTGAGCAAATTGCCTGGCTACTTCAACAGCTTCTGCGTGATCACGTTCAGCTACAGTGATCAGTACCCTGCCGCTGGTAGGCAGTTTGGTCACAGCTTCCTGAGCTTTCCAGTATGCCAGTCCGAAAGAATGAGCCATTCCCAGAACTTCACCGGTGGATTTCATTTCCGGTCCTAAAACAGGGTCCACCTCGGGGAACATGTTAAAGGGGAAGACTGCTTCTTTTACTCCAAAATGAGGTATAACCTGTTTCTTCAAATTTAAATCCCTGATTTTCTGACCCAGCATTAGCTGAGTAGCCAGACGGGCCATGGGAATATTGCAGACTTTGGAGACCAGTGGAACAGTACGCGAAGCGCGGGGGTTAGCCTCCAGTACATATACCACGTCTTTGCAGATTGCATATTGTATATTCATTACGCCAGCTACTTCCAGTTCGCTGGCGATACGCCGTGTATACTCTTCAATAGTTTTGAGATGTTTCTCAGGTATGCTTACCGGCGGAATAGCGCAGGCAGCGTCACCTGAATGAACACCCGCATATTCGATATGCTCCATAACCGCCGGAATAAACACTTCATTGCCATCAGCCAGAGCGTCCGCTTCAGTCTCAATTGCGTTCTCAAGGTAGCGATCAATCAGTATCGGTCGATCAGGAGTCACTCCCACCGCAGCCGCTACATACATTTTTAGCTCTTCCTCATCATGGACAATCTCCATACCCCGTCCACCCAGTACATAAGAAGGCCTTACAATCAGCGGGTATCCTATCCGTTTGGCCACTATCAGGGCTTCATCCAAATTTATGGCAGTACCTGACTCAGGCATAGGGATGCCGTATTTCTGCATCATCTGGCTGAAACGTCCTCTATCCGAGGCAATATCTATCGAGTTCACAGAGGTGCCCAGAATTTTTACTCCAGCCTTTTCTAGTTCCGCGGCAATATTCAGGGGTGTTTGCCCTCCAAATTGAACGATAACTCCCAGAGGTTTCTCTTTTTGATAAATACTAAACACATCTTCCACTGTTAAGGGTTCAAAATACAATTTATCAGAAGTATCGTAATCCGTAGAAACTGTCTCAGGGTTACAATTGACCATAATAGTTTCGTAACCCATATCACGCAAGGCGAAGGCGGCATGAACACAGCAGTAATCGAATTCAATACCCTGACCGATGCGATTTGGACCACCACCCAGAACCATGACTTTAGGCCGGTTGCTGACTACTGTCTTATCCGGAGCGCTATAGGTCGAATAATAATATCTGGCGTTCTCTGCACCGCTGACCGGTACATAGTCCCAGGCTTCTGTCATCCCGGCTTTAAGCCGCTGTTCACGGATTTCTTTCTCAGACTGTCCCAGTAATCTGGAAAGGTACCGGTCAGCAAATCCGTCTTTTTTGGCCTGGATAAGTAAATCAACCGGTAGAGTCCGTCCTTTATAAGGTAGAATTTTTTCTTCTAGTTCCACCAGTTCTTTCATTTGCTGAATAAACCAGGGTTTTATAAAAGTACGCCTGTATAAATCATCAATGTCGGCGCCTTTACGCAGAGCCTCATACATTATGAATTGCCGTTCGCTGGTTGCATAATTCAGCAATTTTAGCAATTCGTCAAGCGATTTTTCATGGTAATCCCTGGCAAAACCCAGACCGAAGCGTCCGATTTCCAGAGACCGTATTGCTTTTTGAAAAGCCTCTTTATAGGTCTTGCCCAGGCTCATGACTTCACCTACAGCACGCATTTGTGTACCCAGGCGGTCTTCAGCATCGCGGAATTTTTCGAAAGCCCAGCGGGCGAATTTAACCACTACATAATCTCCGGAAGGTGTATATTTTTCCAGAGTTCCTTCCCGCCAGTAAGGAAGCTCATCCAGTGTCAGACCGGCAGCCAGCTTGGCGGAAACCAGTGCAATGGGAAATCCTGTGGCCTTTGAGGCCAGAGCTGAAGAACGTGAAGTTCGCGGATTGATTTCAATAATTACCACACGGCCGGTTTTGGGGTCGTGCGCAAATTGAAGGTTAGTTCCTCCGATAATGCCTATTCTTTCTACTACCTTATAAGAAAAGGCCTGTAAACGTTTTTGCAGGGATTCACTGATAGTTAACATTGGAGCAGTGCAGTAGGAATCGCCGGTATGTACCCCCATAGCATCCACATTCTCTATAAAGCAAACGGTGATGATCTGGTTTTTAGCATCACGAATTATTTCCAGCTCCAGTTCCTCCCATCCTTCCACTGATTCTTCAACCAGCACCTGGCCCACCATGCTGGCAGAAATACCCCGGCTGGCAACAACCCTTAACTCTTCCACATTATATACCAGTCCTCCTCCGGTGCCTCCCAGAGTAAAAGCCGGGCGTATGATAACTGGATAGCCCAACTCTGAAGCCACGGCTTCCGCCTCTTCGACGGAATAAGCTATTTTACTCCTGGGCATATCTATACCAAGTTCTTCCATAGTCTCTTTAAAAGCCAGGCGATCTTCTCCACGACGGATAGCTTCCGGGTCAACTCCGATAACCCTGACATTGTATTTATCCAATACGCCTGAACGAGCCAGCCCGGAACTCAGGTTGAGGCCGGTCTGCCCGCCCAAATTGGGTAAAATAGCATCCGGTCTCTCCTTCTCTATGATTTTAACAAGGTTTTCCTCGTTAAGTGGTTCAATATAGGTAATATCCGCTATACCCGGATCGGTCATTATCGTGGCTGGATTAGAATTAACCAGCACAATACGGTAGCCCAGGGCTTTTAAGGCTTTGCAAGCCTGTGTACCTGAATAGTCAAACTCACAGGCTTGACCTATAATTATCGGACCTGAACCAATAATCATTACCTTCTGGATATCTTCGCGTCTGGGCATAAAATGAGCCTCCTTAAAAACAAATAAATTTATTCTTCTACGGCTTTTTGAAAAGGAGCAACCAGATGTGCCTGAATCTCAAAATCACTGACAGCACTTCCTACCAGTTCTTTCACCAGAGCTACCAGCGCTGCCGAAGGATCCGCAGCACCTTCTTTCAAAGCAAGAATCTCTTCCAGCGAGATGCACTGCAGCCAGTTTTTATTTCCGGTGCTTGCTGGTAAATTACTCAGCCTTTGCAGGATGTATTTATAAGCTTCTTGCCTTAATTTGCAGCGGTCTGACATTTTATCTCCTCTGTTTTCTGGTATTTTCAGGTGGAAAACCACAACCACTCAAAAAACCTCTTAGAACATCTGCCTTCATCATTCAATTAAAATGACTTGATACCGTTTATCAGAGGGAACTACGCGATAAAAGTAAAAATTTTTAACAGCATATATTTTTTGCTATTGTATCACCGGTGAGACATTTAAACAATACTGGATTGATACATTGTTTATATTTTGTAACAAAACACTGCGAATAATTTAATAGTAAACTTTTAACCGCCGGTGATATTTTAATATAAAAAGTAGCGGCAATATAAGCCGCTACTTTGGGATAAATTTGTATTTGCTTATTTATGTTTCTACCGGGAGAGTTCTTTCACCAGAGGGTAAATATTCTCCAATTTATCCATTTCCATAAACATATTGACTGCACGCTCTATTTTTTCCTGGGTTAGAATTCGTTCAGCATTATTTTTGAATTTCTTAATCAGTTCATCATCGCTGGGCGCCATATCAGTCCCTATAGTACCTCTTTTAAACTGTCTCTCGATAACGAAGACCTGTCCTCCCCTGGCAGTAACTTCACATTTGCTGGGAGAACTCAAAGGTACGATCTCCTGGGGATTTTTATACGCTGGGTGGGGTTCAAGGGTAACCTTTTTCATAAAATTAAGTATATCCTGATTAGTAGCTGTAGAACGATCATGCCAGGCTGGACCTACTTCAATCCTGTGAGCTGCTACAGAGAATATATAACGCGGGTTAAACTGCGCGGAGGAAAGGTTCTCCACCGAATCGGAAGCAAACAGGCCGGAGGCAGTACTGGCCATGCCGTATGCTCTGACTCTCTCGATTTCTGCGGGCTTTAAATTATATTTATGTAAAATATCCATAAAGCAATCAAGTTCAGCATGATAAACTGCGCAGCATGGATAAGGTTTATAGTGCAATTTATACAGGTACCACCAGGTCTTGCCCAAATCTTCTGTGATTTTTTCAGGGTGCCATTCACGGTAACCGCACATATGGGCGAAACCGGTTTCGCCATCCAGCACATTGGTATCGCCTGAATAACCTTCTTCGGCCAGCAGGACTGCCATTACAGCTCCAGTGCCCTGCCAGCCGGGAATTCCGTACTTTGATAAATACCTGATTTCGGAAGAACCCCATCTCTGTTTGGTCAAAATCATGCAAAGATGTCCAGCCAGCCCCAGAGCGTGGTTCATTTTGTCCAGATCCAGTCCCACCAATTTTCCGGCTCCGGCAGCAGCGCCGAAATTGGAATATGCATTACCGAGACGCTTGGGTCCGTCAGACTTCCCCTGGTCCTGCAAACGTCCACCAGCGCCTGTTACACCCACGGCGTGCTGCCCCACAGCTATGGCCAAACGCGAAGATATTTCGCAACCCAGGGCTGAAGCCAGTATCACGTTTCTTCCGGAAGCCCCGGTACTTTCGGCAAACGCCAATATCGACGGCAGAATGTAAGTGCCGTCATGAGCATTGGACATGATGTTATGATAGTCCAGGGTAAACATCAACTCTCCGTTAGTCAATACAGCCGTCATGAGGGATACTTTTTCTCCTGTACCGAAAATGGTAGCTTCTGGATTTCCCCCCAACCTCTTCGCCAGGGAAAGAGACATCTTACCTTTATCGATGGTCTGAGCCCCCAGAATACAACCGATAGAGTCCATAAGGATACGTTTGGTTTCATGCACCAGGGAGGACGGCAGGTCCTCCCAACGGGTTTCAACGGCAAATTTAGCCAGATCACGACATATATTGCTCATTTTTATCTCCTTATATTACAAGCAGGCTGAGCGATGCCGCTCAGCCTGCTTGTTTTTACTTTGAATTAACCATAGCTTTACTTTTTAAACCAGACTCTTTCCTTGTCCCAGTAGATGGAACTCCGGTTAGTCATGTTGGTATCCTGTACACTCTGGGTAGCCGCGGTCACGCCGGGGCCGGTAAAGAGGGTTATTACTGTACAATCATCATATAACGCCTGGACGCATTTCTGCATTAAAGCTTTATCGGCTTTAGCTGATCTCATTGAGGCATTGAAGATATCCTCCCATCCATCTGGACGGCCGGTAATAGGGAAGAAGGCCGATTTAAGTCCGAAGTAGAAGTTGATTGAGTTGTTAAAGTTCGGCCATTCCAGTATTGAGTTATACAGTAGTGCATTATTCCAGGTGCTCATCATGGTAGTATTGTACTTGGAAGGATCCTGGAACTCTACTTCAGTAACAATGCCCACTGTATCCAGGTAAGCTTTCAATGCCAATGGAATATCCCGGTTGCCACCAGTAGAAGCTATAATCTTGGTTTTAAAACCATTGGGGTACCCCGCCTCTTTAAGTAAGGCTTTAGCTTTGGCTACATCATATTTGCGTTCACCGGTGAAATTGGGATTATAGGCCAGAGAAATATCAGTACAGACCTGATAGATAGGTTTGGTATATCCGTAGCCGAAAGCCTTGGTGATAGCAGCTTTATCAATGGCGTATTCGGCTGCCTGCCTTACTTTGGCATTAGCCCAGGGTGAATCCTTGTTCAGACTGTCAGGCCACAGAACTGTGGCACCTCCATTTTTGGGGATAATCTGATAACCCTGCGCTGAAAGTTCACTGGCCAAACGGTAGTTACCAGCCAGATCGATCATATCAGCACCGCCGGATTTAAATAAGGCCTGCCGGGTGAGCTCATCCACCACATACATCAGGTCAATTCCATCCAGATAGGGTAGACCTTTATCCCAGTAGTTATTGTTCTTGCGGACCTCGGTAACTACATCGCGAGTAAATTTTGTTTGAACGAAAGCGCCGGTTCCGGTCATATTCCAGCGCATCCAGTCCAGTCCATTCTTCTCATAAGCGGTTGGAGAACAGGCCATGGCATCTACATCCGCAAAATCCCTTAGGAAGCGGTTCTGCCATTCAGTGTAAGTAAATCTAAAGGTATAGTCGTCTACCACGTCGATAGATTTCCAGTATTTAGCAAAACCAGCCTGCATGGGACTGACCCTGATCTGGTCAAAATTCCATTTAACGGCTTTAGCGTCATAGGGTGTACCGTCGCTGAAAGTGATACCTTTTTTGATTTTCATGGTAATGGTATTGGTGGCTGGATCTTCTACCCAGGATTCAGCCAGCCAGGGCGTCAAAGTAGCATCAGAAGCCTCTTTTAATGGGAATTCCATAACCAACTGTATGGTGACTGTGGAACCTCCGAATGTTTCGGGTATCCAGCCGATGGGAGTACTGGGGGAAGCAGTAATAGCATACTTTAAGATGCCGCCGTATTTACTGGAATCCGTTGAGACTGTAGTGGTGGGTTTCGAGGTGGTAGGAGCTGATGAGGTGGTAGTTGGGGCCAAAGTGGTTGGAGCTGTGGTAGTTACCTTAGTAGTAGGGGCAACGCTGGTGGGGGACTGCGATGTGGTGGCCGGTGGAGCGGTAGTAGTGGTGTCACCTCCACATCCTGTGATGATAAAGACCAGAACCAACAAGACTGCCATTGGAACCAATAACTTTTTCACTATTTCCTCCTTATTTTTTTCTGATTCCCGTTCAAGTCTGGTTGTTGTATTGATTTGACAGCCAATTAATAATTTACTTAAGTTGCTTCATCCACACCTGGAACTCGTTTGAGCAGGCCGGTTAATACCGGCCTGCTCAATAATTCAATTAACCATTATACACAATAATCTATTTACTTAACCAGACCTCATGTGTATCCCAGAAGGTAGTACCTCCAGGAGCCCTGGTACCAATACCTGAATCCTGAACATTATTAGTAGTTACCCAAAGAGAAGGATACCAGTAAATAGGGATCCACATCAAGAAATCATAGACATCCTGGGTGACTTCCTGCTCAATGGACTGTTCGAGAGTAGGAGTGGTAGCCACTTTTCTATAGAGTTCTTCCCATCTGGGCGAATTGGCTACAACCTTGTATCTTCCAGTGCGGACCGGAGGGAAGTTGAAGCCCATGGTGGGGATAATATTGCCCTCAAAACCCAACTGAATGAAGAGTACTCCATTATTCCAGCCGCTGGATTGTATGCCTACCATACCGGCTGCCTGTAATATTTCCAGGCTGGCATCAATCCCAATCTTGGCAAGGTTGGACTGTACAGCGAGTAAAACGTTGCGGTCTGAATTATCCTGGGCGTAAATCTTGGTCTTAAAGCCGTTGGGATAACCAGCCTCGGTCAGTAATGATTTTGCTTTTGCAACATCATATTTACGCCCGGTGATAGATTCCACATATGCCGGGGCTTCAGGGCTGGGGGCCTGAGTAGCTGCTCTGTAGTAACCATATCCAAATGTTTTGGCAATAGACTCTTTATCCAGAGCATATTCGGCTGCCTCTCTTACTTTGAGGTTAGACCAGGGCGAGTCTTTGTTAGCGCTGTCCGGCAATAAAACCTGAGCTCCGGCTGTCTGGCTAATTACGTTATATCCCAGAGCTTTAAACTGTGAAGCCACACGGGCATTGGCATTGGTGTTATAGACTTCCGCTCCTCCGGATTTGAAAAGAGCTTCCTGAGTCAACTGATCACTGACAAACAGATACTGAATGGAATCCAGATACGGGGTACCCTTGACCCAGTAATTTTCATTCCTCTTTCCTGAGAGAGAGACATCCCTTTGATAATCTGTTTGTACGAAGGGCCCGGTACCCACCATGTGGGTCCGTATCCAGTCCAGACCGTTCTTTTCGAAAGCCGTAGGCGAAACCACCCAGTGTTGGGTTTTAGCCATAGCCGGCAGGTTGGAATTTCGCCACTCGGTAAGCGGCAAATAGAGCGTATAATCATCCTTGATTTCCATGGACTTAATATACGTTACGCTGGCAAATAATTTGGCGTCAATCAGCTTCTGAATGCTCCATTTCAACGTGCTGGCGTTAAAATCCGTGCCATCATGATACTTGACGCCTTTTACCAGCTTTAAAGTGTATGACGGATTGGCAGGGTCAGCATTTACCTCATAAGAACACAACCAGGGCAGAAGAGAACCGTCAGCCATTTCTCTGAAGAGCGTGTCGAAGGCAATTTGCTGGCTGGCGTTGGCGAATGGACTCTCCCAAACAGCTCCAATAGGAGAACTGGGAGCAGAGGGTTCGATCCATCTGAGTGTGCCGCCATAATTCTTTTTAGTGGTAGATGCCGGAGGAGTGGTAGTTGGAGCAATTGTAGGTTGTGTAGTAGTCAATGTGGGTTTGGTAGAGGTAGCGGTAGTAGCCGCGGCGGTGGTAGTTTTAGCCGTGGTAGCAGCAGCCGTGGTAGTGGTGGCTGCCGGCTGGGTGGTGGTATCTGAACCGCAACCAATTACCAGGAAAGAGCAGACCAATAAAATGACAAGTAAAATCGAGAATTTTTTCACTAATACCTCCTTTTTATTTAAAAAGTAACAACTTATTTTTTGATAAAACCCTGTTTCAGATCTTTCTGCTCCAAAAAGATCAAGGCAAGGTTTATCTCCTTTTAAAATTATTAGTAGATAACAACTAATTTAATTTATAATAATATTATTAATATATTTAAATTTAGGCTATTTTGTATTTATTTATATTTTATAAATAATTTATAAATAATCATTATAGATATCATTTTTATAACCGCTGTTTATCATTTAATAATTTTGGCTCAAGTGCAAAAAGGTCTAAGAATTGTATTTTATGCTAATTTTCGAGGCTAAATTTCTGACCAAAACGTTCAAATACTACCTTTTTGCAGTACAGTCAATTTTATAAATTGAAATTCTAAGAAAAAAACTCAATCATTGATTATAGCTGTTATCTATACTAAAATGGAAAGCAAAGACAAAATTAATATTTTATTATGATTTTACTATATGATTAACAGAAATTTGAATTTCCGTACCATCAACGTTTTTTCATCAGAATCATTATACCACAAAATGTCAATACCATGTACATAGCAGAATTGAAATTTTATTTCTTGAAGAAGCATTTCTAATCTTATATAATTGGAAAATGCTAAAACGGAACGACCGGTCCGAGGGGTTGATCAAAACAAAAAAAGCAGAACTGGATGGTTCTCTGGTTTCTTCAGTGGTTAGAGCTGCTAAGGTGCTGGTATGCCTCAGTAACGGCGTTAATAATGTGACCGATCTGTCAAAATATTGCGACCTCAGCAAATCTACTGTACACCGGTTATTAAAGACTCTTGAAGAACCCCATTTCGTGGTGTATGACTCTATCAACCATCGATACTACCTTGGCCCTCTGGTTACTCAACTAGCTTCCAATTCCAAAGCTACCCATCAATATCTCATAATGTCGGCTTTGGAAGAAATGAAACGCCTGGCAGACATCGCTGAAGAGACGGTAACCTTAACCTTGCTGGTAGGAATTCAATTTATTCATCTGCACGAGATCACCTGTAAACAGGGGCTTAAAGTGGATGAAAGAGTGGGGGATAAGGAGGAAGGGATAGCTCCGTTGCTGCCTCTGGGTGCAATACAAAAAGTATTGCTTTCCCAGCTCAGTAATGATGAATTGAAACTGGCTATGAAAAGCATTGAGATGGGCAATACCTCAGGCGGTTTAATTGATTTTGATCAACTCTTGACTGAGATTAACCAGATCAGGCAACAGGGATATGCCGTAACTCATGGCGAAAGAATTCCAGGTGCTCTGTCCATATCGGCGCCTGTCAAAAACTATTTTTGCCCGGTTGCTCTAAGCATATTGGGACCAGAAAACCGTTTGATATCAAAAGTGCCACAGGTTTTGGAAGAAAACAAAGCCAGCGCCAGCCGTTTGTCAGAAAATATTATTAAGTTATTCAAATAGCTAATTCAGGAGTTATTTCCTTCTTCAATTGCAGAGAAATAATACAATACAAGTTCTTCTATTCTACGTATTGGTTATGATATGAATGTATCTTTAGTAAATAAATATACGTTGGTGGCAGAATCAAGTTCTGGAAAATGTAATAAATGACTACCTGCACCAAGACTGATCAGACGAAAAACAGGTTTTGTCCCCGATTATGATTGGAGAGAGTCCGCAAGTCGATTAGTTATAATAACGAAAAAAATAGTAGTGAGGAGGAGTATCATCATGAAAGCCGCGGTATGTTATGAATATGGTAAACCCCTGGTAGTAGAAGAAGTGGACCTCGATCCACCGAAAAAGGGAGAGGTAAAGGTCCGTTTGGCTGCTACCGCAGTATGTCACAGTGATATTCACATTATTAAGGGCGAGCTTCCCGGAGGAAAACTACCGTTAGTAGCCGGTCATGAATCATCCGGCTACATAGAGGAAATCGGCGAAGGGGTAAGCCAGGTTAAGGTGGGAGATCCAGTTGTCCTATCTCTACTTTGCGCCTGCGGACAATGCCGGTATTGTACCATGGGCATGCCACACTTGTGCGAATTTAAATGGCCTTTGAGTACTGAAAGCCGCCTGCATACCAAAAAAGGTGAAAATATTACGCATGGGATTAAGACAGCCACTTTCGCAGAATATGCCGTCGTAGACCAATCACAAACTGTGCCCATCCCTGCGGATATGCCTATGGAGGCAGCGTCCTTATTGGCCTGCGGTGTTATAACCGGTTTCGGGGCTGTAGTTAACCGGGCGCGAGTCAGGCCTGGTGAAAGCGCCGTGGTAGTTGGCTGCGGCGGAGTAGGTATTAACTCGATTCAGGGCGCGAAATTTTGCGGAGCTTATCCGATCATTGCCGTAGATGTACTGGACAACAAGCTGCAAATGGCCCGCTCTTTCGGCGCTACACATTCGGTAAATGCCAAAAATACTGATCCAATTAAAGCTGTCAGGGATATAACCGGCGGTCGCGGGGCAGATTTCGTTTTTATCACCGTGGGCAACAGCGAAGCCGTCAAGCAAGGCATTGCCATATGCGGTCCTCGCGGGACTACCGTTTGTATAGGACTGCCTCCAGTACAGCAAACTATGAGCATATCCCCTCATGAGTTCATTCGTTTTGAAAAAACGCTTACTGGCAGTTTCATGGGTACTACCCGCCTGAAGATAGAAATCCCCCAGTTGGTGGATTTTTATAAAACCGGAAACCTTAAACTTAAAGAGCTTATCACCGCTTATTACCCTCTGGATAGAATAAATGAAGCAATTGAGTCAGTGGTAAAAGGTGAAGCGCTGCGTAACGTGATTGTGTTTAAATAAACCACCGTCTCTAACAAAAAGAGGCAGATTTCATTCTGCCTCTTTTTGTTTTACAGCCTTTTTTATTTAGATAGAAAGACACTGGCCGGTCATGGCGCTACCCATATCAGATACCAGATAAAGAACAGTATTGGCAATATCCTGAGGTGTAGTTAACCTCTTAAGGGTCATTCTCTGAGCTATGCCTTCAGCCATCTTAGGATCCATGGTGGCATGCGTGCCAAAGTTAGTCAGCACCATGGTAGGAGCCAAGCAGTTGACATTGATGTTGTTTGCTCCTACTTCCAGAGCCAGGCATTTAGTGAAAGCAATAACGCCAGCTTTGGCGCCTGCATATGAACTGGATCCCGGCATGCCGTTCAAGGCAACTGCCGAAGAGAAATTGACGATTTTACCCCATTTACGCTCCATCATACCCGGTAAAACCGCCCTGGCGCAGTACAAAGAGCCCAGAAAGTTTACATTAATATCCCTGATCCATTTCTCTTCCTTGGCCTGTAATAAAGGCCCGGCGGCAGCCGTCCCACCCGCGGTATTTACCAGGATATCAATCCTACCAAGTTCTTTAATAGCACCCTGGACCATGCTCTGTACCTCAGCCACATTGGAAACATCAAGTTTAAAAGCCACTGCTTTTCTTCCCAGAGCTTGTACTTCAGCAGCGGTCTTCTGAGCGCCCTCGAAATCCATATCAGCGGACACGATATCGCAACCTTCTCGCGCCAGAGTCAAAGCAATTGCCTTGCCCATTCCTTTCTGACTTCCAGTACCGGTAACCAGGGCCACCTTTCCTTTAATACCCAGTTCCATGATTTCCTCCTTTTAAAAATTTTTATAGGATATTATATTGTACTATTAATTTAAGGGATACGACAGAGGCTGGAATAAGCGATCAGCTTATATTCCCTTGTTCTCATAAATTTGCGCCATCTTTTATGTTAATTAAGTTAGAAAAACCCAAAATAAAGATGGCGCAGGATCAATATTTTGTGGCAGGTCTTTTTATGTCAATTAGTTCCAATCAATGGAATTATTTTGCTTTACAATATATTATAGCATAAGCTGTCAATACGAATACTAAACCTTGATTCACCATCAAACAAAGCTGAACGAGCGTGGATTTTTTCACCAAATTAATGCAGAAACCTTGTTCCTGTTTGAAGCTATTTAATGGCGGATTTTGGTAAATTCCCGGAGTTACCGGGTCAGAATCATTAATATCTGTAACTCCTGATTTAGATCCGTATCGTTTAAAGCCCTTATTTCTTGTTCAAAGTAATGATAGAAACGGAGAAAGAGATTCCGATATGGGCCGGAGACTGTCAGCGGCAGCGACTGCCTCTCCCACTGGCCTAAATAGTTTACTGGAATGATAATACCCGTATCTTCACTTACACAGGGATCCCACGGCTGGCCATGATTAAGATGCTGCCTTTCATCTATAATCCAGTTTTTTAACAATGAAGCATAACGGGTCAGCAGAATACCTTTGCGTATACCGCTATTACCAAAGTATTCGGGTGGCGTAGACTCCAATACTATAGTAACGGAAGTACTGTCATATCTTCCATTACGGTCTTCGTAACTGGCTTTTAAATACACTGGTTCGTCGGCACCTGAAGAGGTCTTACGCAACTTAAGAAGCACCAGACCGCCCCGCGTTTCACCCACCTCGCTTTTTGGCGCTGGGAACATGGTATTGATTTGCATTAATTCTCCAGTGGCCTCGCTGGCCTCAGGGCTGCCGAAGACCTTTTCAATACGCCAGCCGGCAGACTCAAATTTAAGCTGTAAATTAAATACCAGGGGAGTAACCATAAAATCGAACTCTTCATCGACCCTTTGTTTAAATTCTCTGGGCGAATGGATTGAATAGTAGTTGGCACCTTTAATTTTAGTAATTTCTTCCACGAGCTGGCTGTTGAAATCCACCCCAATACCAATAAACGTGGTAAAAATCCGGCGCTCTGCATTATTTTGCAGCCTGCCCATTATTCCACCGGCGCTGATATCTCCTGTATTGGGCTGTGCATCCGTCAGGATAATCAGGCGGCTTTCATATTCAGCCTTACCGGCATCAGGTACATAGCGGAGTTTATCGGTTGCCAGTTCAATTCCTGATGATAAGTTAGTACTGCCTCCGGCCTGGATATTTAAAACATCGTTTTTTACGGAAGTGAGATTGATTTCGCCAACTTTTCCCATAGATTTAACTACCGAGGCTGTGCTGTTAAACTGCACAATGGCCAATCTGTCATTGTCAGCTAACTGGTCCAGGATAGACAGAATGGCTTCTTTGGCGCTGTCTATTTTCCTGGCCCGGTAAATACCTGATCCTTCATAGGCATCAATTTGTTTTCCGAATCGGTCATAATAATACTGGTTAAAGTTTTCACCCATAGAACCTGAACTGTCCAGTACGATCACCAGGTTCAAGTTCTTTCTCTTGAAATCACTTTCCTTAAGTCCTGAATTCAAACCCGCAGAGAGATAATACTCTGGTTGATTTGAAATTGGATCTCTTGTTACTGCATAGCTGTACGAAGGAGAAAACAGTTTGCCGGAAGGTGCGCCGGCCCCGGTATCAAAATAATAATCATAGAAAAGCCCTTCATAGGTGACGTCGGTTGGCAGGGGTAAATAACTATTTAAAATATTCTCGCGGAAATTAGCCACATCTTTAGCACCTCCGGCAGACAGGCCGATAGTGCCTGTAGAAGTTACGGTGGTAGCCTGGGGCAGGAATGTGGTGGTTGGCGCCGGTGTAGTCCAGCCCGAATCGCCTCCACCAGAGGGAGGTAAAGATGTAGCTGACGGTCTGGTAGTCACCGGGTAGGTAGCAGCCGGAGCGCTGGTAGATGCGGTAGATGTTACGGGTGTAGTAGTTACTACCGCAGGTTTAGCAGATGCCGCTGTTGTAGCTGGTATCACCGTAGTTCCGGGCGCCGCAGCCGTTACAGGGGCAGGTTGAGTAGTCACGGCGGGAGTATAAGGAACAGTAGTTACAGGCCTTGCCTGGCTGCAGGCGCTCAGTAACAGAAACCCCAGCAGCATGACAACAACAGTGATAATTAAACCTCTATTCATCTAAATTCCTCCCTGGTTTCTTCTGTTTTTCATCATTTTTTAATGGTCTGTTTATCTCTGATGATATATACGAAGAAACCGGCGAAGTATTACATATGGAATTTTTCAGCAAGATAACCTTCAGCCGAAAAAACAGCGACATACCGGAAGAAAGAAAAGGATCTCTTTCGATTATTTTAAGGCCACTTTAAACTGCCAGGGGCCGCTCCATATACCAATCTGATTTATATTAAAAACCAACTCACGGGCAGATGCCATATCATCCAAAAATATAAGCCAGGAATAGTCCATTCCGTTGCTGTATGCGCTTATAACAGGAGTACCAGCATCTCTCATATTGCTGCCGTTGATGCAGTATTTGGCCACGCTGTTGTAATCTCTGGCAGGTATTAAACCGGAAGCGCCCTGCATAAGGATGTAGTCCGGAGGGGGAGTAATAAAAGCAAATATTCTGAGACTTCTGGAAGAAAGCTCAATTTTTTGGAGCGTAATAGTTATCCCGCCGGCACTTTGCGCTTGATTGATCAAAAGGGTGTTTGTATTACTGGACATAGCCTCAGGAGGCAGGATCTCAAAACGCGCCGGTGCGGACAGATTTAATTGTACAGCTTTTCCCTGGTAGTCCAGGTCTTCCAGTTCAACATAATAGGTGCCGCTGGAGACCTGGCGGTTGTTGAAATCAAGCTGGTTCCAGGTCAAGGTATAAGAAGCTATTTCGCCGGGAGCCAGCATTCGAGATTCCGTTCCCGCCCGGAAAGTATAAACCGGCCGGCGTGTATCAGTCTGCATCAAACTGAGAATTGGCGGTAGCTTTTCCAATACAATTGGCTGCAAGCTGACATTCCTCAAAGCGAATTCTATTTTAACCGATTCACCGGAGGCATAAGATGGCTTATCAGTCACCGCTCCGGCTGCCAGCAGCATGCCCGGTATATAAGATGGAATGGCAGGTATGCCGGTAGCGATGGTAGCAGAAATGGCAGACGAAGTGGTTACAACAGGCTTAGTGGTTACCGGTGCGGTGGTGGCGGCGGGGTAAGGTTTAGTAGTTACCATAGTGGCTGGAGCTGCCGTGGTGGCAACAGGTATAGTACCGGCGGGTATTGTAGCGGTGGGAACAGAAACCACCGGCACCGGACCGGTATCAAAGACACCGGCTGCCCAGGTGACGCCGATGACGATTAATACTACAAATACGGCAGTGGCTGCCTGCCAGACCGGTTTATGAGACATAAACCATGAGAACCAGTGACTTCTCTCTCTTCTTTGAGATCCGGCCTCCTGTTTTTCCAGATCACGCAGCAACTTATCCTTCAGACGGGCAGTGAACTGAGCGGAAGGTACAGCTCTAAGCCCGGTCATTTTTCTTGCAAATTCCAGTGTTGAGATCAATTCAGGATCTTCCCTGACCTCTGGTTTCTCTGCCTGGCCGGATAATAACAGGTCTACACTTTCGGAAAATAACTTTTCCCGGTATTGTTCATTTCTCACGGAAATTGTCCCTCAGCTTGCGAACAGCACGATAAAGGATAACACCCACGTTGGATTCTGAAAGACCCATGGTTCTGGCAATCTGGCGGTTGGTCATTTCAGCCCCGAATTTGAGTGCAATGATCTCCTTTTCTTGAGATGCCAGGCGAGAAATACACTCCTGTAATTCCCGGTATTCTTCATTCCTGACTATCTCTTCTTCCGGATTACCTTCTTCACCGGAAACATAAAAGGTAGTCTCCAGGGGCACATTTTGTTCCCGTTGATGAACTCTATAATGATCTACTAAAGTGTTCCTGGCTATAGAGAATATCCAGGTAGAAAAGCTGGCTTTTTCAGGATGGAAAGTCTTAAACCTGGTTAAAGCTTTTTCAAATATCATTGAAGTGAGATCCTCTGCGGTATGGACATCGCTGATCCGGTAACTGACATAACGGAAAACCTTCGGCAGGTACTGCTCATAAAGTTCAGTAAAAGCTCTGGCAATGCTGCCGGTTATTTTTTCATTAATTTCAGCCAGGAACAGGAAGATAGACAAGACTTCCCCCGTTGAGAACTATCTCAAAATATATACGATAAAAGGGAAAAAGCATTACAACTGGTATGATAAGCAAAATACTTACACGTATTTTATACATAAATATTTAGTTAAGTCAATCTGAAAGACTATTGATTTTAATTAATCCTATATGATTAATGATGATTTTAGATTTGAGTTAAATTGCTCTCGCCGGCAAAGTATTAATATTAATATTAAAATAGCCAGTCTCTTGAAATTACAGAGGCTGGCTATTACGGATGATAAATCCTGAAGAGAATTTATTTAATAAATACCGTCTCCCCTGCCTGAGAAGTATCGTAGCCTCCCATTTCGTTGACAATCTTTTTAAATTCTTCACTTTTTATAATCTCCAGCAAAGGAGCAAACAAAGGATTGTTGTAGTTATTTATGGGGATCACCAGATCAAATCTTTCTTTAGTAGCAGGCAAGAAGTCCAGGTTAAAAGAAGTTGCTGCTGCCTGGATTCCCAGTCCGACATCAGCTTCTCCCTTAACGATAGCCTGAGCAACCGCTAGATGGGTTTCCAATTCCCTAGTATACCCTCTTATGCTGCTGGGGATTATTCCCAGTTCTCTTAACTTGTAATCCAGCCAGACCCGTGTCCCTGAGCCCTTCTGGCGGTTGACAAAGATGATGTCAGATCTTCTTAAGTCCTCCAGTCCATGAATATGTTTGGGGTTGTCTCTGGCCATCATTAATACTTGAATCCGATCAGCCAGGTGTACCACAGCCACCTCGATCCCTTGAAGTGTATGCTTAATATAAGGGTAGTTATACTCTCCAGTCTCCTCGTCCAGAAGATGAATACCAGCTATATCTGCTTTACCTTCCTGGATGGCTAATAAACCTCCCAAACTACCGGCAGGGGTAATTTGGACGCTAATTTCAGGCGATTTGTACTTAACGTGACTGACCAGCAACTCCAAAGCCAGGTCATTGCTGCCGACAATATGAATGGTTTTTTGTTCCTGGTTACTTTCAGCCTTGTTAACCGATTCCTGAGTTTCTCTTTGAATACGCCATCGGGCCAGTTGTAGTGTAAAGGCAGCTTCCAACTCTTCAGGATTATATCCCAGACTTAAAGCTTCCAGAATCATATTGTTAACGGTACCTGTCAGACGGTTCTGACGCAGAGTTGCGTTACGTGCAGTATCATTCTCACCCAACACAATGGTCCCGCGCCGCCGGCTGGCGCCCAGTATACCTTCCTGAGCCAGGTCCTGATAGGCGCGGGCTACTGTAGCAGGATTGACCCGCAACTGAGAGGAAAGCTCTCTAACAGTGGGCATTTGATCTCCTGCCCTAAGCTGATTGTTGGCTATCATCTGTTTGATCTGATCCGTAATTTGTTTATAAAGGGGACTATCAGATTTATTGTTTAAAACAATTTGTATCATAATCTTTTTCTTTGTATTAGTACAATGTACAAATTATAACAACACCTGAGAAAAAGTCAATAGAGAACATAAAAATAAGTTATTATTAATTTATACTATATATTATTAATATTTTTAGTTAAATAATATTATAATTAATATATGATTAATTTTATCTAATAATGGATTTTAAATGCCGATAAAATATAAAGGAAGTAATCAAATGAAATCAAGAAGGTTCCATGCCAGATGATTGCCAATATTGTGAAAAAAATGCTCGCTGACTTACGCTGATTTTAAACTTCTTTGTTTCAGAATAAATCAAAAAACACTCAAAAGGAGAGGCCATTATTGGGTAACTGGTTGGTAGACACAATTAAAGGACTATAATACCCGCATTTCAAGATCAGGAAACGCATAGCCATATCTCCTGCCATTTCACACAGGACTGAAAAATAAAGGATTCCATGAGCCAGATTTTCCAGTCCTGCCAGATAACTGGCGATAATCACGCCCACAGGCACTGCCAGACCCAATATTACCACCACTATCCACATTAACGGCCACCATCTCCCTGTGAGCATCTGCCGTACAGAATACCCACCTGAAATATTGGAATACCTGACGCTGATCAAATACACTGCCAGCAGGACGATATAACCGATAACCAATACTCGGATCCACTCCTCTATTGTGACTCCGACAGTAACAGTTCCTTCGGCTAAAGCGGTTATAAGGACTATTCCTGTTCCGCCCCATATCCCACTGACTACGAAAAGCACAGGTAACAAGGCGGTATTCCAAAGGCTGATTCCCTTAACATAGTTCATGGCAAATCCGCCGTAAATAATGACCAGAAAAGCCAGGATATCCGTCACCACCAGCAAAGCTGCCGGAGAAACATCCATAAAAAATAACAGTAGAATACAGACCAGTCCCAACAACAAGAATAGAGTCACAAAGATTAATCCTCTGGAAATCCAGGAAGTGCCTGGATTAAGTATAATACGCCAGGCTCTCAGGGGATGACCCAGATATAAAATATGAATACCGCCTCCCAGTACACCGCAGACCAGCCAGCCGGCCAGCATAGCTGCCAGCATTCCCTTAGAACTCTGGAAAAATGAAGCCGCGAAAAAAGCCCCGGCGCCCAGTTCAATAAAAAAGAAGGCCAACCATAATAGTATGCCTCTTTTCTCAATCCATTCTCTCTGGGGCGTTGGTTTAACCATCCATTCATATGGTTTCATTTGACAATGTTCCTTTCCAAAACTATTTCAGGTGTGAACAAATCAACGCAAATAGCCAGCCTCGTTTACGCTCAAGCTTTGAATATCAGTATAATATTTAACCGGATTTTCGTAAAGGGAAATCAGGTATGTTTGTGATCAAAATATCCTGCCTTCAAGCCAGTTTACTTTAAAAACACGGTACCTTTATGAAAAACATCCACTTTGAATGCTTTAATCCGGACCAGAGCAATTAATAAAGCCAGACTAACAGCCGGTGTAAAAGAGAGGTCTTCAAAAGGCTGCCAAGATTAGGGACTTAATCCGGCATCACTGACGCATTATTTAGACAATTTCACCTGCTCAGAGATGCCGGATAACCTTTAAAATACGATGGTTTAAGGTTCTATGGTGATAGTTAACTCTTTTGAATCAGCCGATCCGTAGCTATCAATAAGTTCTATGGTGAAAGTTACGGTACCCGCTGTCTTCGGCGTGCCGGATATAGCTCCAGTGTTGCCATCCAGCGCCAGGCCTTCGGGTAAAACACCTTTTTCCAGAGTCCAGACATATTCACCGTTACCACCGGAATATTCAAGCCTGGTTGAATATTCTTTACCCACTTTACCAGACGACAGTTGAGTAGTATGTAAGGAGACTCCCGGCTTAATTTCGATAGAAAGTAGACGGGTACCAGTCCCTCCAATACTGTCAGTTACCATAACCGTGAACTCAAAGGTGCCGGCTATTTTTGGATATCCGGTAATCTCTCCGGTGTTGGCATTAATAACCAGACCTTCCGGTAGTTTGCTATTTGAGATAGACCAGGTATAATTGCCTACTCCGTCCGCAGCTTCCACCCTTCTGGCATAAATAATATCAACCTCGCCAAATACCAGAGATTCTGTAACGACATTGACGCGTTTATTGACTGTTAAGGTAAGTGATTCGGTGGCAATAGCCCCCTGACTGTCAGTAACCTTGGTAGCAAATATATATTTGCCTGCCGTCTTGGGGGTACCTGACAGCACAGCGCCATTCAACGCTATTCCTTCAGGCAATGTTCCACCCGAAATTTCCCAGGTATAAGGTGCACGACCGCCATAGGCTTTGAGCGTTTGCGAATAAGCCACGCCTTCCTCTCCTGTAGCCAGATAACTGGTACCGGCAGTAAGAGGCGTAATAGGTTCATTAATAGTGATGGATAGAGGCCGGGTAACCACTGCGCCGCTGCTATCGGTTACCTGGACGGTAAATCTGTAAGTGCCGGGATTCATCGGCATGCCGGATATACTCCCTGTCCTCGAGGAAAGTGAAAATCCACCAGGTAGTGAACCTTCAATGATAGACCAGGTATAAGGGCTGCTGCCGCCGGAGGCCAGCATGGTTTGTGAATAAGAGATCCCGATGGTTGCGTTAGGAAAAGAGGTTGTCGTAAGGCTAAAAACAGCCGCCGTGGTTGTAGGTGTAGTCTTACCGCAACCTGTCATAAACAATGCTGTAAGCAGTAAAGCGGCTACCAGTATTAAAACTATTTTGTTTCTCAACATAAAAAACTGCCTCCCAAGGTAAAAAGTTTCAACTTACAAATTCTCAGTTTCTAATTTCGGATGATTACTTTTCCTAACCCTGTCCCGGCTTTAACTTTTTTCGATTTACCATAATCCGGATTTCAGGTTAAAACATAAATATGTTAATAAATTTGGCCGTTACTGTAAAGTGATACAGCCGGATTACCGCCTTGCAGGAAACATCATAACGAGTAAATATTAATAAAATATTAAGATCAGACGATCATGGCTATTATAAATTAGACTCAACTGATAGAGAATTTGGGAAGGCTGCCGTTGAAATCAAGAGGATTTATTGGTAATATCTTCCCAATACACTAAAAAAACTTCAAAATGAAAATGGGAAAAAATCTAATAGCACCCTGTGGAATGAATTGCGGGGTATGCTCAGGTTACTTGGCTTTGCAGAATGAAGTTAAGAGCAAAGGCATACGAATATCATATTGTGCCGGTTGCCGTCCCAGAAATAAAAAATGCGCCTTTTTAAAGAAAAGATGCCGATTTCTTTCGGAAGGTACTATGCAATACTGTTATGAATGTGCTCTTTTTCCCTGTGAAAATCTGGCACACATAGATAAACGTTACCGTACTCTTTACCATATGAGTATGATCGAGAATCTTATTTGTATTAAAGACAGAGGTATAAATGCTTTATTGAACAAAGAGCAGGAAAAATGGCGCTGTCCGGAGTGCGGCGGCGTCATCTGCTGCCATAACGGTATCTGTTTTACCTGTGAGACCGAACTGCTCCGGAACAAGAAGAGTATATACAGATGGGAAGATCAGCGAAAATCAGGGGTATAGTAAATCCCCGTATTTATCTATATGTTCTTTCAATTTGACATTGTCGATGGAATTGTAAGCTATTACATCAAAAAAATAAGGTAAATAAGTCTCTTCTTCGAGGATAAACTTAATTTTATTTGCTATTGAAGAACTGACGTTACCTTTAAGGGCAATATCTACATCTGAGGCTGGTTTATAATTGCCCATTGAGCGAGACCCAAAAACCAGGGCTTCCGTCACAGCAGGATACCCGGTCAAGATTTCCCTTATTTGTTGAACTTGTTCGTCAGTTAAACCGAATTTCATAAGCCGCTCTTAATTATAAATAAATCATGCCAGTTTCGCAGCAAAGGATAGTAACTATCGCGGATAAAATGTATAGTCTCTTCCATTACCAGTGAATTATAGTTATGAACAGTGTTATTACGTTTTATTAGAGCTTCCATCCAGACATCCGCCTCGGTGATATATCCAGACTGGAAGGCCTGTCTGATAACGCTTTTAGGGCTATCCATGGAAAAACCTTCTTCTTCAAGATAATCCTTCATGGTCTTCCAGGATAATTCAAAAGTAAACTCAAAAGCCTGAATAAGTGCCATTTTTTCAATTTCATTTAACTCGCCCAGTTCAATAATTTTTACCATCAATTGATAGGCTCGTTTAAAATTCTCAAATCGTTGCTTCCAGCGGATAGGATTATTCATTAATCTCGCCTCACATTATTATCATACCATAATTTTACTTCCGTAAAATATTTAACCTGCTGCAATACTATACGTTATGAAAAAACGGCAGCCGGTTTGACCGGCTGCCGTCCAGTTAACCTGAAAGTTTTTCCTTATTATTAGACAGCTTTAAAAGACAGGGGAGTTTCTTTTATGGCTGACCAGTCCCTCTTAATTGAGGGTTTCTTAACGATCTCACGCTCGAAACCGCATTGAAGACATTTTTCGTAACGTATACCGACCTCTTCTTCAATATATATATCCCCTTTGCAGCGAGGACAGCTTTTTGAGTTCCACACGTCACAACCTCCTTTTAGATATTTTATGCCAGTTTAAAAGCTGCTGCCTGCACCGGCATATATTATTATCCTCCTATTAACGTATTCTAACCTTGAATTGTTAATAAATTATTAATTTAGTCCACCTGATTTTTACTCATTCTGAAAAGGATCCTGGCTTTGATACAGTATTACATATCTCTTTATTATTAACGAAGAAACCGGTAAAAAGTTTGCAGGCCAGCCACTAAAAGAATAAAATTTTGATGTTAAAGTTGTATTCTGGGGGCCTGTATTTTTGGTTTTTCTTCCCTGATACCACTCTTGGCTCTGTCTGTTTACCGGATGACCACTACTGAAAGCAGCCTGATATTAAGCATTCGCTCTGTTGGTACTATTATCTCCTCCATAGCCAGGAGCTTCCTGGTTACCCGCTGGGGTTACCGGTATGCTGATACTCTCCGCTGTGCCTGCTATCTTTGTGATCCCAGCCAGCATAGGAAGAATATCCCCGGCTTCCATATAAAGAGACCCTCCGGTATGCCTAGATAACCAGAATCTGGTATGATTAAGTTAAATTGATTGATTAAAATATCTCGCACAGATTTTTTTAAAGGCTTTTTCAGCGTAATGAACAATAAATTAAGACTCGATCTGCATACGCACGTATTTGAGGAATTTCTTCCGATTTCGCCCAATGCTATTACTTTGCGCTCAGTTGAAAAAATTGTAGAACAAATTAAGAAGATGGGCCTGGATGGTATTGCTATCACGGAACATGATACTAAAGCTTACGGTTATCGGGTAAAAGAGTTTGTAGAAACCCACTTCGATAACGCCGTCCTGATTATTCCCGGGCGCGAGTTTGAGGATGGTCCGATACATTTTGTGGAGTTGGATTTACCTTCCGAAAATAAGCAAACCTTCAGATTTATAACCCATCCCGGGTATCCCGGGAATCCTGAGCCTTACCTGGAAGGTTTTCAAGGGATCGAAATCGAAAATGCTTCTCACAATTGGCATATTGAAAAAGAAAATGTAAAAGCTCTCGCAGCCAGCAACCACCTATTAACGCTATCCAACAGTGATGCTCATTATTTACGTGACATAGGCCGCTGCTCTAACTATCTTACATTGGATGAACTTTTTAGGAAGAAATGCATATGAAAGATAATAGTCCTGTTAACTGGCAAAATCTTTTTTCACCTGCCTCAATTGCGGTTATTGGAGCTTCTAATTCTCTGGGTTCCTGGGGTTTTACTATTATGCATGGGCTCACACCGCCGAAGAACCAGCGTGTTTATCCGGTAAATCCCAAAGCATCCGAGGTAATGGGAGTAAAAGCCTTTCCCAGCATACTTGAAGTGCCGGAAGTTGTAGATCTGGCGGTGATCGTGGTCTCAGCCCCCCTGGTTCCAGGCGTCCTGCGAGAATGCGTTGCCAGAGGTATCAAGACAGCCATGGTTATCTCCGCTGGATTCGGTGAAACAGGTGAAGAAGGCCGGAAATTAGAAGCCGAATTGATCGAAATAGCCACTCAGGGAGGCCTGCGTTTCGTGGGGCCAAATAGCATGGGGCATGCTGATACAGGATCACAGTTAACTACTTTCGGAAGAATTGGCGAACCGCCGCCTGGACGCGTAGCTTTATTATCACAGAGCGGCAGCATGACATTAAATATCGTCCGCCATGCTATGGAATACGGGATTCAATTTAGCAAATTTATAAGCACTGGAAATGAAGCTAATATCCACCTGGAGGACTACCTGGAGTATCTTATTGAAGACAATAAAACAAAGGTGATTACAGCCTACATTGAAGGATTGAGAGAAGGCCGGCGCTTCTTTGAACTGGCCAGCAGGATCACCAGGGAAAAGCCCATGGTGGTGATTAAAATCGGAGGCACAGAAGAGTCCGCTAAAGCTGTTAGATCTCACACCGGGGCGCTGGCTGGTTCGGATGTGATATATGATGCCGCTTTCAAACAATCAGGCGTTATACGGGTACATGATGATGAAGAACTGGTAGACGTACTGTTCGCCCTCCATCAGGGTATTTTACCCAGAGGCAACCGGATCGGTATATTGAGTCTGGGCGGTGGACCGGGAGCTATTGCCGCAGAAGCCTGTGAAAGAGCAGAATTGAAGATAGGGCATATTACAGACTCAACTATCGCCAAATTAAATGAATTGCTGCCGCCGCGCTGGTCGCACCGGAATCCGGTTGATATGGCGGGAATCAGCGCCGCTGAATATCCCATGGTCGCAGGTTCTCTGGCTGCACTCATGGATGACCAGAATATAGACGCCGTCTTTTTGCAAGCTCCCATGGTAGCCACTAAAGAACAATTGGTAAACCGCGGCGGTCTTAAACCTGAAGAAATCAAAACTTACCGCCAGAAAGAAAAACAAAATCTGGGTTTGATCAGCCGGAAAATCGAGGCCAGCGGTAAGCCGGTTTTTTTAATAGGAAGAGGCATGCGCACTGATCCTGAAGTAGCTGCTTTATTTAACAGTGAAAAAATCATGGTTGTCTCCAATGCGCAGCGCGCCACCAGGACATTGCGCCATCTGACCTGGTACCGGCACTACCTAGAATACAGCTTATAACAGCTTTTTACCGAGATTAATTAATATACCTTCTTTTATCTCCCAGATTTCACCATGGAATTGCTGGATAAACCGTCTGTCATGCGAGACAGCTATTAGCGGCCCGGTAAAATCAGCAATAGCAGACTCGAAAGACTCCATCACATCCAGGCTGAGGTGGTTGGTCGGTTCATCCAGGATCAGCAGATTGGGTTCTTCGGCAATCAGCGAAAAATTGACAAAAGCCTCAAAGGGATTACTGGAGTTTTCATTCTCAGGCTAGACCCGCAGGAAGAACTGGTTGTTATTGAAGATTTCACCAAACTGATCAGCCGAT
>CAYLRY010000001.1:68414-166512 GCA_964386535.1 uncultured Dehalococcoidales bacterium | reverse complement strand
ATCGCCAGCGGCGGCAGGCTAAGCTGGGCTACCTGTCGCCAGCAGCGTACGCTCATAAGTACTATGCCAGTCTGGTGACAGCATGAAAGGTTTGGTGTCCACTATTTACATCCGACCCCAATCCCAAGTGTGGATGTGAAATCAGAATACCCAATAGCGAAGGTTCTCTGTCTTTAAGACCTTGAATCTCAGGCAAGTATTTGGAACCATCTTCTTCTGCATCCAGTGGGAGACCGAGGTCAACAAGTATTCGCTGACCTTCGTTCTCCACCTGGACATAACTACCGCCTATTTGTTTACTGCCACGATGTATGCATGTACGCATTACGCGTTTTTCACTTATCCTGGAACTCTACCTGGGAGATGCTTCCCCATCTAAAGCCTTAAGAATTTCTTTCGCCGCATAAGCCTTATCCCGCTTGCGGCCGGTAATCTCGGTCAGGATGCCGGCGTTCTCCAGAGAAGTCAGGGCGTACTGGGCAGATGGATAACTTACTTTCAGTAATTCCTGGGCAATCTTTACATTAAGCACCGGTTTCATGAAAATAAGCTCTACCAGTTGTCCGGCCGTCGGCGGTAAATGCTTTTCCCGCGCTAGCTGGGAATAGCCGCGGAGCAGTTCCAGAAGATGGCGCGACCTTGACACGGCGTCCTCCGATTGTTCGGTGACCGCCAGCAAGAAAAACTCGATCCATTTCCTCCACTGGCCACTCTGGCTGACACTGAGTAGTAGCTCGTAATATTCCTGGCGTTGCTTTTCAAAAAAAGCGCTCAGGTAAAGCAAGGGTTTGGAAAGGACATTCTTCTCGCAGAGAAGCAATGTAACGAGGAGCCGTCCGATACGCCCGTTACCATCCAGGAAGGGATGAATAGTTTCAAACTGGTAGTGTACCAGGGCTGCCTGTACGACGGGCGGTAACCTGGTTTCGGAATGAAGAAACTTTTCCAGATCGCCAAGACATTCCTGCATCTCCGTTACCGGCGGAGGCACAAAGGTCGCTTCCTTCAGAGTTGCCCCTGCAGGCCCTATCCAGTTTTGCGACTGCCGGAATTCACCGGGAGTGGCATGTTCGCCGCGAACCCCTTCCATGAGTATGCCGTGCAACTCGCGGATAAACCGGAGGCTCAGTGGCAGTTCAGCCAGTCTCTTAAGCCCGTATTCCATCGCACGCACATAGTTCTGAACCTCTTTTACATCCCTCTGTTTCTCCACCTGGGTTGCCTCGAACAACAGCAGGTCGGACAGTGATGATTGTGTACCTTCGATACGTGAAGACAGCACCGCCTCTCTCCTGATGAAGGGATAGATCAGCAGGTGCGGATTCGGCAGGGTTTCCCCGAGCCCGGAAAGAGTTCCTACCGCCAGGTCGGCTCTGGATATTCGCGATACCAGTTCGGTATCCCACTCTATGACAGGCGGTAAGGCATTGGGGACAAACGCCCAGTACCCGCCGGTTGCCCGGACCAGCTTTCCGGAAGGGCTATTTTTAAATAGAGCCGTATCCATTATTAAACTCCTCTTTAATAACGCTTTTTGTTATTAAAGATATTGGCATTTTTCTTTAATAATACACCCCACATCGGACTTTAGCAAGGCATGGGGATACTCCAAATCCGTCATCAAACAAGGCTAATCAAGCTTATGTAAGTTCACTTGACTCAAAAGTCAATTCAGGCTCAAAATAGTTAACGTAATTTATTGGTCGAGGCTAGGGAAAAATTTAGATGGCGGATCGAGGATGCTCATCACGGGCATTAGCCGCCCGGATTTCTGTCATTCGACCATTACCTACCCCAAGTTTACCACAAAATACACTTTAACGTGTAAAGATAAAAGGGTCTCAGGCGTGAATTAAATGTAAGTCAGGCGCAGGACCTAATAGACCAGGCAGCGCTGCTGGTGATTGGGAGGCTTCTACACCCGGATAGCGAAAGAGGGACAGCCCTGTGGGGGAAGCAAATAAGCGGTCTGGGCGAATTGAGAGGAGCGGATTATCAGCATCTTTCCAATAATGCACTCTACCGTGTTTCCGATCAGATATATCTAAAACATGAGCGAATTGAGCAGGTACTGGCAGAGAGGGAAAGGGCAGCCTATGGGCTGAAAGAGAAGATCATTCTTTATGATTTGACCAACACCTATATGGCCGGAGCCGCAGAGAGAAGCCAACTGGCCCGTTATGGCAAGTCCAAGCAGAAGCGGGATGACTCTCCCTTAGTGACCTTGGCGCTGGTGCTGGATGAGAATAGTTTTCCCAAAGCGAGCAAGGTGCTGCCGCGCAATGTGAGTGAACCGGAAACTCTAAAAAGCTTTCTGGACAGCTATAAAAAAGAACTGCAAAAGAGACTGCCTTTGTTTACCGAGTTGCCTACGGTAGTGATGGATGCGGGGATAGCCACAGATAAGAATCTGAAGCTGCTTTGCGGGGAAGGGTTTCACTATATCATGGTAAGCCGTGTCAGGCCGCAAGAAGAGCCGCCGGGAGAACTATTAGTAATAAAGAAAAAGAAAAACGCCGTGGTAGACGTTAAAAGGCTGGATGAAGCAGGAGAAGTAGTGCTGTATTGCCGCAGTACTGGCCGGGACAGGAAGGAAAAAGGGATGAAGTCCCGTTTTCAGCAAAAATTCGAGGAGGGTTTGGAGGCTATTCTGGCTTCATTAAGTAAAAAACGTGGACGGAAGAATTACGGGACAATAATGGAAAGAATCGGCAGGTTGAAGGAGAGACATCCGCGTATTGCTCGTTTCTATCAGATAGAGGTTACACAGGAAAAGACAAAAGTTAAAAGCATTACCTGGGGGATAGAGCGGAAAGATGAACTGGAAATGAGGTTTTCCGGCTCCTATTACCTCCGCTCTGACAGGACTGATCTGTCTGAAAAAGAGTTGTGGGAACTATATATGACTTTAACCGATGTGGAAGAAGCCTTCCGCTGTTTAAAAAGTGAGTTGGGACTGAGACCACCTTATCATCAAAAAGATATGCGGATAGCGGGGCACCTTTTTATCAGCGTGATGGCGTATCATTTATTAGCTTGTATTCAGAAAGAACTCAAGCAAAAAGGCATTAATCAGCACTGGGAAACTACTCGAATACAGATGGCCACCCATATGTTGGCGACCACTGTAGGTACCAGCCGTGAAGGTAAACAGGTTTATCAGAGACGGGTTAGTGATCCGGAGCCATTCCATCTTCAAGTCTATCAGGCTCTGGGTGTATCTCCCCATCCCCTGGGTATCAAACGCTGGATTAGGTAGTGACCATAAAAGGTTCTTTCAGACTATTTTGATTTCATTTTTTAAAAACTATGGTAAATTTGGGTTATGAGGGTGATATTAGGCCAGTCTCCTCCCACCACAGGCTGTGATGCCAACCAGGACCAGCAGATTAACATGGGGGATGTGACAGCCATCTATAATATCCTGGCTGACTATTATACGGAATACGATCCCCTGGGCAACATTACTTTTATGAACGGCAAGTCTTATTCTTATACTTCCGGCAGGCCCCACGCCGTGACCTCCGCCGGCTCCACCAGCTATACCTATGACGCCAACGGCAATATGACCGCCCGCGGCAATCAAACCATGACCTGGGATGAGGAGAACAGGCTGGCCTCCATTACCACAGGCGGTGTGAATACTGTTTTCGTGTATGATGGTGACGGCAACCGGGTGAAGAAGACCGAAGGGGATCAGACTACCCTCTATATCAATAAATACTATGAGAAGAACTTGACCACCTCCGAAGTGACCACTCATTATTATTTTGGCAACAAGGAGATAGCCGTCCGAAAGGGGGCCGCCCTCAGCTACCTCTTACAGGACAGCCTGGGCAGCACCTCCGTTATCTCCGATGCTTCCGGGACATCTTCAGGCTCCATACTTTATTTTCCTTTCGCTGGTTGTGGAAGAAGACTCCGAAATCAAAATTACGATTTACCATCAAATGAAGCTAAACGAGCCTGAATGTTTTCATCATATTGGTGCAGAAACTTTACACCTATTTAAGACTACGTGACGGCGGATTTTGGTCAATTTGTTTTATTGACTTACAACTTAAGCTTTCCTTAAAATGGGAACAGGGACCCAGGATGAACTTAAAACGGAGGAAGGCCTATGCGTATTTACCCGGAACTAAAAGATCTCCCAGCCAACTGGTATAATATCATCCCGGACCTGGGATTTCCGGTCCCGCTTCCTGTCAGCACCAGCGGGTACCCTGTTACGTTCAACGATATGGCCCCTTTTTCCTCATCTGCCATTATTAACCAGGAACTGGAAAGAAAAATACGCGAAATCTCCATACCGGATGAGATCCTGCGCTTTTATTCCGGCTGGAGGCCTACTTCCATATACCGTGCCTCCAACCTGGAGAAAATTCTGGAGACTTCCGCCAGGATTTTCTTCAAAGATGAGGGCGCCAACTCTTCCGGGGGGCATGAAATGAACACTGCGCTACCACAGGCTTACTATGCATCCCGAGAAAAAGGGGTGAGGTGCCTGGTCACTGCCGCCGGTAATGGAGAATGGGGCGCAGCCCTGACCATCGCCTGCAATTATTTTGGATTGAAATGCAGGGTTTTCATGGACCGTTTCAGCTACGAACATAAAACTTTCGCTCGTTATATAATGGAGTTGCTGGGCGCTGAAGTAGTATCCAGTCCCAGCCTGAATACCAAAATCGGGCAGAAAGAAAACTCGGAAAACCCCGGTTCTCAGGGCAGCATCGGGCTGGCCCTCAGCGAAGCCTTTGAAGACGCCGCCTCCCGTGATGACTCCAAGTTCGCCTGGGGCACGGTCATGAACCATGTGCTGCTGCATCAAACCGTAGTGGGACTGGAAGCTAAAAGCCAGCTAAGGAGAATTAAGGTAAATCCGGATATTATCATCAGCGCCGTGGGCGGAGGTAGCAGTTTTGGCGGCCTGGTCTTTCCTTTTTTCCCTGACCGCCGCAAATCAACCCGCCTGATAGCCGTAGAATCGGCCTCTGCCCCCAGCCTTTCCAAAGGCCGCTATGCCTACGATTTTTCAGATGCTAAAGGGCTGGCCTTTATGCTTAAGATGTATACCCTGGGCCACGGTTTCACCGCCCCTGGGATCCGGGCTGGAGAAATGCGTTATCATGGCGTTTCTCCTCTGATCAGCGCCCTGTACCGGGAAAAAATGATTGAGAGCAGGTCATACCGGCAGCATGACGCCTTCGAAGCTGCCATCACCTTTGCCCGTGCGGAAGGGATGATACCCACCCCGGAATCAGCTTATGCTGTCAGGGCCGCCATGGACGAAGCCTCTGTCTGTAAAGATAAAAACAGCAGCAAAGACATCCTGTTTGTAATGGATGCCAGCAGCCATCTGGACCTGGCTGCCTTTAAGGATTTTATGGATGGATCGCTGGAGAACTTAGCCTTCCCTGAAGAGGCGCTTCAAAAGTCCATTGATCAATTGCCTGAAGTCCCTGCTGATCTGTAAAATCATCTATCTCTCTCTGCCTGTTTCACCATAATATGCCTTCTGGATTGGCCTGGCCGTCAATAGCTGCCAGTTCTCCTGAGCTCAGCAGGTCTTCACGGGGTTTCCCCATCACTCTGGCAGTTTCTTCCAGGATATGCGCCCAGGTACAGCGGTTAACGTAAAGCATTCCGGATACATCCAGGGTCCCGCCGTGATTAATATAACCAACGGCGCCAGTCCTGTCCCACCCGGTATTCAGCGGCTGTAAGGCGCCAATCAGGGTTTCAGGATGCATATGGGTCGCAAATACGCGTGCCTGAACGGAGCCCGGATAAAGGTCTTTCTGCAAACCTGATGGCGCTGTATGAACGCTTTCACCCTTGCTGCGGGGTCTGCGGAACCGTCCTGGTTCCAGCATGTAGACCACAGAATGCGGTACCTGTCTCTCCCTCAGCCGTGCCGAGGCTTTTAATACTTCCTCCAACTGGTAGGCGCCCACTGCCGTTAATATCACCCGCTGTTTTGAAACCTCATAACCGGCCCAGTCCAGCCGGGCAGCCCCTTGTTTTAGCAGTTCCACCGCTTCTTCTATAGTAAAAAGATCAGGGATTATATCCATCTTGGGTATAACCAGAGTCCAGATCTGACCTTGCGTCTGGTAAAGGCCCTGCATGACCACAGACGCGGTATTATAGTCAGGTATAAATAATACCCTGGAAACATGGGCCGGCTCGCTCATCATTGCTTCCGCCATCGAAGGGTCCTGATGTGATCGCTCATTTTTGGCGTTTTCCCAGGTATGGGAAGTAAGCACTAGTGGTATCGAAAGCCAGCCCTGAGGCCGTCCGGATTCATTGCATTCATCAGCAAAGATCACCTCCTGACGCAAAACACCGTACATCTTGGCGCCGAAGGCTTCATAGGTATGAGTGAGGTTAATGCCGCCTTTATTGCCCAGGGCTGCTGAAACTACCGCTTCTTCATTAAGCGCTGTTACAACCGCACCGTGAATATCTTCCGGGATCCCCGGCTCCGGGTCAGCCACCCTGAATTTCAGAGTTTCAAGGGTTTGTGTCAGGCGGTTTGAACGCATTTCATCAGGATTACCTACCCTGGGCCGCAGATGGGGATTGGCCGTGACGACGGCCAGAAACATGGAATCCACCGCCAGCATGGGAGAAGTGCGTGTCCAGGTGGTGCGGTCCAGACGATTTGCGGGCAGCGGACGGGAAACAGCGGGCGGTATCTGGCGCAGGCGCACTTCACGGTGTGCCAGAGCATGGTCGCGTTCCCGTGGACGGTTTGAATTCTGGTGCTTCTGTAACTTCTTAAGGCTGTCCCTCAATTCTGAAGGAGGTACCCAGAGCTTTTTGGCGCTTTCGTTGAAATGCCGGGCAGCCTCTGCATCTTTATGCGGGTTGGACATCAGCGGGAGATTATGAGCCAGGTTGGTGCCCTCGCCGTAAAAACCGGCGCCTTTCGGCGCCACGGCAATGCCGTAGGGCAGCGGAACCGGATACGCCTGTTGACCGGTTTTAACAGCCTGTATTAAGGCTTCCAGCCGGGACTCCATCTCAAAGATGGCCCACACAAATCCGGCAGGGTCTCTGCCGTCAAAGACAATGGGGTCAAAACCATTAAGCTTGAGGTGTTCAGAAAACCAGTCAACTCTGCCTTCTCCCTGCTGAGAAATGGTGGTCCTCTGATCAATACGCCGTCCGTTCTTGATCATAATGGGGGTTACCAGGCCGCTGTCATCCGCCCGCCACCAGCGGGAAGACCAGTCGCTGCCGCGCTGCTCCTCAAAAGCGCCATCGCTGAGAAAAACCACCAGCCGCTCGCCTGGTAGAGGCATATGCACATACTGCAACTCGGTGAACCCTAGATACCCGCCTTCAGCAATTCCGCCGGCAGTATATGCATTGACATGGCTGCCCAGGGGCGAGTCCTTCCTGCCGTCATCACGAAACCGGTAGGAATAGAAGTCACGCACATAACTGGTCAGACCTTCATCCGTCAGTGAGTAGCGCTCCGCATGAGACGGCGTCATATTGTTCAGCATTAGATTCACAGTATCAATTGCTGATACGCAGTGTCCCTGTCCCATAATCCATGAACGGGTGTTTCCTGTGATGGCATTCACAGCCATATAACCTGCATAGGCCGGTACCATGTTAAGTGATCCGCCGGTGTGCCCCTCAGGCTGCGGTTTGAAGTCAGCAGCCGTAAGCTCACGGCCGTCCAGGTAAACGTTGCGGGCATAAGTCTCGTGCACCACCACCCACATGGCTGCGCTGGTAATCCGGTCAAGCGCATATAACAAATCAAAAAACGGGATGCCGTCTCCCTGCACTCCCCCGGCTGCCAGACGGTCTGCCATCTGGAAAATCCTGGCCTGCGTTTCAATATTATGTTGAATAACCCCGAAACCCTCAGCCCACCGGCCGGCGGCCGGGTTATTCTTAACGTACTCTTTAACCCGTTTTTCTCGAAAATCCAGCTCTGTGTTTTCTTTCTGCGTCATCTTGCCCCCCTAAAAATATAATCCTGCCGCTGCTACGGCGGTGTATTTCATTTTGATTGTAAACAGGAAAAGGTATCATGAGCAATAACCAGTTCTTCATTCACCGGAATAACATAGGCCTGCATTCCCGAGTCATCGGTACTAATGCGTTCCTCAACGGCCGTACACCCGGCATTTTTGTCCTGGTCTATCTTGAGGCCACACCATTCCAATCCCTGACAGATGCGCGCCCGCACAACGGGTGCATTTTCACCTATGCCGCCGCCGAAGATCACTGCCTCCGCCCCTCCCAGCACAGCCAGGTAAGCGCCGATGTATTTGCGCACCCTGTAACAGAACATATCCACAGCCAGCGCTGCCTGCCTGTGTCCCTGGCTTTCAGCCTCCAGCAGTTCCCGCATATCGCCGGCTACACCGGAAACCCCCAGCAGCCCTGATCTGGTATTAAGCCATTTTTCAACTTCCTGTATTTCCACCTTCTCCTCCCTGGCGATAAACCCGGCCAGCGATGGGTCCATATCCCCGGACCTGGTGCCCATGACCAGTCCTTCCAGGGGTGTAAAGCCCATAGAAGTATCCGCCGACCTGCCGTTTTTGATAGCCGCTGCCGAGCAGCCGTTACCAAGTTGTAGAGTAACAAGCTTTGTCTGTTCCACAGGCTTCGAAGTAATCACGGCGTACCGTTCGGTCATATAGCGGTGAGCCAGTCCATGAAAGCCGTATCGGCGAATGCCGTGTTTCTCTGTCAGGGCCGCCGGTATGGCATACCGGGCAGCCTGTTCAGGTAATGTCCGGTGGAAAGCCGTATCAAAAACCGCTACCTGCGGTATCGAAGGCCCCAGAATGGCCCTGGCTGCCCTGATGGCAAGCAGGGCAGGTCCATTGTGCAAAGGCGCCAGGTAGCCTACTGACTCTATGCCCTGTATTACACTGTCATTTATTATCGTGGGATCTTTAAACAATTGACCACCATGTACCACGCGGTGGCCTGCAGCTTCTAACCCCAACGGTTCCAGCAGTCCCTTATCATTAAGCCACTCCAGGATTAGCCGGACCGCCTCACCAAAATCAGCTATCAGCCCCGCCTGCGGCCGGACTTCCCGGCCCGGAACAACCAGCCGGATCTTTCCCTGCGTTCCTATCCTGTCTATGGCGCCGGAAGCCAAACAGCGCTCCTCTCCCCATACTGCTTTTTTACCGGCGATGTCAATAAGCTGGAATTTGAGGGTTGAGCTGCCGCAGTTAAAAGCTAGAATTTTCATTACTCATCTCCTGTTTCGGTCATGCCGCTATCCCACGCTTGAATTTGAACTATTTCCAAGGAAAGATCTCTGCTTCTTTTACAAAGCGCCACTATCATATCCATGATAACATGCTTTTACGCGATTGTGGGTACAGTTCGGCTCCTTTGATTCAACAACAAACGGAGCCTGTTAAGACTGATAATTCTCCCAATAATAAAGGTATAAAGCCAACACATACCCTGATTCTCTCACCTATTTATCATATTTTTAGTTTTTGATCTGTGTTTTTGATTTTTGAGATTCAATTTTTAATTTTCCCTTCTTGTTAACTCCCATCCCTTTTTGTATAATTGTGCCTGTGCAAGATGCTTATAATAGGGAGATATCTATTCCGGAAAAGGTATTCTTACTTTCCACCTATGAAAGACTGAGTATTAAGCTGTTTCTTTCGATAGCTGGCATCATCGGACCCCTTATTTTTATTGCCACGGATATTTCTTTAGGACTAACTGTACCGGGCTATAACTTCATTAAAGATTCCATCAGCAGCCTGGCCTGGGCGCCCCTGGGCTGGCTGCAAACCCTGAAATTCATGGCCATGGGACTCCTGCTGGAGCTTTTTGTGGCTGGACTTTTTCTCAGTGTAAGAAGGCAGAGGGGCTTCGGTTTGGGCATTATCATTCTGATGCTTTTTGGTTTCGGCTTGCTTCTAATCGGGGCTTTCCATACCAATCCCTCGCCGGATGTCAGTACCATTGAAGGTGTGATCCATGCTTATGCGGCCAAATTTATTTTCTGGTTTTTCCCTCTGGCTGCCCTGCTTATTTCGCCCAGCCTCAGAAAGGATCCCTACTGGAGGCCGCTTTTCTTCTATACAATAGGCGCCGCCATTTTTTCAGTGGCCTTAATGATCAGCAGTATCCCCTTCCCCACTGATTCCGGCTGGTTTGGCCTGTTTGAACGGATCCTGGTGGCGGATGTTATCATCTGGGTATTGTTCATGGCTGTCTGGCTCCTGCGCCAGGCTGTGATGCAGAGAAAAAAACTGTTTTCTTCCAGGATATTTTCTCTCAGGCAGGAAAGGCATTTAACCGGCTAAAGCACACTGCATTATATCTGCTTTGAGGTTAAACAATAGCTTTCAAATAAAGTTCCCAGATGGGTTTGTATTTTGAGTTCAGGTTGAAATCATACAGGCTTAAAGACCAGATATTAACCAGGCCCTGTATAATACTGAAAAACATACGGGCCGCTGCTTCCAGGTCAATATCCGGGCTGATTATACCGGACCTGACCCCCTCAGCCGGTATAAGCCGGATCCGCGCAATATATTCCAATATCACATCATGGATTTCCTTGTTTAACTTCCTGTCACCCAGGCTGATTATTTCGGCGATAACCAGAAATAACACTCCCTGACGTTATTCAAAGGTCGTTTCTGGCGTAATTTCTATTGTATTTCAAATCTCAATCCCTCTGGGATATTGACAAATCTGGTGTGGCATGTAAAATATATGTAAACGATTACTTATATAATATATATGTAATCGTATACTATCTATTGCATTTTCCGACCTTTCTCCCTGCTTCTATTGAATGCCTTACAAAGAGGTAAACCCCGGTTTGTAGATACCGGCGGAGAAATTTGCTCTGGCGAATACAGCGGGATTTCCGGATTTAGCCATATTATGGGCAAGCTGGATGTAGTCTTCAAAGACAGGCAGGAGGCTGAAGAAGTCCTGGAATTGGTCAGGTTTGCCAATGTGGAAGCCTGTAAACCCCTGGTTGATGATGAGCTTCACTTTATCGCCAGATACCCGGACATTGCCAGGCGGCTGCTTACCCTTACACCGTAGTCCATTTTTAAAATACAAATATCAAGGAGCCTAACATGAAATACAAACTGTACAATTTAAACAACTTCAAGACCATTCCTCAGATTGACCGTCTCTCCCCGGATCAAATACATGACATAGAAGTGGTTGGAAGCGTTTTACCCTTTAAAATCAATAATTACGTGGTCGACCATTTGATCGACTGGTCCAGAGTTCCGGACGATCCCATATTCGTTTTAACTTTTCCTCAAAAGGGCATGCTGTTGCCGGAACACTATCAAAAAATGGAAAAAGTGCTGACTTCCGGCGCCGGGACCGCCGAGATCAAACAAACGGCGGACAGTATCCGGCTTCAGCTCAATCCCCATCCCGCAGGCCAGGTGGAGCACAACGTGCCCGTATGGAAAGGTCAGAGGCTGGATGGGATTCAGCATAAATACAGGGAAACGGCGGTATTTTTCCCCAGCCATGGACAGACCTGCCATGCATACTGTACCTTTTGTTTTCGCTGGCCCCAGTTTGTTGGCATTGAACATTTAAAATTTGCTTCCAAAGAAGCCGGTTTGCTGGCGGATTACGTCTCCGCCAGCCCTGAAGTAACTGATATTCTTTTTACCGGCGGAGACCCTCTTACCATGAAAGCCAGCGTGCTGGCTGGATACATTAAACCCCTGCTTGATGCCGATATCCCGCATCTGCGTCATATCAGGATCGGCTCCAAAGCCCTGGCTTATTGGCCTTACAGGTTCCTGACTGATGGTGATTCCAGTGAATTGTTGGATCTATTCACAAAAATCAGACATGCCGGTAAACACCTGGCTTTTATGGCTCATTTCAACCACCCTATCGAACTGGAAGGAAAAGCGGTAAAAGAAGCCATACAGCGTATATTACAGACTGGTGCGGTGATCAGGACCCAGTCTCCGGTGCTGCGCCATATCAATAATTCTTCTGAAGTCTGGTCTGAGATGTGGAGAAAACAGGTAACTCTGGATTGCATACCATATTACATGTTTGTGGCCAGAAACACCGGGGCGCAGCATTATTTCTCCGTCCCGCTGGAGGAAGCCTGGCAGATCTTCCGGCAGGCTTATCAAAAAGTAAGCGGCATTTGCAGGACAGTGCGGGGACCGGTCATGTCCTGCCTGCCGGGAAAAGTTCAGATATTAGGGGTAGCTGAAGTACAGAACCAGAAGGTTTTTACCCTGAGGATGATTCAAGGTAGAAATCCGGACTGGATTGCCAGACCCTTTTTTGCTGAATATGATCCAGCGGCAGTCTGGTATACTGAACTGAAACCCACCTTTGGTGAAAGCCGGTTTTTCTTCCAGGAGGAACTGGATTCTATGTTGAAGAAAAACCTGGAGATTGAATCTGAGGATTTTGAATAGACGCCTGTTCTTCTCTAAATACCGAAAGTTACCGGATACCGGACCAGGTCCGGTATCCGGGATCTGATGTGGCAAAATAACTTAACCCGTCTTCTGCTTTAAAATATTTTTAAAGCCGTTTGAGTGAATGAAAAACTCTGGCTGCCTACCGATAGGGTCTGGCGGAACTTTTTCCTTATTCTTTTATCTTCTCTACTTTCTCCTTTAACTCCAGCAAACCTTTTTCCCTTTCCGCCGGGTCCCGGATCTTCATCAACCGGTCAACCTCGTTAGCGGCCATGATATCAGCTTTCAACTTGAGCCGGGCAGCCGCTGCCTGAGCCTGATCGTAAAAGCCGTACTCCAGCCTTTCTTCAATGGAAAAAGCCACGGACTGAAAATTAAGCCGTGTTATCTCCGCTCTGCTGAGCATTTCCGTCTCATAGTTGATCCACTGGTGCCAGGAAGGTTGGGAAAAACCCTCTATTGCCTTTTGAAGGTCATTAAAAATCAGTGTATATCCGTACTTTTCCGGATAATCAAAGGCCGGCGAGCCGGGGTCCAGGAGCACTGGACCGCTGATAGGACCGCCTAAAGGCTCCATTGCGTTCAGTCCCAGAGAGCGGCTTCTGGCTAGCATGATCTGCTCAGCAGAGGAAAGCTTCTCTGAAAGCGCCCAGGTCTCCGCCGTATTTTCCATTGTTTCTCCAGCCAGTCCCACTGAAAAAAAAGTGGTGACCGGAATCAGGTATTTATGACACAACCTGACTGTCTTCCATAATTCTTCATTGGTATAATGGCGTCCCAGCAAGCGGCGTACGGAATCACAGCCGGTATCCGGGCAAATGTGAACTGTTACTGGCAGACCGGTAGCTGCTATAGCCCGGATGTACTCTTCATCCGCCGGTCCCAGGAGGTCCAATGACAACCTGTCAATCTCCAGCTTCTCCACTCTCAGGGCTGCCAGCAGTTCCTTCCAGTATTTTTCTCCACCCATGCGCGGGTCCTGGTATAAACCGATGATGCGGATATTCTGTGCGATAAGCTGCCTGATATCCTGTAAAATCTTTCCCGGGCTTCTGAAGGCCGGCTTCTCCATACCCAGATATGTTTTATAGCTATAGACCGAACCGCCGCAAATACTGCAGTTGTAGGCGCAACCCCGGCAAACCACCAGGCTCCAGCGTGGCAGAAAATTGGCTGAAAATATGGAGGTTTTGGGCTCCAGCAGATCTAAGCCGGTATATTCAAAATCGTCCAGGTCCCGGCTGGGAGGTAAAAGCGGTGTTACACCTGTTTCACCGTTTTCTTTCCGGTAAGTGAGATTGGGCGCCAGGCTGAGACTGTCCCCTTTTTCCAAAATCCGCATCAACTCCAGAAAGGCCTTCTCAGCCTCACCGCGAACCACTAAATCAACGAAGTCATAACGGCGCATGATTTCTTCATGAAAACGGGTGGCTGTCAGTCCCCCCAGGACAACCAGAGAAGAGGGATGTAACTGCTTGCAGATCCGGGCAATCTCTATTGCCCCCTGGCAGTGGTGCTGAAAATGCAGGCCAATAGCAAATATTTTAGCCTGCCTGTTTTTTAAATGCTCATGGGCATCGAAGGTACGGTTGCCGGCCATGCGGTCGCCCAGGTTATCTATCAGCACCTTATAGCCGTGACGGTCAAGGTATTCAGCCAGGCTCAGCATTCCTATGGGGACCTTGATGAACTGCACCTGCTCTGCCGTCGCCCCCATGGCGCCGGGGAAAATAGGCAACTTCCGGAAATCATAGACTGCCGGAGGATGGATTAACAGGACATCATATTGAGGCATTTGATATTCACCGGTGACCGGCTTCCTTGCTTGACATCTTTACTGGTGATGTATTTGACGAAGCTTGACAGAGCCTCAGACGAGCAGCGCCAGTTTACTTTTTCTGCTTGCGGATCCTGCAAGCTCCCAGGCTGAACTTTTTGATATTTATCCACCTGAAATTTTGGCGTTATGTATAGTTTGGAGAAAAGTTTAATTTGAAGTTTAGGACTTGAGATTTATTTTTATTTCTGGTGTTTTATTGAATTAAAAAGCGGGAGCCATCTGGCTCCCGCTTTATCTGTTATTTTTTTGGTTCTACTTTGATGAATTTATCTTTGGTGCACCCGCATACGCCGCAGATGAATTTCGGAGGCAAATTCTCGAAGGGTACGCCCCGAGGAACTTCATTTGCTGCATCTCCAAATCTGGGATCATAAATCCAGCCGCAACCGGTGCATTTATATTTCACCACTTCTGCTGCCATAATAATTCCTCCTTTTGCCCTTTTTAACGCATTATAGCCATAATCGCCGCCTTATTCATTCTTGATACGGCTCAGGTTAAGGGAATATCGCCCAGGCTCACGTCCTGCTCGGTGCTGACCTTGATTTCTTTCTTCTTTTTACCGTTGTCAATTACCAGGTTGAATTTCCCCACCTTCAGTTTCTCGAACTCAAAGTCACCGTAGCTATCAGTAACCGCCGTAAAAGAGGCCTTGCTGCCGTCCGTCTCAGTCAATGTAACTTTGGCGCCTATAATAACCTCTTTTTCTACCGGATCATATACTGTGCCCGCAACAAAACGCTTGGGCAGGTTAGCATAATACAGACGGGGTTTGTCTATAGCTTTCCTCTCAGGCTTGGTGAATTCGGAGTTTTTAATAAACCCTGCAGCTTCAGATTCTTCTACATATTGAATGGCCAGTGTCGGGCAGGCGTCCACGCATCTGGGCTCTTTCCAACCGCTGTCCAGCAGGTGGGCGCAGCCAGTGCACTTCTGGGCCAGATTAAGATCGTCATTCCAGTAAATGGCGCCGTACGGGCAGGCATCCACACAGTTTTTGCAGCCGGTGCATTTGACAGGGTCAATAATCACCAGGCCGTCATCCCTCTTATAGATGGCATCCGCTTTGCATGAAGCCATGCAGGGCGCATTATCGCAATGAGCGCACATGATGGCATAATAGGCTACTTTTACCCTGGGTACCTGGCCTCTGACTGTTTCCGTCAATTTAAGCCAGAATTGACCGGTCTCCGGCTGGGGTTTGGCATAAGGGGTCCAATCATTGGCTACATGTTCGTCTTTGCAGGCGATCTGGCAATTGTAGCAGCCGTTGCATTTAGCCGCATCAAAGGTAAATACTTTCATTTATTTTCCTCCTTCTTCAACCCAGGCATTGAAGCGCAGGCCGGAAGCCGGATGGTATTCACGCTCCCAGGCATCCGGATAAAGTTTTCTCCACTCTTCCATCTGGGCCTGTGATACTTTCTGGACGTCCACCAGGAAACCGCTGGTAGCCTCACCCACGCAATTTTTGGAGATCACCCAGTCGGGTGAGATAAGATCGATAGCGCCGCCTCGGTCAATCTTGCCGGGCAGGATTGCATCGCAACGTGCTCCGTGGTCAATGTAGGTGACACCGGGCATGATCCTCTCAGTCACATAGGCGCCACCCAGCACAATGCCTCTTTCATTGAAAATCTTAATGATATCGCCAGATTTAATGCCTCTAACTGCCGCATCCTTGGGATTAACCCAGATCGGCTCATACATATAACCATCCCAGCCCTTGACTTTGCAGGTCCCTATCTCGCGGGTCCAGGGGATATCATCAGCCTGCGCGTGAGTCCTCCACCTTGGGTGATTAGCCACTACCAGCAGGGGGAAGATCTTGGACCGGCTGCCGCCCTTTCTCTCATCATGCATTTCGCTCTTCTCAATCCACTGGGGATAGGGAGGACGCTCAGTGTCATTGGGGAAGGCATCAGCCAGAGCCTGGGAAAAAAGCTCCATTTTGCCGGTAGGAGTGGGCAGCGGGTTGTTTTCCGGATCATGGTAGAACTTTCTCCACAGGGATTTTTCCAGGTCCTGCTCCCAGTCTTTAGCTACCGGGAAAACAAAATACTGCTTTTCTTTAAACTCCTCCCAGCTCAAATAGCTGTCACAGCCCATGTTGGTAAAGACCATTTTCTGAAGATCGGCCACGGTCTGTCCCTGCGTAATTTCTTCATATTTGCCCAACTTTTTGGCCACTTCCATCACGCACTCAAAATCACTCTTGGATTCGCCGATAGGTTCTATAGCCTTGTTCTGGATGGCAATATGCTGGAATTGGACGCCCTGCCGGGTATGGGTCACAATATCATCCACTTCCATCTGGGTATTGGAGGGTAAAATAATATCCGCATACAGGGTATCATTTTCCAACCAGGGATGCTGGACAACTATGGTCTCAATCTTTTCATGCCGGTAAGCGTCAATGGTCTCATTGCCGCAGTTCCAGCAGGTGGTTCGGCAGGGATTATCGCACCATAGCATATGGATCTCTGTACCGCCCTCTGATTTATCTATGGGATATTGATATTTTACGAACTGATCGTCGACCGGGGCCTCAATAGCGCCGCTCCCGTAGTACGAAATGGAGCCCATCTGGATTGCCTTATGCACCAGGGTTTTCGGGATCAGTTGTTTGCCCCAGGCTGCTACGGTGGAGCGGGTGGGTTTAATCAGGCGCTCACCCAGCACCGGGTTAAAAAACCGTGTGGTCTTGATGCCTTCAGCTCGGGGCATACCGCCGTAGGTGATCTGGGTCTGCCAGCGCCCCGGACCTCCCAGCCCCTGCATGGCCAGCAGAACACATTCCAGTCTGGCCGGTTCATGCGAGTAAGGGCCTCTGACATAAGAACCGCCGAAATAATGTGCAATAGTGACCGCTTTCTTGGCCCAGTCTCTGGCCAGGGCCTTGATGGTCCACTCCGGTACCCCGCATTTAGCTGTAGCCCAGGCGGTATCCTTGACTACTCCGTCCACCTTACCCATTACATATTCTTCTATTTTTTCAAAACCGATGGTGTGCGTCTTGATGTATTCTTTATTATAGGTACCTTCTTTGATCCAGATATAAATAATAGCCAGTTGCATGGCTGCATCAGTATTGGGGAGAATAGGAATCCATTTATCCGCATGCACGGCAGCCCCATAGTTGACATCCGGGCAAATGTAGACCTGTTTGATGCCGGCATCATGCCAGAAGTAACACAGACGGCTGGCAAATTGCCCTACAAAACCCCAGGGAGTGGTTTCCGGATCGCAGCCCCAGAAAAGCACCATATCCGCATTTTCCGTAATATCCTTTACCACGTTGTCCGTAGGATGCATCATGCCTACGATACCCTGCCCCCAGACATGCTTGGAGCCGAAATACCAGCCCTCCCAGCTATCCGGATTACGAACCATCTGGGTAAAACCGCCGATCTTGTCCAGCAGCAGGCCGGATTGACCGTGCGGGGTATTGATGGTCTTGCATTCACCGTGTCCGTCACCCTGAAGCATGATGGCCAGAGGGCCGTATTTCTGGTGAATCCTTTTAATTTCATCAGCGATAATAGTAGCTGCTTCGTCCCAGGAGATGCGTACAAACTTGCTCTTGCCTCGGTTCTGGGTATTTCTTTCTCCTTTAGGATCCCAGTCCACTCTCTTTAATGGATACTTAATACGGTTAGGCGAATAGGTCCTTTTCTTGTAAGCTAGCGAAAAAGGACCTATACAGGTTTTGGTAAGGGGTTCCAGCTTAACTCCGTTTCTCTGAAATTTCCAGGGATTAAATGATTGCAGGTCATACTTCCAATCATAATGGAAGGGTCTGACTCGCAGGATTTTGCCGCCTTTGACATCCACAAAGACGGGGGCACCACCACCGTGCATACCACCCAGAGCAGTTGACTTGAGTACGGTTTTTTCTGGTTGAGCTATGCCCGGTACCTTGGGTTGATCCATTTTTTGCGCCATTCCATCTTCTCCTTTCCAGAGTAGTCATTCGTGAAACTTGCCCCTATTATAGCACAGGACGATTATTGTGCCAATTATCTGTGACGTAAGTCACATAAGCATCTGGCAGAGAAATCTAAAATCCAGGGCCAGCAAAAATGATCTCTTTTCTCAAGAAAAAATTTGTCATGATTGACAATTACTACGCAGTTCGTTACATTGTATAACATTATTTGATCACGAATAGGCTAACCGGTTGGGTACTTTTAAAACCTGTTTTGAAGCATTACATATATATAATGTAAATAGTACTCTAATACTATCCTATATGCAAAAAATAAAGAGCTAATTGAATGAGAAACGTGGTAAAAATCTCCATAATTCTCTGTCTGGCTTTTCTGCTTGTATTATCATGCACATTGAATACCGTTCAAACACCTCCGGAAAAAGTAACCCTGCAGTTGAAGTGGGTGCATCAGGCACAGTTTGCCGGTTACTATGCAGCCAAAGAAAAAGGCTACTACGCCGGAGAAAATTTAGAGGTGAATTTTCTGGAAGGTGGACCGAACGTTGATATTGTACAGGCAGTCCTCTCTGGGCAGGCTGATTTTGGAGTGCAAAGCCCGGATGATATCCTGTTCAGGCGCAGCCAGGGGCAGACCCTGGTAGCCATCAGCGTTATTTACCGCCGCAGCGCTGTGGTCTTTCTTTCCATGCCTAAGTCCGGTATCAAAAGGCCTCAGGATTTTTTGGGCAAAAAGATAGCCTGTCTGGGTACCAGCGGTTCAGCCGAATTCCATGTACAGCTTTTAGCAGTGTTATCAAAATTGGATCTCGACCGGAGCCGGATTACCTTTCTGCCATATGATTCAAATTATGCTTCATTCTTGAGTAGTCAGGCCGACGTTACCGCCGCCTATTCAACGGGCGGCCTGATCCGTTTACGGCAACAAGGCTTAAAACCGAATACCATCTGGCCCTCTGATTACGGCATTCGTTTTTATTCGGATGCCCTCTTTACAACCGAAAAAATGATAGCCGGCAATCCCGGACTGGTCTTACGTTTTCTGCGGGCTTCGCTTAGAGGCTGGCAGGATACCATTGAAGACTACCGGCAGACTATAGCAGCCACATTAAAGTACGCCAGAGAGCCTGACCCTCAATTACAAACGGCCATGTTGGAAGCCATGCTGCCCATGATCCATACCGGGGAAGACCGACTGGGCTGGATGAAAGCTGAAATCTGGCAGGAAATGTATTCGGTTTTAAATGACCAGGGTCTTATCATACAGCCTTTTGACGTTAATCAAGCTTTCAATAGACAATTCCTGGAACAGATCTATGAGAGTAATTAACCATGAAACTGACCCCTAAATTAACGCTGATTTTTTTATTACTGGCAATTGTGCCTGTAATCATCGTCAGCCTGCTGGGTTTTCGCTATGGCCGGGACGCCATTGAACAGCAGGTAATCAATCATATTGTCTCCACTAATCTACTCAAAAGCCGCGAATTACACCGCTGGATAGAGGATGATAAGCGAAGTCTGGAAGAACTAGCCCAGCGGCCTCTTATCCGTCAATTAACTGGCTTGTTAAAGCAACATGATGTCTCTTCTGAAATCTATTCTGAAGCTAAAAGCAGCCTTATAAATGAACATTTTGAGCCGCGCTTACGCCTGGGCGGCGGTTTTATCGAATTGTTTGTCATGTGTCCCCTTCATGCTGTAGTACTGGCCTCAACTAACCCGGATCAGGAAGGTAAAATCAGGGACCATGAAGCCTATTTTTTAGAGGGCAAAGACAAGACCTATCTTGAGGGAGTTTATTATTCGCAAAGCCTGGAGCAGGCCAGCATGATGGTCAGTACCCCGGTAAAGGATGCGCAGGGAAATCTTCTGGGAGTCCTGGCCGGCCGGCTTGACCTGGCTGAACTTTCTGTAATTATGAATCAACAAAGCGGGCTGAGCCGTACCGAGGATACCTATCTGGTTAATTCCTTCAATTTTTTCGTTACCGAACCCCGTTTCGGCGCTGGTTATGCCCTGAAAAAAGCCGTGCGCACTGAAGGCGTCGGCTCCGGCCTGGCAGGTGCCAGTGGTTGGAGCCTTTATGAGGATTACCGGGGAGAGCCGGTCATAGGCGCTTACCAGTGGCTGCCGGACTATAGCATGTCCATTATCACCGAAATTGACCAGTCTGAAGCTTACGGCCCGGTAAATGACATGGCCAGGACTATTATTCTGGTAGCAATGGTCATTGCTCTGCTCGTCCTTCTAATCGCCTTCCTTGCCTCACGCTCCCTCGTCCGCCCCCTGCACAGACTGGTGTCCGGCACTCAGAAGGTAGGAAGCGGCAATCTTGACTTTAAGGTCGGCACAGGTGGCCGGGATGAGGTGGGAGAACTATCCAGGGCTTTTGACAAAATGACCGCTGAGTTGAAAACCACCATGGTAGCCCGCAATGAACTGGTTTTAGAAGTCAGTGAAAGGAAAAAAGCGGAGGCTGAACTGAAACGTTCCAATGCCGAACTGGAGCGTTTCGCTTACGTGGCTTCTCATGATCTCCAGGAACCGCTGCGTATGATCTCCAGCTATGTCCAGCTTTTGGAAAAACGCTATAAAGACAGGCTGGACTCGGATGCTAATGACTTTATCCATTTCGCTGTTGACGGCGCCAGGCGTATGCAGAACCTGATTAATGATTTGCTGGCCTATTCCCGCATCAACAGCCGGGCCAAGCCTTTCCAGCCGGTAAATTTCGAAACAGCTTTTCAAATGGCTGTCAATAATCTTGAAGTAGCTGTGCAGGAAAGCAGCGCCAGAATTACTCGCGGTCCCCTGCCGGTAATCATGGCTGATGAAGGGCAGATCGTCCAGGTATTTCAAAACCTGCTGAGCAATGCCGTCAAATTTCATGGCGATCAGCCTCCGCGTATCCATGTCTCTGCTGTACAAATTGGCACAGAATGGACTTTTTCCGTGGCTGATAATGGTATAGGCATTGAGCCGCAGTATTTTGAAAGGATTTTTCAGATTTTCCAGCGCTTGCACGGCCAGGAATTCCCCGGCACTGGAGCCGGTCTCTCTATCGTAAAAAGGATCCTCGAACGCCACGGTGGGCGTATCTGGGTGGAATCACAGCCCGGAAAGGGCAGCACTTTTTATTTTACTCTGCCTGTTAAGGAGAAAGAGGAATGAACAGTAACATCAGACCTATTGAAATCCTGCTTGTGGAGGACAGCCCCGGCGATGTCCGCCTGACCCAAGAAGCCTTTAAAGACAGCAGAATTCTAAACAACCTGCATGTGGTCTCAGACGGCGTGGAAGCCCTGGCTTTTTTAAGGCGGGAACCCCGTTATGCCGGGGCGGTACAACCTGACCTTATAATACTGGATCTCAATCTGCCCCGGAAAAACGGCCAGGAGGTGCTGGCTGAGATCAAAGAAGACCCTGATCTCAAGCATATACCCGTAATTGTCCTGACGGTTTCCAGCGCCGAAGAAGATATCCTGCGCTCCTACAACCTCCATGCCAATTGTTATATCACCAAACCAGTAGATCTGGAACGCTTCCTGACTGCAGTAAAGGGTATAGAGAATTTCTGGCTCGCCATAGTTAAATTGCCGTTGGTATAATTTTCAATCACGAGGTGTGATATGGCACAGGATATCCTTTCCATTCTGGTAGTTGAAGATAATCCCGGCGACGCCAGGTTAATCCAGGAGATGCTTAAAGAAGCCGGGAACCGCAGATGGGAAATGGCAGTATCCGGCAGTCTGTCAACTGCTCTTGACCACCTTTCTCATTACAGGCCTGACCTGATATTTTTGGATTTGGGATTACCTGATAGTCAGGGACTGAAAACGCTTGACCGTCTTTTTTCCGCTTCAGCCGGTACCCCGGTTATCATTATGACCGGGCTGGATGATGAAATAACAGGACTTGCGGCTGTCAGAAGCGGTGCCCAGGATTACCTGCTTAAAGGTGATATTAATGCCAGAATGCTCTGGCGGGTGGTCAATTATGCCCTGGAACGCCACAAAACAGAAATACAATTGCGAGAATCTGAACAAAGATACCGTTCTTTAATTGAAATTATTCCCATGGGCATTACCATTGTCCAGGAAGGGAAAATTATTTACTCTAACCGTCAAACTGAACTTATCACCGGGTATTCAGGGCAGGAGCTAAAAAGTATAGATGGGTTTAACCTGATACATCCCGAAGAAAGAGATAATATCAGGCGCTATTTTACCGCCAGAATGAGCTCCGGTCAGGCTCCTGCCGGTTATATCCTGCGTATAATCCATAAAAACGGAAGCGTCCGCTGGTTAGAGAGGCACGTAGCTTTAATTAACTGGAACAATGAACCGGCCGTACTGGTCATCGATAATGATATCACCCAGCGCAAACAGGCTGAGCTAACCTTGCAGAAGGCAGAGGCCAATTTAAAGCAAGCCCAGGCTCTGGGCAGGATCGGTAGCTGGGAGACCGATTTAAAAACCCTGAATACATTCTGGTCAGAAGAGATGTATGAGCTTTTTGAGAGGGAAAAAACCCTGGGGCCGCCGGTTCAGGATGAATTGATGAGCTATTACCTGCCATCAGAAGCCAAAAAATGGCAGGAGATGGTGCAACACGTGGTTGATTCAGGTCAGGAAACACAGGATGAATTAAACACCCGGCTTCCCAGTGGAAGAAAACTGATTACCCGTGTTCTGATCAAACCGCTCAGGGACGAAACCGGGAAGGTGACAGGTCTTTTCGGCACTTTGCAGGATATCACAGAACAAAAGCTGGTAGAACAGGAACTGAAACAAAAAGAAGAGTTCCTGGATAGTGTTATTGAAAACACCCCTAATCCGCTGTGGATTTCGGATGCATGCGGAAACGTCATTCGCATGAACCAGGCGCTCAGAGACCTGCTGAAAGTCAAAGATCAGGACGTTATCGGCAGCTACAATGTTTTAAAAGACATTCAGATCAAAGAACAGGGTTTTATGAAAATGGTAGAGAGCGTCTACCGGGAAGGTAAAACCGTGAATTTTCCCCTCTATTACTATACCAAAAGAGAAGAACAAATAAAATCGGAGAACAAAGTCTTTTTAGTGCTGGATATCACCATTGCTGCTTTAAAAGACAAAGAAGGGCGGGTAGTTAATGCCATCTGCCTGCATAGGGATATTACCGGGCAGGAAAAAGCCAGGCTGGCCTTAAAAAAAAGCGAGGAGAACTTCCGTAATTCTCTGGATAGTTCCCCCCTGGGGGTACGCATCGTCGATAAAAATGAGGTGCTGCTCTATACTAACAGAGCCATGCTGGATATTTATGGCTACCAGAACGTTGACGAGCTGGTAAACACGCCGCCTTCTGCCCGTTATACCCCGGAATCTTATGCCGAGCTTCAGGAAAGAAGAAAAAAAAGGGCTGCTAACCAGTTTGTTCCAGAAACTTTTGAAGTAAAAATTATCCGCCGGGACGGTCAGGTAAGAACACTCCAGGTAATACGCAAGGAAGTCATCTGGAACGGAGAACAGCATTTCCAATCGGTTTACCTGGATATCACAGAACGCAAACAGGCTGAAGCCAGATTGCTGGAAATAGAAGCTCTGAAGCAATCCAATAAAGCCAAGAGCGATCTGCTGGCTAATGTCTCTCATGAGCTGCGGACCCCCCTGGCTGCCATTAAAGGTTTTATCGAAACCCTGCTTGAGGCTGATGTAAATTGGAGCAGGGATCAGCAAAGGGACTTTCTCAAATCAGCCGATAAAGAGGTGGACCGCCTGACTTTTTTGATAAGGGACCTCCTGGACATGTCCCGCCTGGATTCCGGTAAAATGGTCCTAGATAAACGTCCTTACCAGGTACAGGAAATCCTGGATTATGCCTCCAGTACGCTCTCGGTAATGACCAGCAAACATAAACTGGAGATTAAAGTGCCGCACGGCCTGCCTCCCCTTAATGTTGACAGAATCAGGATTGCCCAGGTGATCACTAATCTGGTTGAGAATGCCGTTAAATTTTCAAATGAAGGCTCATCTATTATAATAGAGGTTAAATCTGACGATGGTAATCTGGTTTTCAGCGTTGAAGATCAGGGAGAGGGTATTTCTCCAGAGCATATCGAAAAACTGTTTGACCGCTTCTACCAGGCCGGCAGAGCAACCTCGGGAAAAACCCGGGGAACCGGCTTGGGACTGGCTATCTGTAAAGGAATTATTGAAGCGCATGGAGGAAAAATCTGGGTGGAAAGCCAGACCGGTGTAGGCTCTGTTTTCAGCTTCAAACTACCAGTAAAATGATCTGGCTTCCGGTTTCCGGCAGGTGCTCGGAGAATAACAGCACCAGGAAACCCGCAACTGGTAACTAATATAGAGGAGGGTCTAAATTAATATGAGCCAGAAACGCATTCTGATTGTGGATGACGACCCAGCCATACGGAAATTCGTGCAGGTCAACCTGGAAGCCAGGGGATACGCCGTTGTTACTGCTGAAAATGGTGAAAACGGGGTCCGGACGGCAGAAAAAGAAAAACCTGATCTGGTACTCCTGGACATCGTGATGCCGGAAATGGATGGATTTGAAGTCTGCCGCAGGATCCGCCAGTGGTCTCAGGTTCCTGTTATTATGCTCAGCGCCCGTGAAGGAGAAAATGACAGGGATATGTGTGCTGCCTGTGGAGCCAATGATTATATTACCAAACCCTTTGTCCTCCGGGAGCTGTTGTCCCAGATAAAAAATTGGCTAAAACAAGAATAATCGGATATCAGGCTGTTTGTGAATTCACCCTGATTATTAAACCTCAGGATAAAAGGAATTTATTATGGGCGAAGACGAAAGCAAAACCAGAGCAGAGCTTCAGCAGGAAATAAATGACCTGAAGAGCCGGATTGCTGGTCTGGAAGACTCTCTCAAGATCTGCCAGAACAGCATCGCCGGGTTGAAGGAAAGCGAAGCCAGGTACCGGAACATATTTGAGAACAGCTTTGACGCAGTTCTTTTAACCTCCCCTGATGGCTCTATATATGCGGCTAATCCTGCTGCTTGTCAGCTTTTCGGCAGAAATGAAGAGGAAATATGCCGCATAGGCAGAAACGGTATCCTGGACCTGACTGATCCCGGGCTTAAAATTGCCCTGGAAACACGCCGCCGGACCGGATTCTATTCTGGTGAGTTGACTTTCGTTAAAAAAGACGGCTCCAGGTTCCCCGGTATAATTACTTCAAAAATCTTCATTGACAGAGACAACCGTGAAAAGACCGTCATGATCATCCGGGACATCACTGAGAGTAAAAAAATGGAGCAGGCCCTTCGCGAAAGTGAACAGAAGTACTCCACTGCATTTCGCTCCGGCCCTGCTATGATCGCTATCACGACAATTGCTGAAGGAAAATATATAGAGGTTAATGACAATTACCTCAATGTCACCGGCTATACCCGTGAGGAGTTGATCGGACGCACTCTGCATGAAGTCCATATCTGGACCAACCCGGATGACCCTGCCCGGTTGTACCGGCTGGTAAAAGAACAGGGCAGATTCCTCAAGCAGGAGTTAAATTTACGTATGAAATCAGGCGAGATTCGTACCTGGCTGCTGTCTGCAGAGCCGGTGGAGATTGCCGGTGAGCCCTGTCTGGTAGGCATCGCCCTGGATGTCACTGAACACAACCGCATGCAACAGGCCCTGCGGCAAAGCGAAGCTAATTACGCCTACCTGGTGGAAAAAAGCAATGACGGCATCATTATCATCGAGGATGGCATCCTCCGATTCGCCAATGCCAGGATGACCGAAATGACCGGTTTTGCTCTTAATGAAGTGCTGGGCCGCTGTTTCGTCGATTTTACACCTGAGGAAGAACATGTGCTATTGATGGACCGCTTCCGGAAAAGATTGTCCGGTGAAAAGGCCCCTCAAATCTATGAGACCTCAATCAGCGCCAGGAATGGGCACTTTATTCCGGTGGAGGTTAATGCCAGCGTCACTACCTTTGAGGGACGACCGGCAGTCATGGCCATTATCCGGGACGTTACACAGCGTAAAGAGAGACAGAAAAAAATTATCCGGCAGCAGGCCCAATTGGAAGCTATTAACCGGGTCTTCCAGGAAACTCTAGGGTGTGAGACCACGGAAGAAGTTGCCCGTACCTGCCTGGCAGTAGCCCGGGAATTAACAGGCAGCCTTTACGGCTGGATCGGGGAGATAAATGCTGGCGGGCGTCTGGACACTCTGGCCTTAAGTGATGCCGGCTGGGAACAATGTAAAATGACCCAGGACAGAACCGCCTTGGGTATGAGAAACATGGTAATCCGCGGCTTGTGGGGTAAGGTCATCAGGGAAGGCCAGTCCTTTTTTACCAGTGACCCGCTGGCTCATCCGGATAGCGTGGGGATTCCTCCTGGGCATCCGCCCTTAACTTCTTTTTTAGGTGTGCCCCTGAAGGAAGAAGGGCGCATAATGGGTATGATTTCTCTGGCTAATAAGTATTCCGGATACACCCAGGATGATCAGGAAATCATGGAAGCTGTGTCTCTTTCTTTCGTGGAAGTCCTGAGGCGTAAACGCATAGAAGAAAAGCTCAAAGATAGCGAATCCAGATACCGTCATCTCTTCAACCATATGAGCAGCGGGGCAGCCATTTTTAAGGCCATTGGCCAGGCTGAAGACTTCATTTTCACAGACTTCAATCCAGCGGCTGAGAAAATCGAAAATATGAAGCGTGAATCTCTCCTTGGTAAACGTGTTACTGAGGTATTCCCCGGTGTAAAAGACTTTGGCCTTTTTGCTGTTTTTCAGAGAGTATGGCAGACCGGGAAACCCGAGTTTTTCCCGCAGAGTTTGTACCGGGACGCCCGTCATGCCGGGACATGGCGTGAAAACTGGGTTTTTAAATTACCTACCGGTGAAATTGTAGCTGTCTATAATGATGTTACGGACCGCATGCGGGCTGAACAGGCTCTGCGGGACTCTGAGGAAAACTTCCGCAACTCCGTTGATACCTCTCCTTTAGGCATCCATATAGTCGATGAAGATGGAGAAACACTATATGCCAACCAGGCCTTCCTGGATTTGTACGGTTTTACTGACCTGTCTGAGTTAAAGGCCGCTCCTTTGCAGAAGCGGTATACTGAACAGAGCTTCGCTGAATTTCTGGAAAGAAGAGAAAAACGTCGTCGCGGCGAACCGGCGCCGGATACCTACGAGATCAGTATTATCCGTAAGGATCAGGCCATCCGCCATTTACAGGTCTTCCGCAAGGAAATCTTATGGGCAGGCAAACGCCGGTTCCAGTCGCTCTTTCTGGATATTACCGGACGAAAAAACGCCGAAAAACAAAGGGAGATGTTTTTACAGGTGCTCCAGGTACTTAATAAAAATAGCAGGAAGAAAGATTTGATTCATGATCTCCTGGAGGTTTTTAAGGCCTATGGCAGCTTCGAAGCTGTGGGCATCCGGCTATGTGAAGGCGGCGATTTTCCTTATTACCAGGCCTCCGGGTTTCCATTGACCCATATGAGTACCGAAAATACTTTATGTAAAAAGGACAATCAGGGCTTGCCTATATGTAGCGGCCAGGGCAAGCCTGTGCTGGAGTGCATGTGCGGCCTTGTTACTAGCGGCAGAACGTCCCCGGATAAACCCTTCTTTACCCCTGGCGGAAGCTTCTGGACCAATAACGCTTCAGGTTTGAAAGCTTCCCTGGAAGAGATGCAAAACCAGACCTCAGTCCGCCACTGCTGCCTTGAAGAGGGTTACCAGTCAATAGCCCTTATTCCCATCAAAGGCCAGGGGAATATTATTGGACTTCTACAGATCAGCGACCCCCGGCCTAACCTTTTCAGCCTGGAACTGGTCCAGTATTTCGAAGGTCTGACTCAGAGCATAGGCATTGCGCTGGTACAAAAGAATATGGAGGAGGCTTTGCTGGCTTCAGAGGCTAAATACCGTGATCTTTATAAAAATGCCCCGGTAGCCTATCTTTCCATCGGCACTGACGGCCTGATCAAAGAGAGCAACCGGGCAGCCCAGGATTTTACGGGGTACACTGAGAAAGAGCTGGCCGGCAAGTCCCGCATAGAGCTGTATGCGCCTGAGAGCACAACTAAAGCTCAAGAAGTCTTTGAGAAAGCCACAAAAGGCTGTATTATCGAAAACGAAGAGTTAATTTTCCGGAAAAAGGACGGCAGCAGTGTCTATGGTTTGTATTCAGCCACTCCCATTCTGGATGAAAAAGGACAGGTGGTTACTATACGCAGCGTGGTCAAGGATATTACCGCGATTAAACAGGCTGAAGCTAAATTGGTGGAAATGGAGGCTTTGAAACAGGTCAACCAGGCCAAGAGCGATCTTCTGGCCAATGTCTCACACGAACTGCGCACGCCTCTGGCCTCTATCAAAGGTTTCATTGAAACCCTTATTGAGCCTGATGTTAAATGGACTAAAAAGCAGCAGCATGAATTTCTCCAGCAGGCCAATATTTCGGCTGATAGGCTGACTATACTGGTCCGCGACCTGCTGGATATGTCGCGCCTCGATTCCGGTAAAATAGTATTGCAAAAACAGCAGCATTCGGTCAGCGAAATTCTGGATTCAATATTGGGTGTTATTTCAATCATGACGGAGAATCATCAATTACAGATTATTGAGGCGCCCGGATTACCGGTTTTACAGGTAGATAAGGTCAGAATCGGCCAGGTAATTACCAATCTGATAGAGAATGCTACCAAATTTTCCCCGGAAGGCAGCCGGATCGTTCTGGAAGCTTCACTCGAAAATAACAGTGTCTTGTTCAGAGTATCTGATGAGGGTATCGGCATGACCCCGGAAGTGGTAGCCAGACTATTCGACAGGTTTTACCAGGCCAGCCAGGTGGTAACCGGAAAAACCAGAGGTACGGGTTTGGGACTGGCCATTTGCAAGGGAATAGTAGAAGCCCATGGTGGTAAAATCTGGGTGGAAAGTGAAGTGGGTAAAGGTTCACGCTTCAGTTTCAGTCTTCCTTTAAGGGAAAACTCTATACCATAAGTCGTTGTAGCCTTTAAGGAAGCAGAGGACGCAGATGTTAGCCTTCGATATGAAAACGGTCATGAGCGCCAATATAATGCTCTTCATCGTTTGTTTTGTGGTAATACTGCAATTGTGGTGGCAGAACCACCGCCACTTTGCAGGCTTAAACTGGTGGGCGCTTGATTGGACATGTCAACTGGTAGCAGGAGCACTGGTTGTGCTACGGGGTGTTGCCCCTGACTGGGCCTCCATCGTATTGAGCAATACCCTGATAGTGGGGGGAAGCCTGGCCCTCTATTTGGGTTTATGCCGCTTTGCCGGTAAAAAAAAACATCTTGCACTAAATATCATCATAATAATTATTTTTATATCTTTTATCATAATACATAGCTATTTTACATTCGTAAACAATGATTTAAGGGCACGTAATTTTAACCTGTACACTGCGCTTTTGCTTTCCTGTGTGCCTAGCCTCTGGCTGATTTTCAGGGGAGCAAACCTGGAACTCAGGAAGGTTTCCAGGGGCGTCGGCATCGCCTTGGGCCTGATTGCGCTGATATGCGTGATCAGAATTAACAGCGCCGCGTTAACCCAGCCGAGCAGTAATGACTTTCTCCGCTCAGGTCTTTTTGATTCGGTTATGGTGATGCTGCTGGGGGGTGGGTTGGCCTTTCTTACCTTTAACCTGGTTTTAATGGTCAATACGCGTCTGAACATGGAATCCCGGCAGGCTGAAGAGCAATTACGGCAAACCACTGATTATCTTAATAATCTGCTGGATTATGCCAATGCCCCCATCATGGTCTGGGATCCCCTTTTCCGCATTACCCGCTTCAACCATGCCCTTGAACGTTTAACAGGACGATCAGCGGAAGAAGTAACAGGACAAAAGCTGAACTGGTTATTCCCTCCTCAAACCCGGGAAAAAGCTCTTGCATATATCCAAAAAACTGCTGCCGGCCAACACTGGGAAACGCTGGAAATCCCGGTGCAGCATACCAACGGTTCAGTGCGAATAGTACTCTGGAATTCCGCAAATTTATACTCCAAAGATGGCAAGACAATAGTGGCCACCATCGCCCAGGGGCAGGACATCACTGAACGGAAGCGTGCGGAGGCCAGAGCCCTTGAGGCAGAAACCCTTAAAAAACTTGATATAGTTAAAAATGACTTTTTAACCAATGTCTCCCATGAGCTCCGCACTCCATTGTCATCCATCAAAGGATTTATAGAAACCCTGATGCAGCCGGATATCAAATGGAGCCGCCGGCAGCAATTGGAATTTCTCAATGACGCCAACCGTGAGGCTGATCACCTGACCCTTTTAATCAGGAATTTGCTGGATATGTCGCGCCTTGAGTCCGGCAAGATGCTTCTGGAAAAACACCTCACCAGCTTCGCAGAAATCCTGGAGGTATCTCATGCCCGGTTAAAAATCCTGACGGAAAATCACCGGTTGACTGTAGAAACCCCTCCGGATTTACCTCCCCTGGAGGCGGATAAAGTGCGCCTGGCGCAGGTCCTGACCAACCTGGTGGAAAATGCCGTCAAGTTCTCCGAAGAAGGCACTTCTATTATTATCCGGGCGCTGGCCCAGAACAATGAGGTTATCATCAGTATCATTGATCAGGGCAGGGGTATTCCACCTGAAGATATGGACCGGCTTTTTAACAAATTTTTCCAGGTGGAAAATGCGGCGGCCGGCAAGACCAGCGGTACCGGCCTGGGCCTGGCTATCTGCAAAGGCATCGTAGAGGCGCACGGAGGTAAAATCTGGGCTCAGAGTGAGCTGGGCAAAGGTTCCACCTTCAGCTTCAGTATCCCCGTAGTAAAAAAGGCGGAAACGGTTTTATAATGTATTAGATTATCGGAAGGATGAACTATATGGCTGAAATAAAGAATTGCCCCGCTGTTACGGCCTGGATTGAAAATGCCAGCCGTCCCAGAGACGGATCCGGAGTCAGGCAGTATGCCCATCAAAAGCTGGGCGAGGACTACGGCGGCATTGCTGGTTACTATACCCCTTTAAAAGAAATCAGGCTGGATTATAAAGGACGCCAGATATTATATATTGTAGGTAGAGCCGTTATTGAATCCTCCTGCTGCGGCACCGGCAACTGGCCTTATGCCCTGGTGCCCGGCTACATCATTGAATGGCAGCAGAGCATTAACCCAAATGGTTTGCCGCTGACTTCAGTAGAGTTGATCGAAGACCCGGAGGTTAAGAAAGACCTCCTCAATATCATACGCCGGAGAGAAGAGCTGGATTGCATTACTTTCTGGTAAAGGTCCTCTCCAGTCTTTTTACTAATTCAACACTTGATTGTACTGCAAAAAGGTAGTATTTGAATTTTTTGTTCAGAAAATTAGCTTCGAAAATTTGCTAAAAATACAGTTATAAGACCTTTTTACACTTGAGCCATAACCTGTATAAAAAACGCTGAAATATAAAGAATATTTAAGATTGTGCGGAACCGAGAGGTCTATTATTAATCGTATTTGACCTTCGTTTACGTCCATTAGCTGAAAGCAACCTTGACGCCTCCCGGATTCTGAGTTATAGTAAAAGTCCTCCCAAGTGATTAGAGCAAAGGGCAATCGGTAAAGGGAAGCAAACAACGGATTAAGTGCAAACTGAAAGGTGAGTTACCGAACTAAAAGGATTGCCGGGCGCAAAGGTTACTTGGGAGGTCTTTTTTTATCCAAACCCTTCTCTTTTTTTTCACCGCTGCCCAGGATGCCTATGTAAGGCAGGTTCCGGTACTCTTCTTTATAGTCCAGCCCGTAGCCCACCAGGAACTCGTCCGGCACCTCGAATCCCACATAACCCAGGGAGACATCCGTGATGCGGCGCACGCGTTTATCCAGCAGGGTACATACCGCCAGGCTGGAAGGGCCTTTCATCCTGAGGTGCTTCAATATATAGCTAAGAGTCATCCCGGTATCCACGATGTCCTCTACCATAATCACCGCTCTGCCGCTTATATTGATATCAATATCCCTGGTAATTTTGACTGCCTGGGACTCCGTATCCTTAAAGTAAGAAATTGCCATGAAATCTATGTCCAGGGGTATGGTCATTTCTCTGACCAGGTCAGCCATAAAACAAAACACGCCTCTAAGCACCCCTATCATAATAGGGTGGCTGTCACTATAATCTTTGGAAACTTGCTCCGCTAGTTCTTTAACCCGCCTGTGAATGTCCTCAGCAGAGAAAAGCACGCGCTCCACCCGGCGGCTGCGGGTTTCTGCCAGCGGACCAAAGCCGTACTTGCCCAGCAGCCGGTCAAAGTCCTTTTTATACAGCAGGGTAATTTTTATGTCAGGATAAAGCTCCCTTAAACGTCTCAGCTTGTGGTTTTTTTTGGTCACCAGGCTCTGTTTCATGGTGGTCAGTTCTACGTAAAGATCCAGGCCCGGAAGATAGAAATCCGGGGTAAACATTTCAGCCACACTGCTGCCAGCCCAGCTCAGAGGGAAAGACCTGGGCTCATAGATCCACTCAATATGGTAAAAATCCAGTAATTTAGCAAATTCTTTCTCGCTGGGATGAGCAAAAGCCACTTTTTGCACCCGCTGGATTACACTGGTAGAAGAATCTTGATCCTTACCGGAAAGCTGAATAATTTCCCCATGCCTGAGTCCGTCCATCTCATTAATGACCCTGGCCATTAATCTGGACATGGTAGTCACAAAGCTGATATCCACGTTGGAAAATTTGCATTTCTCCCTGGTGTAGACCCGGACACTGCCAGCCGTAGCCCCCTTAAGAATGAGAGGCACTCCCAGGATGGAAGCAATTCCGGCCCTGGCTGCCCAGTCAGGAAATTCCACCCGGCTATCATGCAAGATGTCTTCCACCACCACTACCTGTCCCCGGACGGCTTCCCCCAGGCTTTTTTCAGCATCCAGCACACCTTTTTGCAGATAGGCGTCCGGCAGTCCCCAGGAAAAGCTGTGTATCAGCTTTTTACTGGTTGAATCCAGCAGCACCAGGGAAACTCCCGCCCCCATGGCCCGGGATACGCCCTGGACCATTTTTTTAAGCGTTTCTCCCAGATCCTGGCTTTCCAGCGCAGAAACGGCTCTTCTGATTGCCTTGTAATAAATAAGACTCTTGTTTAAAGCCAAATTAACATCCCTATCCGTTCAGGCCGGATAATCGTAATTCTAATCTCTTTACTTTAAACAATTCCGGATAAAAAACTGCCCGGTCGTTTATAACACTTGCCGGTTACCTGCAACCCTGACATTTTAAGATGCTCAATGCCTTGCGTAAAAGTAGTATAGCATGAATCACCGGAACAGCGTTATCCAAACTTCAAGACCCACAATGGAGGATAATTCTAAAAATCCGCCGTTACGCAATCTGAAACAGGCATGAGATTTCTGCACCACTATGGTGAAAATATTCAGGAGATTTTAGCTTCATTTGATGCTGAATCAAGGAATCCATGCTCAGTTTGTCGCTTTCCTCTCCTTACTGATACAATAATCAGGGAGAAAAACTGATTATGATTTCATTGAAGACCAGAGATTATGATTATGACCTGCCGCTGGAGCTAATTGCCCAAACACCCATTGAACCGCGGGATAGTTCCCGCCTTTTAGTGCTTGACCGGGCTGACGGCTCAATAGGGCACCGCCATTTCTATAATTTACCTGATTATCTCAAACCCGGTGATGTCCTGGTCTTCAATAACAGCCGTGTAATCCGTGCCCGCCTCTTTGCCAGCCGGCTTGACAATAACAAAAGAATAGAAATTCTCCTCCTGCGCCGCCTGGGCCCAGGGACCTGGGAAACCCTTATCGGGTCTCGTAAAAAGGTAACTGCCGGACTAAAGGCGGAACTAGAGGACAACCCGGAGGTGAAAGCCGAGGTGCTGGAACTGGGCTCAGCCGGCATCCGTATTGTAAGTTTTTCGGACGAGTCCCTGCTGCCTCAACTGGGCCAGGTTCCTCTGCCGCCCTATATTCATACACCTCTGGCAGACCCTGAGCGCTACCAGACTGTCTATGCAGAAAAGGAAGGCAGCGTAGCTGCCCCCACCGCCGGTCTTCATTTTACCCCTGAGCTGCTATGCCGCATCCAGGATGCCGGCATACATTGCCTCTTTGTTACCCTTCACGTGGGTTTGAATACCTTCCGCCCTGTACAAACTGAGGAAATACTGGAACACCCCATTTTCCCCGAATATGGGGTAATCAGCGCTGAAATCGCGGATCAAATCAATCTGGCTAAAACCGAAGGCCGCAGGGTTATTTGCGTGGGCACCACCTCAGTCAGGCTCATGGAATCTGCTGCCCATGCTGCTGGTGACGGTCAATTGCAGGCCTGGGACGGCTGGGTCCATGATTTTATCTATCCAGGCTATTGCTTTAAGGTCATGGATGCCCTGATCACCAATTTCCACCTGCCCAAATCCACCCTGTTGATGCTGGTCTCCGCTTTTGCCGGCAAAGACCTCATTTTTAAGGCCTACCGGGAAGCCATCGAACAAAAATACCGCTTCTACAGCTTCGGCGATGCCATGCTGGTTTTGTAACATTAAAAAATGAGGAATAATCGAGCAGGAGCCGGAAAATTCCCTTTTCCGGCTCCTGCTCAACTCAGCCTTTTATTAGTCGGAAATCCTATCCTATCATATAGCTCGGCAAAAAGGTGGCCAGTGCAGGGATCGCTGCCAGTATGACAATTTGCAGCACATCGGATATCACAAAAGGCACCACGCCCCGGTACAACTCCGTGATGGGGATTTCCTTGATCGTTCCTGACAGAGCAAATAGGTTGAACCCAAACGGCGGCGAATAGTCCCCCACTTCCATCATTTTAACCATGATCACTCCAAACCAGATCAGGTCGAATCCCAAAGCCTCCATGACAGGGAAAATGATGGGCACTGTCATCACAATGATGGCATATATATCAAAAACAGCGCCCATTACGATAAAGACTACCACTAGTAGTCCCAGAACAAGGTATTTATTGATGCCCAGTTCAGCGATCCAGGTACTGAATTCAAAGGGGATACGGGTAACTGCCAGGAATTGTTTGAAGATAAAAGCGCCCACCACAATACAGAAGATCATGCCTGTGGTCTGGGCCGCATCCAGCAAGCTGGCTAAAAAGTTCTGGCGGGTCATCTGCTTTTTGGCCAAGGCGACTATAAAGGCGCCGAAAGCCCCTATGGCGCCTGCCTCTGTAGCGGAAAAAATGCCGCCGTACATTCCGCCGATAATCAGCAGGAAAAGAATGACCACCGGCCAGGTCAACCGGAATGACAGCGCTTTTTCTTTAATACTTGTTTTGGGTCCCACCGGCCCCCATGCCGGCCGTACTCTGCAAATGATGTAAATCGTTATACAGTACACCACTATTTGCAGGATTCCAGGCAGGATTCCGGCAATGAACAGCTTGCCGATGGAAATCTGGGTCAGGATGCCGATGATAATAAAGCCCATGCTGGGCGGTATCATGATCCCCAGTGTGGCTCCGGCTGCGGTAGCCCCCAACGATAGCCTGGCTTTATAGCCGTAGCGCTTCATTTCCGGGTAGGAGATCTTTCCCATAGCAATGGCCCCGGCCATGCTGGTGCCCGTGCAGGCGGCAAACAGCCCGCAGGCGCCCACCGTGGCCATGGCCAGACCGCCCCTGTACTGTCCCAACCACGCCTTGGCCATATCATAGGCTTCCGAGCCTATATTGGTAAAAGCAATGAAAGAGCTCATCAGCATGAACAGGGGTATCACTGTAAAATCATAGGCGATGGCCCTTTCGAATGTAATGGTGGAAATGCTGGCTATGACCTGGTCCATGGGCATTACCAGCATCAGGCCGACAAAACCTGAAATAATGATGGCAAAAGATACATTGATGCTGAGCAGAACCAGGGCAATCATGAGGCCAAATCCGATAATACCTGCTATTACTGGGCTCATTTCTTCTTTACCTCAGCTATGGTATGTATCAGGTCAAATACCAGTACCAGAGCCAGCATGCCCAGGCCAATGGCCACCATTATGACAAAAGGTGCAATGGGAATCCCCATCGTATCAGTAGTATTGCCGTGCTTTAGACTCATGAAATACTGCGCCTTGGTGACCATGCACCAGCAAAGCACGGAAAAAACAAATATTCCAATCAGGTAGGCTATGCCGGTAATCACCGACTGGCCTCTATTGGGAAAACGTTTGAGTATAAAATCGACCCGGATATGCCCTTTCTGGAGTTGAGAATAGCCGATGGCCCAGGGACCGGCAATGGCCATGAGGTAGCCAACCAGCTCATAAGCCCCCATGAGTGGACGGCTGAATGCATACCTGCCGATGACATCGATCACAACCACAGCCATCATACCGAATAAAGCGATTGAAGCAATATACACCATAAAACGGTTAGCTACGCCCAGCACTGAATCGATCCTGGCCAGTGTTCCGCCGGATTTGACTTTAGCTTTCCGGTTTATAGCTTCAGGTTTTTTATTACCCTCCGCATTCATTGATCTGTCTCCCGATTTATTCTCCCTTTGTTCTCCAGGCGAGAAAAAAGAAATTATCGAAAGTGGGTGGAGCTCAGCCTGATCAAATCTACGCTCCACCCGTTCTCAACTTTATTTTTTGCTTATCTTGGGGCTTCTACCGCTGACTTCCAATCATTAAAGATTGACTCAATATCTTTGACGCCCGCAGACTTATTTTTATTTATGTAATTTTGCCAGACCACGGCGTATTTATCCATCCACTGTTTCTTTTCCTGGTCTGTGGGGGTTATGATTTGTACGCCGGCAGCCGCGAATTTTTTCTTGGACTCGGGAATAACTTTGTACACTTCTTCTCTGTTTACTCCCTCAGCCAGGGCAGCTACTTCCATGAACACCTTCTGGTCAGCTGATGTCATCTTGTCGAAAGACTTCTGATTCATAAAGACCGGCATCTGTGACCCGCCGAAGCTCCAGTCCAGGGCGTATTTAACCTGTTCCTGAAGCTGCCAGTCCATTGCAGCGCCCCAGGAAACCAGCACACCGTCCACCAGGTTGGTTTGCAGTTGTTGATACATCTGAGGCGGGATGGTGAATACCGGCACGCCTCCCAGCGTGGTGGTGACTTCCTGACGCATTCCGTCACAACCAATCTTGGCTCCTGCGAAATCAGCAGGAGTGCGGACCATCTTTTTGCCCATGTAAACCGCTGTGCTGTAAGTGTTGCTCCAGAGCAGCTTGAGTCCCGTAACCTCTTCCTGTGCAGCGGAATACTTGCCCAGTATGGTTTTCATGGTAGCTACTTCTTTTTCCATATCCTTAATGGTGTCAGGGTAGAAGTTCAGACCGGGCAGGCTGGTGAAGTTCATCACAGGGAAAGAATTAAGATGAGCCCCATAGGAGAAAATATAGGCGTCTGCCACACCGGTTCTGACGTTTTCCAGTCCGGTTCCCTGTGAAGATAACGTCCCGGCAGGATAGGTATCAACTTTCACCCTGCCTGCCAGGCGGGTATTGATTTCTTTGGCAAAATATTCCATGGGAACGCCCAGATTGGTGGTAGGGGGGGTATCGTAGCCGAACTTGTAGGTGATCAGCTCAGCTTTGGTACCTGAACAACCTGTGAAGACCAGGGCGCCAACCAGGAATGTGGCCAGCATGACCAATAGTAAGACCGGGATTTTTTTCACTTTGATTCCTCCTGAAAAATAAAATTTTTAATTATTCTGATATTGCGCTTTAACCGGTAAGGCTCAAACAAACTTGGAGATTTTACTACTTATATACAGTCTTTGTCAATACTCGTACGATGCCTTGATTCACCATCAAATGAAGCTAAACGAGCGTGGATATTTTTCACCAAATTGGAGCAGAAACCTTGTGCCTGTTTGAAGCTATTTGATGGCGGATTTGGGCTGTTCTACCTTATTGACCTGAGCTTCCGGTTGATCTCTTCCAGGTCAAAATGCTCGGGATCAAAGTCCTCCCCCAGCCAGATTCTGCTGGAGCGAATCTCTTCGTCCTCATCCTCCGGGTTGGCCGGCGGCGGTGTACTGAGAATCTTTAAATATTGCTCATAACCATGGGGGCCCCCACTGTCCTCCGGCGGGCCTCCCCTCTCACCCTCCAGGCATACAGGGTGTTTTAGCTCTTTCTCTCCGGGAATAATTTTTTCCACCACAATCTCATGCTCCCAGCCGTCTCCGAAGTCATAACGGTAGATAAATCTGGTCTTTTCTCTGGTGATGATCCTGTTAAGCTTATAACGGCGGGCGCTGATGGTCCCATAAAAATCCTCCGGATCAGGAATTCCAAACCTGATTTCACCAATCTGAAATTCAAACAAATGGTAATTCTGCCACCTCATCATGGATTGCAGGATTAAATGCAGTTTATAAAGGCTGACATTGCCGGAAACCTGGAACCGCCTCCAGATAGGAGGGGTGATAGCTTTCAATTTTATTTTCAACTGGTAGGTGCTGAAGGGGGCCGTCAGGGCGGACGCCTGAGCGGCGCTTTCTTCCAGTTGCTTTTTCTGTATGGCTTTGATCACATTTTTTGCCAGAGTGTTGGACGGATCTCCCAGGCTGGCTTTCTCAGCCAGTTTCCTGGCTTTTTTCAAATTTCCTTCCTCAAAACTGGCTTGCGCCTGGCTGGCCCAAAGCCGCGAGGACTTTTCGGTAAATCCACCCTCTGCTTCTTTCTCCAGGGCTGCCTCTTTGGCAGTTTGATCTTCTGCGGCCAGGGCCAGAGACAGCATGGCCCGGCACTCCTGGTTTTCCGGCTCCTTTTTCAGGCTGATTTCAAATTCACGGATGGCTTCCGGCATTCGCTTTTTTATCAGATATACTGTGCCCAGCAGACGGTGATATACCGGATGCAAGGGAGCATAACTCAGGGCTTTTTTTATATAGTCTTCAGCCAGGTCCAGCTTATTCCGTTCCGTATAAATATAGCCCAGGCTGGCATAGGCGGTTTCATGAGCCAGATCACTGTGCTTGTACTGGCTGAGGAGCTCCAGATATTTTTCTATAGCCCGGTCATAATCTCCCTTTTTAATGCTGTTCCGGGCTTCATTCTGTATATCTAATATCTTTTCTTCAATATTGTCCATAATAATCACCTGATTGATCCATTCTAAAATATTCTTTAAATAAAATAATCCAGCCTTCTAATATTATAACCAGCAGGTCTTTAAGTAAAGTAATCCGGCTCCAATAAAACAGCGCTGTCTCACCCCCGCAAAAAGGCCTCTGTCAAGATGACATTCAAGATCAATGGGATCACGTTTCTCACCGGCTCGGCAATGGTACAGCTATTCACCTTTCCAACATGATCAATACTGCTTTCCTCGCTTTCTCCATTTATTTTTCCTTGAGTTTCATTTTATTATTCTCTGAAACCAGTATATATAAATGGAAAAACCGCTTCCCACTGGAAAATATTTACAACGCGTATACAAATTCACACCGCCGGATTAGTGTGAACTTAACTTGATAAGACTAAATCTGTTATATCATGTATATTAGTAACCCCTGAATCAGGTTCAGGACTGCGGGTTCTGCATTCCGTGGTGTGTATCTCAGACAGCGGCAATAATATTTGATCACTAATTACAGGAGGAGCAACAATGGCATATTATGTTGTTTTAACCCGCCTTACGGCTGAAGGCAGAAAAACCATGATGAGGAATCCTCTCAGAATCTGGGAAGTAAATCGCGAAATTGAAAACATGGGCGCTAAAATTATTGCCCAGTATGCTACTCTAGGCCCCTATGATTACTGCAATATCCTGGAGGCAGAAAATAACAATGTAATGATGCGTATCACCTCTGAGATGGGCGCCAGAGGCACTATTGAGCCCATGACCATGGCCGCCACCACCATTGAAGAACTAAAGCAGGAGCAGATCAAAGCCAATGAGTTAAGAAGAGTCTAAAAGGCAGCCTGTCCTGTTAAAAAGGAGGATATCCATTCCGGATACCCTCCTTAAGATAACCTGCTTAATCTCAACTCACTTGCGGTGATCACTACCGCATAGAGTCCTCATGGTCTGACTCTCTCTTTTAGCTATACGAGTCGAGCTCAAGTTCCTTTTGCCCTACCGCGGGGTAGGGCCTTAACTTGGAAACGCCCAAACTCCATACCATTTCTGCAAAGTCATTGCTCACCTCCATTTCACTGGATAGGTGTATCGACCTATACAACTATCATATAGGTAAATTGTTCATTTGTCAAGCTCTTTTTAGTGCATATGGAGAGGTAAAACGATTTTCTCAGTCTCTTTTTACTTCACGGCAATGACTACCATGGTGAATTTGGTCTGCGCGCCTCTTACTACCAGATCAGGCTGATCGATCCGTGTAATTTCATTAAATTGGTGCAGTAACTTAATACCTGTTTGAAACCATTTGCTGGCGAATAAAGTCAGGGCAAAAAGGTATTGAAATACCAGAAAGATATGATAATATAGACTAATGTCTATACAATTATATAAGTCCTTTATTTCCACCTGACTTATCATTCAGAAGCCTCATATCTTGCTTTTTTACCGTTAATGATAAACGAGGTAGATATAAAATGCAGATGATGAACATCCCGGAATATTTTAATCAGGCGGAATTCATGACTGACCGGCACCTCCGTGAAGGCAGGGCGGAAAAAACAGCTATTTATTACGGCGGCCGGAAAATAAGCTACGGTGAGCTTGTCTCACAGGTAAACCGTACCGGGAATGCCCTTAGAGATCTGGGGGTAGAAATGGAAAACCGGGTCATGCTGGTCCTGCCGGACTGCCCTGAGCTGTTTTATAGCTATCTCGGGGCCATGAAGACCGGGGCTGTTCCTGTCCCTGTCAATACTCTGGCTTCTAACAAGGACTATGCCTATTTTCTAAATGACAGCCGGGCTAAAGTACTGGTCGCCTCGGAAAATATTGTTCCCAGAATACTGGCTCTAAAAGACGAACTGCCCTACCTGCGGCATATTATAGCGGTCGGTACAGACATCCCCGGCACCCTGAATTTTGAAAAAATCATTTCATCCTCCTCTTCCATCTTAACGCCTGCCCGTACCTCCCGGGATGATATGGCTTACTGGATGTACACCTCCGGCACCACCGGCCGGCCCAAGGGCGTGGTCCATCTGCACCATGATTTGTTGTATTGCATGCTGCCTGTCAGTGAAGAAGTCTTCCGGATGACGGAAAATGACCTTGTTTTTGTCACCTCCAAGATCTTTTTCACCTACGGCCGTAACCACTCCCTGGAATTGCCTTTGATCTACGGGGCAGCGGTGGTCCTGCATCCGGATTGGTCAACCCCTCCCACAGTATTCCAGATAATAGAAAAATACCGTCCAGGCCTGTTTTTCAGTGTGCCCACCTTCTATAACGCCATGTTGAAAGAGGCTGATTCTGCGGGCAGCCGTTTTGACCTTTCCTCAATCCGTCTATGCATCTCAGCCGGTGAGGCCCTTCCAAAAGATATTCAGTTGCGCTGGAAAGCCAGGTTCGGCCTGGATATTGTCAACTCAGTAGGCAGCACAGATGCCGGCGGCCTCTATCTCTCCTCCCGTCCGGAACAAATAAAACCCGGCAGCGCCGGAAAACTCCTCCCCGGTTTTGAGGGCAGGTTGAAAAATGAGTCAGGAGAGGAGGTGGCCAGGGGAGAAACAGGCAGCCTCTGGATTAAAAATGACGGTGTGGCCTCCATGTACTGGCATAAACACGAAAAAAGTAAAGAGGTCTTCCAGGGAGAATGGTTTAATACCGGCGACCTCTTTTATCAGGATGAAGACGGTTATTACTGGTATCAAAGCCGCGCTGATGATATGCTCAAGATAAGCGGACAGTGGACTTCCCCCCTTGAAATTGAGGATGCACTGCTGGAGCACCCGGCAGTCTCCGAATGCGGCGCTACAGGCAGCCCTGATTCATCCGGACTGCTTAAAATCAAGGCTTTCGTAGTGCTGAATCCCGGTTTCTCTGCTTCTCCCGGCCTGGAGCAGGAACTGATTAACCATGTGCGCGACCGTCTGGCCCACTTCAAAGCACCGCGCACCATCGAGTTTATCCGGGAAATGCCGCGCACGGTTACCGGCAAGCTTCAGCGGCACAAACTGCGGCAGAGTTGAGACTGTTCAGGCTGCCCGTTCATCATAGAGTCAGACTCACACTTTTCTCTGTTCCAAGCTTATTGACATCCTGCCTTCTTAGCATTATTGTAAAGCTATCGCTCCACGAGCCTCACCCTGGAAGGAGTCCCTATGACCGTCTCAATTCAGACCCTCTTGATCGACCTGGTAAAAACCGCCAGCGTCGTTATCGTTTTTGCTTATCTGATCACCCGCACCAGGTTCTTTGCTGAGGTTCTGGACAGGCATTATACCTATAAAAACGTGGCTATCAGCATCCTGTTCTTCGGTATTCTGTCTATCTTCGGCACCTACGGGGGTATTGCCCTGCCCTCCGGAGCCATTGCCAATATCCGTGACCTGGGGCCCATGATCGCCGGCATCTTCGGAGGCCCTGTCATCGGTGTAGGCGCGGGCCTTATCGGCGGCCTTCAGCGTTATTTTGCCGGCGGTTTTGTGGCAGTGCCCTGCTCGCTGGCCACCGTTATCGCCGGGCTGGTAGGCGGTATATTCTTTATCCTGCGGAAAAACTCCTTCCCTAAAATCTGGCAGGTTGCGCTTATCTCAGCCTGCATGGAGCTCCTGCATATGGGACTGACCCTCCTGATCGCCCGGCCTTACGAAGACGCTCTGGCTGTTGTTGAAAGCGTTATCCTGCCCATGGTTATTGCCAATGCCGCCGGGGCTGGCATTTTCACCTTTATCATCCGCAACCTGGTCATGGAAAAGAAGACAGCCGCTGAAAAGGAGAAATACCGCCAGGAGCTCGAAAAAAAGAAATTTGAACTGGAAGCGGCCCGCCAGATCCAGCTCAGCATGCTGCCGGATTCCACCCCCCAGCTCAAAGGCTTTGACATGGCTGCCTTCAGCCTGCCGGCCCTGGAAGTGGGCGGCGATTACTATGATTTTATCCCTGTCTCTAAAAACAAATGGGGACTGGTTATTGCGGATGTCTCAGGTAAAGGCTTCCCGGCTGCCCTGTTTATGGCCCTTTCCCGCACCTGCGTCCGTTCTACTGTGGTGGCCAACAAAACTGCCTGCGAAGCCATCTGTACCGCTAATAACCTGATTTCACAGGATTCCCCAGATTCCGGTATGTTCATCACCCTGTTTTATGCTACCCTGGACCTGGAATGTAAAAAACTCAATTACGTCAATGCCGGCCATAATCCCCCCATCCTTTTTACTGCCAGAGGCCGCAGTATTAAGGTCCTGAGCGCTAAAGGTTTGGCCCTGGGAGTAATGGAGGATATCTGTTTGCAGGAAGTTGAGTTAACCCTGGCTGAAGATGATACCATAATCTTCTATACAGACGGCGTAACGGAGGCTATTAACAGTAAAGATGAACAATTCGGCGTAGAACGTCTGATAAAGGTGATTGAGCAGAATAGCCATCTTTCTGCTGACGGGCTGGTTCAAAAGATCAAAAGCGATATTATGGCCTTCACCCTGGGCCAGCCCCAGTTTGATGATATGACGCTGGTAGCCCTCAAGACCGGCCGGGATTAGAGCCTGTCAACTTGATCCTTCCTGACCGGGGGAAATTCCCCATGTTTGGATTTTGTATAGAATTTAAGCATCAGAGTATAGATTTACCGATTTGTCCGGCTGAGGTAGGTTCAGTTGATAGAAACACCACCAGAGGTAAAATGCCAGGGACTTGACCCCTTTCCCTTTGCTCCTGATATCCCAGCGCTGGAGAGGCGGCTCGCCTTTCACCTCCAGAAGTCTCACATTAAGAAGCTTTTATCTGAAATGCTAGAGCGCGCCCTCCCCTTAATCCGGCTCAGGGCTGTTTACCGCGCCTGCCGGATCAGCGGTAGTTCACACGATTCGGTGGAGATTGATGGCGTTCGCTTTGATAGCGTTTTGCTGCGAATTAACCTGGCACGGGCGGAAAGGGTCTTTCCCTTTGCCCTTACCTGCGGTCCTGAGATTGACCAGCTTAGTTCGTCTCAAACCAGCGCTGCCGGCGGTTATTGCCTGGAGACCATTATAAATTCCGCCCTGGATGCCGGCGTCAATCATCTCCAGGATCACCTCACCCGGCAATATGGTCTGGACTATCTTTGGTTGCTGAGTCCAGGCGACTTTCAGGCCTGGCCGGCTGCGCAGCGAAAACCTTTACTTGATCTTCTGAGTTGTGTGGAGGAAAAAATCGGCCTCAGCCTGACCTCCAAGTATGCCTTTGTCCCCCGAGCATCACGTGCGGGCATCTTCTATTATACTGAAACGGAGTTTGAAGCCTGTCAGCTTTGTTCACGCGAACCCTGCATGGGACGCCGGGCGGTTTTTAATCCCATCCTGGCTCAAAAGCAGCATCTCAGGGTCTCCAGTTCCTGCTCCAGGCTCGTAGAAGCTCCTTGAACCCGCTGGTGTGATAGCAGGTACGCCTTATTTGGCTGCTGCCGGCGTGGCTGCTCTGGCCCTGGGTTTACTATAAAAACGCTGGTAAGCAAAGGCCAGCGCCACTATTATTACCGCAATAATAATCATCATAGCCCAGGCCGGAAAGGCTGCTGCTCCCACCATAACCCTGACATTCATGGTTGATGAAATGTGTCCGTTGTCCGCCCTGAATTTCATCATATAGTCGCCGGGAATGTTCTCTCCTGAAGGCGGCGTAATGGTAGCAAAGATCTGCTGCATCATGTTATAACCCAGAGGATCGGCTGTAGCTGGAGTAAAAACTATTTTCCAGCCTGCTGGCGCCTCGGCTGAAAAGCTTAAATCTTTAATGGTGGCTGAACCCCTGTTTACTACATTAAAGGAGAAGGTGGTATCGCCTTTTTCACTCACGTAAATACTGGGTGAACTGTTCTCATTAACATAATATAAATTTTGAGTCTCTGTGGTCAGAATGAAACTGTACTGCGGCACCACAGTGCCTTTCAGGTCCATGGTTTCAGATAGTTTATCCGAGGTTACTTTGAGGGTAATGATGTAATCACCCGGCTCAGGGTACACCTGGGTATAGGGTGCCAGAGTCACATAAATGGTCTCTGTCACAGGATAAGTTGGATCATCATAAGGCGTGATTTGTACGGCTGATACTTCCTTGCCCGTGGTGGCTGCTGTGATCGTTACTTTCCAGCCATCCAGCGTGGTGGTGGATAGGTTGAAAAGTGTGCTGGTAGTTCCGGTCAGCTTGATATCCACCTCGAATTTGAACGGATAGCCTGACGGCGCCGCCAGCGCCGGGTAGGGGCATTGCAGCCTGAGTTTGGAAACCACTGTGGGCGTAGGTGTGTCTTGCGCTAGCACGGCTGTCTGGCCTGCGAACACCCCGCTTGCTATGGCGCTGACCATTAATATCGAAAGTAAAGTCCGTATCAACCGGGACCTGATCATTATATCAAGCCTCCATTAAGTCAGATTTTTCCCTGTATTACGCCTATTATACGTAAACCCGGGATATTTCGTAAAGTGCCGCCGTAAATTGCCTTCATTTAATCCGGTTATCATGCTAACCTGCACACCCTTTTATTAAAACCTGGTATAAAACCTACCCCCTGGTTTTATCCAACATATCACAGAATTGTTAACGAATTGTTAAACCGCTTATATCCGAAAGGGTTTTAAGATCACCCGGTGGGGAGGTCCACCATCCTCAGTCTATTATGAGTCACCGGTGACACAATGTGTGTCTGGGTAATGCCGCGCACCCTGGCCAGGGTCTCCGGTATCCGCACCGTCCTCTTCTGTGGCCAGTACTCCGGCATATACCTCTCCCGGCCCAGATTGGGATTCATAATACAGCGGATGCCGCTCCCGCGCAAAATGGAGGTCTGGCAGGCATGCTCACGCTGACACCGTACAATTTCTTTCAGGCGCCCCTCCCGTACCTTGTTGGGCCACTCCGGGTCAGCCATAAAAGCCCTTCCGGCGGATATCATATCCGTTTGCCCTCCGGCAATGGCTTCCTCAGCCAGAACTGGATCATGGATGCTGAAGGAAATCACCGGCAGGCTTATAGCTTGCTTTAATTTACAGCCCTGCTCTTCCAGTATATGGGTATTTTCCTGCTCGGGGAAAAAATAGCGTGAAGCCTCCTGGCAACCGTCGGACAGGTGAATAACATCTGCTCCGGCTTTTTGGCACAATACCGCAAACCCTCGCATGTCTTCCGGCATAAAACCTCCCTCTACATGCTCTGCGCTGCTCAGCCGCACGCCCACCGGCAGATCAGACCCGAATTCTTTACGGACTCCGCTTATTATTTCAGTTAAAAACCTGGCGCGGTTCTCGGCTGAGCCCCCGTATTGATCTTTCCTCTTGTTGGTTCTGGGCGAAAGAAACTGGTGCAGCAGGTAGCCGTGCGGCGCATGGACTTCAACACCGTCAAACCCGGCCACCACAGCCAGGTCTGTAGCTTCAATAAAATCCCTGATTTCTTTCCCAATTTCGGCTGCCGTCATTTCTTCAGGTATATTGCTAAAGCTGGATTTGAACTGCGGCCCTGTATTAATAAAGGGTTTGACTGATTCCACCCTGTTTTCCAGTACCAGACCGGCATCCAGGGGAATTCCTGCTGAGGCCGCATACAGAGGTGTCCGGATGTAACCCTGCTGCCGGCCCCAGCCGGGACTGAGCTGAATAAAAACCTTGGCGCCGCCCTGATGTATGGTCTCTGCCAGTTCACAGGCTCCGGTCAGGTGAATCCCCCGGTCATACAGAGCGCCAGCCCTGGAGGCTTGCTGTTCCCAGGCCCGCCTGCTGGTCAGGTAAACCCCGGTTATAATCAAACCCGCTCCTCCCCTGGCCCTGGCCGCATAATAACATATCTCCTCTTCGCTGACGCTGCCGTCGGCATTGGCCATATGGGTTAGCATAGGCGCCATTACTATCCTGTTCTTAATCTCTACCGGTCCGATTTTGATCGGCTCGAACAACTTTTTAAACTCCACCCTCTGCCTCCTGTGATTTTTGTCTTTGTTCTGATAAGCCTATCATACGCCAATTTGGCGCTGCATTACAGCCGTCCGTCTTTTAAGCTGTTTTTAACTGTCATCTTCGTTTTTGATTTTTGAGATTTGATCTTCTTTTTTTGACTGGCTACCCTTCCTTATGTCAGGATAGAATATAATCATAACAGGAAAGAGGGAAGATAAAGTGAACCGGCAGGATCAGATTAAATTCAAGCGTCCGTTAATTAGTTTGTTGAATGAACTGGTTGAACAGATGCTGGCCTCAGAGGCCAAAAATGACTTTATGACTAGGTGTGTGATCAATATGGGAAAACCCATGTTGCCCCGGCTGCTCCAGAAAATGGATGACGACCCTGAACTGGTGGATAAAATAAAAATCAGGATTCGTCAGGCGCTGGAGGATGACGATAAATGGTTAAAAAGCCTGCAAAGTACTGTGGAAGCGCACGCAGATAAGAAAACTGACGCTGGCAAATAGCAGCCACACCGGCATCAGGCGTTTATTTAGTTAACGGCCAATATTCTTACCTCTGCTCCATTAAAACCCGGTCCCATTCAATATGGACATGACAGGTCGGACAGGCTTGATGAATGGGTAGCTCAGAATGACACTCAGCACAATAATATTTATCGCCTTTACGGTATATTTGAGCTACTGTTTCAGGGTTTTTCCCCTCTACCATTTCGTCCTTGAGTTTTTTGATATCCTTACTTTTCTCAGTTTTTGGATTTTTTTTGGCCACGGTGGTACTCCTTTTCTGTATACTACTTATATTATATTGCAGGCGCATCTAAAAAATTTATATATTGCCTTTTTTCCATAATCACGTTCTTGCGGGATTCTCTTTAATCCTGTTTCCTGCAGTCTGCAGCTTGCCCTCGATCTGCCGGTCACTGTATACTGATTACACAGGTTTTTTTATGAACGCACTCTCAGACAACATTAAAGACACCCAGAAGAAAGTCCCCCGGATTTTCTTTGGCTGGTATACCTTAATTGCTACCTGCATGCTGCAACTTACCGCCCTATGCTACTATTCTTATGGTATTTCCGCTATCTTTAAACCCCTTTCCGCTGATCTGAACTTCAGCCGTACGGTCACCTCAGCCGCCTCCAGCATCGGCAAACTTGAGGGAGGGCTGGAAGCCCCGCTCAGCGGCTGGCTGGTGGACAAATTCGGGCCCAAATGGGTCATGTTCGCTGGGGTCAGCATGATCGGCATCGGCCTGGTTTTAATGTACTTTATCCAGTCCACCTGGGCTTATTTTTTGGTATGGGGCATCACCATCGGCACCGGCGTTAACATCAGCATGACCATTCCTATCGATAAAACTCTAACCAACTGGTTTATGCGCAAGCGGGGCATCGCCGTCGGCATCAAGTTCGCCTTTATCGGGGTCGGCGGCGCACTGGTGGTTCCTGTGGTTACCTGGTTGATTGAGCAATACGGCTGGCGCATGACCTCCGTCATCTGGGCCGTAGTGACCTTTGCCAGCTTGCTGCTTATACTGTTCTTTGTCAGACAAAAACGTCCGGAATTTTACGGTCTTCTGCCTGACGGCGCTAAAATCAGCGGAGAGGCTTCACAGGCTGAAGTTGCCAGGCAGGGCGCCCAGTATGCTTCTGATTTCCAGGAGACTGAATTCACTCTTAAACAAGCCCTCAAGACCTCCGCCTTCTGGCTGTATTTGACGGCTTATGCCTTTCAATGGATGGGACAGGGTGCAATCAATCTTCACCTGATTCCCTTTCTGACCGACCGCGGTATAGATGCCATGGTAGCCGGCGGTATGATGAGCCTGATGCTTTTTGCTACCATCCCTTCCAGGCTGGTGGCGGGAGCCATAGCGGACCGGGTTAAAAAATCCTTTTTACCGTATATGCTGGCTCTTTCATTTTTCCTTCAGGCGGCGGGACTCGGTGCTTTTCTCATCGCGCCGAGTATGGCTACCATTTACGTCCTGCTGGTGCTTTATGGATTGGGCAATGGCGCCGCTCCCACCATCGCAGTGTTAATGAGAGGCCGCTTTTTCGGTCGAAAAGCCTACGGTTCTATTTCTGGAATCAATACGTTCATGATGGCCCCCTTCGGCATGGTGGCCCCCATTTACGCCGGCTGGGTTTATGATAATTCCGGGAATTATGTGAACGCCTTTACCACTTTCGCTGCTCTGGCCCTGGCAGCCACTCTTATCATTTGCTTCGTAAGGCCGCCTAAAGCCCCGGCTCCCGTTGGCTAAGAAAAGCCTTTTCTATTAGTCAGCTCCGGTGCTTCAGCGCCGTCTACCAGTTTTGAAATTAATATTTGCAGAATGCAATCTACGCCAGGAGGTTAGATTATGGCTGAAACAAAATACGGCAAGTATATTTCCAGAGACGCGGTTAGAACGCCGTCCCCCCGCAACCGTCCAGCTTATCCCATGGTGGCAGGGAGGGAGGAAGCCTGGCCGGAAATCAAAGGCCAAAACTGTAATTTTGCCTTTTTATGTGTTACCCAACCCGCCATGATGCCGGATCCTCCACACAGACATGATTTTGACGAATATCTCTTTTTCATTGGCGGTAATTTGCTGGATATGGCGGATTTCGGCGCAGAAATTGAGATCGCCCTGGGCGAAGAGTGGGAGCGCCACATCATTAACACCACCTCAATTGTCTATATCCCCGCTGGCCTTCAACACTGCCCTCTTTGGGTTAAAAAAGTGGACAGGCCCTTCCTTTTCGGGCATATTATGCTTTCCCCCAGGTATGTTTCGGACCGTCAAGACGGAGGCCCCGGCCAGGAAAATTAGACCTTATTAGTGGTACAATGACCTGAAAATATCCGGTTTCCAATCAGGAGGTCCTGGTTACAGGTCCCCGTTTTTAAACAACATCCGGAGGTTGAAACATGGTTAAAAAAAGAAGAATTGCAGTTCTATCCGGGGGCGGTGATTGCCCCGGAATCAACGCCGTAATCCGCGCAGTAACTAAAAAAGCCATTCTGGAACATGGAATGGAGGTCATCGGTATCGAAGACGGATTCGAAGGCGTCATCAACAACCAGTTCCGTATACTGGAATATAATGATGTCTCCGGTATTATTACTCAAGGGGGCACTATTCTGGGCACCTCCAATACAGCCAACCCCTACCGGTATGCAGTGAAAGAAAACGATAAGCTGGTTTTTAAAGATCTCTCACGCACCACCATTGCCAATCTGGATAATCTGGATATCGAATGCCTGGTCTGTATCGGAGGCGACGGTACTTTGAGCATAGCTAACCGCCTCTGGCAGGAAGGTATTCCTATTATTGGGATTCCAAAAACCATTGATAATGACCTGAAAGGCACGGATATCACCTTCGGCTTTGATACTGCCGTGTCTATTGCCACGGAAGGCATCGACCGTCTGCATACCACCGCTCAGGCTCACCACCGTATTATGGTGATTGAGGTGATGGGGCGCAATGCTGGCTGGATTGCCCTGCATTCCGGGGTAGCCGGCGGCGGAGACGTAATTATCATCCCTGAGATCCCTTATTCCATTGAAGTTATCGCCGCTGAAGTCAGAAAGCGCAATCTTAAAGGAAAGCGTTTCAGTATTATCGTGGTTTCAGAAGGGGCCAGAGCTAGAGACGGCAATACTGTAGTGCAAAGGATAGTGAAAGAGAGCACAGATCCTGTGCGCTTTGGGGGTGTAGGCTTCGTGCTGGGCACCAAAATCGAAGAATTAACCGGCATTGAGACCCGGACAGTGGTCATGGGACATCTGCAGCGGGGCGGCACGCCGACACCCTTTGATAGGGTACTGGCAACCCGCCTGGGGACCCGGGCAGTGGAAATGCTGGTCAACCGGGCTTTTGGTAATATGGTAGGCGTCCATGGCAACTCACTGGCAGAAGTACCCCTTGCCGAAGTAGCAGACGGACAGAGAAGGATAGAGCGGGACGAACCTTTACTGAAATCCGCCCGCTCGGTAGGCACTTCTTTCGGTGATCAATAGTTATTAGGCTTATCACCAGGTAACAGAAAAAGTATTTGACACATCGTGACAATATGTTAAAATAAATTGAAATTTCTGATATAATTTAACCAGTATATCTTTATCAGATAACAGGATAGCATAATGCAAAAAGGATTAATTTATATTATTCAAATTAATTTATAATATAATTATAAACCTGTCCTTCATAATATCCCTGGTTTTAATCTTCTTCTCAGGCCACTCCGGCCGGCGGCGCAACAGAAAAACCGTGTTGACCGCTTATTGACCGGTAAAAATTAAAAAAGGAAACCTCATGCAACACCATCCCGGTAAGGTAAATCAGGAACCTTCAACTGGGTCTCCAATAACCACTCCTGTATCCCAGCAGAATCTTGTTTATGACTATAAGGAAAAAACAGAATTTTACAATCTGATTCTGGTTAACTCTCCCAACCCTATTGTGATCATTAGTGCAGATAATACCATCAGCTATGTTAACCCCGCCTTTGAAAGCCTTACCGGGTACTCTGCGTCTGAAGTAACCGGCTCCCGTCCCCCTTTTGTGTATTGGCCTGAAGATAAAAAACAACAATATACGGCTGAACTACTGGATGAAAATGTTTCACAGGGAGAACGGCTTTTCCGTAAAAAAAACGGTGATACTTTCTGGGTGGAACTGGCTGCCAGAACCATCCGGGAAAATAGCCGTATTAAATTCCATCTGGTTTATTGGACCAACATCACCAGATTGAAAAGAACTGCTGTGGCATTGAAAGATAGTGAGAATTTCACCTCACTTCTGATGGCCAATGTCCCCTTCCCCATTATAATCACTGGGCCTGATACCTCTGTTTTATATATAAACAAGGCATTTGAAGATTTCACCGGTTTTACCAGCTCCGAGCTGATTGGGAAAAAATCGCCTTATCCCTGGTGGCCGGAGGAGAATACCAGGCAGTTACTTGAAGAAGACAGGCAAAACGTGGACAAATCGGCGGTCTTCTATGACCGTTTATATCGCAGGAAAAATGGTGAATACTTCAGGGTTTTGGTCAACATTCATCCTGTAAAAGAAAATGAAATCATTAAATATTTTATCTCTAACTGGGTAGAAACCAGCGTGATGTACCAGTCCCTCCAGGCGCTGCGTGAAAGCGAAGAAAAATTCCGTACACTGGTCAATAATATCCGCCTGGGTATTACCCGTAGTACAGCGGAAGGCCGTTTCCTGGAGGTGAATCCAGCCTTTGAAAAGATATCTGGATATTCCAGGCAGGAATTGCTGGCCATGAATGCCTATGATCTCTATGCGGATCCCCTGGAAAGAGACACAACCATAGCCCAGGCTTTAATGCCTGGTGAAAAGAACACCCGTGAAATAACTTTAATCAGAAAAGACGGCGGAAAAATCCTGGTCTCCTGTATGCTTACCCCGGTTTATGATGCCGGCGGAAAAATCCGCTATTTTGACGGTATTTTGGAAGATATAACCCTTCGCAAACAGGCTGAAGAGGCCTTACAGGCCAGTGAGGCGTTTAATAACAGCCTGTTGACCCAGGCCCCTAATCCCATCGTAGTGACCAATCTGGACACGTCAATACGTTATGTAAATCCAGCCCTGGAAGAATTAACCGGGTTTTCCTCTTCAGAGTTAATCGGAAAAAAGGCGCCTTATCCCTGGTGGCCTCAGAGTGAGGTTGAAAAATATAGCAGCGCCATTTATAAAGGAATAGACGGCCAAAGCTTTTCCCAGGAACGATGCTTCCAGAAAAAAAACGGCGAGACTTTCTGGATAACCTGGAACATCCGGAAAATAACCGTAAAAGGGGTAACACAATACTATCTCTCGAACTGGGTGGACATCACTGAGCGTAAAAAGCTGGAAAACCAGATTCTGTCCCTTTACGAAAAGGAAAAACAGCAGATTCAGGAGTTACAGGAAGAAGCCAGGACCAGGGGACTCTTTATCGATGTGCTTGCCCACGAGCTGCGGACACCCCTGACCCCCATTTTGGTTTCATCTGACGCCCTTTATCATTCCTTCGAAGGGCAGCCTGATGGAATTCAGAAAAGACTCTCCACCAATATTTACCAAAGTTCGCAGACTTTAGCCCAGCGTCTGGATGAATTACTGGACCTGGCCAGGTATGCGCGGGGCACTTTTGACCTCAGGCTGGTACCCACCGATCTTCTTATCTTTATCCATGAAGTCATCTCCCGCTTTCAGCCGGTTCTTGAGCAGCATCACCAGCAGTTGAAAATCCAGCTTCCAGAAACCCTTCCCATTACCCTGGTAGACCCTTCCCGCCTGGAACAGGTCATTCTCAATCTCCTTTCCAATGCCAGTAAATTCAGCCGTAACCGTGGTTTGATATATCTGACGGCTTTCGTTACCCAGGACTGCCTTCAGGTAGATATCAGAGACGAAGGGATCGGTATCTCCCAGGAAGAACAAAAACGTCTTTTTCAGCCTTATCATAGAGTGGAACAAGACCGGCAGCAATTTCCAGGGCTGGGACTTGGACTTACCGTGTCCAAACAAATAGTAGAAGCCCACGGCGGAAAAATCTGGGTCACCAGTCAACAGGGACAGGGCAGCACTTTCAGTTTTACCCTTCCGCTAAAACCCCTTCCCCCTGATGATTTATAATACAGTAGTTCTTTTTTAAAAAGGAGTATTGTAATGTCCACTGGAGAACGGGATGAGGATTTTATTAGTAGAAGACGACAATTTAACCATAGAGTCTATCAGGTTATGCCTGGAAATATATGAACCTGATTCAAATTTGATATCCACAGATCAAGGACTGGAGGCCGTCAAGCTCCTTCAGAAAAATCCCTGTGATGCCGTTATCATCGACCTTGGTCTTCCGGATATTGATGGATTGGAAGTATTAAAAAAAATCCGCAGTTTCTCCCAAATCCCTGCCCTGGTTTTAACGGCCAGACATAATACGGAATCCATTGACCTAGCCAGGAAACTGGGAGCGGATGACTTCATCACCAAACCTTTCAACTACCGCTTTTTGCTGCACCAGCTACATCTGGCTATAGACAAAGGCAGAAACTCCAGAATAGGAAAAAAGAGCGGGCAATAGTACCTTACCCCCTCCTTGAACCTCCGGCTTTATCTCCAGACCATAACCTTTCGAGGCCGCTTAAAAATTTAAGGTAGCCTGGTGAATAACTATTTTGTGTCCTTGAAAACTCGCTGGATGGCAGGGTGCAGCCGGGGCCCTACCTTTTCCACTGATTCCCGGCGGATCTTATTTAACGCCGCCTGTTGTTCAGCAAAATCTTCGCGGGAATATAGCCTCTCAGGATGCAGGTAAATGTCATCTACCACGCGTATGGCCCTGGGCACTTTGAGTCCAGTAGGAGAGTCCATCCAGTCCTCCAGCCCGCCCCTCAGCAAAGAGTCCAGAATGCCCATGGTGTGCTCCAGTCTGATTTGCTGGAAATGTTCCTCTTCCCCAATGCCGCGAGTGTTCAACAGGTAAAAATTCAAACCTGGAATTCCACGCACGATTTCATAAAACAGGTTGGCATGTTCAGCCAGGTCACCCGCTACAAAGGGATCATAGAAAAACTCGCTTCTGATCTGCCCGGCCCTGGAAGGATCACCGGCGGAAGATTCCATGGCCTGCCCCAGTACCATCAGGGCTGCTGCCTGTTCCACTGTCAGCTTGGAGATGGCCGGGATCAGCGGACCCCGTGTAATCAGAATGAGATTGTCTACCTTTTCTACATCAATATGCGCGCTGGCATGCATAAAATCTCTTCTTAAAATTACCGCTCTTCCATTGGAGGTCTTGGTGTAATCATAAAAATCGAATTCGCCCTTTTCGTCCACCTGGACATTCTCGCACATAGTATCCGGCTTTAAGAGCCCGTAAAAGATTTCAGTTTGCTCGCCCGGGTTGACTCCTTCGGTCTTGACAAAAATACCGCCAGCTTCAAAGCCGTGGAAAGACCCGTCCGGCATCAGCGTGCCGCCGTCATCCTGGACCAGCCAGGATTTTTCGTGCCCTTTTTTGGCCACTATGCGGGAACTGGTGCTGGTCTTACCGTTAGCGCTTAGAGCCACCAGCAGAGTTCGGGTCAACTGGTAGTTGCCGTGGGTATTCATCAGATAATCCTCACGGCAGCCGGCATGCAAAAAGATGCCGCCCTTGCGGGTTTTGGCCGCCCAGTCTTCCGCAGCAAAGACGCCTTTTTTAAATTCCCCTATGTAATTGCCGTTGCGTACGATCTTAACATAGCGTCCGTCTTTTAACATGGCCAGGCGGATGGTAATGTCCTTTTGGGCCAGGGGTTTGGATTTATTGGCCTCAAAAGAACCGTCGGCAAAGAAGATTATTTGATATGTCGGCCGGGTAACCCTGCCCGGTACCGGCTGGAAAAGATTGCGCCCGCCGAAAGCTACATGGGCAAAATACTCCGGCACAATCAGCCGCACAGTGGTATTGCTTTGCAGAGTGCCTACCTGGCAATCACAGCAAATCAACCTCTCTTTGCCCAGAATTTCCTCGCACTGTCTCAGCAGCGCAGTTTCAGCATCACCGAATTGCGAGTCCACGCTGTTTTTAGTAAATATGGCTGAACGGGAAGTGGGCTCGCTTTCCGCTACAAAATTGCCATAAAGTGTTCTTTTTATCCCGGGTTCCTTCGCTAAAATACGCCTTAGCTCAGCATCTGAGGGATTTTCGGTCAACCTGCCTTCCGCCAGAGCCTTTTCCCTTATCCTGTCGGCAGTCTGATAAAACAGTTCCAGATCAAATTCCGGCGTCATTTTCTCTCCTGTTCATACGCTGTACACGATCTTAATTTTTCAGCATATTAATCAATTATCATGATACAACAATACTCTGACTTGCGCCAAAAAAGGTCATATGCGATGCCAAAATAGTTAATACATACCAATGATCCTGGATAATTTCAGCAAAGAAGTGCAATAACCTCATCCCAGTTTGAGACAATTTGATACCGGATTTCGGGTTAAATTGTGAATTCATTACTGATACGTTAGAATTATGCTTAATAAGGTAAAGGAGAAAATGGATGCCTAAAAGCTATACTCAGGCGCCGGCCATGGTGATTGATATTAAAAAAGAATACACAGCCACCATGCAGACTTCAAAAGGCAATCTGGTAATACAACTTTTCGCCAGAGATGTACCCAGAACGGTCAACAACTTCGTTTTTCTGGCGCGGGATGGATTTTATGACGGTTGTACTTTCCACCGGGTAATTCCGGGATTTATGGCTCAGGGTGGTGACCCCACCGGCACCGGAGCAGGCGGTCCTGGTTATAAATTCGCTGATGAATTTACTTCTCATAAGCATGAGGCCGGTTCGCTTTCCATGGCCAATGCCGGCCCCAACACCAATGGTAGCCAATTTTTTATCTGTTACGCCCCACAGCCCCATCTGAACGGTCATCATTCTGTCTTCGGCAAACTGGTGAAGGGAATGGACGTTTTGCAAAAGCTGGATGCCAGAGACCCTTCCAGAAATGCGGATAAGGCGGGCGATCGGATCATCAAGGTTACTATAGAAGAAAAATAAATCAGCCTGGTTACAGCAGATCTTCAGGAAAGGCCATCACCTCATCAATAGAGCTGGCATCGCAGAGCAACATGACCAGGCGGTCTATACCCAGAGCGATGCCGGCGCTTTCAGGCATTTGCTTGATGGCATCTAAAAATTTTAAGGGCAGTACTGCCGGCTTGCCAGCTTTTTGCATTCTGGCCATTTCCATTTTGAACCGCCTTTCCTGCTCAACCGGATCAGCCAGCTCACTGAACCCGTTGGCTATCTCCACTCCACCAATGAAAATCTCAACCCGCTCTGCAACCAGCGGATCACCGGGCTTTAAACGCGCCAGGGATGCACATTCACGGGGATAATCAAGGATAACGGTAGGGCGGTCAGACACAAAGCTGGGGATTATTTTATTCGCCATGTCATCATCGAATCTTTCGCCGTTATAGCTGCTCACCGGGTCCCAGCCTGCCCAGCGCAAATAAGCCTCTTTAACGGTGATTTCAGGCCAGGGCGGAGAAAGATCAATCCGGCGGCCCTGGAAATTCAATATCGAACCCGTGCCCATCTGGCAACACAAAACCAGTACCAGTTGCTCTGTATCACGGATAAGTTGGCGGTAGTCTGCCCCGGAACGGTACCATTCGATCATGGTGAATTCCGGATTATGTTGCTTTCCTCTCTCGCCTTTGCGAAAGCAGTGGGAAATTTGGAATATCTTCTCAAATCCGGCAGCCAGAAGCCTCTTCATTTGCAGTTCTGGTGAAGTTGAGAGAAACCATCCCTCTGAAGTATAGGGCATTATATACTCTTCAGGGGCTACAGCCGGCACTCGCAAAGGGGTTTCAACCTCCAAAAATCCATTCTGGCAAAAGTAAGCTCGAACCCCGTTTAAAATTAGAGCACGGCGTTCGAGCTGAGGTTTAATGCGCAGCAGGCGGGCGTATTCATCCCGGAACATTTTACTTGGCGCCCACACGCTCCAGGTAATTGCCTGACCGGGTGTCTACCCTGATGATATCACCCTCTTTAATAAAAGCCGGTACCCCCACTGAAATACCGGTTTCCAGCTTGCCTTCTTTCATCTGTGCTGTAATAGTGGCTCCCTTCAGGCTGGCAGAAGTCTCGATAACCTTCAATTCCACTACTTTAGGCAATTGTAAGTCTATAGGACGCCCTTCCCACATCATAATTACTACCGGGGTTCCTTCTTTCAAAAAGCCGCCCCGGCTTCCCACCTGTTCCTGAGTCATAGGGGTTTGCTCAAATGAACTGCTATCCATGAAAATGTAGTTGTCCCCTTCTTTATACAGGTACTGCATCTCATGCATGGTCACCGAGGTTTCTTCTACCTTGTCCCCGGAATGGAAGGTCATATCCAAAACATTGCCGCTAAAGAGGTTGCGCAGGCGGAATTTGTAAATAGCGCGGCCTTTGCCCGGCTTTACGAACTCGACAGTTTCCACTGAAAAAGGTGTGTTGTCAATCAGAAGCTTTGAGTTCTTAGTTACTTCTTCGATGTTCACGTTTTAATAATACTCCTTGTCCCCGTGCCAGCGGGTTGCATCTTTCTACTGATACATAGCTTATCAGCTATTCCAACTGTTTAGTTTAACTCGAAATTTGTAAAACGGCAAATATTAGCCCCTGCATTGTATTGATCATCTCTCAGAGTAAGATGTCAGGCTGCTTTTTTACGCCCCTGGTATCTTCCTAGAAAAAATCCTGTTCCGAATAAAAGCACGGCAGCAATTACCCCCACAGCGTACCAGACCCACAAGGGTAAAGTAAATCCTACTACAAAGGTAAAGACCGGAGACCAGATGCTTTCATTAAAAGCCCCATCAATTGCTCTGACACGCCAGTAATAAGGCTGGTCCTGGCTGGTGGGTAACAATTTCTCCTCTTCATTTAGCTGGTATTTGGGCGATGTCAGACCGGATTTTTCAATTAAAAGGGCTGAAAAATTGGAATCATGCGATACTTCCAGTTTATATGTTATTCCGCTTGGATCAGTCACAGGAGCCCACCGGAATTCCGCTAAAGCATCCGCTTTGGACTCTTTGGTGGGTGAAAGTAATTCAGGAGCAAGGGGCGGAGCGGTCTCCATGTTGAAATTAAAGATAAAGGTGGTGGTCTCATCGGTGACCGTTATTACCTGTTTACCTCCTCTGGATGCAGGCGCTTTGAAGGTGGTGGAAAATACACCGTTGCCATCAGCGTTCGTAGAAGGTACCTTTAAATCACCGAATTGGATATTGATGGTACCTTTGGGTTTAAATGAAGTACCACTGACAGTTATCTCGGAACCTACATGCCCATTGTCTATGTTAATCTTGGCAAAAGGTATAATGGTAAAAATAAAATTAATGGAATTGACTCCATCTGTGGCTACTACCTTATGCTCTCCGGCGGTGGTTACTGGAGCCGGCAGGATGGCGGAAAATGCGCCGTTGTTATCTGCGGTGGCAGTGCCTATCTGCACATCATCAAACTTTATGTTAATGGTATTGCCGGCATTAAATCCGTTACCATTAATTGGAATATTGCCGCCGACCGGTCCCTGGTTCTGGGTTGCTTTTGCGGTTGCCGCCGCCGTAAAGTTGGCTGTTAATGAAGTAGTGCCGTCAGTAACCGCCACAGGGAAGGTACCTGAAGCTGTACCGGGGATAGTTATTGCAGCGGAAAAATTACCATTGGCATCGCTGGTTACCACAGAAGGATAGGTGCCGATATTAACGCCGTTGAATGTGATAATAATATTTTTGTTGGGCCCAAATCCGATGCCTGAGATAGTCACCAGCGTATTGGCAGGGCCGCTCTGTGGATTTATGGAAAAGACGCCTTTAGTACTTAGAGTGGCTGTGGCTAGAGCGCCGGTTAAATCTGTAGCTTTAAGGGTATGCTCTCCTGAATATATAATAGGAACAGTCAGCGGTGTAGCGGTAAAACTACCGGCGGGATTGGTGGTAACCACACTATCAATGAGCAGGTTGTCCAGAGAGAAAGATATGGATGAGAAAGGCGAAAAGCCAGTACCTGAAACATTTACCTGATTACCTACCGAAGCCTCTACCGGGATTACTGAAAGCCTGGGAAGCACTGTATATTCAATAGATGAAGATAGACCGCTGGAATCAGCAGCTCTAATGGAATGAATGCCCTTGTAAGTTTCCGGGATGGTAATTAACAGATTGGAAAAACTTCCGTTAGAGTCAGATGTTGTAGTATTTATCAATGAATTATCAAAATAACCATTTATGGTATTGTTTGCATTAAAACCGGTTCCTGTGACGCTGATCTGGCTGCCGGTCTGTCCAGAGGGCGTCTTTAAAGCAATAGCAGGTATTATTTGAAAGGTCGCTCCGGCTGTTTCTGAGGTTAAAGTCTCCATAGTAACCGTATATAAGCCCCTTGGGAAAACAGGAACGTGAAAGCTTACAGTACAATTGCCGCTGACCACAGGCACGGCTGCAATCACCTTTTCTTTGAAAGTAGTGCTTGCATTGCTGAAGGTTACGGAAGCGGTAGTCTCGCTGAGATCAAAACCTGTAGCCCGGATTTCCACTAAAGTACCTGTAGGACCACTGGTTTGACTTAAGACCAGAGCCGGAGCTGCCCAGACCGGAACAACAGGCACCAGCATTATTGTAGATAAAATGAAAAAGGTCAGGATTAAAATTAATCCCGGCTTTTTGGGTTGCATACAATCCCTTCTTTGATTGTGTATTTTAAGTTGAATAATAAACCGCCCCGGCGGACTTTTCTTCCATCATAACATAAATTTAAAAGACAAGTTAAAATTGGAAGAGATAAAACTTCCGTATGAAAAATCCCCTCCCCCGGGGTAGGGGAAGGGGATGATTTGGAGTTCTTATCATTAAGTCCGGCTTTTTAAAAGCAAGCAGGTAAGTTAAACTTCCTTGGTGAGTGTAGCTAAAAATTCGGCATTGTTTTTAGTGCGGCGTAGACGCTCTATTATCCTTTCTGAAGCTTCAGAAAATTTGTTGGAATCAGCCGATATCATTGAAACCATGCGGCGCATCAACCAGACCTGCTTGACGGTGGTTTCATCCATGAGTAATTCCTCTCTGCGGGTACCGCTGCGCTGTATATCCACAGCCGGGAAGACACGTACTTCTGCCAGTCTGCGGTCCAGATGCAGTTCCATATTACCAGTACCTTTGAATTCTTCGTAAATTAATTCATCCATACGGCTGTTGGTATCTACCAGGCAGGTAGCCACAATAGTCAGGCTTCCTCCTTCGGCAGTATTACGTGCAGCCCCGAAAAATCTCTTGGGTGGATATAGGGCAGCGGGATCGATACCCCCGGAAAGAGTACGGCCGCTGGGTGGCATAGCCAGATTATAGGCCCTGGTCAGACGGGTAATGCCATCAAGGAGAATTATTACATCTTTACCGCTTTCTACAATTCTTTTAGCTCTTTCCAGCGCCAGTTCCGCCACACGGGTTTGGTTTTCAGCCGGCTCATCAAAGGTGGCGCTGATCACATCCCCTTTTACTGCGCGTTTCATATCGGTGACCTCTTCAGGTCGTTCGCCGATAAGGCAGACTAAAACGTGAATATCATTATAGTTATTGGAAATGGCGTTGGCTATCGCCTTGAGAAGCAGGGTTTTGCCAGCTTTAGGCGGTGAGACTATCAATCCGCGCTGACCGCGGCCGATGGGCGCTACCAGATTAACCAGCCGGGTGGCCAGGTCTCCTCCGTTTTCAAGGTTGATCAAACGGTCAGGGAAAGTGGGGGTCAGAGCGCCAAAATTAGGCCTTTGCTTGGCCAGTTCCGGATCAAGATCATTAATAGCCTCTACCCTGAGAAGACTCATATACTTTTCGCCATTCTTGGGAGGACGTCCCTGGCCTATTACCATGTCACCGGTTCGTAAACCGAAACGCCGTATTTGAGATTGCGATATATAGACATCTGTCAGGCTGGGCAAAAGGCTGCTTTGTCTCAAGAACCCGTAACCGTCAGTCATCGTCTCCAGAATACCTGAGCAGAAAATGTTGCCTTGCTGCTGGGTATGAGCCTGTAAAAGGCGCATAATCAGGTCCTGCTTTTTAAGGCCTGTATAGCTGGAAACCCCCATTTGCCGCGCCAGATCAATCAATTCGTCACGGGTCTTGCTTTCCAGTTCGGTGATATTCATTTTCACTTCCACTGGAGGAACACTAACTTCAGTAACCGGATCACTCTGAACCATATATTTACTCTCTCTAAATATATTTTATTATATCGATAAATGCCAGTCTTATTGGATTATTATTAATATGTAAAACCTCATTATCCAAATTTATATCGCGTGGTGACGAATCATGCAAAGTAGACAATACCTGCTGGTTTTTATTGCTAAAGGTCATTATGAAAGGGGCAGTAACGGTTGAGCCCCTTCTCGCAGGGTATTGCTGGCCACATTAATAAAACCAAGGAACAAGGGGTGAGGACGGTTAGGTCGGGAACCAAATTCCGGATGGAATTGACAACCAACCATCCAGGGGTGTTGCGCCAGTTCACAAACCTCTACAAGCTTACCATCTGGGGAAAGACCGCTAAATACCATGCCGGCCTTTGCCAGTATTTCACGATATTCATTATTAAACTCATAACGATGCCGGTGACGTTCCAGAACCACCGTTCCGTGTCCATCATAAGCCGCGGCAGCCAGAGTGCCGGACTGTAATTCACAGGGATAGTTGCCCAAACGCATGGTTCCGCCTTTATTCTGCATGTCTCGCTGTTCGGGTAAATAATCGATTACCGGATAAGGCGTGTCCGGGTTAAACTCAGTAGAATTGGGTTCACTACTATTCAGCACATGCCGGGCGAACTCTATTACCATTACCTGCATTCCCAGGCAAAGCCCCAGATAGGGCACACGGTTTTCCCTGGCATAAGTAACAGCTTTAATCATTCCTTCGATTCCACGGATCCCAAATCCGCCAGGCATTACAATGCCCTGTGCAGAACGAAGCATAGCCTCCGCTTCGCCCTTTTCCAGCGATTCAGAAGGAATCCACAGCAAATTCACATCTCTATTATAGTGCAGGGCAGCATGCTGAAGAGCTTCACGCACGGAGTAATAAGAATCATGCAATTCCACATACTTACCCACCAGCGCGATGTTTACCGGTTCGCGGGGCGTTTGCAGACGGTGAACCAGTTCTTTCCACTGATCAAGATCAGGTGGTTGAGCATTAAGACTTAATTTTTCCACTAACAGCTTACCCAGCCCTTCCTCCTCCAGCATCAGAGGTACGAAATAAATGCTGGTTACAGTTGGAAGAGGAATTACAGCTTCCAACTGAACATCGCAGAAAAGGGATATCTTGGCACGAATGCTATCAGCAATCGGGTAATCACTGCGGCATACTATTACATCCGGTTGGATACCAATACGCCGCAACTCATTGACACTATGCTGGGTGGGTTTGGTTTTTATTTCATGAGTACAGTTGAGATAAGGCAAATATGTAACATGTACGTATAATACATTGTCTCTTCCAACTTCGTTGCGCATCTGGCGGATAGCCTCCAGAAAAGGCTGTCCTTCAATGTCTCCTACAGTTCCTCCTACCTCTATAATGAGTACATCGGCGGAAGATTGCCTGGCCAATTGCTTAAACCGGTCCTTAATTTCACCAACCAGGTGAGGTACGATCTGAATAGTGCCTCCCAGGAAATCTCCATGCCGCTCTTTAGCGATAACCGAGGAATAAATCTGGCCGGAAGTAATATTAGACTGGGCTGTCAGGCCAATATCAATAAAACGCTCATAATTGCCCAGATCCAGATCCGTTTCTGCACCATCCTGAGTAACAAAAACCTCCCCGTGCTGGTAAGGTGACATGGTACCCGGATCTACATTCAAATAAGGATCAAGTTTTAATACTGATACCGAGACATTCCGGCTTTTCAGGATTGTACCGATAGAGGCGACGGTTATACCCTTACCAACAGAGCTTACCACACCGCCAGTGACAAAGATATATTTTGACATAAATAAAAGTACTATTTCCTAATATTCAATGATTTATGCTACGCAGGGATTTTTCAGTCTTGGTAATATCAATAAAGAGGGCTGTCAATTGAATTCAAGTTATTATAGAGAGATTATCGATTGTTTGTCAAGGCCAATATACCGGCCAACCAATAATTTAGAGTTGAGTTTTTTTCCGGCATGAAATTTTATTGTTATAATAATAACATATGAGTGCATTTACCATTACCTTCCAGGCCGTAGCTGCCATGCTGGGAATAGGCGTCCTGGGCTTCTGGATTATCGGCCGCCGGCAGGTACCCTCCAATGCTATCAACATTCTTACTAACATTGCCACTGATGTAGCCATCCCATGTGTGGTCTTATCTAATATATTAGCTAATTTTTCGCCCCAGAAATATCCGGACTGGTGGCAGTTGCCTGTTTGGTGGCTGGGATTTACCGTAATCGCCCTGCTTTTATCCCTTGGCACTTCTTTCATGGTCAGAAAGGATATTCGCAGTGAATGGACCATCAGCCTGCTGTATCAAAACGGCATCTTCTTTCCGCTGGTAATAATTGGCGGGCTGTTTAAAGACCCGTCGGTATATCTGGTAGAGCTCTTCCTTTTTATTATCTTGCAGCCGACCATGGTATTCAGCACCTATTCCCTGTTTTTTAAAAATATAGTCAAAGAACGGGTGCTGAACTGGAAACGCATTATCAACCCGGTGATTGTATTTACTCTTATTGGCCTGGTAATAGGCTTATCAGGGGTATCCGGATATATCCCGGATTTTCTTATGATGATTCTTAGCCTGGTGGGAGGCATGGCTTTGCCCCTTTTTATGCTGATACTCGGGGGTAATGTCTATAACGATTTCATGTACAGCGGCAAGGAAAGTAAAAAAATATACTGGTGGGAAGTATCCAGGTTCATCCTGGTTAAAAACCTCGTTTTCCCAATGGTTTTTTTAGGACTTCTGATCTGGATAAAGCCGCATTTCAGCCTGGCCTTAATCATCATGTTACAGGCTGCCATACCACCGATTACGGCTATACCCGTGTTTGCGGAACGTTCCGGCGGCAACCGGATAATAGCCAGCCAGTATATTGTGGGCAGTTTTATTTTCTCTATCATAACCATTCCGCTGGTTATTTTCATTTTCAGCCGGTATTTTCCTTTTCCAAATTAATTGGTTAAAATTATAATCCTTTATTAGGTAATCTGATCTTATTAAGTTCATTTGCGCTTTCATCTATTATTGATCGTATTCAAAGTTTTCTTAAATGAGTTGCTTCAACCTTCCTCAGATAATGTTTTGCAATTCAATTCGGAGGGGTGTTAATTAACTTCCCTTCCCCAGCGGTCAACATGGGTATTCTTTTAGAGGGCGATGCCAATAATGATAACTGCATTAACATTCAGGACTTCGGCGTTCTGGCATCCGCTTATGGCGCAATATCGGGGAATAGCAGATTTGATGACCGGGCTGATTTTGACCATAATGGCGTGATTAATATTTCTGATTGCGGCTTACTGGCAGTCAACTATGGGAAATTTGCGCCTGTTGAAATACCGTAAATTAAGCTGAACCTGCTCCTTCTTCATTAATGCCTTTGCCGCATACTCTCCACCCACGGCTACCAGAGGGAAAATCAAGTGTTTGACTTTTTGTATTATAACTGTTATATTAATTTTATAACAGATAGGAATTGAAAATGTTGATTTCTATAAATGAAAAGGACAGCCGTCCTTTATACGCGCAAATAGTATACCAGATCAAACAGCAACTGGCCTCAGGAGACCTCCAGCCCGGTGATGAATTACCTTCAGTAAGGGAACTGGCTGACAGCCTAGACATCAATATGCATACCGTCCGCCGGGCCTATCTTGAGTTGCGTCAACAGGGAATCATCAGTCTGAGGCTGGGACGGAGAGCCAGAATCATCCACAGGCAAAATCCTGAGCCCGGTATAGAGTCAGACATACAAAACAGGATAAAAGAAGTTATTGCAGAAGCCTTTCTGGCGGGGCTGCCGCCCCAAAGTATCCGTAAAATATTTGAGGAACAATTAGACCTGCTAAAAAAGCATTGAATACTCAAGGAGTAAGTTATGAAACTGAAACTGGCCCATCCTGTTTGGGCTCACCTGCCGGCTCTGGCAGCTCTGATATTACTGAGTGTTTTCTTGTTATAAACGCTCCTCTACCTTCAGAGGTGGCAGTGCACTTCAGTTTCAACGGTCAGCCGGATGCTTACGGGTCGCCCTGGTCTGTTTTTGGGCTGACTACCGGCCTTTCGGTGTTCTTTATTCTACTTTCTGTTTTTCTGGATGAGCTCTGGGCCAGGCAGGAAAATGCCAAAAAGTTCAACTGGCTATCATTACTGGATGATATTACTGCAGGCGCCATGACCGGCGTCAGCCTGGGATATTTACAATATATACGCCATGGAACTGATTCATTTGGGTTCAACTGGTGGTATTTTGGACTGGTATTCGGCATCACGGTTATACTGGCAGTGATATTGGAGTTAATACGGCCTGCGCATCCCCGTTCTGAACCATTGATCACTGAGGATATAAACGCCTTAAAAAAGGATCTGGCTCAGCGTATTAGCAAAGATGACCGGTTCGTCTACTGGGATTTTCAAAATCCAATCTACGTAACTTTGCTGACTACGTTATTGCCGCTGATCATGATTACCTGGGCCATTTTCTTCATATTTAATCAGTCCCTGTCATCCATTCTTCTGATTGTCACCGGCCTTTTGCTTATTATTCCTTTCGGAGGACAGCGTACCCTGGTTACCCGTCAACACACTATTATACGCTGGGGAATCATCGGCATCAGGGTATTGAGCCTGAAAAATACCGATATTACCGCAGCGGAGGTACATCAGTTTGCACCGCTGAGAGATTTCGGGGGTTATGGAATACGCTTTAATGGTAAGATGACGGCCTATTATCTGCGCGGTAACCGGGGTGTAAAAATAACTACCGCCTCCGGTAAGAAATACCTGGTCGGCTCTGACCGTCCGGAATATCTGGCGGCAATCATACAATATTTAGCGGGCAGGGTATAAAATTCTCGAGGATAAAAGTCAGACACAGAGAGGTATCAGGAAATCTCCGATAATAAAATCAATACAGAAATTCCATTTTTATCTGATCGCAAACAGCTTTCCATCCGCTGAACTTATATAAACTGTATTGCCTGAAATGGCAGGAGCGGAGTTTAATTTGCTGCCTACCTGGATATCGCTGATCTTTTCCCCTGTTAAACCATTTAAAATGTAAAAGTGGCCATCCTGGCTTGGCACATACACCCGTCCGTTGACTGCGGCAGGCATGGAACTTATGACGTCCCCGGTTTTAAATTCCCAGAGTTGAGTTTTATTTTGAATATCCACTGCCGCCAGTTTATTCCCCACTCCGATATAGAGCATGTTTCCATCTACCGCGGGGGAAGAGGTTATCTTTCCTGAAAACTTGACACTCCAAAGATATCCTGATAGTGTTGGTGGCCTGCCCAAAAAATTGTATATATGCAGAGCCTCCCAGATCGGGCGCAAACGGTTTTCGCCCCACCAGTTGCGGGCATTTCCATCAATTGCATAAAGCAGGCTTCCCGAATTACCTACGTAGACAGTAGTGCCGATAACTATAGGAGCTGCTGATATTGAATTGCCTGCCGGAAATTGAAGGCGTCTCTTTCCGTTACGTGCATCTAAAGCGTATAAATTTTCATCCCAGGATCCAGCATAGACAATCCCATTGGCTACCACGGGCGAGGATTGAATACAATTCCCTGTCTCGTGGCTCCAGATAGATTTTCCGGTTATGGCATCCAGGGCATGTATGCAGTAATCATCACCACCGAAATAGACCCTGCCGTCAGCTACTGCCGGTGCTGAGCGGATGGCGTATTGAGTCTTATGATTCCAGATTTTTTGACCTGTCGCCGCGTTCAGGGCATATAGATTCCCATCATTGGAACCAAAATACACCATATTGCCGGCTACCACAGGGGAAGCATCTATATAAGAACCGGCTTTAAATTTCCAGCGAATATCCCCGGTAATTTCATCTATGGCATACAGGTGATAATCCCGTGAGCCAATATAAATTAACCCGTTGGCCACAGCCGGCGACGATCGCATCTCCTCCCCCGTAGCCAGTAATTCTGTAACAGTGCCCTGTGGCAAAGAGACATTAGCCCCTGAACTGCCTGAATGGACCGGATCATGACCGAACATGGCCCATTCACCCGGGCCGGAGTTGGATACTACATTAATGCTGGGCTTGACAATCAGATCCGTATTATTAAAAAATACCAGCAAAACAATTGCCAGTACAACCGCACTGATAAGAGATAACCAGATATATTTACTTATTTTTAATTTAAATAAAACACGTTTATTAGGTTTTCCCCATTGTTCAACTAAAACTTTATTATCTTCCATATTATCTTCCTGTATATTTTAACCATCAGACAAATTTTCTCTTATGGAATATACTTATAAGATTACTACTTATTGGCCGGAACTTCAATACCAAAATGGCGCCAGCAAACCTTGACCTCTGTCTATAAATCATGATCCATATATACCGGAGAATAAAATATAGTTGTCTATATTCATTAATTTCATCTAGAAATACGAAATAAAAATATAATTTATTAATTTTACACTTAAGTAAATAACCAATGAAGTAAATATTTGGATCCGGTATTCAACGGCATCCTCAACCTGTATTTAAATAAGTATTATCACTATTTTAATTCGATTAAATTATTCGACCATTATTAACACCCCAAATCACGAGTTTCCAATGTAACCAGGTCTGGATTAGTGCGTTCACTTGATAAAACAACTTGGAAAGTGTAATATCACCAATTAGAATGAAACCGTTCCTCCCTGAATTTTACAGTCTATCCTTAAAGCAAGCCATCATCGATGCTGATCATATACTTTTATCGCCCCATCTGGCAGAATTCGTTTCAGGTCAAACCGAGTTGGATCTAGGAGATGCCGGTAAGATTAAAGTAAAGATTCAGGAGGAAATTCTTTATGCCAGAGGGCTGGTAAAAAAGCTTTCCAGCCTGGGAAACCTCCTCCAGTTCTATCAGGAAAATAAATGCTTAAAAATCAGAGGGTTGATGATGGAGCAGCCGGAAACCAATATTAGTACATTACTCCATGACCATCCGGTTATTGTCAATGATCCTGTACCCCTTATGGAGAACGCCTGGCAGGGAAGGTTTTCATCGTCAGCCAGCTTTTTTCTGGCACGTGAGGTATCAGCCTTAACAGTTAAGCCAGGATTCGACCAGTTGCTTTCATTTCAGATAGCCCAGGGGGTAACCCTCTACCCTCATCAGGTTAACACAGTAAAAACAGTGCTGCGTCAGATGCGCGGCAGGGCTTTACTGTGTGATGAGGTAGGATTGGGAAAAACGGTTGAAGCAGGACTGATAGCTATGGAATATATTTTGAGGGGTCTGGTTAAAAGAACCCTCATTTTAACCCCCCCTGCACTGGTACATCAATGGCAGGAAGAGATGGCACAAAAATTTAACCAGGACTTTATTTCAAGTGATTCAAATGAGTTTATAAGCGCAGGTGAAACAGCCTGGTCCAGGTTTCCTAATATTATCGCCTCAATCGATCTGGCAAAACGCGCCGGCCGTGCTGAAAAGATAACCAAAACCCGTTTTGATCTGGTAATTGTTGATGAAGCTCACCGCCTGCGGCGCCGCAATACAGCAGCCTGGAAATTGGTCAATGAACTGGACAAGAAATATATTTTGCTGCTGACAGCGACCCCGGTACAGAACAACCTGGATGAACTATTTAACTTGATCACCCTGTTAAGACCAGGTCAGTTGAAAACAGTCTCTGAATTCCACAGACAATATTTAAACCGAGGCAACCATCTCAAACCTCAGAATACAGACCAGCTAAAGTTGCAGGTAAGCCAGGTAATGGTACGAAATCGCCGCAGCACTACCGGCATAAATTTTACCAGAAGAAAAGCCCAGACTATCAGCACCGAAATGACACCAGAAGAAGAAAGCATATACCGGCTGGTAACCCGGATGGTACGTCAATTCTATCCTCACAACAAATTGCCGCTGAGCCGCCTGGCTCTTTCCGCACTTCAAATGGAGCTGGGAAGCAGCCCCTGCGCCATCCGCTCTACTATTGAAAAATTGCTGCAAAATAATCCACCACCTGAACAAAAATTACGCTTACAGGAGATTCTGGCAATACCCAAAGGCCTGTTTCAAAGCGCCAAACTGGCAGCCTTACATAAGACGCTGGAATCAATAGGAAATGAAAAAGTAGTTATTTTCACTCATTATCTGACTACACTGCAATGGATCAGAGAAAGCCTCCAGGAATACCCGCTGGTATTATATCACGGTGGTCTCAACGCCAGGGAAAAAGATGAATCTATTGAAAGGTTCCGGCAGGATGCTCGTGTGCTGCTCAGCACTGACTCGGGCGGAGAAGGACGTAATCTACAATTCTGCCATATTTTATTTAATTTTGATTTACCCTGGAATCCCATGCGTATTGAACAGCGGATAGGAAGATTAAGCCGGATCGGCCAGGAAAAAGATGTTTATATTTTTAATCTGTCTAACCGGAATACCGTTGAAGACCGGATATTGGAAATACTGGACCACAAAATTAACATGTTTGAATTAGTAGTAGGTGAATTGGATCTGATACTGGGAAGGCTGGGAGAGGAAAAAGACCTTGAGGAAACCATCATGGAAATAGTGGTAACCAGCAGTAACGATGAGGAAATAAAAACAAAGCTGGATACTATAGGTACACAGCTCCAGGAAGCCAGAGAGCAATACGAATTGATAAAATCACTCGACCAGGCTATTTTGGGAGGGACGGCGGATGGCTGATACTCTGGAACCCCTGGTCAGCCGTTTTCTGGGGACAGTTGGAATTGTCGAAAATGCGGGCTATCGCGTTATAGAAGTGCTGCTGGATGAACAGGTACAACCTCATTTTAGTGGACGGGAACACCTTAAGCTGGCTTTTTCACCTGAAGCCTTTCATGAGCATCCGGATGCAGAACTGGTCACTTATGGCAGCTCTTTTCTTGATACGCTGGATACCCTGGCCAATATCAGGGGAAGTACTACCCAGCTATATCTTAACGGACTTAATCCAACCAGGGGCCGTACCCTGGAAAAAGTTCTTGCCCAGATCCGTATGCCCGGTCATATCATGGAAACCGGAGAAGAACAGTTGCTATTATTCCATCACGCCTTTCTACGCTTTAAGGTATCGCTTATTGGTGAAGAGCGCCAGGAGATGTTTATAGAAAAAGCTGTGGATCTGCATACCGGTTGGACAACTACAGGCGTTAATGAACAAACCCTACATCTTCTCATTGAGGGTGTAACACAGGCCAGAAAGGAGTTGGCCCTGCGGCTGAGCCTGGCACATGCTTATCAGGCTGCAGTAAAAGAGTTACTAAAAGACATGTTTCTCCTGATAAAATCCTCACAGGAAAACCTCACCAATGCTTTCCATATTGAAAGAAAACAGGTGATTGAGCATTATGAGGCATTAATCCTTAAAATTGAATCCGGCAAGAACCACAAAGGGGCAGATTTAGAACGATTGGATTCTAAAGCCCGTGCCACCCGGGCAGACCTGGAATTGCGTTTGAAAGACCTCGAGAAACGTTACCGGTTAGGACTGGAACTCAAATTAAGTCAAATAGCTCTGGTAAGTTATCCCAAAGCTGTTGTACCCCTCCTTTTAAAACAGGGTAAAGATGTCCATCCTTTTGCCGCTATTTGGGATTCCCTTACACGGCAGGGCTATATTGCTCAGGTTTAAAAGTTCCATATTATTCTTATGATAACATCCCTCCCGGTTTTATATACCGCTTTATCCTGATTTCGCTCTTAAATTGCATTCCCGCGGCTTTTTCTAACACCAGCGGAGTACTTAACGCCGTATCTTTTTCCCCGGTTAACTTTGATCCTGTGATATTAATCTGGACATATTCCTGCCGGATATTCATGGATGATCACCCCTTTGTACTTTGCTGAACCTGATTGTTTGGCAAAGGACTTCTTACCCTCTGTCTTCAACAAGCAACTTAATAATATGCTTTATCCAGGATTATCAGCCATCCAGTTTAAAAAATATCATTTCTGTTAGCGCAGCTTACGGCAGACACTCTGGATGCGCATCAGGGCTTCATCAATATCCGCTGAAGAAATCATACGGTGAGTAACCGCGCGGAACAATCTTCCACCACGGGCGCCTACCTTAACCCCCACTTGTTCCAATCCCTGAATAAAATCATCAACTGCCATTTGTGGTGAGATGTCAAACATCACGATATTGGTAGGAATCTGGTTCTGAGATAGATTGATTCCAGGAATAGATGCCAGTCCCTGACCCAGCCGCCTGGCGTTATCATGGTCTTCAGCCAGACGGTATACCATGTTGTTAAGCGCTACAATGCCTGCGGCTGCCAGAATCCCCGCCTGCCGCATGCCCCCACCCAGCATTTTCCGGTATTTGCGGGCTCGTTCTATAAAATCCCGCCCCCCACAAAGTAAGGAACCAACCGGTGCGCTTAATCCCTTGGATAAACAAAATGAAACCGAATCGACTCTCTCGACCAGCAGGCTGGCCGGTACTCCCAGAGACACTGCAGCATTGAAGATGCGGGCCCCATCCATATGTACCTTTATCCCCTGCGTCTGGGCGATCTGGCAGACTTCATTGATATACCCGGCTGTCAGTACCGATCCTCCACAACGGTTATGAGTATTCTCCAGACAAATAAGTGCAGTCTCAGGATAGTGTATATTTTTCGATCGAATAGACCGGCTGATTTGATCCAGGTCGAGACAACCGGAACTGTCATTGGGCAGATTATGCATTACCAGCCCACCGATAGCCGCAGCTCCTCCCACTTCATTGAAAAAAATGTGCGATTGCGATCCTACTATGATCTCATTGCCATGACGCGTGTGGGTTAACACCGCAATAAGATTGCTCTGGGTTCCGGAAGTGGTAAATAAGGCTGCTTCTTTTCCCATTCTCTCCGCAGCCATCTTTTCCAACCGGTTGATAGTAGGGTCTTCACCATAAACATCATCACCCACCTCAGCCTCAAACATAGCCTGTCTCATCTCAGGAGTGGGAATAGTGACCGTATCGCTTCTCAGGTCAATTATTTTCATAACGTCTTCCCTCACCGGTTAATTTCCCTCATTATCTTCAAGATGCCTTTCGCAGTCAACCGACCCCCGGTCATTAAAAGCGTTCTGGTTAAACTTCTGATTGTAATTATTATACGAGATAAATAGGATCGCGCGGGATTGTAAATTCAGGTTGATATCAGATACCTGTTCCAAATTATCGCTTTTTCACCACCCCGGAAGTCGGAAATTTATCTACAATAAATAGTAGATAGGAAAATCAATAACGGCCTTGTCCGGATTTTTAGGAGTAAGCTGATCGCTGGGACACTAAATCATTTTATAAGATAGGAGGAACCATATGGTCAGGGAAGTGGATTTTTTTTGCTGGGCGAAGTGAAATACCTGCCGGAAGAAGAAAGAGTATCTTTCGCAAAAGAAAGTGGCCTTTAAAGAAAGAGATTACTTTAAGGATAAATTCAGCCGTGTGGAGATTGTTGAACTATTAAAAGATAAACCTGCCAGCGAAATGTTCAATCCCCGCAGCCCCAGTGTAAAGGAACTGGGCCTGCAGATAGATAAATTGAGTAATGATGAAATAATAGATCTGATGTTAAAAGAGCCCCGCTTAATTCGGAGGCCTGTGGTCAGAATTGGAAATAAAGTCTATTTTGGAGCTGATAGTAAAATGCTGGAATCAATAATACCATAGGAAATTTTCGGAAGAAAAAATAATAAGGTATTGATTTATCAGAAGTCAAAGAGGAGGTAAAAATGACAGGATCCTTAGATATTGGCTCTATGGAAGATGGGACCTTAAAAGAACTGGTTATAGACGGGCACGAAATTGTGATAGCCAGGGTAGATGGCCAGTTTTATGCAGCGGATAACCGTTGCCCCCACATGGGTGGGCAGTTGCATCTGGGTATATTAACAGGGAATACTATTACCTGCCCCCGTCACGGTTCCCAGTTTAACCTGAAAGACGGCAGCGTTGTCCGCTGGTTGAAAGGATCAGGACTGGTTTCAATGGTAGGTAAGGCAGTTAAATCTCCCCGCCCCCTTAAGACCTACCCGGTTAAAATTGAAGGCAACCGTTTAACCGTAGAAATATAAGCTTGTCAGTTTATTATGTCAAATTATTCGAATGAAACCTGCGCCTCCATTCAAGATGAACGCCTGAAAATTTTGAATGACCAGCCTGTTCGCCGTGGACAGTACGTCCTGTACTGGATGCAAAGTTCTCAGCGAATAGAATTCAACCATGCTCTGGAATATGCCATTCTGAAGGCTAACCAGTTATCGTTGCCGCTGATAGTGTTTTTTGGGCTGACTGCTGATTTCCCTGAAGGAAACGCCAGGCATTACTGTTTCATGCTACAGGGATTGAAAGAAGTCCAGAGTACGCTGAAAAATCACCGTATTTTAATGGTGATTCAAACCATTTCTCCTCCTGTGGGTATAATTGCTCTGGCTAAAAAGGCTGCCGCGGTTATTGTAGATAGAGGATACCTGAGAATACAGCGTGACTGGCGCCGCGAAGCGGCTCTTAAGCTAAACTGTTCTCTCATACAGGTAGAATCAGATGTCGTAGTGCCGGTGGAAGTAGCTTCCAGTAAAGAGGAATTTAGCGCCGCCGCATTTCGCCCTAAAATCCATAAACAATTAGCTAAATATCTTAAACCTGTTGTTGAGAACGAGGTAAAGCTTTCTTCTCTGAGCATGGACTTCAATTCCTTGAATCTGGATGATCCTGACAGCATTCTTCAGGGCCTTAAGATACCCGGCCAGGCAACTCCCGTTACTTCTTTCCTGGGTGGTACCTCCCAGGCCAAATTTCATCTGAGCAACTTTTTAATTGGTAGTTTGCAGCGCTACGCTAAAGAACGTAATAACCCACTTTTGAAGGCTCAGTCTGATCTCAGCCCTTATCTCCATTTCGGGCAGATCTCCCCGCTGTATGTTGCACTTGAAGCCCTGAAAACCAGCGGTTCGGGTTGTGACAGCTTCCTGGAAGAGCTGGTTGTGCGGCGGGAACTGGCCATTAATTATGTATTTTACAATCCCTTCTACGATTCTTTTACCGGACTTCCGGTCTGGGCGCAAAAGAATCTTTCCCTCCACCAGACCAATGCCCGTGAAGTGATCTATTCAGCATTTCAATTCGAGAAAGCTGAAACTCACGATAAATACTGGAATGCCGCCCAGAGGGAAATGCTTTTTACTGGTAAAATGCATGGATATATGCGCATGTACTGGGGAAAAAAGATACTGGAATGGACCAAAACGCCCGTTGAAGCCTTCAGGATAGCTCTATATCTGAATAACAAACATGAGCTTGACGGGCGTGATCCTAACAGTTTCGCCGGGGTTGCCTGGTGTTTCGGTAAACATGACAGGCCGTGGGCAGAAAGACCGGTATTCGGGAACATCAGATATATGAACGAAAAAGGGCTTAAACGTAAATTTGACGCTGACAGGTATGCAGAGCAATTTAAAGAAAAAATTCCTGATGCCTGCCCGGACTCAAATCTCAAAATGGGGGAAAATTAATAACTTCAATCCGGGCTGCTTGTCTGGTATTTTACCACCCGGTGACCTCGCCATCAACCTGTTCTATTCTGAGCATAGTTAACCCAGCAGGTAAGCCCTCAGTACGCTGTTGCATTTGCTGGTTTTCTTTTTTAACGGTATAAGACCGGCCACAAAAATGCATCCAGTACAGTGGTATGAAAAGCAAAATAACCACTGCCAGCCACTGCCAGCCAGTAAGGCAGAGACGGTGTTCTCGTATTGAGGCTCAGCAAAGCCCAGACCAGGGCACAGGATGAAATAGCCACCAGAAAAAGAACAGCCCGGACGGCTACCCAGGTACCTGAATGAGGCGCATCTACATAGCTGAAGGTGAAGGGCATCCATAGAGCAGAAAAAAGAAGCATCCCTGTGAAAATAACAAAAAATACTTCAAAACCGACGTTGCCGGTAACCTGTACCGCCGCAGGATCAAGCCGGAATAAAATATAATAGATAAAAAAGAAATACCCCAGTGCAGAAAGAATCATGGAAATAAAATAAAGCGAACGCACGGTACCGGTGATATTTCCCCACAGAACGTCTGCACTACCGGGATGAGAGACAAAACCCTGGATGTAACTTCCGATAACAGCCGCCCCACCAAACACATTGATCACTAAAAGTAAAAGTTGTGGAACCGCCATATCTGCCTCCTTATTTTATCGCAAATAAAAAATCATCTTAAACGCTATTTTTTTTATCTGTTCTCAATCCCAGAACCAGCACGCCCGGTCCGCCGTGTACACCCAGTGCAGCTCCCAATTCAGTAATTGATATCAGTTCAGCTCGAAGCAGTCCGGAAAGACGTGCCTTGAGCTCATGTGCCTGATCCGGAACATCACTGTGGACAATAGCGATTTCTGTGACCGGTATCCTGGCCTTAACGAACTCATAGATACGTTCCATACCCTTCGAGATTGTTCGCACCAGCCCGGTACGGACAATCTCTCCATTATGAAAAGTTAGGAGCGGCATCACATTTAAAAAGTTAGCCGCCGCAGCTATGGTTTTATTAACTCTACCGCTGCGGGCCAGATATTTCATGGTCTCAAACATACCGAACATATGAACATGGTCAATTACTCTGTAAGTCTCCGCCATAATCTCCGGTAAACTAGCCCCGCTCTTAGCCAGCATGGCGGCAGCTTTGACCACCAGGCCTAAACCCGCTGAATTAAAACGGGAATCAATCACCTTAACCCGGGAACCCTGTTCCAGAGTCTGCTGGGCCATTAAGGCTGAATTGTAGGTACCGCTGATCCTGGATGAGATATGAATAGAGACTACATTTCTGGCTTCTTTCAAAGCTTCCGTATAAAATCTGGTGAAATCCTCCGGAGGAGGCTGCGAGGTAGCAGGATGTACCGGTGAGGTTTTTAAACGTTGATAAAATTCCCTTTTGGATATCTCAATTCCGTCTCTGTAGATCCGGTCCCCAAAACGCACATAAATAGGCACCACTCCTATATCTAAAGTGTTAAAGGTTTTAGGCTCCAGGTCTGCAGTGCTGTCAGTAATAATTTTAATTTCCATTTTACTGTTCCTTACCTCAGATGCACCTTGTAAAATTTAAACTATGCTTAATTTAACCACTTTGCCCTGAAAACTTTTTTCTAATATATCTTCAATTTGAAATATGCTCTTCCTCATCACTTATAATACGGTTGATTTCCGTAGTAGTTAAAGGAGAATAAACTCAAACTCAGATTTCATACCCCGAGTTTCTCCCCAAAAACCTTGCCGTAATCCTGGCAGGCTCTCAATCCGTCTCTGGTTTCCACCAGTGCCTCTTTAAGGTTAAAGGAACCAAGTTCAAAAGGCAGCATCTTGAATACATACTGCATGGTATCCAGTATCAATGCCGGTGCATCTCCGCTGTGAGTATAGGATCCGAAGGCACCGGCTAACTTACCCTCCATCCTGGCCTTTCTTGCTATAAAAAGAAAAGTTTTCATTGGTTCAGCCATGTCCCTGTGGTAAGTTGGAGAACCGAAAATATAGCCGTCGTAATCATCCAGATCGCTGGGAGCTTTGATTTCAGATATCTTTTTTACCAGAGCTGTCTGCCCGCTGAAGCGAACTCCCTCACCGATAAATTCTGCCATTTGGCCGGTTTTTCCAGTTAAAGTAAAATAAGCAATAAGCACTTTTTTCAACCTGTTTCCTCCATTTGTTCTAACTCCCAAATAACCTGTTTTTTCAGTGCTGCCTGAGAAAAATAAAAGTATGTCTCTTTTTATCTTATTATTTTTAATGGATTTCGTCCGGAACAGGTCTCGTGTAAAAAATGAATCAGAATAATCAATCCTGTTTTATACTGTTGACAACCGGAATCAGGGAAATTAGAATGTTGGATACATTCACCAATTGCTTCAGGATGCGCGGGATTTACTCTGGCCTGGAATACTTTTAACCCAGATTTTACAACACCGGCCTGGCGGTTTAGATATGAAAGTATTTAATTTTGCTGTCCCTTTATTCAGAACCCGGATGGCTTTCCATCAGACCTGGTATCTGGCATTTGCCCTGATTATCGCCGTGGTCGTTACACGTTTCCCTGAATATTATGGTATCCCTGAAAGGCTCCTGCTGGGGTTGGGCGCCGGAATAATCTTCTTTCTGGCCATGGTAGCACGCCAGTTAGCCATTAATATCACATCCTACCGGCGTCGTATTAAGTTTGATAGGGTCCTCTTGTATCCCTTCGGAGGGGTCCCCGAGGTAGCCAGGAAAGAGAGTCTCCCCATTCTGGAGGTATTACTGGCAACTGTGGGTCTTCTTTCCACCCTGATAATAGTAATCATTTTTTATCTGGTTTACATTGCCCTGGTAGTTACAGGGAATATATGGTTGGCCTGGCTTATTCAATGGCTGAATTATATAACTTTAATGCTTTTTCTGGTACACTTTGTACCTGGGTTCCCTCTGGACGGCGGCAGGATTTTCAGGGCTATATTGTGGAAAATCACCAGGAGCTATGACCGGGCAACGGTAATAACTGTCAATACTGGGCGGCTCTTTGGAGTGGCTTTTTTCGGTGGAGGGGTTTTCTTTCTGGTAAACCAGGAATGGTTCGTAGGGCTGATAATTGCTTTTTTGGGATGGATTTTATATCTGGCTGCTACCAGGAGCAGGCAGCACTTTTCTCTAAGCAGGTCTCTCGAAGGTATGAAGGTGCAGCAAGTAATGTCTCAGGATTTTTCCATTATACCCAGGCAGCTTACTCTCAGCAGTCTGGTAGAAGACTTCATTATGACCAGAGGACATTCACAATTCGTAGTTTATGATGAAGACACACTCCACGGTGTATTAAACATTGATAAAATGAGAAAAATACCCCGAAGGCAATGGGAAACAACCACCGTAAATCAAATTATGACCCCCTCATCCCTGCAAACTACAGCCGATGTTAACCAGCCGGCTGCGGACGTACTGGACCGTATGAGCGTATACAGGATTAAATACCTTCCGGTTTTAGACGGCAACCGGGTGGTAGGGCTAGCGGTCAGGGATGCCATGAACCACTTTAACAAGACCAGATCCAAATTGAAAATATGATCTGTTTTTACCGGTGGATGTTATTTGTTTAAAAAAGAATAAATGCCGAGATATTAACGGATCTCAGAAGCAATATCGCGCATCAGGGGGACTTTGACATAAGTCCTCCATTGGGCTTTAAACCAGCGATAAGGGCCCTCCGCACGGGAAACGATGCTTATCATTTGATCCAGCGGGTTTTCCTTAAGCCAGTATACACGGTCTACTCCCGTAAACGGCGTACCCGAGGTAATTTCAACCTCAAATCTATCTCGAGGAAAATCCCTGGGAAGCAAAGGATTCTGGAAGATACTCCATTCAACCTGAACTGTGCTTCTGGGAGCTGCCCGGGTTTTAATATAAACCCGGCAGTCTTCAGTATTACCGGTTTCCCAGTGAGAATCCAGTATTTTCGTCAGTACGGGTAATGAATTCCTGCGCAATTTATAGCTTTCCCGGCTATCTGTCCCCATTCCTTCCCCCACCACGTCTTCCCATTCCTGTGCTTTCAAATAAGACTCATTTTTGTGTATTATAGTACCTTTGCACACCTCTATTGCCCCGTATGCTTCTTCCCACCTTTCTACTACCGGCATCCAGCCGGCTTCATATTCGAAAGTCCCGGTTCTGGCAGCCTCAGATACGTATATCCTCTTCCCAAAGATATAATTTAAAATCTGATCTGCCAGCTTGCCGGAAAGCTCATCTGAATCCGTAAAATCACTGTGAGCATATTCTCCATAATAGACCACATCAGCTCCCTCGGAATATTGAGCTGATATTGGGACAATGGTATCATCCATATCTCTTGGTAGAGGGTCGACCCCGCTGTAATCAAATTGCACGCTGGTGGGAGAAGATTCACCAGAAACCAGAGCCAGCCAGTGTTTGTTAGTTCCTACCCATTTCCCATCCTTAGTGCTGTCATAATAGGCAATTGAGCTGAGGACTCCACCACTGAGGACTCCACCCCCCTGGGGCAGCATCAGGGCAGCGCGCCAGTAATCCGCTCCGCCAATAAAATAATACTGGCTGAAATATTTAACAGGGCTGTTTATAGTAACCACCGCCCGTACACGGTCACCAATTCCCCCGGTATTATTGGCAGCTGCATAAAGGGCCGTTTTCCCCCCCATACTGTGTCCGATAAGCATTAAATTATCTTTATTAAAATACTTGTTGATGCTGTCAGCGATGTTTTTTGCCCATGTATCTATGTCCACATCGTTCGGATAGCACCTGTTTAAAGTATTGAAGTGAATTTTAATACCTGGATTGGCGGCCTCATATTCCCGGATATAATCAGGAAGCTCATCTACAATGTGATCAGACAGCCCCTGTAAAGAGCCTGAATTACCGCCGGCGCCGTGAAGAAAAACAAAATTCAGTTCCTTGACGCCCACTGCTTTAACAGGCGCAGCCTTCGATAGACCAGGCAAAGCCAGCGTCAGACAGAGCCCTAAAATCACAGCCAGGGTTAATAATTTCATGATAACCGCATTTTACCACTCACCCTGAATTATGAAAAGTCACCACCAGCTAATGGCTGTTTAGCAATTTTAGTCACAGAAATAGTTTCTTGTCTTACATTTTGGTTAGTGGCGGTACCGGAGGCGGTTATATCCGGCTCAAATGCTGATTCAATACATAATAGACATGCAGGCTAAATATTTACCCTGGGGGATATGGGGTAAGCATTCCTGATTTAGTACCTAAAAAAAACCTTGATTTACTTCTTTTTCACCTGAACACCTGAAGGCCATCATATTGTTGCGGCTGCATATAACATTGTTGATCAAACAGCCTCCCGAATATCATGCCTTCCTTGCTCTAGCCAAAACGGCCCGTTATATAATCTTCGGTCCTCTTATCCTTTGGCCGGCTGAATAATTCACGCGTCGCACCATATTCCACCATTTCACCCAGTAACATAAAGGCAGACCAGTCTGAAACTCGCGCTGCCTGCTGCATATTATGCGTCACAATGACGATAGTATACTTCTCTTTCAGGTCAGCCATCAACTCCTCTATCTTCAGGGTCGATATCGGGTCCAGGGCTGAACACGGTTCATCCAACAGGATAATCTCCGGTTCCACTGCCAGTGCCCGGGCAATACATAAACGTTGTTGCTGCCCTCCTGAAAGTGAAGCGCCGGAGAGATGCAATTTATCTTTAACCTCATCCCATAAGGCGGCCTGCTTTAAGCTGCGTTCAACGATATCATCTATATCCTGGCCCCAGTTCCAAACACGAGACAACTTTAAACCTGCAGCAACGTTGTCAAAAATGGACATGGTGGGAAATGGAGCAGGTTTTTGAAAGACCATCCCGGCCCTCCGGCGTATCATTACCGGGTCTACATCCCTGGCATAAATATCCTTATTGTCCAGCAGTATACGACCAGACACTCGCCCTCCATGGGAAATTTCATGCATTCTATTCAAACAGCGAATAAGTGTGGACTTGCCGCAGCCGGAGGGACCGATAATGGCTGTTATCGATTGTGATTTGATTCTCAAATTTATATTTTTTAAGGCAATCGACCTACCATACCAGGCAAAAAAATTTTCGATAATCATAATCTCATAATTTTTATTCGCTGCTGTAATTTCGTTCTTTTTAAACCCAGCATGTGGCATTACCTGTGGTTCGATCATAGAAACCAGCTCTGTTTTCATTGATAACATCCTTTACCAAATTTAAAGGCGACGCCTGGTAGAAATCCAACGTACAATGACGCTTATAATCAGTACTAAAATTACCAGAAGGAAAGCCCCAGCCCAGGCAAGCTGGTTCTGGTCCGGATAAGGGGATAAGGCATATTTAAATATTGAAAGCGGGAGTGCCGGCACCGGTTGATCCAGTCCATCAAATCCAAAAAAGTTGCCGAAAGCGGTAAATATAAGCGGAGCAGTCTCGCCTGCAATACGGGCTAAACCGAGCAAAATGCCGGTTAGAATTCCCGTTAGCGCTCCCGGAATGACTACTCCAATTATGGACCTCCATCTGGAGATCCCGAGAGCCAGAGCCGCCTCACGCATGGAGTTTGGTACCAGCCGCATAGCCTCTTCAGACGTACGGGCTACAATTGGTATCATAATAGCGGCCAGTGCAATACCTCCGGAATAAGCTGAATAGGAGAAGCGGCTGACTAGAATGGCGTATACAAAAACCCCCACAATTATTGAAGGCACACCGGCCAGAATATCAGCTATAAAGCGGATGGCGGAGACCGTTCCAGGACTGCCGAATTCGGAAAGGAATATACCGGTCATTAACCCTATGGGTAAGGCAATAAGGGAGGCAATGCCGATCAGTATCAGCGTGCCGATGATTTCATCTTTCATACCCCCACCGGCTTCACCAGGAGATGTGGCAGAGTGTGTGAGAATATCAGGAGTGATATAAGAGATGCCCTGCGCCACAGTATATCCCAGGATTAAAAGGAGGAGCACTATCGCTGTTATCGCCGCGGCAGTGCTGAGTCCCAGCATAATGCGATTTATCCATTGACGTATCGCATACCCTCTCTCCATCTTGGTTCTATTCCCTTTCTGCTTTTACTGATGTCATGCGCCAGACCAACAACCGTGCTACAGTATTTACCAGAAGCGTAACTGCAAAGAGCATTAATGCCAGTTCCAACAGGCTGCTTTTTTGCAGGCCGGTTGCCTCACCAAATTCCAGTGCAATTTTACTGGCTATTGTGGTGCCGGAGGAAAACAGGGAAGCAGTTAAAGCGTAGCCGTTGCCGATAACCATGGTTACGGCCATTGTTTCACCCACTGCACGGCCTAAACCCAAAATGACGGCTCCTGCCAGCCCTGAACGGCAATACGGGACAATGATACGAGTAATGGTTTCCCAGCGGGTGGCGCCCAGAGCCAGCATGGCTTCTTTTTGTGTGCGAGGTACAGCCTGTAAGGCATCACGGCTGACAGCCGTGATGATGGGAATAATCATGATTGCCAGAATCATGCCCGCAGCCAGAAAGCCATAACCAAAGGGAGGGCCTTGAAAAAACGGTAGAAAGCCCAGGTTACTGCCCAGCCATGATTCTAAAGGATTTCTCACCACAGGCACCAATACAAAAATCCCCCACAGACCGATTATTACACTGGGGATGGCTGCCAGCATCTCAACCAGAAAGGAGGCTGGAGAACGCAACCAGGAAGGAGCCAGTTCTGATAAAAATATAGCTGCGCCCAGACTTATAGGAACAGCTATAACCAGGCCGATAAATGCGCTCAATATGGTGCCGAAAATGGCCGGGAGAGCACCATATTGGTCTTTAACCGGGTTCCAGGTTGTGCTGGAAAAGAAAGATGCGCCAAACTGGCGTATGGAAGGCAAAGCCTCAAAGACAAGAATACTGATCATTCCCGCCAGCAGGACTACAACCAATATAGCGGACAGTAATGTTAGCCTGGGACAGGTGCGGTCACCAAGACTTCCGAGCTGGTTTAACCGTGCCTGGATTTTTCCTGGTATGCGTGAGTTCGGATATGCGTTTTTTATGACCATAAATACCGGCTGTTGGACTCCTGGCTTTCGATTAAGGATGGAGGAGTGTTTAATTTCCCCTATCCTGATATACCTAGCGAGTTACCAAAGGTTTGCCCTGAAAGTTAAAGGAAAGGATTTGCTCTTCAGCTTTGAATAAGGCCGCAGCCGAGAGCGGTGCATAATGAAGAGGCTCCTCATATTGCCTGCCTTCATGGAGCGCCCACCAGAGCATTTTGACCAGGGTAATCCCTTTCACTTCATCTTTTTGATTCTTATAAGCCAGTATCCAGGTAAATCCAGCGATTGGGTAAGCTTCAGGGTTTGGAGAGTTGGTGATCATGATTTTCATATCATCAGGTAAATTTATTCCCTCCGCAGCTTTGGAAGTCCCTGTTAGAGAAGGTTCCTGGTAATTTCCGGCAGCATTCAATAAAGAAGCACAGGGCAACTTGTTTTGTAAAGCGTAAGTTAATTCTACATAGCCGATAGAGTTGGGGATCTGCTGCACCTGAGCAGTCACACCAGAGCTCCCCTGCCCGGCAATATCTCCCGGCCAGGTAACCGAGGTAGCATTGCCGACCTTCATCTTCCAGTCGTTATTGATTTTAGATAGATAGTTGGTGAAAATGAATGTCGTGCCGGAGCTATCCCCACGGTGGACTACTGCAATATTTTCATCCGGTAACTTTAGGCCAGGGTTAAGGGCCGTTATCGCCGGATCGTTCCACCTGGCAATTGTTTTCAGATATATTTTTGCCAGTATGTCACCGGTGAGATTGAGTTGCCCGGAATTGACCCCGGAAAGATTGTATATAATAGCTACAGATCCCGCAGTCATGGGAATGTGCAGGATGGGTCCGCCGGCCGCTTCAGCCGCTTTTTCCTGAGCTTCGGTCATGATGCCATCAGTTGCGCCGAAATCCACTGTACCCGCAGTGATTTGCTGGATACCGGTCCCAGAGCCCACTGCCTGATAGTTGACTCTGACTCCTGTCAATTTGTTATATTCATCAAACCATTTGGTATACAACGGGGCCGGGAAAGTGGCGCCAGCGCCTAAAAGGTTGGTGGACGTGCTTTGAGCTAAGCGTGTATCGTTCGTTGCAGAAAAAGTTGCTGCAACACCCATTGTTTGAGATTGTATAGTCTGTTGGGGATTAGCAGCTATGCCCGGAGAGTTGGAACAACCTGCCGGTAATACTCCTGTTGCCAGAAGGGCCATTGCCGGCAAGATCAAATTTTTTAGTTTAATTCTAAAAGGCAATATTTTACTCCTCTTAAATTTATATATCTTATAATTTAATATATTTGAATATATATTACTTCATTCATTCACTTAAGACTCATGTATAGCAGCCATTTCCTCCAGAAAACCAGCGGCCAGGTGGTGCCCTGCCAGGGCTTCAGGATGTTCCGATATGAGATGCAATACTGCTTCAGCGGAAGCCAAGTTGGTTGCCAGAGGTATGTCATATTGATCGCATACTCTCAGTAATGCAAACCAATCCGGTTCATCTGGATTAGTGTTAACGGCATCACGGAGGAAGACCACTCCATTGATTTCACCCTGGGCTGCCATCGCTCCAATTTGCAGGCTGCCGCCCTTAACCCTCTCCATTACCGGTTCAACGGACATTCCGGTTTCATTCATGATCAAACCGGCTTCTTCGGCTGGAGATATCAATGTCAAATTTCTTAGAATTTCAGGGTGGGATTTAATCAGACTCACCAGGTCCTTTTTCCTGGCCTCATGAGCCATAAGAGCTAATGTAAATTTCTTCATTATTCCCTCTTTTTTTCTCATGATAGCAAGTAGATGTTAACAAGAATTAAAATCCCGATTAAATATTTATTAATTTTTTGTTAATAATAAGCTCCATGTTATGGTTTATCCTGGCGGTAATCTTTCAACAAACTCTACCGCCGCCTTTAACATACAACACCGGAAATATAATCTAAATTTAATAAATCATTAATGTTGATTTAATAATCCTCTTTTATAATATTAGATAACATGGAGATGAGGAGGTAAGCTGGATGTATGTACAAGTTAACCTTCCTGAAAATATCTCTCAGACCTTCGAAATTGACTCGCCCAGTTTCCGGTTACGCATCGGTGATCCTGTAGAACCGAAGACCGTGATAGGAAGAGATTTTAGAACGGGAGAAATTATCCGGGCGAACTGCTGGGGACATATTATCGGCATAAGGCGGAATCCACTGAATCATCACCTTCTGGTGGGAGTATCAGGTTCCAGCGAACTACGCTGGTCACATATCCCAGCGCCTGAAAAAACCGTAAACGGTATAAAGTCCTGATTTTAGTTCTAACTTTTTTGGATTACTCTAACTGAAGATTATGATGCAAATCTGCCTAAAATCAAGATCAGGGTTAGCGCAAAAGCGGGAGAAATCTTCCGTCCCGGGTTAGTTTCTTTTCAGCCAACACATAATCATTAGGTATAACCGTTTATCAACTGCCGGATAGAAAACCATCCGGTTTAAAGGCTGGTTGAACAAAATAACCCAAAACGGACATGTGATTCTGTGCCTGTAGTTATTCACACAATTATTCAGAGCACAAAAAAAGGAGGGTGAATATTATGCCGGTAATATCCATCATCAGACCGGTGGAAAATCCCAGAGGAACGGGAAAGGTGTTTAAGCAAGACCATCTGATTGCCAATGTCAGGTACAACCTGGATGTTCTTGAGGAAGAACCCTTAACCTTTTTACCTGCCGGTCAAAGAAAATCGGACAATTTCGAGTCGGTAATTGGGAATCTTCTGGTGATCGATAAAGGACGGAGGCTGGCAAAAAACGGTGTGTTTACTCTGCAATTGGAAGACAGCCGCAGGCTGGATTTTTACTGCCAGACAGAAAGGACCGCTCATCCTGTGTACGCCGTCAGGAGCAGCGGGGTATTTTACTGAAGAGACAGTGCCTAAATCATCATAAACAGGAGCCTTGTGAAAAATCAGCATTAGGAGGCCCACATGGTTGTTATATTTCGTTGTCCTACAACATACGAGAAAAAATGCCCTCATTGCGGCAGCGGTTTCATTGCTTTTGATAAACAGGACCAGGAACCCTATTGCTGTATTTGCGGCTGGCGCCAGGCCACACATATCTCCAAAAAGCAAGCCCGAAACCATTTTCGAACCGAGGCCGAATTCTGGAACGCCCTGTTTGCCCGCGAAGATGATCCTGATGAGATTTAAATATCCGGATTATTTATATACAATATTTTAGATTACAACATAACCAAAAATAAAATATTATAATATAGATATTTTATTTTAAAAATCTACAAGTCAATTAGACATCTTTTGATATTTTTTCATCTTCCAGACGACTCCATTCGTTTGCATTACCAGGAACTGGTGGTATTACCCATCGTGGAAATATCCCCTACCTGCACCGGAAGAATTATGATTTCATAGTCAGAAATATCGCTTTCTGTAAAGACAATATCTCTGGTACATTCCGTTCTGGCAGTCAGGTATATTCTATTAGTAATAAAAAAAACACTCCCTAAAAAATATTTATTATCGCTGCCACCTTTAAAAAATAGATTATAATCGCCTCCACTTCTTACTACTGCTGCAGAAGTGGTTATTGTCACTGGAGGAGTTGTATATAAAGATGATAGCGAAGCATCCATTGTGGCTGATAAGATTTTGTCTGCCGTGGGGCGAAATTCTATGCGAAGCGCGATGTATTGAGTTATATCGGATCTGATAACCAGATGAATGTTACCGCTTCGTTTGTTATCGGCTGAAGTACTTAAACTGGTCAGGGTAGGGATTAGCTGTAGCCCACCAATTACGGTTTTAAGAGTAGTAACATCAGTTTTAATTGTGTCCCTATCCGTTTTAAGACCATTTACATCGGTTTTCAACGTATCTCTGTCTGTTTTCAGCGCCGTTACCTCAGATTTAACAGTATTGTTGGATGCCACAAGCGCCGCTATTTCCGTTTCGAGGTTACCTGTATCGTCATATAGAGTCCCTAAGTCTGTTTTCAAACTGTCAATGTCTTCCTCGATTATATTTTCTCTATTTTCGGCGTCTGCTATCCTGGCATCAACTTCTTCGAACTTGATCTGTGTGTCTTCTTGGAAATCTTTCATCTTTGCATATTGGTAACCTGCAAAATTATCTAGGCCTGAGGCTCTATCATTAATGTGGTTCAGGCTATTGTTTATTCCCTTAACCGAGGCGGCATATTCCGTTTTCGGTGCAGCCAGATTTGTTATCAAGCCCCAGCTAATTCCTGATGAAACTATTACCGCCAGGACCAGCAAAAGCCATATGACTGGTCTGCTGGCTGGCTTGTTTTTTTTCTCATATCCGGAAATCATTATTTTGATCCTCCATCAGCCAAAGCATTTTGTCAATCAACTGTATCCCTAATAGATCTTTCCCGAGATATAATCCCGGGTCTGTTCTCGTTGCGGATTTCGAAAAATCTCTTCCGTTTTTCCAAATTCCAATAGTTTCCCTTCAAAAAGGAAGGCAACATAGTCTGATATTTTTTTTGCCTCATTCATATTATGAGTGACTATCACCTGAGTAAACTCATCTTTCATAGCCAGTATACTGGCTTCCAGGGTGGCCGTAGATACCGGATCCAGGGAAGAAGCCGGTTCATCCAGTAGGATGATCTCCGGAGAAATGGCCAGGGTGCGAGCGATGCACAGCCGCTGTTGCTGGCCGATGGAAAGGGCCAGAGCGCTGTCATTTAATCTGTCTTTTAATTCATTCCAGAGAGCGGCTTTTTCCAGACTTGCCCTTATAACGGCATCATGGTCTATTTTAAGTTTGATAGCTTTTACGCCATACAAAACATTTTCTCTAATGGATTTGGGAAATGGATTTGGTTTTTGAAAGACCATCCCTACCTTCCTCCTCAGAAGCATGGGGTCCATTTGTAGAATATTATCTCCATTGAGAAGTATATTTCCTTTAACCTTGCAGCCGCTTGTTAGTTCGCTTAAACGGTTCAGACAGCGTAGTAATGTGGTCTTGCCGCATCCGGAAGGACCTATTATGGCTGTTACCTTACCAGGAGGGAAAGTCAAGTCTATACCTTTTATCACCGGGGTTTTATCATAATGCACTTCTAATCCCCGGATTTCCAGGCTGCTTAACAACCTTGAACTAATTAGCGATTCCACTGTATTTTCAGCCATTATTCGTTCAATTGTATCTATCTTAAACATTTAACCTCATTCATTTTTACTTTTGATTTATGTACCTTGATATCTTTTTTTGAATCTCTTTTTAAGATATAGTGCGGCAACACTAAAACCGATGGTAATTATCAATAAAACTATTGCGGCAGAGTATTTATAAATACCTTCATTGGTTGTAAATTGACCCATTGAATTGCTGCATTTATATATAAAGTAAGAAAGTGACGTCACCTGGTTAAAAGGATTAACTCCACTTTCTCCGGTACCTGCAATGAACCAGATTGTAGCCAGGCTTCCTGCTGCTTCAGCGCAGCCCAGAAGAAGTCCGGTAATAATATTAGGTAAAGACCAGGGAATTAGAATATGGAGCAGGGTATGTTCCCTTGAAGCTCCTAATGCCAGGGAGCCTTCCTTGATATCCGCCGGCGCAGATTTTATGCCTTCTTCCGTTGCCCGTGCAATGATAGGAATTACTAGCAACGATATAACCATTGAGGCAAGAAAAAAGGAACCGTTTGCTACAACTTTATTGCCGTTTACATCATAAGCATATCCAGCTATGAAATCGGAAAGAAATGTACCATGCGTGTAAGCCACTAATGCAAAGGCCGTTAATCCAAGAATAAAAATTGAAATGGACTTGAGAGCAGTGCAAGAAAAGCGCAGAATATTAGCCAGTAAACCGTTTGAATATTCCGTAATATAAGTGCCTACTGCCATTCCTATAGGCAGTGAAATGGCGGAGGTCAAACCCATCAGCAGTAAAGTACCCAGTATATAATTTAATATCCCTGTCTGATGAATAAACTGGTTTTCCCAGGCCGGCCAGTCATTTTGCCACACCAAAACCTGCCAGTCTCTCCAGTCATAAGGCGTAATCAACATTTGCCAACTGATTTCAGGTAAACCTGATTTAAATACCTGAAATATTATTAACCCATATGCTATTAATACCAAAATAATCGGTAGAATTATCAGAGGATATTTGGATAGCTCATGAGATTTAGGAGTTGCCCCCATAAAATAGTAAAGTACCAGACATAAAGATGGTACTGATATACTTAATAAAAGCAACGCAGAAAAAAATGAGCGGTGAATTATTCCATTAATATGGGCTCCATGTAAGTATTCAGGCAAAAAACTGAGAAGGAGCGCTGATAAAAACGCAAGGATAAAAATAATGATGAATCTTTTCTCCCCTGTTCCCCTGGTTTGTTTGATGTAAAAGAAAAGAATAAACAAATCAAGGCTTAAAAGGCCTAGTATTTTTACAGGATAGGCTTCCAATGAATTTAATGATAAAGACATACCACCCATTATTATCCCCAAACTGGCCGGTATCAAAGAAAACAATAAAAGCGTTTTATCCATCAAGCGGCTATTTAACCTGACTGCCGTTTTGCCTTTAATTGAATCATGATTTGAGCTTGATCCTGTTACAGGACTGGCCCTCATTACGAAAACCTCCTTTTAAACCTTCGCTGTAGAACGGGTATCAGAACAAGGACAATAAAGGCCATTACCAGTAATACCAATCCGGTAAAATTGGCCGCAGAAGTCCTGATGGGTTTATAAGCAGTAAGTAAAAAGCCACCTACAAATCCGGCTCCGGTGGATGTTAAAGGAGCTACTCTTTCCAATATATCAAACAGGGGATTGGGTAAACCTGACTCAAAACCTATCGCTAAGCCAACTATAACCACATCTCCCATAGCCTTTAGGATGCCCAGGCTGCTGGCGGATATTATTCCTGAAGAAGCTGCCGGTAAGATGACTCTGATTAAAGTTTCCCAGCGATTAGCTCCCAGGGACAGCGAAGCCTCTTTTAGTTGATGCGGCACACTCCGGATAGCATCATCAAACAATGGTGCTAAAAAGGGAATAATAAATAGAGATAACAATATTCCGCCCAGCAAAGTGCTATTTATCTCAGGCATGGCCCCCCTCGTTAACCACGCTTCTCCAAGATCTCCGGGTTGAACGCCTGGATCTGCAAATTTTGGCAATATAAAAGCTCTGACAAAAACTGCACCCATTAAGGCGTAAATTATATATGGTATACCTCCCAGGATACCCAGTAGAGTACGCATGCCTTTGCCTAAAAACCCCAGGGTGAACTCTGAAGAAAAAATGGCCATTGCCAGGGAAACTGGCAGGGCAATTAAAATGGACACAAATGTCACCAGAACAGTTCCCCAGATTCCAGGAATGATGCCGTATAGTTCCTGGTTGGTAGTAAAGACACCTGATATTTGTGTTGAAAAAAGTCCTTTAAAACCTACTGCATTTATTGCCGGTAAACTATTTACAATTAAATTAATAATAATAAAAAGTAAAGCAGCCAGGGGAATGGATGCCAGGACCAGGATGATAGTTTTGGGCCATTTTTTCAATATACTCTTGATCACAATACAGACTCACTTAATTATGAAAAAATCTAGTTGGATTTTCCTGGTAGTGGTAAATAACCGCCTCTTTCAATCAGTTTTTGCCCCTCTGCGGACAATAAAAACTCGGTTAGCTGTATGACTTCCTGCGAAGGAAAGGCGCGTGTAACAAAATGTATCTTCCGGCTGAGCGGATAACTTCCATCGTATATGTTCTGAGTGTTTTTTACCGGATCCATCCCGTTTATCGATACCACCTGAATGGGTACATGCTGCAATGCGATAGAGGCAGTCCTCCTGGAGGTAAAACCTATTTTAAAGGGAAAATCTGCTGAATCTGGATCAAACGGCATTCCCGGCCGGTATTCCACTGCTAAGACCTCTTCTTCGTAGTTGAAGTTGGTACCGGTATACTGTCCGTTCCAGGTACTGGCTATCTCGTCTTCATTCAATCCTAGTGATCGATACAGGTTTGTCTGAGTGTCATATTTACCGGGAATCAAACGGAATGATGGGTAGATTAGCCTGGGTTTCTGTATCCAGGTAGATATTACTGAGTGCATCGTATCAAGGTCAATGAGAGGTTGCCAGGAGTAATACCGGTCCCAAAACCATCTCTGTCCAAATGGCGTGTTGGAGTTGGTAAACAATCTTTTTAACTCTTCCGTAGTGATATTTCGAAATCCCTCAGTCTTACTTACAGGATTCAGTCCCATCCAGTACTCACCGCCTAAATAAGAGTTGGAATCGATAATAAGGCATACCGCGTCAAAAGCGATTATGGCGTCTGTAAGTCCTTCTATTTCATCTCCCCCTGGCTCCTTTCCCATAAGAACTATGTCACATTCTCCCCTCTTCAGCTTCTCAACCGGCGACGAAAGGTATTTAAAATTGACGGATATCCCGGACCTGTTTGACAGTTCCGTACCAATTTTTCTGGATAAGCCCAGTATGTCCCAGGCACAGCCGATTTCAATTCGATTTCCTGCAAGTAATGGCTTTTCCTGGCAGCCGGGGATAACCATTACAATCAGTGATAAAACGGCTATTGTTAAAAAGCAAATCTTAAGTATTATTGACAACCTCCTTCAAAGACCTGTCCCTTATGGTGTACCTATTACTATTTCTCCATTTTTAACACCCACTGTTTTTTGCGCCTCGCTATTATTATCCGAGATGAAATAGTCGCATAAAGAGACCTCAGTACGTTTGTTTACTCCAGCTCTGGCTGTCATCTTGAAACTGCCGAACGCACCCTTTCCTTTGGCGCCGCCGTTAATCCCTGATGTTGACTCTTGCTTTGAGAGACCCATAATGTTGATACTGATTGGTGTCATACTGCCTTTGGCATTGTCCACCGCCGGTTCAGATGGAAAAACAAAAGTCGTTACCCCGTTGGCAACCGCCCAATCTTTATAAAAATTACCTTCGTTGAAACCGTTGTACTCCATGACTGAAGGATCAAATTTCAACGAGCATTGAGCGCCACGGGAGGGGACATTGGTTTCCAGCAATATATTAATCAAAAAAGCCTCTCCTGGATTTACGCTCGGCTTGTCGAAGGCAACACTCAGACTGGCGCCGCTCGACGGGACACTCACGTTAACCTGCGAAGAGGATTTTGTTGCTGATGCGTTCGAGTTTACAGATGATATTGCAGTATTAGATGCCGGAGAGTTGGTGCTGCAGCCGTTAATCAAAATGGCTGCGGCAGCCAGAGTCAATAGAATTCCGCCCATTAACTTGCATTTGATGGTAACCTTTTTCATTTTCTAGTCTCCTTTGATTTTTCATATTCTGAGGTCGCGCCAAGAATCACTATTTTAGCGCAGCCCTGAGGATGTAAATCCGGGTCGTATTCTAACGAAACTATAATGCGGGAATCAGGCATATTGACCAGTTCCACATCCGCCGATTTTCCTTCCCTGGGAATGACCAGCTTGCCCCCGATGATCTCCACATGAGTTTTACATGGCGTCCCGCTCTTACTATTCCTTGGAAAGATTTCATTTAATATTTCCTGTGCGGCTTCTTCTCTGCTGCTTCTGGCAGTCACTGGTCTCTCATTATGTGTTTGAACCGGTAGCCCCACCTCAATTGGGTTGCTTGCATGGGTTTTTTCTGATGTTGCTCCTGTTAAAGCCGGTATAAGCGGTTTCCTTCTGCGCGAAATAAGATAAATAGCCAAACCGGCCAGAATTATTTCAGCCAGTATTATGGTGCCCGCCAAACTCCATCCGATACCCAACACACCCGCATTTTCTCTGCCTAATATCGCATATAAACTGAAGTGGCTGATTTTGACGTTGATGCGGTGATTTACAGTGTCCAGGATATAATCACAATCGACCCATTTACCTTCCTGGACATCGTAATAGGCTAATAACAGGCTGTCTTCTCTGGCGGTGTCAGGTATCTGAGAGGGATCATATTCAATTATTATGTCAAGTGGAATACTGAAAGTTGCTCCGCTTGGTTCAAACTCAAAAGCATTAACTATTACTGAGCCGCTGGGAGGCGCCACCGGGCTTAGCGATTGTATAACATTGACAGCTTCTAGCGGTTCTCCATTAATTGAAAGGGCGCGAGTGCCGCTTTTTATCGCTAAATCAGCCACCCGGATTTTTCCGCCAATATTGATATCTCTGTACCGCACATTTTCTTGTAGTATTCCACCAGGACCAATGCTGTTGAATAATTCAACCGTATTAGCGCTCTTTACCTGTGAGGATGATGTCAATTTAGATGTTGTATTGGACTTGGCCTTAGGCGTACTGGTAGGTTGGCTCGTAGTTTTGGCCGGTACTGTTGTTTTAATTATGACGGTAGACGGTTTTGTAGTTGGAATAGAAGATGGAGTATAGGATGTAGTGGGAGAAGCCGTAATTGATGTTGATGGAGTAGGCGAAGCCGCTGTAATAAAAGAAAAACCGCTTTTATTTGCTGTACCGCCGGAGGTAGTTACACTTATATCGCCGCTGGCTCCATTGCCTAAAGTTGCCACGATTTCGGTAGCTGAGTTTACTGTGAAATCATTCGCATCGGCTCCTCCGAATTTAACCGCGGTAACGCCTGTGAAATTAGTACCTGTAATAGTCACCCTGGATCCTGTTCCGGCAGAGAGTGGCGTAAAGGATACAATTGTAGGTAATACAGGCGTGGTAGTAGGTGGAATGAATGTAAAACCATCTTTAGCAATTGTACCGCCTGGAGTAGAGACTCTGACAGCTCCGGAAGTGCCGCTCCCCACTATCGCAGTGATTTGAGTAGCTGAATTTACCGTGAAACTTTGTGCCGCAGTACCGCCAAAAGTCACTCCGGTGGCGCCGGTGAAGCTGGTTCCTGTAATAACTATACTGCCTGCCGTGGTTGCCGATGTAGGCGTGAAAGATGAAATAGTGGGAGTCTGTGCAAAAACAAAACCATCCTTAGTAGCCGTACCGCCGGGAGTAGTTACACTGACCTGTCCGCTGCTGCCATTGCCTACAGTTGCAGTTATCGTATTTGTGCCGGACACTTGAAAATTTTGAGCATCCGTGTTGCCGAATTTTACCGCAGTAGCTCCAGTGAAATTAGCGCCGGTGATTGTTACCTGTAAACCCTGTCCGGCTAAAGCTGGGGTAAATGTTGAAATTGAAGGCACAGGTAACTGAAAAACAAATCCTTCTTTGGTGACTTCTCCATTGGGGGTAATGATGCTTACCGAGCCGGTACTGCCGTTTCCTAAGATTGCTGTAATGCTGGTGTCACTGACAATATTAAAGCTTTGAACTGAAGTACCACCGAATTTAACCGCTGTCGTCCCGGTGAAAAAAGTCCCTGTGATCGTAATTGTCGCTCCGGCAGCCGCTGAAGTCGGTGAGAAAGAGGTAATTGTAGGAGGATTGGTGGGATTTCCAATAGTCACAAGCCCCTCATTTAGTATTAAGCCGGAAATATCCTGGACATTTTGGTTCCATACAGTCATTGGGTAAGTGGTAGTATGAAGTTCGTCGATCGCAAAATGCATTGAGGGTGTGGTGTAACCTATACTGGTGCTGGTATCATTTTTTATGGCAGTAAAATTGATGGTAAGTAGCTTGCCATTCGTAGTCTGCTGTTTAACTGATCCCAACAATACGTAATTTAAATTAAGGATAGTCCCATGTGTGTTATCTATCGGTTTCTCCCCTAGAGAACTGGCGCCTGCGTAAAAATCCCCCGGGGTGATCGAATTGCACCTTAATGCTGTTGGATCAAAGATGATTCCTCCCATCCAACCGACAGTGGACGAATCCGTATTTAAAATCAGGTCTACGGAGAAAGTTTCTCCATTAGATATAGTCTTGGTAGCCGGAGAGACACTAATGCTGGTGCCTGCTGCGCTCAACTTAGTCGGCATTGATCCCCAGATGCTGAGGATAAGAACTAGGATTCCCATTATCCATGGTATAGCCGTTTTCATTTTATTTGCCTTTTTATAAATACCCTTATACGCCATACTAAATTCATTCTTAAAAAATGATTATTATTTGCCATGGTTCAGGCCCTGTACCTCTGGCTTCTTCTTTGGTTTTCAACCAGGGCTATTACGATTACACAGACAATCACTATAGAACCGGTGATAATGCCTACCAGAGCCCAGCTAATGCTGTTTCCGGGTTGCCGCCCTTGCGTGTACTGTCCGTTGACGGTAAAGGACGAACTATAGTCTCCTCCCAGACCTATCAGGGTGCCATTCAGACGTATTACCGGTATATCTCCTGAAACCTTGTACTCGTTGATATCATTCTCGTTATTCCTACAAATATTCCATTTATCATCATGGTAATAAGCTAAAAAAAGACTGTTTATGTCGAAGCTTTTGATTTCTTCGTCTGTGTAGTGTATGGAAATCCTGGCAGTGCCTTGTTTGAAGCCTTCGACACGAACATCTACATACTTTATATCGATCTTGCCGGTACCACCCTGGCGGACAGGCGCGCTAAAGGCTATCACATCAGGCAACGTGGAATATTTTCCGACGATAATACTGCCGCTTTCATAAGTTCCGGTTATCATTACCTCCGTATTATCTTTTTCTATTGCATTAAGGTAAGGATCAAGCTGGTTGTTAAACCGCATTATTACCAGGCTTGTGGGGTCCATTCCCGGTAAGGCTTTATCCTCTATATTGTCCGTTTCTTGTTCTCCGGTTGAGGGTTTATATTTGTTTTTTCTGGTTGGTAAAGGTGCTGGCGCAGTAGTTGACATGGATGGTGTAGTAGTAAAAGAAGTTGTTACGCTCGGAGTAGGAGAAGGCGTTACACTGGGAGAAGGCGTTGGAGTAGGTGTGGGTGAAATAAAATTGAAATATGTCGCCGAGGCAGCGGTCCCACCAGGAGTAGTCACAGAGATTACGCCGGTAGCTCCGTTGCCTACCACCGCTGTAATCTGGTTTTCTGTGTTGATGATAAAGCTTTGGGCTGCTACCCCTCCGAAGCCAACAGAGGACGCATTGGTAAAATTAGTCCCTGTAATGACCACCGAAGTACTGGGTCCTCCGGATCCGGGTGAAAAAGAGCTGATCGTGGGGACTGAATCCGAAGTAGGGGTGGGGGATGCCTGTGTCACCATAAAAGAAGCTGTTTTAGAATCCAGGGATGAATCATTGTTAATCGTGATCTGGGATTTTACAGTATAATTCCCGGCTGCCAGACTGCTGAAAAAGGCTTTAAATGTTCGAGAACAGGTTGGGAGAATAGACGGTGGAGTAAGCTGTATCACGCTCTGGGAAATCTGGATCCCGGATGCATTATAAAGAGTAACCGTATTTTTGGCAGTGTAAAGACGGCTATCCCCGGTATTTTTTAAGGTGGTATCTATTTCTACTGATTTTCCCGCAGTAGCCTGGGGAATGCTCAGGTCAGTGATTTGCCCGGTTATGGCGGATGTTGTAAAATTGCCTACTTTCAATATTACCGGTATGATGGAGGCTAATCTTACGCCTATCCTATCCTGTTCAGTCGGTTGAGTATAAATATATATAGCAGCATAATATTCTCCATTTTGGATGTTTTCAGGGATTTTGATTGTGACCTTTATCTCCTGAGAATAGCCTGGCTCCAGATGAATTGAAGTTTTATCTATGCTGCAGAATGTTCTGGCGGAAAACGGACTTAAATCCTGTGAGGCCGGTAGTGCGAGATTGCCGCCGTCCTGGCTTTGTCCCAAACCAGCGGTTTCAACTTTCATATCTATAGATGCGTCTGAAGATACATCTTCAATGGTTATTTTGGATGTAATGGTCTGTCCCGGTTTAATTGATACGTCAATAATACTGTTGTTTATCTGATAGCTGGGTGTTGCATAAACTGGCTCAAACCATAAGAATGAGTATAGCCCGGTACACAATAATATACTAACCAGTGTCAATATATATTTATTTATTTTCAGCCTTGTCATTATTTTTCCCCTCACTCAATCGGCCGTCTAAACGGGCTGGGGGGGAAGGTGTGATCGTTCCCCCCCGTTTCAGGTTTAATAAGAATTATTGGAGGCTGTGAAGGTCACAACGATGTGTAATGAATAAGGACTGCTTACTATGGGATCAGTGTATATAACGCGCTGATCGAACATAATTTCACGAATATCCCCGCCGTTATTAATATCTTGTCCGGCTGCCTCACCCGTAGCTAGAAGACGAAGACCATTACTTAGATTGGCCTGATAACCGGCGCCGTTTCCAGCAGAAGCATTAACGTATAAAGGGTTGGCCAGTTTAACGACAGGATTGGTATAATCAGAGCCGTTATATTTGGCCATATACCCTCCGGTGATCGCATTATTGTCACTGACGCTGACCTGCCAGCCGGTGTTAGCAAATACATTCATGGTCCTCTGGACGTTGTTGTTAGCGCTGACTACCAGGTTCCACCCTGTGACGGATGCCGGGGCAA
>CAYLRY010000001.1:0-68314 GCA_964386535.1 uncultured Dehalococcoidales bacterium | reverse complement strand
ACGTTGTTGTTAGCGCTGACTACCAGGTTCCACCCTGTGACGGATGCCGGGGCAATAAAGGTAAGCTGTGAACCGAGGCCGGCATCAATAGGCACCTCATTATCATTGGAATCGGCCTGTGGAGCTGAAAAAGTTACTGCACCTGTTGAAACCAGAATGTCATGTATTTCATCGCTGTTGATATCGCCCATGATCAGGTTGCTCAGGCTAATGGTATCGGTATAGGGTGTGGTGGCTGAAGATTTCACTATAAAATGAAGAACAGCCAGACAATCCTGCCCGCTGGGCCCGCCGGAACCGCCCATGATGGCGTATCCCAGGCCGGTGATATGTCCCGTGTTATTGTTGATGACGGGACTGGACACAGCAGCCGTAGTGCCGACATAACCGGAACCCGGATTAGTAACTGTTACGGCGGTGACCTTACCGCTGCTGAGAGTGGCCGTAGCTGTGGCTCCGCTTCCGCCGAACACAGAAGAAATAGTTACATCCGGAGCAGAAGTATAACCGGAACCCTGGGCTGTCACGGTAACGGAGGCTATGCCGCCTGCATCATTGATCGTGGCAAAGGCCTTGGCTCCGCTGCCGCTGCTCGCCGTGAACAAGACTGAAGCTGTCCTGGTATAGGCCTTCAGGAAACTACCTTCGCTAATACCTACACAGGCCAGTTTGTTGGGATCGAATGCCACGTCCGCTTGCCATACGCGAATGGCTTTGCCGCTGGCATTTATATTCAGATTGACATCAAACGTATCACCGCTGGTAACCTGGGCTGGTGCCACGGAAATCTGCTTGTAAATAAAACCCTCTTTGGTCAGTGTACCGCTTCCGGTGACCACTTCAACGTTGCCGGAAGCTCCTGCGCCCACCACAGCCGTAATTTGGGTATAGTAGCTATTTACCGTATAGCTTAAAGCATCAATCCCTCCAAACTTGACGGCGCTGGCCCCGGTTACTCCGGAGAAACCGGACCCGCTGATGACTACTGTATCGCCGTAGAAAGCTGAGGTGGGGTTAACGGTGTTAATACTTGCCAGAACATAATGAAAAGCATTTTCCAGTGTAACCGGCCCCGCAGCGGTGGTTACTGTAATATTAAAAGTCGCTGCGGAGGGGCCTAGATCAGGTACCACAGCCGTAATCTGGGTGAAGTTGCTGTTAACGCTGTAGCTGGCGGCATCGATGGTACCGAATTGGACTGCTGACGTTCCGGTGAGAGAAACAAAATTGGTACCGCTGATGACTACTGAAGCTCCCTGTCCGGCTGTATCCGGGCTGATTCCAGTAATAGTTGCCGGTACCAGGTAGCCGAAGCTGGTTGAAGAACTGGCTGAACCACCGGGTGTGGTAACAGTTACCGGGCCTGAGCTGCCGCCGTTAACCGTGACGTCAATCTGGGTATTGGTATTGCTAACTATTGTAGCCGCAGTACCGCCCAGGGTAACTGAGATGGCGCCTGAGAGGTTATCACCGTAAACATGCACAGTAGCTCCGTTGAGTGCGGCAGCAGGACTAAAAGTAATATTGCTGGGGGGCAGATAATCAAAATCATTAGCTGAATAAGCAGAGTTGATGGTAGTGGTGACTTTTACCTTGCCGTCAGCGCCGGCGCCGACTTTGCAGGTTATTTCAGTTACACTCACTACTGATACATCAGTAGCCGCAATTCCGCCGATCGTCACCGTGGGAGTTCCAACGAAACTGGTACCAGTAATGGTTATTTCCGTGCCAATTACGCCGCTGCTTGGTGAGAAGCTGCTGATAGTTGTCGGCGGAGGTACGCTGCCGATGGCGACGGTTCCATCGATCAGTATGCAGTTCGTAATGATCTGGGCGTTAGAGTCTTGAACCCAGGTGTTGATAGCATCCGGCACAATATGAATGGAATCATAAGTAGCATCGCCCAGTGCTGTAAAATTGATGGTTGCTATAATACCGTCAGTAATGGCTCCCTGAACCGTGCTGGTTAATGTTTGGTCCAGTTGGACAATGGTACCGGCCGTATTATCTATTGCCTTGCTTCCAAATGAACTTGCACCAGCATAGTATGTAGTCCCCAGAACCACTGAATTACATTGAAGTTTGGAAGGATCAAATGTGATCTGATTTATTTCCCACCCCCGTGTATCGCCGTTGGTTGTGATTTTAATATAGACATCAAAAGATGTTCCATGTGTTGTGATCGCATCGGTGATGGATAAAGTCGCCGAGGTAGCATTGGCTGCGAAAACCGACGTGGCTGGCACCAGCAAGGTAACCAACACCGATAGGCTAAGTATTATAGCCATTACCTTTCTCCGCCCGGATAATAGACAGAGTAATTTCAAGGTATTCCTCCTTTTTTATTTTCCTAATTCAATTTCGAACATATCGATTTCATCGCTGATTAATCCCGGGTTGCTTTAGCTGTAAGAGAGCATCCACCAGAGGCCTATCTTACCGACATCCAGGCCGTTGACGGTACCATTCTGGTCTACATCCTCAGGTATCCAGCCGGGGGAGCCGGTCTGCATCCACTTTGTACCAATATAACCCACATCCTGACCGTTTATTGTACCGTTGCCGCTCACATCCTCCCGGGGACGCAGCCGAACATCATGTTCGGCTTCAACAATGTTCTGTCCTGCATTGCTCAGCATGAAAGTAATAAAATTATCGCGGTTGGTCGTGTTCGGAGAGCCGTTCTTATTTTTCAGTAAAAAGAGTTTGCGGGATAGCGGATAGACCTCAGTTGTCACATTTTGTACGGTCGGGGATACTGCCGGGCTGCTAGAATCTGCTTTTATATTGATCCTGGTAGCTCCCACCAAAGCAGCCGTGTAGTCCAGGCCGACATAGCCGATCTGATTATCGGCCTGGCCAACAGTGACAGCCATCGCAGCGCTAGTCGTCTGTCTGGATACGCCGCCGTGAGTCACAGTGGCCATTTCTCTGGTAACACTAGCTTCACTATCTTTTTGCATACCGGTCATTTCGATCAGGGAACCGCGCGTACCGGAGTTGGTCTCTCTGGCGACTACCTTGATTCCGGCAGAGGGAAGCCCGCTTTGAACATCATCCCAGGTTTGATATCCGCTGGAATTTTCGGTGCCGTCTCCGTTATAACCCTCAAAAATAGCTTTTACCTGCGCTTTGGTAAGGCTTTGTAAACCGGCGTTGTACACATTGTTACTGACGATGATGCACACAGCATCACGAGCAAAAGGTATAGCATCGATGTTAGTTAAGCCGGAAAAATTGGAAGAAGAAGACATCCCAACATCATTTACGCTGACTCCGCTGGTTAAAGTGCCATTGGTATCACCTTTGCCCTGGTCTGAGCCGATGGCATATCCTTCAGCCTTGCAGGCTCCATACGCAGCCTGGAAGGGTCCGCTGGTGCCATAGCCTCCGGCATCTGCAATACCCAGAGCGGATCTCACCATGGGCCAGCAAGTCGTAGATCCGGAGATTCTTAGTTGCGCATCAGAATGAAAGGATGTTGGGGTATCATAACCCGCGTAAACCAGAGTCGAACCTAATACTACCGCTGAAATTAAACCTGTTAAAATACCGGTGAGTACGAATTTCTTCGCCAATATTCTGGATAACAATTTACCCACTTATTCTCCTCCTTTTATTACACAATAAATATGTCGGCTCTGCTGACTTGAATCATATTTGAAAAGATTATTTTCCTTTTCCTCGCCCTCCCGTTCCGGTAATTGTGCACTCCAAGCTTCTTGACTGCAGCGGGTATCAGGGTTAAAATTAGATAATGCTTGGGTTCGACCTGAGCCAGGGGAAGTCTGAAGGACGATGACGGAAGCGTTAAGGACTTCCCTTTGCTTTTATGCACCTTTATGTATACTTCAGTTGTTGGGGTAGATGATCTATGGATGTCAACCTTCACCATTGCCCATATTAGCATATGCACATTATGAGGACTTTAAGCTGTGCATAAATTATTGTTAAAACGGTGTTAAGGCCTTATTCGCAAAAAAGGCCAAAATTATTACAGCCTGGAATTGACTAGAAAAGACAATATTGGCTCAAGTGCAAAAAGGTCTTATAATTGTGTTTTATGCTAATTTCCGAGGCTAAATTTCTGACCAAAACGTTCAAATACTACCTTTTTGCAGTACAGTCAATATTAAAAGTTCCCTGCGTTTTACCATCAAATAAATCTAACCGATCCTGCGCATTTTCACCTGATTGGTACAGTTACTTCATATCCATTTGCGGCAATTTGACAGTGGATTTTGGTTACATGGAAACGTACCGTAAACTTGCAGAGTGCAGTATCCTTTTTCGGGGGGAGGGAAATGAAACCATATGGTTTTTTAAATTGGCTGATTAGAAGGTAAAGTTTTTAACTGAAGATTAATAATTATTAATATCTCTATGATTTTCTAGGATTTTCTGTTAATTCATATCCTTTTTCCCAGATTACTTTCCAGATTCGGTTGTGTTCTTTGACGGACTCGATGGGAAACCCGTTTTTAGTTTGAGTGATGCCCAGTTTGAGAGCGCAACTGATGGCGATCTGGTATAAACTCAGTTTAACGTTTCTGCATCCACTGACTTCAATATTGGAACCATACATAGTAACAATCCAGATCTTACCCTGGGTATCCTCGAATATTCTGGTGCTCATTATTCAAATCCACAGCTTCTAAATAAATTCCAGCTCTTTCTTCCTCTTTTCTTCACCCCCATCTATCAAGTAGATCATAACCAAATAGCTTTTATTCATCGGGTTAAAATAGGCCGTAGCTATCTGGCAGAAGCAAAAAGCTTTGATGGTTCTACCGGTTTTTACTTCTTGGCCGATTATTTGTCCCGGGAAAACTACCTCTCCTTCATCAAAATTAAAGCTGTCAATTGAAAGTTCGTAAGTTCTGATACGTCTTCGTGAAGGATCTCTATGCTCAAACAATTCCCTTCTCCTTTTCATCTTCATTACCATATATATTTTTCGGGAAACTCAGTTGTCAGTCTTTTCAAGCGTTCAAACGCATATCTATGATATGATTAACTACTTCTGCAAAACCTTCACCGCCGGAGGCGCTGCTGTGATAACTGGCTGCCTCCATTATCATTTTTCGGTGCTTTTCAGGTTGATTGGAGTTTGGTATTGAGACTCCATGGTGAAAAAGACGGAACATGGAGAGATCATTCAGCCCGTCACCGAGCACCAGCGTACTTCCGGTATTTATTTCACCATGATCCAAGCGGCTGAGTAACATCTTCAAAATATTACCTTTACTGATGCCTTTTCTAACCAGGTGCAGAGTATAGCGGTTACCATGGAAATAGCTGGTCCGGATAATATCCACCTCTGCGATATGTCTTTGTATCTCCCGAAAGGGTACTTTTTCGCAGCATATCACCAAGTCTGTCTCCCTTCCGGTGTTCCATTCCCCGCTTTGAATATCCGGACCAAACCGTGATTTTAGTTTGTCCAGAGCCTTTACAGCATCTTGCTGGCAGCCCAGAGTATGTGTTTTCGACTGGGGATTAAGCTTTACCAGGCCCCCGTTTTCAGCAATAATAGGACCGTTAATACCCAGCTTATCAGCACAGTTTTCCAAATTTTTCATGCTGCGTCCGGAAATAAGCCCCACAGTTATTTTTTGTTTTACCAGGAGGTTAATGGCCTCTTTCACGGCAGCACCGATGCTTCCATCGTTTGAGGTAATAGTATCATCCACGTCCGTCATAACCAGCTTGATTTTATTTGCTATCGATTGTGTGATATATTTATATGTATAATTCATATTTGTGCTTCCAATAATAATAGGTAGAATCTGTGTATTCATCACAGTCTAAAGAACCTAGAGCATTTACCCATGCCAGCAGAAATTTCCACCGCTTTTTCCTCCCTTTTAAAGTAGCCTGGTTCTCATCCGTCTCCAGATTGTTAACCTCTTGTTGCCGGTAATCTATATCACTGTTGTTTTCCATTTGCAATCCTCCTCCTATCAGTTTTTTAATGTTCGGCTGTTATGTATTACTCCCCTGGAAGCTTTAGATTCCTTTTCTCCTGATTTGATCATATCAACCTGTCTTTAAGGATTGATAATGTTGCTGTTAATATTTCGTTAAAACTTAATTAATTGTTCGTTAATTGCCTGTCATTAATGAAGCCGGTATCAGTGCGGTTGCCGTAATCTTTTATATTTAACCTGGATTTAATGCATGGTTAATTTCCCGTTAATATTAGAGTGATATGATAATAGTTCGGAGACTGGTCTTCAGCTATTAACAAAAAGCTATTACGGGGGTACGTCTAAGGGAGTGGATCAATGCCGGGTAAAGTGCTGGTAGTGGAAGATGATGAGACTTTACAGGGGGTTTTAAAATATAACTTAACCAAAGACGGTTATAGTGTTATCGCAGCACTGAATGGAGTACAGGCCCTGGAAAGTGCCAGGGCCGAAAAGCCGGATCTTATTCTTTTAGATATTAATTTACCCCATATGAACGGCCTTGAAGTTTGCCGTATCCTTAGAAAAGAAATGTCTGTTCCCATAATTATGCTGACCGCTCGTACCGAAGAAATCGATAAAATAGTCGGACTGGAAATAGGAGCTGATGATTACATAACCAAACCTTTTAGTTTGCGGGAACTGCTGGCCAGGGTCCATGCTTCTTTCAGACGTTTAAATATGGTTGGCAGTAAAGCCTTTAATACTAACAGAGACACGGATCAAACCTTAAAACATGGCCCTATAGAAGTTGACTTTAACCGGCATATTGTTACTATCAATAATCAGGTTATTGAATTGAGCCGGAAAGAATTTGATCTGATAACCTTTCTGGCAAAAAATCACGGGCAGGTTTTTAGCCGTGAAACCCTCCTGGAAAAAGTATGGGGTTATGATTTTGCAGGCGATACTCGAACCGTTGATGTGCATATCCGCTGGTTAAGGGAAAAAATAGAAAATGATCCAGCCAGTCCACGATATCTTGTCACTGTAAGGGGTTTCGGCTATAAACTTGATTTATAACCTGTCCTGCCCTGAATAAGGCTTGATTATTTATAATTCAGCAGATATTCACCTTAATACCTGGAGGCCATCATACTGCTGCGGCTGCCCGTAACCACGTAAATAATCCGCTCACTGATATTCGTCACCCGGTCTGCGCTGCGCTCCAGATTGTGCGCTACCCAGATCAACCGCGTCGCCCGCGTTATTGTCTTGGGATCCTCTGCCATAAACACCAGCAGTTCCCGGAACACCTGGTCATATAAATTGTCTATTACATCATCTTCCGCACATATATGCCGCGCCGTCTCCGCATCATGTTGTATAAACGCCTGCAGTGACCTTTTTAACATGCTACCGGTCAGCTCCGCCATCCTCGGTAAATCTATCAGCGGTTTTAACGGCGGTTCATCCCCTATCATTATCGCTATCTTGGCTGTCCCTTCGGCATGATCCCCTATCCGCTCCAGGTCCACTATGACATTCAATACCGCTATGATGATCCTCAGGTCCACTGCCAGCGGTTGCTGGCTTACTATCAGGTCAATACATTCTTCCTCTATTTCATACCTCTTCTGGTCTATCTCACGGTCTTCCTCTATCACCCGCCTGGCCAGATCCAGATCCCTGTTTTTCAGGGCGTCCATCGATCGGTACAAGGCTATTTCCACCATGCTCCCCATCTCCAGCACATGGTCTTGAAGCTCCCGTAAATGTTGATCAAACAGCTTCCTGGGCATCCTGACTTCCCTCCTCTAGCCAAAACGGCCCGTTATATAATCTTCGGTCCTCTTATCCTTTGGCCGGCTGAATAGTTCATGCGTGGCACCATATTCCACCATTTCACCCAGTAACATAAAAGCAGACCAGTCTGAAACCCGCGCTGCCTGCTGCATATTGTGCGTCACGATGACGATAGTATACTTCTCTTTCAGGTCAGCCATCAATTCCTCTATTTTCAGGGTCGATATCGGATCCAGGGCCGAACAGGGTTCATCCATCAAAATCACTTCCGGCTCTATGGCCAGCACCCGGGCAATACACAAACGCTGCTGCTGTCCTCCGGATAGCGCCAGACCGGATTTATTCAGATCATCTTTTACCTCATCCCAGAGGGCTGCTGCGCGCAGGCTCTTTTCTATTACCTCTTCCAGGTTATTCTTATGATTTAACCCCAGCATCCTGGGTCCGAAAGCCACATTTTCAGCAATTGATTTGGGGAATGGATTAGGCTGCTGAAAGACCATGCCCACCCTTTTTCTCAATTCCACTATGTCTACCAGCGGATCAAAGATATTACTGCCGTCCAAAAGCGCCTCGCCTTCCACTCTTGCCCCGGGAGTCAGGTCCGTCATCCGGTCAAAGGTGCGCAGCAGAGATGACTTGCCGCAGCCTGAAGGCCCTATAATGGCTGTTATCTGATGTTCACGTATCTTTATGTCAATCTTCTTCAGCGCCAGAGTTTTCCGGTAATACAGATTTAATTGCCTGGTTTCAATCTTGGGATCCATCTTACATCCTTCCTACCAGCCTGGCGTGAAAGCGCTGAGATAGCCAGTTGGTAAAGGTATTAATAATAATGATCAGAATGATCAATATGGCCGCAGTAGCCATGGCTTTATCAAATGCATTGGTATCTGTGGCCAGGTAATAAACATGCAGTGCCAGCGTCCTGCCGCCTGAAAGCAAAGTGTTAGGCATAGCAGCGCTGCCTCCCATGGTAACATACAGACAGGCTGTCTCGCCGATGGCCCTGCCTATACAGAGAATTATACCGGTTACAATTCCGGGGAGAGCAGCCGGGAGGATAACGTGGGAGATGGTTTGCCATTTGGTGGCGCCTAAAGCCAGCCCTGCTTCCCTCTGGTACTGAGGTACCGCCCGGATGGCCTCTTCAGTAGTGCTTATCAACGTAGGCAGCAGCAGGCAGACCAACGTCAGGGCTCCGGATAAAATGGAGAAATTAAAATGTAATACAGTCACAAAAAGAACAAAACCAAAGAGTCCGAAGACTATGGAGGGAACCCCTGCCAGCGTGTTAATGGCATAGCGGATTGCTTTTGTCAGCCAGTTGTCCCTGGCATATTCAGTCAGCCAGATAGCTGTGCCGATGCCGGGTATGATCAGAATAGCAATAGTCAGGCAGATCAGGTAAACAGTGGCCACTATGGCGGTGGAAATGCCCCCTTCTCCGGATAGACCTCCCTTAGGCGCTGTGATTAAGAAATCCCATGTAATATAAGGTATTCCCCTTACCAGGACATAGACTATAATCAATATCAGTATCAGGGCTGTAACAGCGCCGGCAGCCCAGATAATCAAATTGGCTGCTTTTTGTTTGGTTTTAGGATTTACTCTGGCCACTGATGTCTCTCTTAAAAATAATTACTGCGAAGTAATTCAGGATGATGATAAAAGCCAGCAAAACCACTGCGGTAGCAAACAGGGCGCTTTCATGGACCCCGCTGGCATACTGTATCTCTACTGCGATGTTACCTGTTAGAGTCCGTGCCGGGTCCAGCAGAGAGGTGGGGAACATCACCGCATTACCTATTACCATGATCATGGCCATGGTTTCTCCTATGGCGCGTCCTATTCCTAAAATTATACCCGCCCCGATTCCTGACCGGGCAGCGGGAATCAGAACATGCCATATAGTCTGCCATTGCGTGGCTCCCATGGCCAGAGAACCTTCCTTATACTTCCGCGGGACCGCCCTTAAGCTGTCTTCACTGATGCTGGTAATAGTGGGTAGAACCATGGCCATCAACACTATGCAGGCTGCAGCAATGCTGTATCCGGTTCCTCCTATCTGGCGTACTGCCGGTACAATCACCCCTATGCCCACCAGCCCGTATATCACGGAAGGAATCCCTACCAAAAGCTCCACTGCCGGTCTTAACACCTGTCTTACACCCGCGGGCGCCACTTCCGCCAGCAGGATGGCGCAGGCGATTCCCAGAGGCACCGCCAGAATCATAGAGCCCAGTGTTACTGCCAGTGATCCAACTATCATGGGCAGCACCCCGAACTGGCTATTGGAGGGACTCCAGTTAATGCCAAAAAGAAAATCTAAGAGACCCACCTGGAAAAAGGCCGGCAAACCCTGTTGCAGGATAAATATAATAATAGCCAGTAAAACCAGAAAAGAGGATGTGGCGCATATGAGCACTCCGGTTTTGGCCGCACGGTCAGAAAAATAGCGGGACCTGTTGACAGCCCTGGCGGCAGGGAGATTGCCGAGAGCCTCCCGGGGCATGCCGGTTATTTGATTTTTATTGTACAGATATGTATCCCTCGTTGGTTATTATCTGTTGGGCCTCGGATCCGGCACAGAATTTGAAAAATGCTTCAACCGCTCCGGATGGCTGGTTCTTAGTTAGAAAATAAAGAGGTCTGACCACCGGATATATGCCGCTCCTGGCATTTTCATCAGTAGCCTCAATACCCTCTATCGCCAGGGCTTTTACAGAACTATTCAGGTATCCAAAGGAGTCAAAGCTGATGGCCTGGACGTCAGATTTGACTACCTGCATAATGGCTCCGCTGGAGTTTTGCAGGATTGCGCTTTTCACGATATTTATGTCTGCTCCGGCAGCATCTTTTCCCATCACCAGTTCCTGAAAAGCTGTTCGCGTACCTGAGCCTTCCTCACGGGCAGCCACATGAATATTTTTATCAGGTCCGCCCACCTGGCTCCAGTTAGTTATTTTACCTGTAAAAATCTCGGTAATCTGTGCTTTGGTTAGCCCGTTTACCGGATTACCTGCATTTACGATTATGGCAATCCCGTCATGGGCCAGCAGAAATTTTATCAGGCTGGGATCTGCGCTGTTCAACTCACGGGAAGCAGCCCCGATATCTGCTGTACCGTCATTAGCCGCCTTGATGCCTACTGATGAACCACCACCCTTGATATCCACTTTAACGTTGGGATTGAGCGCCATAAAAGCTGCCGCCAGTTTTTCAGCTAGAGGCTGAACCGTGGTCGAACCTACTTCTGATATGGAACCGGACAGGATTGTGGCTGTAGTTGTGTTCCGGTTTTGAGTCTGGATGGGGATGGTAGATGATCTGGCGCCGTCAGATACAGACGTTTTAATCGGCGCATTATCACAGGCGCTTAAAAGCAGCAATATCATAATCAGCATGTATGACAGGAAGCCGGGCCGCTTCCTTTTACATCTGAAAGTCACTGATTAAAGCCCCTCCGGATGTCATTCCATACGGTTTTGTGAATACATCAGCCGTTATATCAAACAGATGCAGGTAAAATCAGGCCTTTTATTCTTTTTCCATCATCTATTCCGGCACCAAAAGTTAGCAGTCCCTGCTTTTCTCACAGACTGCATTACTCCGGGATCTTTTTGCCTACATTCAGAATAACAGACTGTGTTTAAGAGATATTTAACGCAATGTTAAAAGAATGTTAAATTTAAAATTCTAATCCGGCCTTTTTTTAATATTTTATCCCGCTAATAAAGCCAAACATTCTGATTATTGCTCTTTCGGCCTTCAACTCATCTTACTGGATTGGTCAGGTTTTTTAACCGGCATTATCTGCCGGTAAATCCGCGGTATTTCCGGTGGATCAAAAACAGGGAGATCGCTAAACCTGCCTCTTGTAATGGTAGCCTGTCCGGCTTTCCGTACGTCTGCATTAAACTTATCCACATCATCAGTCTCAAGTTCATATAATGCCAGGTATTTCCGGCGCTGATCGGGTTTATCACTGGCGCTCACCCAGCGGGTGGCGCTTATCATGCCGGGAATTTCCAGCATATCCGGAATATGCATATTGCTGTACCATTCATTAAACTCATCTTCCCGGGCAGGATCTTTACAATCACTGAAAGCAAACAACAAATATCTTGACACGGTTTTTCCTCCAAATATCCATTTTTCGCCTGCTGAAGTCCAGGAAAGGCGCAGATTTATATCCCATTTGTTATAAACCCTTTATATCATCCATTGTTAAAGTCCAATCGGCTGCCTTAACATTGGCTGACAACTGTCCTGAAGTGGTTACTCCGGCAATGACCGAAGACAACCAGGGATGAGAGAGCAGCCAGGCTATGGCCAGTTCTCCCACCGTATGACCGCGTTCGCCCGCAAATTTTTGCCATTGCTCCAGCCTGTCAAAATTGGCTTCCGTCAGAATTGAGGCAAACATGCCCGGCCTGGCCGGCAGCCCTGCCGGGGGCCTGCGAGAAGCAGGCGCGCTCCGCGGAGTGCCCAGCCGGGTCCCGGCTGGCGCTGGTATTCCCCTAACATATTTCCCGGTCAGGAATCCTTCTGCCAGCGGGCTCCAGGGTATCACTCCCACGCCGTACTTCTCACAGCAGGGTACCAGTTCTGCTTCAATACTGCGGTCAATCAGGTTATAACGGGTCTGCACCCCTGTAAAAGACTCCAGGTTGTTGACTCTGGAAGTCCACAGGGCATCATTCAGTTGCCAGGCGGCAAAATTAGAGCAGGCTATATAACGTACCTTTCCGGCCTGCACCAGGGAGTTGAGTGTTCGTAGCGTCTCCTCTATGGGTGCAGTTGCGTCCGGCCAGTGAATATAATAAAGATCAATATAATCGGTGTCCAGCCGCTTCAAGCTGCAATCTATGGCATCCATGATATGAGCCCTTGAACCTCCATAATCATTAGGAGAGTCACCTGTGCCGATGCCGAATTTGGAGGCAATAACGACCTTCGTGCGTTTTCCCTTTATAGCTTTCCCTATGAACTCCTCGGAGCGTCCGTTGCTGTAGACATCAGCCGTATCAATGAAATTGATGCCGAGGTCCAGGGCTTGATGGATAATGAGAATGGACTCCTGTTCATTCACCTTCCCGCCAAATTCCAGGCTGCCCAGACCTATCTCAGAGACCTTTAAACCGGATTTCCCCAGGTTGCGGTATTTCATATTTTCCTCTCCTAATCCAGCACTTCAGCTATCTGCTGTGGGTCTGCCAGATGGCTCCACTGCGGACTGCGGTTGGTATGCTCATATAAAACCGGCGCCGGTGAACAACTGCTGAAAAAGATCGGCCTGTCCACCCGTTTGAAAGTAAAGGGGCAGTGCGAAAGCCCCGCCGGGATGGTAATGACACAGGAATTAGTGATGATATGTTTTTCATCTCCCAGCCAGAATTCTACTTCACCGCCTAAATCAAAGGGATCCAGAGGATTGGATCCGTAAAGCACTACATATTCAATATAGTCATGAGAATGAGGCTTACCCGGTATTCTATCCGGCGGATAGGCTTTGTGAATTACCCCTCCATTCCAGTAGAAACCGCCTTCTACGGATCTGGAATCCAGGTACATGGAAAAAGCCCTGGGATTATCGGTCGGGCGGTATGGACTGGGTTCAGTACAGTAGACAATGTATTTACCGGTTTTAGTTTTAGGATCACCGCTTTTCGTAACGCCGTATTTTGGTTTCGACACTGATCTTCCTCCTCTAAGTATTGAGATTATTCTTCTATTTAGCTGCCTGGCGGCAATAGTAGAGAGCCAATAGTCAGGTGAATAAGTCAATTAAAACAGCAGATTTATTCGGAATTTACTGCATTATTCATCTATTTGGATATGTCAATGCAACCTCATTTTTTACCCTGGCCAGGTCTGAGGTCACCCCGGAATCCCGTCATGTTACGCAAGACTAGAAAGCCGGCACTTTTCCACTGGCAAATCTGCCTTTCTTAGGCTTTACCAATCTGAAGAAGTCTTTATAGGCCAATTTAATCAATTCCAGGTGGGAACAGGCATTGAAAACAATCTCCTGGTCTTCAGCCAGTTTTTCATCTACATATACCTCCATGCCATACAGGTTTCCGAATGGAGGCATCGCCCCAGCTTCGCAATCAGGAAATAAATCCTGAAATTCAGCCTCAGAAGCCAGTGAAACGTAGCTGGCTCCAGTGGCATCCTTTACCAGTCCCAGGTCTACCTTATAGGAAGCTGGCAAGACTACCATTGCCATCTTATTATCGATTTTTACTATAACTGTCTTGGCCAGGTCCTTCCCCCGGATGTGTGAGATCTGAGCAATTTGTTGAGATGTATACGCCAGAGCGTGACTGATGGAAGCATAATTCACCTCCATGTGATCCAGATATTCTTTCAGTTTTTCAAATGACATATCATCCTCCTCTGAGACTCTTTTATATCTCGCTTAATCAGGATGCCGGTATTTATATTAATGCCTTAGCTATTCAATAAACTCAGATGAATATCATATATGTCCTCTATTTACCATTATAATTCTTTTTTAATCATGACTTTAAATTAAAAAATACCTACGGCCTGTCATGCATAAAAAGGCTTAACCCGGTTTTGATATTGCCGGTTATACATTTTCCCCACCTTAAAATCACATATAATCTATTTATAGAGACATCAATTTCTGAGGAGGTACTTTAATGGAATATCGCAAGCTGGGAAATTCAGGCTTAAAAATCTCTGAGGTAGGTCTGGGCACTAACACTTTTGGCCTTACGACAGATGAGTCGGTAGCTATTAACATTATCCATCGCGCCATTGATCTGGGTGTAAATTTCATAGATACTGCCGCCATGTACGCCCACGGCCGCTCAGAGGAGATCATCGGCAAAGCTGTCAAAGGAAAGCGCGACCAGGTGGTACTGGCAACCAAATTCGGTCATATTGCCAGCCTGACCCCCAGGGAACTGGGAGGGTCCCGTAATTATATTATTAAAGCCGCAGACCAGGCATTAAAACGGCTGGATACAGATTATATAGACCTGTATTACATACACTATGCAGATACGGAAACCCCTATAGAAGAAACCCTCCGCTCTATGAATGATCTGATCAGGGCCGGCAAGGTACGTTACATCGCCTGTTCCAATTTCGCTGCCTGGCAGCTCTGCGAAGCCCTGTATACGGCCAGGATAGAACATTTAGAATCCTTTATTGCTATCCAGATGCGCTACAATATACTCGATCGAAGTATTGAAAAAGAAATCGTCCCCTGCTGTCAAAAATATGGTATAGGTGTGGTTCCCTGGGGGCCCCTGGCTTCTGGTTTTTTAACCGGCAAGTACCGTCCCGGCGCCAAACCAACTACCGGACGTCTCGCCAACCCCCCTGCAATCTACCGGGATATCCTGACCGAGACCAATTTCGGGAAACTGGCTAAGCTGGAAGCTTTTGCCAGGGATTGCGGCCACAGTGTGGGAGACCTGGCTATTGCCTGGCTTCTTTCACACAAATGGCTGGGTTCTGTCATTGCCGGAGCGACCAGCCCTGAGCAGTTGGCTGCCAATGTCATGGCCAGTGATTGGAAACTTTCTCCCGGAGAAGTAGCTCATGTAGAAAAATTATTTTAAAGGGAGAAAAACCATGACAGGCGAAGATACCTGGATACACCACAACTGAGGTCGCTAATCCGCTATCAAATAGCTTCAAATAGGCACAAGGTTTCTGCGCCAAATCCGCCATCAAACAAGGCTAATCAAGCTTATGTAAGTTCACTTGACTCAAAAGTCAATTCAGGCTCAAAATAGTTACCATAATTTATTGGTCGAGGCTAGGAAAAAATTTAGATGGCGGATCGAGGCTGCGCCAATTTATTGAAAATATCCACGCTCATTTTACTTTGTTTTATAGTGAATCAAGGTGTATTGACACCCTTGACAAATAAAAACTCATAGATTACTTTATACGCATAATATTTTTTTATGTTTTTTGGTCCTGCGGATACTGACTGTAATTGACCAAAATAAGAATAACCCGGGCTGAATGTTCATAGAACTATCATTGGAGTTATTTTGAAAAGGAGAAAATTATGAGTCAACCACCGGAAAACAAAACCAGCAGCGGTCTCCAGGAAAATGTAGCCGGACTTCTTTGCTATTTGTTGGGCTGGATTACCGGCATTATCTTTCTCATCCTTGAGCCTAACAATAAGTTCGTGCGTTTCCACGCCGTGCAATCTATTGTGGTCTTCGGCGCTTACACAGTGATTAGCCTGGTATTCGGCTGGATACCTTTCATCGGCTGGATCATTAACATCCTGCTAGGCATAACCGCCTTTATTCTCTGGATAGTGCTTATGCTGAAAGCCAGTCAGGGTTTGAAATTTAAGCTTCCCATTTCCGGTGATATTGCTGAAAAACAGGCAGCGTCAATAAACCCAAAATAGACCTGTTAAGTCCAGTACAATTATGTAATATTCATGCCTTAGCGTGTTGACAGGATAACAGACGGATTCCTGCCAGACCTGGGTTTTTTGTACTTCTGACCCTGTAAACCGCGAAAATGAGTGAAGGGGAAAATCCGTTTGCCTATGCTGACTGGAAGTTGTGTCGGAATTTTCTCTTTCCCCGCCGGACACAATCCGGCCTCTATGTGAGATATTGAAGGGCCGGAATAGTAAAAATACTTAAATTAAGATAGACTCCGGACATTTTCTCCGGAGCCTATCCTGCTTAAATTAAGCATTTCCTGCTTTTTATTATACTTACTACGTTTGCTTTTTATACGGATCTCTATTTGAAGTACTCAGCGTTCATTTTCTTTTCTTTCACAGCCGGTGTCTCATCCGGATATCCGCAAACAACTGCCGCCGCTATTTTACGGTTATCGCCTATGTGCAGTTTCCGCAGCATTTCCTTGTCCTTCTCAATCATCCGCGACATACCGATGAAGCATGTCCCCAGATTAATGGAAGTAGCGTACAGCATTATGTTTTGCGCTGCCAGTGCGGCATCTGAAAAAATCCACTGGTTATCGGCCGGTCCGGTGATAAGTATCAGGAGAGGCGCATTGTAGAAAAAGTTGGCTCTGACCGGCATTTGTGGGCCCTCTCTTTTTACCACCGCAGCAATGCTCTCAGAAGCCTGTTTGATCAGGTCTTTATTGGTAATAACTTTGTATTCAAGTTCCTGCATGTTCCGTGCGGTAGGTGCAAGTTTAGCAGCTTCTAAAATAGAGTCGATGGTCTCCTGGGGCAGAGCTTTGTCTTTATAAGCCCGTATGCTCATCCTCTTCTTCATAATATCCATGATTTGTTCCATTTGCTTTTTCTCCTCTAACGATAAAAATATCTCGCTTGATTTAAATTCTGGTTGACCGGGTTCCAGGTTTTTGAGTTTATTATCTTGGTGGAACAATGGAATTTTTAACTTTTAAACTTTAGCCTTGACCGTTGATTTTTTACTTTTAATTTTTTGTCTATGTATCATATACCCATATTATTTCGATGTAAAGCTATTCTGTTTGCCCGCCGGGTGATTTGATGATATTATTGCCTTTAAGCCGAATTCAATAAAAGACAGGAGTGGAAGAAAAGTGATGAAAAATGTTACAGGGAACAGGGCGGGATTACCGCCCAACTGGGCGCAGATGACGCGTGAACAAAGACGCGAATACCGGCTTAACAAATTTGTAAATCCCGAAAACATCCGTTTTATCAGCCCCGAAGCAGAAAAAGCCTACAAAACCAGAGCTCAAAGGTACGTGGATGTCTATAACCTTAAGGAACCTGATAGGGTGCCGGTTCAGGTGCCTATTGGTAATCTAGCTTTCATTTATGGAGGCATCAATGTCAATACCGCCATGTATGATTATGATAAAGCTCTCCAGGCCTGCCGGAAATTTAATGACCGCTACTCAGCCGAATTGGAGGTCTTTGTCAGCCCGGTTACTACGCCGGGGAAAGCCCTGGAAATCCTGGATTATAAACTGTATGTATGGCCAGGGCACGGGCTCTCTATTGATGCTCCCGGATTCCAGTTTGTCGAAGCGGAGTATATGGGGGTAGACGAATATGACGCCCTTATCCGCGATCCTTCGGATTTCTGGTTTAGAACTTATCTTCCCCGGGTTTTCGGCTCCTGTCAGAGCTTCCGTCAGTTCGCCCCTTTAACCGATATTATTGAAATGCCCTCCACCTATATCATGCCCCTGGCTGACCCGCAGGTCCAGGATACCCTGCAAAGAATGCTGGATGCCGGTAAAGAATTGCAAAGACGGAAGCAAATCACTGATGATTATGCCAGGCTGGGGCCTGCTTCAGGTTTCCCTATCAATATGGGGGCTTTTTGCAAAGCGCCTTTTGATATCATTGGAGACACACTCCGGGGCACCCAGGGTATTATGATGGACATGTACCGCTGTCCTGACAAATTACTCAGAGCCATGGATGTCATTGCGGATATAACCATTGCCTCCATGTTGAACCATAATAATATCTCCAATATGCATATTGTTACTTTCCCTCTGCATAAAGGCGCTGACGGTTGGATGTCACAGAAGCAGTTTGAGACCTTTTACTGGCCTACCCTGAAAAAGATCATGCAGGCTTTAATGGATGACGGTTTGATGGTGAGTTTGTTTGCCGAAGGTTGTTTCGACTCCCGCCTGGAAACTATGAACGTCTTCCCCAAAGGCGCCCTGACCTGGTGGTTTGACCAGTCCGATATGGCCAGGGCGAAAAAGATACTGGGCGAAAAATGCAGTATGCAGGGTAATGTTCCTTCTTCACTAATTGCCACCGGTACTCCGCAGGCTGTTAAGGAATACTGCCGCAAACTGATCGAGGTCTGCGGCAAAGGCGGCGGCTACACCCTGGGTGCCGGTTGTACACCGGATAAACCCAGGCTGGAAAATGTAAAGGCAATGCTGGAAGCTGCCAGAGAGTACGGGACTTACAGAAAATAATGCTTTTTACGGCAGCCTGTTAATTCAACGGGCGGAGAATTCCGCCCGTTGGTTCAATATTATACCGGCAGACGCAGCAGGTTAATGGCATTTTCAGCCAGGATTTTTTTCTTTTCCATATCGGAAATACTCATGTTTTGTATTGCATTGATGGTCTGGCGGTAGCTACGGAAACCGAAATAATGATCTCCCAGCGGCATATCCGCCCCGAAGACAATGTGTTCCGCACCCCAGAGTTCATAGGCGCACATCAGGGCTGAAGTATTGCCGTGAATGGCTGTATCGTTATAAAACATTTTAAAGTATTCCAGGGGAGCTTTACTCAGCGCACGGATATATCCCCCTCTGGCCCCCAGCGATTGCTGACCGTAATGTTGATGGATCCTCTGCTGGTAATAGGGCACCATCCCTCCGCAGTGGTGGGTAACTACTTTCAAATTGGGATATTTTTCCAGGATTCCGCTGAACACCAGTCGGGTCATGGCAGCGGTTGTCTCGTACGGCCAGCCGAAGATGCTGGCTATCATATATTTGGATGCACTTTCAGTTGGGTAATCCGCGAAACTATCGCCCCGCCAGGGATGTATATAGACCGGCAGATTATATTTAGCCATCTTCTCCCAGAGCGGCCAGAATTCAGGGGCGTCCAGGGGTTTTCCGTTGATATTACTGTGGACATAGATCCCTTTGAATCCAAGGCTGCCGATTGCCCGGTCAGCCTCTGTTAAAGCTGCCTCAATATTGTTCATGGGCAGCAGGGCGATGGCTGCTACAAACCTCTGGCGGTATTTTAAAATCAGTTCCGCCATCTCATCGTTGGCCATTTTGGCCAGTTCTACTGTTTGTTGTGGATTGGCAAAATCCTCTATAGGTGGCACAGGTCCTATTGTGAGGACCTGTACCACCTCAGGATACAAATCCATGATCTTAAACCTCTCCTCCATATTATAAAGGGGAGTGCAATTACCCAAAATAGCGTTAAACATCACCGGGTATTTTTCCCGCACAAATTCGGTATACCTGGGGGGTGAAATATGAGCATAAGCATCCACGATCAAACTATACGGGTTGGACATATACAGACCTCCTGATAAAAATTTTTATATTTAACCACCAGTCCAGAACGCCAAACTTTAAGTTTAAAATCCCTCCTTCTGGCTTGCAGATAGCATCATGAAGGATGAAAATGGACGCTTGCAGCAAGGCCGCCTTCTTATATCCTTTTTTCCTCATGCAAGGGGCGGCCTTGCATATAAAAATGTTATTTTTTGAACTTCAAAACTTTCCCCCTTATTTAATCGTCTACGATTATACACATAATGACTCAAGTTTACAATTATCCGTAATTGATATAGTCTTGAAATATGACCGGAAATAACACACGCCCGGCGCCGGATGTTCACCGGGCTTTTTTTTATGGTTGGGTTATTGTCGCTGCCTGTACCCTGATCCAATTGACTCAATTCGGTATACAGTACAGCTTCGGTGTTTTTTTTAAACCCCTTATCGCCGATTTCGGCTGGAGCCGTGCTTCAACATCTCTGGCTTATTCTGTTTTAATGATCTGCGCAGGTCTCACAGCAATACCTCTGGGTTGGTTGGCGGACAGGTTCGGGCCGTGCAAGGTAACAGTGGTATGTGGAGTTATTTTAGGTCTGGCTTTATGTCTGGCAAGTCAGGTACGGGAAATCTGGCAGCTTTATCTCACTTTTGGCGTTTTGCTTGGTACCTCTATCGGCGGTACTATAGCTATTACAAGCGGAATCACCACCCGCTGGTTTCTTAAAAAGCGAGGTATGGCCCTGGGCATTATCTCTGCCGGTATAGGCATGGGGACTTTAATCATGCCTCCCTTCGCAGAACGCCTGATAACCGGTTTTGGCTGGTCCCAGGCTTACTTTATAACAGGTATTGCCGCCGGTATTATCACTATCGGCAGCGGCCTCTTATTAAGGCGTGAACCCTCTGTAATGGGACTCAAACCTTATGGCGCTCCTGATACATCTGTCATTTCCACAGCCGGTCTATCTGGCTCAGCCGGAACAACTCATGCCGGAGGGCTTGGTTTGAAGCAGGCGGCCTGGACCCGGCCCTTCTGGCTTATTTGTATCCTTTATTTTTTTGTCAATATCTGTGTACAGGTAATCATGGTTCACCTGGTAAACTATGCCACTGACATGGGCATCGCTGCCCTTACGGCGGCTACCCTGGTTTCCATGATAGGTATTGGCGGTATCATCGGAAGGCTGGCTATGGGTAGCATCGCCGACCGCATCGGCAGTTTCAACTCTCTTATTATCACCTGTATACTCCTGGCCATCTCACTGGTCTGGCTTATCTTTTCCAGGGAATTATGGATGTTATATATATTTGCCGTTCTCTTCGGCTTTGCTTATGGCGGTGAAGTACCTCAGATGCCTATTATGGTAGGTCATTTCTTTGGACTTCAGGCAGTGATGGCTCTGGCTGGGGCTATGAGTGCTGCCACCAGGGCTGGGGGAGCTCTGGGTTCCTGGCTGGGTGGTAAAATATTTGATGTATCCCAGAGTTATTTAATCGCCTTTATCATTATGGCTTTGGTCGCCTTTCTGGCACTGGCTATTGCCCTGCTGCTTAAGAAGTCAAAACTTAAACGGCGAAGTTAGACTTTAACTTTTTAGATTGACGAACTGGAGCGGCACGCCGTAGTCCTGTTCCCGCAGCAAACGCATGATCTCCTGGAGATCGTCTATTTGCTTACCTGTGACCCTGACTTTATTATCCAGCATTGCAGGCTGTACCTTAATTTTCACACTTTTAATATACTTGACCATTTTTTGACAGGCTTCTTTGGGAATGCCTTCTTTAATCAGTACCTCCATTCTGGCGACTGTTGTAGAAATGGTATCTATCTTGCTGAATTCCAGGCTCTTGGGGTCCACTTTCTGCCTGACGCATTGACCGATTAGAATGTCTTGAACGGTTTTAACCTTCCATTCATCTCCGCTGGTAACATGGATATTCTTTTCCTTACGGTCCAGATTGATCTCGGTTTTCACGCCCCTGAAATCAAAGCGCGAAGCGATTTCGCGTTTGGTGTTATTAACGGCGTTGTCTAATGATTGGAGATCCACGGTACTTACTACATCTAAAGATGGCATATTCCCCTCTCATAACTTATCATTATAGAAATTTTACCATGAAAACATCTTAAGCCACTAAAGGCCCCGGTTTTTCTTTCCCTGAATTCACCATCTGGCGAGGCTTGCCGGGTCTGAATGTTTTTTCACCAAAACGGCGCCGGAACATTATACTCATTTAAGGCTTATTGACGGCGGATTCCGGTGCCTTCGTTCTCCTTGCACACTGGTTAGGAAAACCGCTATGATGTACAAATCAGAATATTAAAACGGAGGATTAATATGCCTGTTGTTATTGTTGAAATGTGGGAAGGACGCACTCATGACCAGAAGAAAAAACTGGCCAGGGGAATAACCGACGCTTTTGTCCAGATAGGAATACCGGCTGCTGCGGTACACGTCATTCTTAAGGATAATCCTAAAAACTGCTGGGCTCAGGGCGGCACTCTTTGCTCAGAAACAGAGGCAGCACCCAAAGCTTAATACCTGCGATAAAAAAACCTGCCCCATAATAGGGCAGGTTTTTGTTTCAGGCTAATCTGACGGCGGCAGGCTGTCCCGGTCCATGCCGATCTCTTTCCTGGCTACTGAATAGACCCTTTCCAGATAAGCCCGGAATTTCTTCTTTTCATCTTCGCTTAAAGCATTCATGATGCGATGAATGGGCCCTCGTTTAGTGGACCGGTCATAGGCCTGCTGACCCTTCTCCGTAATCACTACTCTGACCAGATTCCTGCGTTCCAGATCCTTAACTTTTTTAAGCAATCCCCTTTTAGTCATCCTGTCTACCAGTGCGGAGACAGTATGCGGCTGTCTGAGAAGATAACGGGATAAAGCTGCCGGCGTCGCCTGGTTGCCCATGGCCTGTACTACAAATAACAGGCTGGCCTGTTCCGGTGAAAGACCATATCTTTGTAATTCTTTCTCTCTGGCCCTGAAAACTGCATATCTGGCATGCGTTAATAACAGCCACAAGTCCTGGTCCTCATCTTCTGCTGTAAAAAATTTCGCAGCCTCATCGTATTCCATACTTAATTCACCTCTCTTGTTGTAAAGCACAGGAATAACTCGTACCTAACTTTTCCCACATTAAGTATATCACAACTGGATAAATGTGAGTAATTTACACCTTCTTTCCATATATAGTCCTGAACTAACCCTCTCCTCCTGAGGGCAGTTTTGCTGAACGAGATTTCAGGTCTATTTATTACGCTTGTACTTCAGGCCCTTCTCTTCACCTACCGTGACGCCTGATTATAAAAGGGATAATATTTCCCGCTGCCCCCTTTTTGAAATACTCAGGATTATTTGAGAAAATGGGATAAACCAAATGGTAGAAAGGAGCATAAAGTATGAGTAAAACGTCCGGGCAGAAGAAAACACCTGAAGAACTACGCTATGAAAGAGAAAAACGCATTACAGACGCCATCCAGCTTCGCATTCCTGACCGTGTACCCATCATTTGCGGCATGAGTTATTTCCCTGCTAAATATACCGGTATTCCTTTTTCTGCCGCTTATTATGACTATAAAGCCTGGTTTGCAGCTTATAAAAAAACCCTCTCTGATTTCCCCGCTGACCTGATTTTTCATCAGGCCTTCACGCCTGGTAAAGCCCTGGAATACCTGGATCCCAAACAACTGCGCTGGCCGGGGTACGGATTAAATCCCTATCATGGTCATCAGTCTATAGAAGTGGATTATATGCAGGCAGAGGACTATGATGCTTTTCTAAATGACCCCTCGGACTATATGTTCCGTATTCACTTATCACGTTCGAGTAAAAATCTGGCCGGACTGGCCTCTCTCCCCAAACTCTCCGGTTTATCCGGACATATGGGAGCCCAGACGCTGGCAGTAGCTCTGACATCGCCGGAAGCCTCTCTGGCCATCCGTACTTTACAAAAGACCGGCCGCGAAATCCGCAGATGGCAGGCCAGGATGCAAAAGTTTGATCTCATGATGCAGGAAATGGGTTTTCCCCAATATTTCCAGGGCTCCGCACTGCCGCCCTACGATATTATCTCACATTCCATGCGAGGTATGACCGGCACCATGACGGATATGTACCGCAGGCCGGAAAAAGTGCTCCAGGCTTGTGAAAAAATTCTGGAGTTAACCCTGGCCAGACCCATGCCGAAACCGACTAAAATGGGCAATATCAGGATTTTCATGACCAATACACGCGGCTCTGATGATTTCCTTTCGCCAAAGCATTTCGATACCTTTTACTGGCCTACCTTTAAAAAACTGGTACAAACACTTATTGATAGGGGGGCCACGCCCTGTATCTTCTTCGAGGGGAATTTCACCTCCCGGCTGTCTTACTTGCTGGAGTTTCCTAAAGGTAAAATCCTGGCCCGCCTGGATACTACGGATATTTTTAAGGCCAAAGAAATCCTAAAAGACCATGTCTGTATCCAGGGAAATGTGCCCTCCACCCTTTTGCAGGTGGGCAGTGTACAGGATATCAAAGACTACTGTAAAAGACTTATTGATGTGGTGGGTAAAGGTGGTGGTTTTATTCTCTCTCCCAGAAGTTCCACTGACGAGGTAAAACCGGAAAATCTGAAAGCTATGATTGACTTTACTCAGGAATACGGCGTCTACTGAAATAATTATAAAGGGTCACCCCGGGGCGACCCTTTATAATCTATGTTTTTTTCGATAATGCCGGACATGTTCAGCGGCTGACATAGGAATATCCACGCCTGTCCAGTAATCGTATACCTGTCTCATTTCTCTTTTCAGCCATTCCAGTCCCTTACAGGCATGGGCTATCACCCTTTTTTCCGCTGTTTCCAGTTTTTTTTCTTCAGCCGCCTCGGCGATAATTTGGTCACGCTCTTTTAGTTCCCTGGCGGCTAACTCCAGCATAACGGGTACCTGTTCGCTGGTATCTGTATGCGCAAAATAAATCCGGGAAGCTTCCAGATTATTCAGCCTTTCCAGCGTGGAAAAGTACATTTCCAGATCGAAACCCGGAGGTGGGGTAACGGGCACCATTATGTCCGTGCCGTCTAGGTGATGGCCTACCGCGTCACCCACAAAAATTCCATTGTTGCGGCTTTCAAGAATGCATATTTCATGCGGAGCATGTCCGGGTGCATCCAGAATGGTTAAAATCTGCCCCCCGCCAAGATCCAGGGTATCACCGTCAAAGGCCGGGATCAACCTGTTTCCGTCTACCGGCATGACCTCACCATTCCTGACCAGGGCTTCTTCACCCTGGACCTCCCTTACGCTGTTGATCAGCCTGTCAGGTGAAAATAAATGTTTCACCGCCCTGGGATGTACTACTACGCTGGCTCTGGGCATCTGCTGTAACAGCGTTCCGGCCCCGCCGGCGTGATCCAGGTGAATATGAGTGATAATCAGGTAATCAATCTCTTCAGGCTCAAAACCTATGTTACGGATTCCTTCCAGTACCACTTGTACCGAGGTACTGGGGCCTGAATCGATCAATGTTTTTTTATCCTCAAGCAGGAAATAAACCGATCCTGATCGAGGAATATTATACAGCTCATCATCAATTGAATATACGTTCTGGCTAACTTCTCTTATGTTATTCACAGGCGATACCTCCAGGACTAAGGCCACGCCTCCAGCCTGGCGTCAAATTCCTGATGACCGAAGCGGTAACCCTGGGTACCGTAACACTCCACACAGAATGATGAACACACACTGCCCAGTTTGGCACTCTGCTCCAGGCTAAAACCCCGGACCAGGCCGCTGATCAGGCCTCCCCGGTAAGAGTCACCTGCACCGGTAGGGTCCAGCACATGACTGGGTTTGGTAGCTGGAATATATGTTTCACCCTCCCGTGTATATAGCACCGAGCCTTCTTCTCCTCTGGTTACTATGATAGAACCGGCCATCTTAAGCAGGGTTTCTTTCGAAAGACCCGTTTTTTTCATAATCAGTTCCATCTCGTAATCATTGCTGATAAGTATCCGGCATCCGTCAATAGCCCTGACCAGCCTTTTTTCATCCAGCACAGGCAACGATTGTCCGGGATCAAAAATGTAGCCTATCCCTTTTTCCTGGCAGATAAGCGGGTAATTCAACATGTCTTCCACATTTCCAGGAGATATTATCACCAGAGTATCCTGCGGTTCAAAACCGCTAAAATCCAGCCCTGAGGAATATTTCATTGCCCCTGAATGAAAACCTGTGATCTGGTTATCCGCTTTATCCGTAGTGATATATGCGCTGGCAGTCAACTCGTTTTCAAATATTTTAATGCTGTCAGTGGAAATTCCCTGTTTTTCCAGCCAGTCGAAATAAAGAGCATAATCACGGCCAATGGTAGCTGAAATAACCGGATGTTCGCCCATCAGAGTCAACGCATAAGCGATGTTTCCAGCGGTACCGCCGAACCGCTCCTTAATTTCATCCACCTGGAAAGCTACATTAAGAACGTGTATTTTTTCAGGTAGAATATGGTCAGAAAAATAACCCGGGAAGTTCATGATCCTATCGTATGCCAGCGACCCGCACACAACAACTTTCATTTTAAACGATCCTGCCTTTCGCGGCTGTATGCCCGTTTAAGATATTTGTACCATTTCCCTGTATCATCCTGCAACTTTCAACGACTCTTAAAGGTATTTCGGTTACTGAGCCTAACTTCTCTATATGGTCTTTTTGTACCTGATTACAGGTTCGTATCACGCTTGACTATGGGTTCGCTCAAACAACTTTCGCTTCACTAATTATCAGGAATGCCTGGTGGCTTTTTTTTGTTCTGTTTCTGCGCTTCCGGTATAATTGACGTGAGGTTTTCAGGTGGATAGAGCCAGATAATAAAGGAGTTTTAAATATATGCAGATATTCATTCCGGCTAATCCCGAACCCGTTAAAATTGAATTAGAGAGGACTGCCCTGGTAGTGGTGGATATGCAAAACGCCTTTTGTTCGATTGGCGGGATGTTTGATCTGATGGGCAGCCTGAATAAGCCAAAAGTAGATAAGGTCATCGAAGTGGATAAAAAAGTCATCCTGGCCTGTCGCAGCTGTGGAATCAAGATTATTTATCTCAGGATGGGTTACCGGCCTGATCTGGCTGACGCCGGTGGTCCCGAATCCCCCAATTATTGGAAAGAAAGCGGTATATCCAGAATGCGCCAAAAACCGGAAACCAGGGAAAATGGTTTAATTGTAGGTACCTGGAACTGGGAGATTATCGACGAGCTTAAGCCTCAATCTGGAGATATCCTGGTTAATAAAAACCGCTTTAGCGGGTTCCCCAATACCGGCCTGGACATTATTTTAAGAACCAATAATCTCAAGTATCTGGTGTTCACCGGATTATTTACCAATATCTGCGTGGAATCCACCATAAGGGATGCCTTTTTCCACGAATACTTCCCTATTTTAATCAGTGACGGCTGCGGCTGTGTGGGACCGGACTATTTGCAGGATGCCACCGTCTATAACGTCGCACGCGTTTTTGGCTGGGTAACACTCTCTAATGATCTGATAAATGTGCTGAGTCAACTCTAAATCCATTACACTTTCTTACGCTTCCAGCGGCCCATTTTGAAATAAATGGGTAGCAAAATGCCGCGCCCTATAACGGCTCCAGCCAGCGCCCAGCGTACCCCCAGCACTCCCAGATCACCCATATTGGGCAGAAAATATGCCAGGGACATCTGTATTCCCCAGGCAGTGATCAGGTTGGTTAACATGGTAACCACTGTGTCACCTATGGCGTTTAAAGACTCGGTCATGGTAAAGACTATCCCCCAGATGGCATAAGCGCTTACCTGTATTCTTATATAAAGTGCAGTGGTGGCCACCAGTTCCGGCTCGCTATTAAAGATACGGACTACCTGCTCCGCAAACAGCCATATCAAGATGGAAAAAACCACCCCGGCAGTTACAGCCATACCGGCAGCAATCCATACCGTCCTGGCAGCCCGGTCAGGCCTTTTAGCACCCAGGTTCTGGGCTGCCAGCACACCGGAAGGAGTACTGAAAGCGCTGGGCAGGATCTGTATAAATCCATCCACCCTTTGCGCCAGGCTGTGGGCTGCCACTGCTATAGTGCCATAGGGAATCATAAAACCAACCATGATCAGTCCGGCGAAGTTTCTTTCTGCCTGAGTGATCATGGATGGGATGCCGATTTTCACCTGCCGCCAAACCAGATTGGTATTAAACTTGAAGTTCTTCATGGTCACCTTGATCCTGTGACGGCCGCTGAACAAGATCCAGCAGGCGAACCCGCCGCCCAGGCCCTGAGCTATCACGTTGCTTAGCGCGGCGCCCTGTACGCCCATTTGCGGGAAAAACGACCAGCCGAAAATCATCGCCGGGCAGAGCGCCATCTGGATAATTCTATAGGCTATGCCGATTTTCATCGGAGTTACAGTATCACCTGTGGCCTGCATGATACGTTGAGCTACCTGAAGTGAGCTCATGGTAAATATGCCGATAAACTGGATGCGCATATAGGAGACGCCCGCCTCGATAACCTCCGGCGAAACGCCCATTAATGAAAGTATCTGGTAGCTCATAAAGATACCGATAATGGCTACCAGCAGAGAGAATGCGCCGGAAAGTACAAAAGCCTGCTGCGCTACCCGGTTGGCATTGGTCTCGTCTTTGGCTCCGATAAAACGGGCCACCAGCGCAGAAGTTCCGGTAAAGAGGCCCAATACCAGCGCATTGGCTACCTGCACAGCCAGCCCGGAGACTCCCACCCCGGCAATGGAGCTGGAGCCCAGCTTGCCTACCCATATCATATCGGTAGTAGGGCCCATCATGTTTATGGTGGTGCTTATCATAACTGGCCAGGACATAGCCAGCAGGTTTTTTACCAGGCTTCCCTGTGTCCAGTCTCTTTTAACCTTGGCGCCTTTATACATTCATTTATAAATGGAAAAAAACCAAAGGGTACCAACCGACTTAAAGTGGGGAACGAATCTACCAATTATAGCATACTTTAAGGTTGGGTAGTGGTTTGTGCAATGGAACTACTGCACTCGATTTACGGTGATTTCATCATAATCTTTAATTGAGGAGAGTAATTTCATGTCTCCGGTAATTTTTCCGAATACATTCACTTCGCTGGCTGCTCTGATCTCAGTTCCACGGCTAACCGGGGTAGGGCCGAAAAAAATACAGAACGCCTTGCCCGGAGGCCAGTAGGCTATGTCCCCGGTGTTTACAATTTCCTTCCCTTTTTCGGACTTCGTCTTTACCGGGATTTCAAAATAAATCTCCTGACCCCAGGTATTCGCCGTGCTTTTTATAGGTAGAGCCTGCCAGATAGCATCTGCAGTTGCGCTATTATCAATCTCTGCTTCCAGAGTTGTTGAACCGGATTGGATCAGGATTTTCCTGGCCATCTCATCTATATAACCTCTTTATAGTGTAAAAAAACCGGAAGCTGTCTCATTCTGACCATCGTTCCTGCATCTGTCTAAGTAAATATTCTACCAGTTCTTCGTCATAAGGCATATTATCTAACTGCCATTTCTCAGGCTCCGGTAAAGATTCAACGGTTACCGGTAGTCCGGAAATGCTTTTATTATAAACATGGTCAGCCAGAAACTGAAGATTGACTACATCCTCCAGGTTATAGCGAATCAGGGTATCCAGCGCTCCTTTATGACCCCTTTTATATTCGTGCCAGAGAAGTACAGCTATAAAACCATCCACCTGCCTGAGGATTCCTTCACGGCCAATTCCCAGTTGCGCCTCAATGGACTTGAGCCCTCCCCTGTATCCCAGACGTCTCAAAGGATACATCAGGTCCAGATGAACGATTCCAGCCGGCAAATCACCCAGCACCTCACGGATAAAAGGAACGTCGAACCGTTTTCCATTGAAAGTGACTATAAGCCGGTATTTTTTTATCTCTTCATTGAATTCTTCAAGATTAATACCCTGGATAAATACCCTGGTTTCCCACCCGTTAAATAAGCCTATCAGGGTAATCGAGCCTGGGCCGGCATACAGACCAGTAGTCTCAATATCCACGAAAGCTGTGTTTGACCTGAGCTCTCCATAAAGACGCCACATTTCTCCCGCAGGCAACAAAGCTTCAAAATAGCGATAATCAGCGCCCTTTACCGCCGCAACCGATTCCTCCAGACAGCCCGTGATCCTGTTTTGCATCGACCCCGGCAGGTGGCAGAGCTGACGTTTCCGGAAAAAATCTTCCCAGGTACCTGATCCGGATAACCAGATCCGCCGTTCGGTGGCAGGCCCGATCCCTGGTACATGAATAAAGGTATGCCTTAACATATCACTCAAATACGCTTTCCTTTTCAGGCTAATTCTCCACTTTGGGCGCAATTACCAAAGCTATTGAATAAACCTTTGTTGGTAACTATACGGATTTAGCTGGCGGATTTTTAGCTTTTAAGTATTCCGGAGCCATAAAAATATGAAATTCCTGGAATGGCTTATCTACCCTCTGAAAATCTACCTGGCGGTGTATCAATCCCTTAGGATGATAGACGGCTGATGTAGAGGTAACGGAGTGTTTTTCGCCTTCCTCGCCCAGCCACATATCTAACTCTGCATCAAATTCGGCTACATTGCCGGGATTGCCGCCTAAAAAGAGTGCCAGCATGTCATGGTCGTGTGAATGCGGGATTTCATGCATGATATGCGGTTCTAAAACAGGAAACCAGCCCAGCGTTAAACCTCCTCCGGAGGCCTCTTTTCCGGAGTATTTCAATTCCTTATAGGTCCACTTTTGTTCTTTGGTCAACTTATCGTCATGGTAGGTTCTGATCACATCTGTATGCACATTGATGGAAGGCGCAGTGATATATCTGGCATAATCCGCTGTCTCTTTGAGCGGGTACTTATGTGTGGAGGTGATATTCAACATCATAAGCGGCCTTTCCACCTTTTTTACCGCCAAGGGATAATGCACTAACCCGCTGGGGATATAAACCACCCTGGGCTCATTGAACTTAAAAATTTCTCCCTTTTCTCCCAATGATATCACTATTTCAGCCTTAAAGTCATCCAGGTTCAGAGGATCTCCTCCGGCGAAAACCAGGAAACGCTCCAGTTCCTCCGCCTCCGGCTTTTTTTCCAAATCAACCGGCTGCGTAATGTAACACCATTCAAAGGAAACATCCGTTCCGCCGGCTTCTTTTTTGGGTTTTAAAGAGACTATAGGAGCCGTAATCTCCGGATGCGGGCTTTTCTTAACCAGTCTCTTATAGATATATTTGCCATACTTTTTAGCCATGGCCTGACCCTCCTTTCTTCCAAATTAACCAAAATCTTTCTTTTGATTATGTAGACCATTATATATTCTGGGCGGTGATGCAGGCAATAACCAGAGTTATTCTTCAGTAGGAGACAGGATAAACATTAGTGTTTGGAGTTTTTTCTATTTAAAGCTGGATTATTGATTTTGTTAGCTGGATCTGCCCTATCTATCACCGGTTCCTTTTTACTGGTGGGTTTTAAAAACAATATTGCGGAAAAGGCCGCCAGGCTGATGATGGCGCAAATGATAAACGCCCAAAGGTAACTTTCGGTGGTATCAAAAATATATCCGGCCACCGCGGGACCCACAGCGCCTCCGGCAAAATTGCCTATTAAAAGCATGCCCAAAATAGCGCCATGTGACTTAAGTCCGAAAAATTCGGCTGTAATGGGAGATTGAATGGCAGAAGATCCGCCGTAACCAATGGCAAAGACTACTGAGAACAGGTAAAACATCCAAAGCTGGTTGGATGGCAGGAGCCAGAAAAAAGAAAGGGCAATCAGGACCGGTATGACCACCAGTACTGGCCTTCCGCCCAGTTTATCGATGGCTGCGCCCAGTCCGATCTTGGAACAAATGCTCAGCAGCCCAACAGCCGAAATAATCGTAGCGGCCGCCGCTGCCCCGATGCCGATATCTGTGGCATGGGGCGCCATGTGTACCACTACAGTCTGGACGCAGTAATTGGAGGTAAAAAAGGTCAGACATAGAATCCAGAATTGCCGGGTCTTTACTGCTTCCATCAAAGTATAACCCTGCATGGCTGAATCAGACCACTTCATATTTGCCTGATCAGACCCCAGAGCCTTAAGCCCTCTTTGAGAAGGATCTCTCTGCAATAACATGGCTGATATCAGCATGATGACTGCCGCTGCTATTCCCATAATGATAAAAGAGGTACGCCAGCCAAATCCTGCAATTAGCTGGTTAGCCACCGGAGGGAAAATGACCATCCCAAAACCAATGCCTGAAGAGATGATACCGCTCATCATCCCTCTTCTCTTGATAAACCATCTGGCGCAGGTGGATACCAGGGGCACCCAGATGCAGGATCCCAGGCTTATAAAAATACCATAGTAAAGGTATATCTGCCAAACCGCATTGACCTGCGACATTAGCATATATCCAGTACATAGCAAAACTGCCGATAAACCGACCACAATTCTGGGACCAAAGCGATCATTAAGCCTGCCGGCCAGAATGGTAAAAAAACCCTGAATAATTACATTCATGGAATAAATGCCGGAGGTGAGGGCCCTGGACCAGCCGAACTCGTCCAGCATGGGTTTAAAAAAAATGCCGAAGCTGTACTGCGCCCCAAAAAGCACCAGCATCGCAAGGAAGGCCGCGCCCACAATAATGTAGCCGTAGAAAAAACTGGAATTATGTAAATTGAAAGAACCTGAAGGCAAATTTGTACTGCTGTCCGCAGTGGTTGGCTCCATTATTCTCCATTACCAATGGGACTGGTTTAGGTTTTTACAATATCAATAACCAGTTTGATTGGTCAGCCAATTATACACCGGTTTTTCATTTTGAAGCAAAAAAATGTCAGATCCAGCCAGCCAGAAACTGTAAACAGTTTCTGGCTGGCTGGAGATTAAACCTTCTTTTCTGGAGTTTTGGTTTTTCCTCTCAGGTAGTCAATCATCGGCTGGCTCACCAGCGGCACCATGGGACCTATCATATGCGGCATCAGATTATCCATGACTTTGGGCATCAACTCAGGCATTTGCTCGGCCATATATTCAGGCATAGGGACCATTTCCCCTACCTTTTTCAGCATTACCGGCATCAATTTCGGCATCATTAAGGGCAGTAACTTCGGGAATAAAACCGGGAATAGAGGCTTCATCAAGTTGAGCGCTCCCGGGACTTTGCCCATAGCCTTCATTACAGCTCCCATACCAAAAGGCATACTCTTGATCATTTCCGGCCACATGGTGCCCATCAGCCCGGCAAAACCTTCCGGCGTCATCAATTTGATCATAGCTTCAAAGACTGCCCACTGACGTTGAACTTCAGGATTCGGGTCTGGAAATTTATAGCCAAGCCTGGAGGCGGCATAACGGGCCAGATCCACTACTTCGATAGGAATCTGTTTCTTGTCAGCGCTGACGCGCAACTGGAACTCACAACAGGGACACAGGGCCAGGACCTTTTGGGCCCCGGAAGCAGCGGCTTCATCCAGTCTGACTTTCCCGATTTCTGCAGCCACAGAAGGCTCTTTGATCAGGGTTAATACGCTGCCGCAGCAGTGGGCCTCCTCCCGGTTATGCTCCATTTCAACCAGTTTTACGCCCGGTATAGCTTCAATCATCTTACGGGGAGGTTCATAAACCCCTGTAGCTCTCCCTATATGACAGGAGTCGTGCCAGGTTACGGTACAGAGTGGTTCACCTCCGGACGGAAATTTGAACTCGCCGGAGGCGATTTTCTCCGCCACAATTTCGCTGTAATGTCTTGTCTTTATGTCAAATTCAATGCCCAGTTTTTTCGCCCATTTCGGATAAACCTGCCGCCACATCATATCACACGCCGGGCAGGAGGTTATTACCAGGTCCGCGCCGCACTCCTTAACTGCCTGTATATTTTTCTTTACAGTTTCTGCAAAAACATCCCACTTGCCGGATACCAGCATGGGTGTTCCGCAGCAGTTTTCCTTCTCGCCCAGATAAGTAAAGTCCACTCCAGCCTCATCCAGTAATCTGACACTGGCCATACCGATATCCTGCTCTACGTAACTGGCCGTACAGCCGGCAAAATACACGTTCCTGGCCTTATGCTCCGGACCGTGTTTTTCTTTCAAATCAGCAGGGAACCAGCTTGTCCGGTCTTTCCGGTAACCCGCCCAGATATCTCCTTCCTTACGCAGGGCGGCTGCCATGATCTCAAAGGGCGGAAAAGTCATCTTCTTTTCTTCCTGTATCAACTCTCCCCGCAGTTTCATCCAGGAGGACTCTATGGGCAGAGATACAGAACAACGGTGGTTGCAGTATTCGCATGTAGTACAGGCTACCATAGTATCTACCATGAACTGGTCGAACTCTTCACGTCCTTCCAGGTACTCCCGCAGCCAGTACCACTTACCCCGGGGACTCTGGCTCTCCCAGCCCCGCCCATAAAACTGGTCGCATTCATCAATACAATAGCCGCATTGAGAGCAACTATAGGCATACCAGGCCACATCAGGCGGTACATGGCGTCTGGTTTTACGCGGTCTCTCACCGATCAGAGTCGTTACACGGTTGCCCGGAGGCCGTAGCAGCGGTTCCAATTTTTCGGCCATCTTCATAAACCCGCTTAAAAGGGCGCCGCCTATGACCTTTCCGGGATTCAGTATGCCGTGGGGATCTATTTCTTTCTTAAATGCCTGGAGCCGGTTATATCTTTCTCTGCCCAGTACATAAGGGGCTTTCCCTGTATAATACATGCCCGTAGAATATGGCCGGCCGCCGAACCTTTCGGCTATTTTGGTGATGGTTACGGAAAGGGCAAAAACAAAATTATACTTAAATTTTCGCTGGTCACTGGGTATCAGCCCCAGAATGACCACTTCCGGTTCTTGACTACCTGGCCTTTGTACTACAATCCCTTCTTTGACCAGGGGTTGCTTAACTTTGCTTTCAATTTCATTCATCACCCTGCCCAGACTGCTCAGGGGTATCACCACTTCAGCCGGCACCAGGCTGGGTCCCAGTCGTTTTACAGCCATAATCTTAAAACGGTTCTCCCATTCATGCCTGGCAATGTGGTCAGACAGCTTCTCTGCTCCTGATTTTTGCAGTATGGACGGGAGTCTCTCAGTTATAATTGAGAGGTCTTTGCGGCGGAAAGCCATAACGGTAATGTATAATTCCGGAAGCAGTACCCGCTCCTCCACAGGGCGCCCCTGATGTTCCATTAAAGGTACTTTATTCTTTAGCTGCGCCATACGCGGGTTAATAAAAAGCACTGACCAGACGGGTAGTTTTTCCGCAGAAATAAACTGTAGTAGTTGCTGGAGACCGTCTGCGTCCCGGTTCCCTATCGCCGCTATTTCCAGATCTTCCCGGGGTTGAATGCGTAAGGTAATCTCACTTATTAATCCCGTAATGCCTCCTGCTTCACTGATCAGGTCCAGGTCTTCTCTATCAAACTCGCGGACCAGGCCGTTTGGCAGTACCACACGGGCGCTCATCACATTATCTCTGAACCAGCCGGATTCAAAGGAACCGATACCGGCTCCTCCCTGGGCTAACCATCCGCCGGCCGTTGCCGCCGGATAGCTGGAGGGATACAGTTTCAGAGTCAACCCCTGCTTTCCAAGATAGTCATCCAGTCCCTTCCAGACTACCCCGGCCTGCACAGTAACAGTTAATAATTGCGGGTCAATCTTAAGGACTTTATTCATCCGGTAAAAGTCCACCACTATACCCCCTCGCACCGGCAGCACTCCTCCGTAGCCCGAAGTAGATTTTCCCCTGGGAACTAGAGGAACCCTGTTGTCTGCTGCCCAGCGAACCAGATTGACCAGTTCCTCCTCTGAAGCAGGTTGAACTACCGCTCCAGGAACAGTATCACCCACCAGCGGCTTTATCAGGCTGGGAATAGCCGCAATGTCATGTCCGTAAAGTATTCTTTCCGTCTTCCTGAATGACACCCTGCTCCCAAAAACTTGATCCAGATACGCTTTCTGATTCTTATTAATCTCGCTCATCTTCCACTCCTTGGCCCATGGCGGCTGCATTATCCCCTGACAGGCTGTTTACTTTATTCCCTTACTCCTGAAATGAGTAATATTTACCATCTTTTCAGCAAATTCACGGCTTTTTGCCAGCCGGTTGACTAATACTTCATGGACCAGATCACAGGCTTCGATTATTTTCAGGTCAGCCAGACTGTAAAATACGCTGGTACCCTCTCTGCGGGGAGTCACTATGCCCTTGCTGCGCAGAAGGGCCAGTTGACGGGATATTTCCGCCTGGGAGATCTCCAGGGCCTGAGCCAGTTCACCCACCTGTTTTTCTCCATGACGCAGTTCATTTATTATCATCAACCTTTTGGGATCAGAGAAGGTTTTGCTTATTTCAGCTTTTAATTTAAAGAGCTCTATTTCGTCTTCGGAAATCATTACAAATCTCCATATATATAAATATATGTATATTTTATATTTTCATAATAAGACCAAAAGACGCTGTTTGTCAAATCGCTTGCTTAAAAGTAAGACAAAAGAGGAATTAGAAAGCAGATATAGAAGAGAGCGGTATTCCACGCTCTCTTCTATATATACGGTTTATACCATTCATATTTGAATAGTGATCCATCAAAAAGGTGAAACCTAAGGCGTGAGTGTAAACAATTCATCATCCAGGCTAATCCCGGTTTTAACCCTCTGATAAACCGTAATTACCCGCCCGCTTTCTTCATTGCTGGAGGTCTCCTTGAAAGCCAGGCGCAGGCCTTCAACCTCCCTGAAATCTTCATAGAGCGTGGTTACATCAATAGATATACCGCCTTCATGCACCGTTTTTGTTTCTGACCTTAGTATATCTCCCGTCACCGCATCCATATAAACGGTCATGGCAGGTAGAACTGCATGTTCCAGCCGTATAACGTAGACTTTTTTCCCTTTCAGGGTATCTATCCTGACCACTTCAATAGATTTATAATATTCCCGCCAGTCTCCCAAAAATACAGAGGGATGACCGTGTTTAGCCTGTTCAAGCAGCTTACCGTACAGTTCGTTAAAAGGAGCAAAACTGGATTTGACCCAGGCGCGGTCGCCATTGATCACTGTGGAAGCGGAGCCGTATTTACCATAATCTTCATCAATCCGGTATCGGCCCTTATCTGCCACATATAAAGAAAAACTGCCGGTAACCCCGGACTGGGCGATGTAAATGGTACCCTCAACCTGAAACGGCATTATATCTTTCAGAGCTGACAATTGAGCTGTGCTATTTCGTAGCTTTAGGACTTCTTCAACTGTGGGTAACTGTGTTCCTTCAATGCGGGTGAATAAAAACTTCATGCCGGACTGATACATGGTCATGGAATCAATCTGCCCGGCAGAATTCTGGCCGAAACTCACACTGATGGCGCTGGTGACCCTGAACGTCCATTTTCCCTCAGGATCTGGCGGCATAAGCTCATAAACCATCTGCCCTGGAATATCCACTGCCAGGCGGTTGTTCTGCACCCGTACATCTACCGTCATTTTTAGTTGCTCTGATTGATATGCACCCAGGTATTTATATAATTCACTTAAGGGGATTTCAGGTTGAATTTCATAGCCCTCTCTGGGTAATTCAAATACCATTCCTGATTGATACATTTTCATGCCTGTGACTTTTCCTGTCGCTTCGCGGTCGAAAGAAACGGCGATCTGGTCGCTAACCGTAAAAAACCATTTGCCATTCTTGTCCGGGGTTTTCAGCTCATATACCATTTGTCCAGGAACATCTATTGCCAGGCGGTTATTCTGTACCAGCACAGTAAAGACAGCATTTTTAAACGTACCGAAGTTGGCTGTATATTTACCTGTATAAGGCTCGAATTCTTTTACCTGCATACTGGGATCACTGCCCTGCCATTCTCCCAATAGAGCCTCCCAGACTATATTGAGAGACAGAGCCGGCAGTGCACTGGCGGTAGCATTGGTGAGAAGAACAAAACCCAGATGTGATTGAGGGAGCAGTGCCACCTCTGCGGAAAAACCGTCTACATTGCCCCCGTGTTCCACCACAGTTTGACCTTGCCATTCGCGCAGCATCCAACCCAGCCCGTAATCGATTCCGGTTGTAATCGTAGTATAAGGCTTCCAGGTTTGCTGGAGATTTTCTTCACTTATCAATCTTTGGCCCTGGTATTGCCCCTTACCTAATAACAAACGAAGCCATTCTGCCATGTCCAGCACATTGGAATTAATAGCCCCCGCCGGGCCGATATTATCCACATTACGCAGGGGAAGCAATTTATATACACCGGTATCTTCATTCCATAGATACCCGGATGACAATCTGGGGTCATTCTTAACTGCCTCATAAGATGCCGTGGTATCATCCATTCCCAGAGGTTTAAAAATGCGTTTCTTTACCAGCGTTTCCCAATCAGAACCTGCTGCTCTGGCAGCCGCCGCTCCTGCTGACATATAGATCTCATTATTGTAGTAAAACCTGGCCCGGAAGTCTGCATAAGCCTCAGCAGCAGTAGCATCCCGCAGCACCTCTTCCATCGGAATCCTGCCGCTGGCGGAAAGGATGCCCATACGTGGAAAACCGGTGCGGTGGCTCATCACATCTTCCAGGGTAACCTGGTCATCCGGGCCGCCGCCCTGTATCTTCAATTTAAAATATGGAAGATACTTTGTGATGGGATCGTCCCACTTCATCTTTCCTTCATCCACCATCATTCCTACCAGGGTGGATGTAAAAGCTTTAGTTGCCGATCCGATGGCGAATACAGTCTGCGGAGTGACCGGAGTCATTTTTTCTATATCAGATAAACCAAAACCATGAGAGAGAATAATTTTATCATCCTGGACAACCGCCAGCGCCATACCGGGTACATGTAATGCCTGGCGCTGTTGCTCCAGGCTCTGTATTAAAACATCGAGACGCTGTTGCAGCGATCCCCCGGTCTGTGCGGGAGATGTAATCGCCGGTACCGTAATTGAAGCAACAGGGGTAGTTGATCCAGGTGAGGTTGTAGTTGCCGCCGGCTCAGCCGCCGGACAGCCGGTCACTAATAAAATCAATATAACTGTCAAAACAGTTAGTATAAGTTTCTTCATCCGCGTCCTTCACTTGTTTAAATAAATTCAATGTAATACAGACTAATTTTAGCTAAATCAATAAGTAAAATCAATATTTTAATAAGGATGTCCCGGTTAAATATATATTCTCCATTACAAAAGCGTAGCGGTTTACCATCCGGCATGTTAAAATATTCGCCATGAGAGCGATCCGGTAAGTTCCAGTTTATAAAGGATATGATGGTTGTAGCTGTTGCCATAGGGCCGGGGCCCAAATGCTGGTAATAATTAAGGGAAACCGGAATATTAGTAAAATCTCATTTCTTAATAAACGGATAAAGATTTTAAGGAGTATTACAGGATGTATAAAGTGAGATGCAAGCTGATGCGGTTTGAGGGGGATGAGGAAATGTTTCCGTGCCATTTTGAATACAAAATCGGTGAAGAAATCTACTATGATGGAGTGCATTTTACGGGTAGAATTTGCCCCAACATGATCCTTCCCATGATGCCGGTAGTGTACGGGGTTCACTTACTGGGACATAAGTATTCTGAGAATGTCCCTTTCCGCTATCGCGGTCTGGATATGCGCGATCCCAGCGGCAAAGGGTTCATTCCGAGGAAAACCCCTTCGGAAGCCATGCTGAAAAAAACAGGTGGAGTCTTGCCCCTGGCCTCAGGCATAAGTAAAGCTCGCGGCGCCCATTTTGCCTGCAGTGATAACCGGACCCTGGCGCATTTTTCAGTAGAACCCGTAGATTTAAGCGATAGCGAATACTGCCTTCCTTTTTACCGCAGAGCTATCTCTATCCTGGAGAAAATAGAGGCCGAACCCGGTATTGCCGCCGGTAACATTTTAAGCAAATTTACTGAATTTGAGAGGGAAGGCATCTCACCTCCGTTGACGCCTGTTTTTACAGAAATGCTGCTGGAAGCACTTAAGGATATGGAATATATCACCATCCGGGAAGGTAAGGCCTTTGCCAGCGGAAGACAGCCGCCCAGCCGGCCGGTAAATTAGTCCCGGTTGCGCCAAAGGAATGCGGCACATACCAGAGCGATCCCTATTACGATGGCGCCGGCTATCTTAAATGCGCTTTCATACCCGTAGGTATCTACCAGATAACTCCCCAAAATAGGCGCCAGTATAGCGCCGGTTTCCATATTGGCAAAGTAGTAAATACCATAAATAGTAGAACGGTGTTTGGGGGTGGTCAGTCCAATAATAAAGGTCTCTGAGACCGGCATTCTCAGATACATATTTATGCCGGAAAAGGCTAACAGGGCGCAGAAACCCAGACCCCAGGGCACCACTCCATAGAGAAAAATCATGACTCCACCCAGAAGGAAAGTGCCAACGATTATGGGCGTCCTGCCTACCCTGTCAGACAGGTAACCTCCCACTATACTGGCCCACAGGCCGGCGGAATTAGCAATAGCTGGAAGAGTGGCGGCAGTGGCTTTACTGAGTCCGAATCCATCCACATAATACAAAGCCAGGAAAGGCCCCATGGCTCCGGCTACGCCTCCACCTATGATGACCAGCGCCATGAAGGCAATTAACCGCCGCCAGCGTCCCTGCGCAATTGTCTCTTCCTCATGAGTTGCCTGGCTGGCGCTTGCTGATTGAGTGCGGTTACCGGCGCTTTGTCTTCTTAACAGCCAGAAGAAAATGATGCCGAACACGGCAGTCGGGATGGCCAGATATATGAATGAGGCCCTCCATCCCCAGGCAGCCGCGATGGCAGCCGCAATAATAGGCGCCAGAAAATAGCTGGCGCTTCCCCCAACGCCATGGATACCCAGTATCCGCCCCCGTTTTTTGGGTTCAACAGAGGCTGAAATCATGGGCGTAGAAGCAGGATGGTACCCTCCACCTGCCAGTCCCATAAGTCCCAGGAACACCAGCAGCAGGGCATAGGTGGGAGAAATACCTACCAGTATACCGACCAGAGCCACCCCTAAAATACCCACGGCCAGCAGAATTTTTCTCCCCAAATGATCAGCCAGCCAGCCGGCTGGTAATTGACCGATGCCGTAGGTCATGGAAAAAACCGAGGTAACCAGAGCAGCCTGAGTGGCATCCAGTTTGAAATCATCCCTGATATAGACCAGTAATGGTATGGGCAGGGCTGTCAAAAGATGATGCGAAAAATGGGCAAACACGTAGAGCGGTAAGGTGGTTAATGCAAAAGAGCGAGCTTTTTTTTCCCGGGTAGATGTGTCTTTGATAGAATTTTCCTTTCCGGAATGTTATTGGTCCCTGCCCCGGTTAATTTTCAACCATAATAGGCGTAGCTTAATAACCAGTCTTCAAAGCCGGATCCCTAACAAGTTGGAACCTATTATAATGGTTTCGTATACGTAATGCAAGGCAGATTGTAGAACAAAAACCACCGCTACATAATTTTAAGCAGGCGCGAAGTTTATGGCACAGGTTCGGTGTAATTACAGAGAATTGGTTATCATGAAACCAGGCAGATTATTAATGTCAAAACGTATTGCGTTTTTTAAAGATATGCTCTATTATTAGTAACCAAAATATTAGCCTTAATTTAAAATTAATGATTCATGATTGTTTATCAGGCCCTGATTAAGAGGTAAAATATACAGTAAGGAGGTGGCAAATGCCTGTTGTGACAATTCGAGGCAGGCTAGGCAGTGGTGCACCGGAAGTAGGCAAGCTGGTTGCCGGCCAGCTTCATATTGACTACATTGACCGGGAGATTATCAATGAGGTTGCGGCCAGGCTCAATCTTGAAGAGCAGGAAATCATCAGAAAGGAAATGCCTCCTGCCAGACTGCAAGAGAGAATAGCCGAAGCCCTGGCACGGGGCTATTCAATTGGAGATGGTATCCAGGGGGCCTATCTTCCCTTCTCTCAAATACCTCTGGACGATTCCAGTTATCTGGATGCACTAACTTCTCTTATCAAAGAACTGGCACAGGGTTATTCCGCTGTCATCTACGGCCGCGGCAGCCAGTTTATTCTTAAGGGACATCCTCAAACCATACATGTTTCCATGGTAGCGCCCAGTGCAGTGCGTTTAAAACGCGTAATGGAAACTTTAAAATTATCTGAAGAAAAAGCCAAGCAGGAAATGCAGAGGTTTGATAACGCGGCCCGTGAATTTTTGAAAAGATATTTCGGGGCCGAAATGGAAGACCCAACAAAATATGACCTGGTTATCAATACAGAGCATTTTAGCTATGCATCTGCCGCTTCCCTTATTATCCAGGCTCTGGACTTAAAGCAACAGTCAGAGGGATAAACTCTACACGTTAAAAGTCCGCCGGTCAGAGCAGAGGCTCTGACCGGCGGACTTTGGTTATATCATACATGATTGTGTTTAAGCGCCAACAGGTATACACTATATGGATATGGCGTTATGCTTCAGAGTGAGCCATCGGCTTTATAGGTTTTCAGTTCAAATCTCATTTCCAGGTTTACCCATGCCCAACTTAACTGATAAGAAAAAAGGCGGGAAGGACGCTATTATTGAACAACAGCGAAGGTCATAAAAATATATTCGCCAGCCTGGGCATCAGGACCTTCAGTTCCTTACAAAATCCGGTCTACCGTCTTTACTTCCTGGGTATGCTGGGGCAATTTGCCTCCATGAATATGCAGCAGGTAACCAGCTCATTATTGATATACCGCCTTACCGGTTCTTCCGCTCTTTTGGGTACCATGTCTCTGGCCAACGCCTGTCCCATGCTCCTCTTATCCCTTTTTGGCGGCGCCCTGGCTGACAGGATGCAGAAAAAACGGGTGCTGATGCTGGGTTTATTTTGCTCAGCCGTGGTTGCACTGGGAATAGGCCTGGCTTTGATGCTGGAAATACTCAGTAAAGACAAACAGGGTTCCTGGTGGATTCTCATGGTGTCTTCGTTCTTGCAGGGTACCATAATGGGACTGATGATGCCGGCACGGCAATCTATTATACCGGAAATTGTCAGCCGTGAAGGCGCTTTGAATGCCGTAGCCTTAAATACACTGGGTATGAATGTCCTGCGCTTTCTGGCCCCTGGCGTTGCCGGATTCCTGATTGATGCATTCGATTTCAAATCTATTTATTTTGCCATGTGTGGACTTAACCTGTATGCAGCGCTCTTTATTTTATTTGTACCCCATACCAGTCATATCTCCAACCGCGGAAATAATATAATAAGTGATATAAAAGAAGGTTTTAAATACGTCCTGAAAGAAAAGACCATTCTTTTTATCTTGGGACTGGCTCTGGTCGCTGTTGTCCTTTCAATGCCATACCAGCAATTGCTGCCTATTTTTGTTGACGATATTCTTAAAGTAGGCGCTACCGGCATGGGACTGCTGTTAAGCGTTTCCGGGGCCGGCGCAATGGTGGGCTCCCTGGTGCTGGCTACCCTGCCTAACCGGAAAAGAGGGCTTTTATTACTCACCAGCAGCCTTGTCTCCGGCATAGCTTTGGTCTGCTTTTCCTTCTTAACTGTTTGGACGCTTTCCCTGTTTTTTATGGTATTTTTAGGCGTCGGTCAAACTATGCGCAATACCCTGAGCAGCGCATTATTGCAGACCTATGTGGAAGGTCCGTATATGGGAAGGGTGATGAGTATATTAATGATGGAATGGGGTATCGTCAGCCTGGTTACCTTTTTTGCCGGCATCATGGCTGAATTCATGCCGGTGCAGTGGGTGGTCAGCAGTCTGGCTTTTTTGCTTCTCTTCCTGACCCTCCTGGCCATGATTTTCGTCCCCAGTTTCAGGAAGGTAGATTAAGGAAGAGGATTCATTAATTGAAATCATCTAACAATAAAAACATCCTGTATGCTTTTGGTTTGAAAACGGTCAGTTCATTGCAATCCCCGGGTTATCGCCTTTATTTTTTCGGTATGCTGGGCCAGTTTGCTGCTGTAAATATGCAGATGATAGCCAACTCATTGCTGATTTACCGGTTGACCGGATCGTCCGCTTTACTGGGAACTATGTCTCTGGCCCAGGCAATACCTACTTTAATATTATCTTTATTCGGCGGAGCTATTGCTGATCGCGTTCAAAAAAAACGTGTCCTGGTATTCTCCCTGGTTTGTTCGGCAGTGATTTCTTTCAGCACTGCCACCGCTTTATATACTGGGATAATAAGCAAGGAAAATGAAGGATCCTGGTGGATCTTAATCCTGATTTCAGTTCTCCAGGGCACTATCCTTGGTATTACCATGCCGGCCAGGCAGGCCATTATACCGGAATTAGCCAGCCGTGACCAGGCGATGAATGCAGTGGCCTTAAATATGCTCGGCATGAATGTGCTGAGCCTGGCAGCGCCGGCTGTGGCCGGCTTCCTGGTGGATGCTTTTGATTTTAAAGCCGTTTTCTTTACCATGGGCGGGTTAAATGTTTATGCTATCATTTTTATGCTCTTTATCCGGCATACCTCTCCTGTAATTACCCGCAGTTCTAACATTTTGAATGATATCAAAGAGGGTTACCGCTACATCCGCCAGGACCGTATTATTCTTCTGGTTCTGGGCTTTACACTGCTGGTGGTAGTTTTATCCATGCCTTATCAGCAGTTGTTGCCCATTTATGTAGATGATATCTTACATGTCGGCGCCACCGGTCTGGGGGTGCTTTCCAGCGTCTCCGGCGCTGGAGCACTGGTAGGTTCGCTGCTTATGGCTGCTCTGCCAAACAGGAAACGCGGGCTGGTTCTATTGATTGGAGGTCTGGTTTCCGGCCTGTCCCTGATCGCATTCGCCTTCTCTTCCGTCTGGTCACTATCCCTGGTCTTTATTATATTCGTAGGTCTGGGCTCAACTATACGTGGGACCATCTCCAGTGCTTTGCTTCAGTCTTATACCGAGCCAGGCTATATGGGACGTGTGATGAGCATCTTTATGATGCAGTGGGGCGTCGTCAGTCTATGTACTTTCATGGCCGGCATGCTGGCTGAAGTATTTCCGGTACAATGGGTGGTGGGGGGATTTGCGATTGCGCTGCTGGCTGTCACCTTTTTAAGTTATGCCTTTTCACCACGTCTTAGAAAGTTGGATTAATCCCTTAAAAGTGAAATCGCCTTTAAAATGGAATATCGCCTGATATTGAGACGTGTTATGATGTTTTATATTTGGATTTGTTGATAACTCGATATTTAAAAATCGGAAATTCCGGATAAAAGGATTTAACAATAGGCATCAGTAAATTGCAGGAAAAAATTCATAAACCCAATTTATTAACCGCCATCGGCCTGCGGACCTTCAGCTCTCTGCGTCATCCGGTCTACCGCCTGTATTTTCTGGGAATGCTGGGGCAATTTGCCTCCATGAACATGCAGATAGTCACCGGATCTCTATTAATATACCGGGTGACCGGCTCATCCGCCTTGCTGGGCACTATGGCTCTGACCTTTGCTGTTCCCATGATCATCTTCTCCCTCTTTGGAGGCGCCATTGCAGATAGAATGCAAAAAAAATGGGTTCTGATATACAGCCTGCTTTTCTCAACAGCCGTTTCTTTCGGCATTGCCTATGCCTTGATGGCTGGCATTATCAGCCGGGAGAATTCGGGTTCAGCCTGGATACTGATAGGCACTTCACTGCTGCAGGGAATCATCATGGGTATATTATTACCCGCGCGCCAGTCCATCATCCCTGAAATAGTCAGCCGCGATCAGGCTATGAATGCCGTAGCATTGAACGTGCTGGGAATGAACGTTTTACGTCTGGCAGCCCCTGGGGTGGCTGGGTTTTTAATCGATGCCTTTGATTTCCAGGCTGTTTATTTGACCATTGGCAGTCTTAATCTTTACGCGGCCGTCTTTTTGTTATTTGTACCGCACACCAGCCGTATAGAAAAAAGCGGAGCCAACATTCTGGGGGATATCAGGAAGGGTCTGGACTATCTGCGTAAAGACAGAACCATTTTATTTGTATTGCTTTTTAACCTGGTGGTAATTATGCTGGCTATGCCCGGCCAGCAGCAGTTGTTGCCTATTTTTATAGATGATATTCTCAAAGTCAGCGCCACTGCAATGGGGTTATTGCTCAGCGTCTCCGGGGCCGGAGCGCTGGTGGGTTCCCTGATCATGGCCTCTCTGAGCGGGAAAAAACGCGGGATTATGCTGATCGTGACCGGCCTTATTTCCGGCCTTTCAATGATTGGCTTTTCTTTTTCAACCTCCATGAACCTTTCAATGATGTTTTTTATCTTCGCGGGACTCGGTCAGACAGTGGGGACAGTCTGCAGCGCTTTATTGCAGAGTTATACCGAACCCAGGTTTATGGGAAGGGTAATGAGTATTCTTATGCTCGAATGGGGTGTGGTCAGTCTGTTTGCCTTTGTAGCGGGTCTCATGGTGGAGGCTCTGCCTGTTCAATGGGTTATTGGCAGCTTTGCTATAATCCTGACTTTCATCTCGGCTGTAACTTTCATTTTTGTGCCCCATTTAAGAAAACTGGATTAATTTGGGACTACCAGCTCTTAAATCAGTCCGGATGGCACGCCCTGAACAATCATAAAAGACCTGAAAACCTCAGGGGTAGTATCCGGGTATTTTTAAATGGTGCCGCGCCACCGGCTTTTCTAATTGTGTCCAAACTGAAATTCGTTGATCAGCCTCCTGGCCTGTTCGTAAGTAAAATCATTTATTTTCTCCGCCTGCCAGCCGTATTTCTTCACCTTTTCGGCAATATTATAACCGGCTTTTTTATAACTATCCAAAAGGTTTATCTGCTCGGCGGTTATTTTACCGTTATGGGGAATACCGTCTTTCTTCTCAACTGCTGGTGGCATGCCCTGATATTGGCTGCTACTCCGGCGCGCCTGATGCACGGCCCCAGACTCGGCATCATCATCCTCGTCAGATACAATACCCAGCATGGCAGACATGGCATAGCGGCGGGCATACGATATTGCCGAGCCGATAGCCTGAGGCTCGTCTCTTACCGCATTGATCGGCAGTTTACCTTTGATCCACTCACCGGTCTCATGTAAAAGCAGTGTTTCTAAAACAATATCCTCGCCTACCCTGTCTGTAGTCTGTATAAGACTTAAACCGTTATCCGCCAGGGGTTTGCGGCAGGCATCCCAGATAGCGGAAAGGTCCGCATATTTTGAATTAAAATAGGGGTTAATCTTGTCACGGCAAACTGTTTTCAGTTCTCCCTGCATTTTATTCAGGGCTTTGGCTAATTCGCTGATATTCATGCTCTGTTCCATTGACTACCTCTCTTAAACTGATAATTTCAAGTAAAGTATATAAGAACATTTGTTCTTATATACTAAATGATAAAACCCCTTTTGTCAAGCGGTTTCCTTATTTGATTGATTTGCCGTATAATAGCCTATAACTTACTGAAACTGGCAGATATCCCCTTAAAACGTTTACCGGTAATCTAAAAATCAGGAGATGTTGTATGTTTAAAACCGAAGGCAACCTGCAATCTGCTTTTTCTAATGAATGTCAGGCCTATGTCCGCTATACTTTTTTTGCTACCAAAGCTGAAAACGAAGGCTTACCTGCATATGCCAGGTTATTCAGAGCAGTGGCTGAAGCTGAACTGGTACATGCCAGGAACCATTTTCAGGTCATGGGCGGAATCGGCTCCACCAAAGATAATCTGCTGGCAGGCGCCACCAGCGAACATTACGAGATAACCCGCGTTTATCCGGGTTTTACAGAGCAGGCTACTATCGAAAGAAATGAACGCGCCAGAATTTCCTTCGACCATGCCGATAAAGCGGAAAAAACCCACAACGATCAATTTGAAAAAGCCCTGCAAAGTATTAAAAACGGAACGCCGGTTTCTCCTGATACCTACTTCGTATGTCACTCCTGTGGGAATCTGGCAGTACGGGAAATACCGGTTAAATGTCCGGTATGTGGTTCCAGCTCAAACATGTATAAAAAAGTGGAATAAAGGTAACCGGAGGCCTATGCCGTTGGTTTTTGGTTATGGTTTCACAATAATTCCTCTTAAAATAGCGCCACTGAGAGAGGAATACTTACCACTAATTCGAGGAGGAGAAAAATGGCTGAATACGGTTATGCCGGAGAAATACTGAAGGTAGACCTGTCAGACAATCAAATCACGCGCCTGCCTGCGGCAGACTATACAGAACGCTTTCTGGGCGGGAGAGGTTTTGCCGCGAAACTGTTCTGGGATATGGTACCGGTTGAAGCGAAAGCTTTGGAACCGGATAACTGCTTTCTGGCTGTTACCGGTCCTACCACCGGTTTCATCGGGGTGGCCGGCAGCCGCTGGCAGGTCTGCGGAAAATCACCCAACAATAACCCGGAGGCCTTTTCCTACGGCAACGGAGGCGGTAAATGGGGTAACGCTCTGAAAGCTGCCGGATTTGATGCCGTGGCTGTCCAGGGAAAGGCTGATAAGCCGGTCTTTCTTTTTATTCACGATGGTCAGGTGGATATCAGAGATGCTGCATCACTGTGGGGTAAATCAACTTATGATACCATGGACCTTCTGAAGGCTGAACTGGGGTCTGAGATCAGTATTCTTACCACCGGCCCGGCTGGTGAAAACCAGGTAGTCTTTGCCACTGTGTCCGCTGATGAAATAGCCTCTGCCTCAGGAGGTCTGGGTGGCGTTATGGGCTCCAAAAACCTGAAGGCTATTGTGGCTGCCGGAAGTAAAAAGCCGGTTGCTGCTGATCCTGAAAGGCTGGGGGAAATAATAAATCAAATCAAGACTCTGCGTGGTTCTCCCTCCGGCCGCCCTTCTCCCTGGGGCATCGCCGGCCTCACAGTTACCGAAGAATGCTATGGTTGCGGTATCGGCTGTTCCCGGCAAATGTATCCCGGTGAAAACAACCGGAAATACAAGTCTTTCTGTCAGGCTACCAGTATTTATAAACAGCCCTCACGGGATTATCATGGCGGCTGGAATGACGCTGAGTTAAGGGGCATCCGGCTGGTAGACGGCTACAGCCTGGATACCGGGGTTATGGCCCCCCTGGTGCTCTGGGTCATCGAATGTTATAAACAGGGCTTGATCACAGAAAAGGAGACCGGACTGCCTTTTTCCAGGGCCGGCAGCGCCGAATTTATAGAAATTTTAACCCGCATGATAGCCTTGCGGCAGGGGTTTGGAGCCGTCCTGGCACAGGGTCTCGATAAAGCCGCTGCCGAAATTGGCCCCCGGGCTAAAGATTTGGTATCTAAATTTGTAGCCACCCGTGCCGGGGAAGCTAAGGACTACGACCCCCGTCTTTTCATTACCACGGGCCTGCTGTATGCCACAGAACCCCGCCGTCCCATCCAGCAGCTCCACGGTGTCAGTATTCCCATCATGAGCTGGCTTAACTGGGCACGTAACATGCCCAATGCCTTTTTTAACAGTGATGATATCCGGAAAGCCGCCGGAAGATTTTGGGGCGGTGAAATAGCTGCAGATTTTTCTACCTATGAAGGAAAGGCCCTGGCCGCTAAAAAAATCCAGGACCGGGTATACGCCAAGGAAAGCCTGATCCTCTGTGATCTAATGTGGCCCATGATGGCCATCAACACTCCGGGCGAACATGTGGGTGATCCCACTCTGGAAAACCAGATTTTTTCGGCTATTACTGGCAAAGAGACGGATGAAGCCGGCCTGGCTGAAATCGGGGAAAGGATCTGTAACCTGGAAAGGGCTGTTCAGCTCCGGCTGGGCTGGCGGGGCCGCCGGGATGATACCGTTCTGGATTATTTTCATGATGAACCCATGAAGCCTGGTGAGGTCTTCTTTAATCCTGAGGCCATTATGCCGGGCCCCGGAGGAGCCATAATTTCCCGCACAGGCAGTATACTCGACCGTCAGAAGTTCGAAGACATGAAAACCGAATACTACCGTCTGCGGGGCTGGGATGTTGAGACCGGGTATCCCACTAAAGCTAAACTGAACGAACTGAAGTTAAATGAGGTGGCACAGGATCTGGCGCAAAGGGGGCTGGCAGTATAGATATATAATCTCAAACATTGAGCGCATCTTCACCTTAACATCCGGTTTGCTTTACGAAATGGCTTCTACAGGTATAGTATAATAATGATTTTATACTGAACCGATTTTTGTGAATAGACCGGATTCCCGATGATGCAATTAATCCCACTTCGTATAGCTTTAAATTTTATCGTCTGCGGGGTTGTTTTGCCTCTGTTCCTTTTATCCTGCTCAACCGCCCCGTTAAAACCAGCGAACGGCGTCTCGTCTCCGGCCGCCGCTTCATTGCCTCTCACTACTCCTGTTATTTCTGCCCCTCAACCGGTACAATATTATACCTATAGAGTTATCAATGTCTTTCCGCATGATCCTCAGGCTTTTACCCAGGGACTGACCTTTGATCAAGGCCGTCTTTACGAGGGAACGGGAAGACACCGGCATTCATCTTTGCGCAGGGTTGAGCTGGAAACCGGAGAGGTCTTGCAGAACTACCAGTTACCGGAAGAGTATTGGGGTGAAGGGATCACCGCATATAAAGAAACCCTGATCCAATTGACCTATCAAAGCCACACCGGCTTTGTTTATAACAAAAACAGTTTTGATATCCTCCGTCAATTCACCTATCCTACAGAGGGTTGGGGCATTACTACCTGGGGGAACCGGTTGGTCATGAGCGACGGTACATCCCGGTTATATTTTCTGGATCCTCTTACCCTGCAAACTTCAGGAAGTATAGTGGTTCTGGATAACGGGATCCCGGTATTTAAGATAAATGAACTGGAATATATTAAAGACCGCATTTTTGCCAACATCTGGTATACTGATAAAATTGCCATGATTGACCCTTCAAACGGACAGGTTAGCGGCTGGCTTGATTTGTCCGGGCTCCTATCTGCGGAGTTTGCCGGGAAAGTAGATGTCCTGAACGGTATTGCTTTTGACGTTGAGACTGACCGTCTCTTTGTTACCGGAAAATTGTGGCCGTACCTCTTTGAAATCCAGGTTATTGAAGATATACGCCACTGATTGATACCTGTTTTCACCTCTAATATCATGTTTATTAATCAAGCCAATGATTTTAGTTAAAGGAGGATTTCATGAATAGAGTAAAAGGCAAAGTAGCTGTAGTTACCGGTGGAGCTTCCGGGCTCGGAGAAGCCTCTGCCAAGTTGCTGGCTAAAGAAGGCGCCAGTGTCGCCGTAGTAGACATCGACGATAAAAACGGGGCCAGGGTAATCGATGAGATCAAAAAAGAAGGCGGGGAGGCTGCTTTCTGGCACATGAACGTTACCCTTGAAAAAGAAGTAGAACAGACCATGGCCGCAGTATACAAAAAATACGGTAAAATAAATGTCCTGGTCAACAGCGCCGGTATTCCGGGTTACCCCAAACCGACTCATGAGACAACCGAGGCTGAGTGGGACCGGGTAATCGATATCAACCTTAAAGGCACCTTTCTCAGCATTAAGCACGCCGTCCCCTACATTTTAAAATCAGGTCCAGGCAGTGTGATTAACATATCTTCGCTGCTGGGCCTGGTAGGAGGCGGAGACCCGGTCTATCACGCCTCCAAGGGCGGAGTTCGCCTGATGACCAAATCGGATGCCACCGTCTACGCTCCCAATCAGATCCGGTTTAATTCAGTGCATCCGGGTTACATTATGACCCCGCTTTTTAAAGGTTTCACTGCTAAAGATCCGGCTGGAGCCGATAAATTTTTTAAAGAAATGACTGCCAAGGTCCCGCTGGGCAGGCTAGGTGAGCCTGAAGACGTGGCTAACGGCATCCTTTTCCTGGCTTCAGATGAGTCCAGCTATATTACCGGTACTGAATTGATCATAGACGGCGGCTGTGCTTTCAGCAATAGATAATATATCCGGCGTCATGCCGGGTGACCCGGCATGACGCCTAACTTTTTCCTCTTTCTACCGTTATTAGTAGATGAATATATAATGAAAATGTATATTCAATATTATTAATAACGGAGGTTTTATATGAAAAAATTTCTATTTTTCATTCTGGCAGCCGTTCTGATGAGTAGCCTGGCAGCCTGCGGCGGGCCGGTATCCGCCGGCGAGCTTAAATCAGATAAACCCAGAGAAACTGCCCCTGTGGTTAATCCAACCGATTTGACCAGCCTGGTAGACGGCAATACCGTTTTCGCTTTCAACCTTTATCAGGCGCTGAAAGATAAGAACGAAAACTTTTTTTATTCACCTTATAGTATTTCTGAAGCACTGGCCATGACCTATGGCGGAGCCCGCGGTACCACAGAAAAACAGATGGCGGAGACCCTGCATTTTATCCTGGCGCAAACCCAATTACATTCGGCCTTTAATAAACTGGACCTGGAACTGTCTAAAAGGGGACAGGCGGCCCAGGGTAAAGACGAAAAGGGCTTCCGGCTTAATATAGTCAACGCTATCTGGGGACAGCAGGACTACAAGTTTATCTCGGACTATCTTGATCTGCTGGCGCAAAACTACGGCGCCGGGCTCAGGGTGCTGGACTTTAAAAATTCACCTGAGCCTTCCCGCCAGACCATCAACCAGTGGGTCAGTGATCAGACTGAGCAAAGGATCAAGGACCTGCTTCCGCAGGGCTCCATCAGCCCTGTTACGCGGCTGGTGCTGACCAATGCCATCTATTTTAATGCGGCCTGGCAAAACCGCTTTGAGAAAAGCGCCACCGCCAGCGGTACCTTCAATCTATTAAACGGGAATAGTGTCTCTGTACCCATGATGAAGCAAAACAAGAATTACGGATATGCCGCAGGTGATAACTACCAGGCGGTGGAAATCCCCTATGACGGCCGCGAGCTTTCCATGGTGGTATTGCTGCCCAAAAGCGGCCAGTTCACCTCCTTTGAATCAACACTCAGCGGACAAACGGTACAGGCCGTTATAAAGAGCCTGAAATCTCAGTCAGTCAATTTGACCATGCCCAAATTCAAATTCGACTCTCAGTTCGGTCTTAAACCTACGCTCGGCGCTATGGGCATGCCGGTGGCTTTCACTGAAGATGCGGATTTCTCTGGTATGAACGGCAAGCGCGATTTGATGATTACGGATGTCGTCCATAAGGCTTTCGTAGCTGTAGACGAAGATGGTACCGAGGCTGCCGCAGCTACCGCCGTGATTGTTGGTTTGACCTCCGCACCTGCTCAACCCGTGGCTTTTACTATGGACAGGCCTTTTATCTTCCTCATCCGGGATATCCAGACCGGCGCCGTTCTCTTTGTGGGAAGAGTTATGAATCCGGCTGAATAAAAATCCTGAGTGTCCGTACAGGGGCAGGCAAAGTAGCCTGCCCCTGGTATTATCTTACCCTCTTTCTGTATGTTAGGCCTGGTTATGAATAACCAAATAAAAATCAAGTGAGAATTACCCATTAAACTTGCCGCCGGTACCCCGGGATGAAAACAAGATTACTGGAAAGGGATTGGTGATTCGCAGTATTCTCAATTGATTCCTTTTTCGCAGAAACATATAATAATCATGCCTGTCAGCTAATAAAGAACGAGGAATTCCTTAAACATGAGTTATTATGTCCGGTTGCTAACCCCTGCCGAAAAGACCGTTCCTTTCAACGAGATTAAAGAGCAGGGCAGTACTATCAAACTGGTCGCTGGGTATGAGGACAAATGGGACAAAATCGAAATCTTTGAGCCGGCAGACAGCTTGATCGCTGTGCTGGAAAGACAGCCTCTATCTGATAATATTGACGCAAAGGTGGTTTTATCCCGGTTGAAATCCGCCCTGGCCGGTTCTTACCCCGCCAGCGCCAGGGAATGGCTTATCCGCTACCTTTCAAACGTTAAAACCATCTATAGTTTTCAGTTATTTACGGAAAATATTACCAAAAACGGCTGGCCGGTTATGGGCCGGGTCCAGAACCTCTTGAAGGATACCCTGACGGGAATTGTGCAGGCGGATAATGAGGGCTTCTATAACGAAGACGGCGATTATATTTTATGGCAAATGTATGAAGGGGCTGCCGGTACCATACCAGCTGCGACCTTGAATGAAAAAGGAGAATGGATTCCCTATCAGCTCAGGTTAGATGATACGCGAGCTGTTGAGCAATTTAAACAGGGCTTCCTCCCTAAAAAAGGATTCTTCAATAGTTTTTTTAAGAGATAACTCAATTGCAATAAGGTACTGAAGTTGCATGCTGTAGCGTTATTAGGTACCACCGGATAGCAGTAATAGCACCTTTAATTATTGATTTATATTTTATGGTTACTGGTCTTTTTTCAATTTCTCTATCATCATGGGCACCACTTTAAACAAGTCCCCCACAATGCCGTAGGTGGCAATTTGAAAAATAGGAGCATTGGGGTCTGTGTTGATGGCCACAATGGTATCCGAAGTCCCCATGCCGGCCATGTGTTGTACCGATCCGGAAATACCGCAGGCAATATACAGCTTTGGACAGACTGTTTTTCCGGTCTGGCCTACCTGATGGGAGTAAGGGATCCAGCCTTCATCTACCGGCGGACGTGAAGAACCCAGAGCAGCCCCCAGACATTGCGCCAGTTCAGCAATCAGCTTGAAGTTTTCCGGCTTGCCCAGTCCTCTTCCCCCTGATACGATGATATCGGCTTCATCCAGCTTGATTTTTTCAGTTAAATCCTCAACAAAACCCAGCAGTTTTGTACGGGAAGTAATGCCTTCTTTTTTAAAGTCCAGCCTGATTATCTTTCCCTGACGGCTGGCATCCGGAGAGCCCTTTTTAAAGGTCCGCGGACGTACCGTAGCCATTTGAGGCCGCTTAGACGGACACAATATGGTGGCCATAATATTGCCGCCGAAAGTCGGGCGGGTCTGCCGTAATAGTTTTTGTTCCATATCTATGTCCAGCCCGGTACAATCTGCCGTTAACCCGGTCTCCAGAACAGAGGCTACCCGCGGAATAAAAGAGCGCCCCAGGGCTGTGGCTCCGGCCAGCACTATCTCCGGTTTATATTCTCTCACCAGGTCTATTAGCTGCCGGGTGAAAAGGTCCTCTGTATTACTGGCCAGTTCCGGGCTTTCTACCAGATAGACCTTGTCAGCTCCATAAGCTATAAGCTGCTCCACATTCTCAATATTATTCCCCAGGCAGACAGCGCAAACCTCAGTTTTAAGCGTTTCAGCCAGCTCTCTGCCTTTGGCCAGCAATTCAAAAGAAACTGACTTTATTTTGCCGTCCCGCTGCTCAGCGAAAACCCAGACTCCCTGGTGTCCCTCGCTGGTCGGCGCTGTCATGACGGGCTTATCTATTATAATCGCCTCTACCGGGCAAACTTCCTTGCAGGCGCCGCAGAGATTACAGCCGTCTTTGATCACCACCTTATCATTCTTAAGCTCCATCACGCCGAAAGGACAGGCCGGGAGACAATTTCCACAAACAATACACTTTTCTTGGTCTATTTTAATTCCCAAAGTAACCTCACTTTATCAGTGTAACTATTAAATTTTGACATTCGATTACCAGCCGCCTCTACCCGGTCCCAGGCTGGAAGCTTCCTCATTCTTGCAAAATAGTATTAAAGATACATAAATCTAATCAATAGCCGCAATAATCGCCTTTATCAGGGTCAGGCGCGGATTTAATTCCGTTAATGCGCGCAGCTTTTCTGGTTCTTCTAATACCCCCCACCACCCAGGTTATCCACTCGCAGAAACTTGATGGCTTTATTCTCACAGAACTGTATGCATACCCCGCAGCTTATACACTCCTCATTATTTGCGCTGGCTTTACCATCTATCACTGTAAAAAGGGCCTGGGGACAATTTATTACACAGGCATAACACCCGCTGCATTTTGCCTTATCAATTATTACCGGCACCTTTTATTCAGCTCTCAACTTCCAATTACCAGATAATACGTCCTGATTATTTTCAACCTTAACAAAATTCAGATCAATCTTGACTCTCTCAGTTTGTCAATCAAACAGGTCACCTGGCTTTCCATATCACCTGTCAGCATCTCTGCCTTATGGCTTCTAACGGGAGAGAATATCTTGACCACCTTGGTAAAAGAGCCGGCCAGTCCCACCCTGTTGATATCCAGCCCCATATTTTCGGCGGTCCAAACCGGTATTTGGGCGCTTTTTGATTTCATTATGCCCCGCAGAGAGGGAAGCCTGGGGACATTGATTTCTTTTGTTACGGTTATGACCAGCGGCATGGGGGAAATTATCGTCTCATGACCTTCTTCAATCATGCGTTTAACCTTGATCTGGCCACCGGCTATTTCCTCGACGGCGCTAATATAAGCTATAAAAGGGACCCCCAGCATTTCTGCCATTTCGGGCCCAACCTGTGCTGTATCCCCATCCGTGGACTGGCGGCCGCAAATAACCATATCGTATGGCGCCAGTTTTTTAACCGCTCCGCTAAGCGTAAAAGCCGTAGCCCAGGTATCTGCTCCTGCGAAAACCCCGTCACTCAGTAACACAGCCTCATCTGCTCCCAGTGAAATGGCTTCCCGCAACATCTCCATGGCCTGGGGCGGCCCCATACTGATTGCAGTAACTTTTCCTCCAAACCTCTCTTTCAGGCGTACCCCTTCCTCTAGCGCGTATGTATCAAAGGGATTGATGACATTTTTGATGCCCTGCCTTATAAGTGTATTGGTCTGTGGATTAATTTTAACCTCAGTAGTACCAGGTACCTGTTTCAAACAAACGATGATATTCATTCAGCCTTACCCTTTCGCTTTCTTAATTCAAGAGCAATAGCGTTTTTTAACACCTGGTTCGAGCCTTCGTAAATCTGGGTGATTTTGGCGTCCCGCATCATTTTTTCCAAAGGGTAATCCCTCATGAAACCGGCGCCTCCGCATAATTGCACTGCGTCAGTGGTTACCTGCATGGCTGTATCCGAAGCGAATACCTTGGCCATAGCTGAGACCTCGGTGTAATCCCTGGCTCCGCTGTCAATAAATTTTGCCGCGGAATAGATCAATGCTCGGGAAGCTTCTACTTTAATAGCCATTTCCGCCAGCATGCTTGCCACTACCGGCAATGAAATCAAAGGCTGACCGAATTGAATTCTCTGGCGGGTATAATCCACCGCTGCTTCCAGCGCTCCCTGGGCAATACCCAGGGCCTGTGCCCCTACTCCCGGCCTAGAGCGGTCGAACAGCTTCATGGCCTGGATAAAACCCATCCCCGGCTTACCGATGATATTCTCTTCAGGCACCAGGCAGTCTTTAAAGACCAGTTCCCTTGTGGCTGAGGCCCGGATACCCATCTTTTTCTCTTTTTTACCGAACGTAAATCCGGGGGTGCCTTTCTCCACCAGAATAGCGCTGGCGCCGCGTGCCCCTCTGTTCTTATCCGTCAGTACTATCACAGTATATATCTCAGCTTCACCGCCGTTAGTAATGAACTGTTTGGTGCCGTTAATTAAGTAGCCCCCTTCGACTTTTTCCGCCGTTGTGCGGATAGCGCTGGCATCACTGCCGGCCCCTGATTCGGTCAGCGCAAACGCTGCCAGTTTCCTGCCTGCGGCTATGTCTGGAAGGAATTTACGCTTTAAATTTTCAGAGCCATAATCTATCAAAGTATAGGTGCCCAGCGCGCTGGCCGCAAAGCTGATGGCAATAGCGGAGCAGACCCGGCTCAGCTCTTCCATGACCAGGACCAGTTCCAGGCACCCCCCGCCTAAACCTTCATATTCAGCCGGAACAAAAACACGGAACAGGTCCGAAGCTGCCATTTCCTTGATTATATCCCAGGGAAATTCTTCACTCTCATCTAACCTGGCGCGGACCGGTAAAATTCTTTCTTCGGCAATCTTCCTGGCTAGATCTTTTATCATCCTTTGTTCATCGGTAAGAAAGTACTGCAAAATAATGCTCCTATAATCTCATAAAAATACTACGCCACACCCATATGAATTCAACCGTAATGAAAAAAACTCTGTTGAAGGTCGATTGCAGTGGGTGCATAAAAACCTGTGTTTTTATGTCATATCAGTTAATTATACGGATGACTCCTGACTACGTCAAACGTCACCTCAGCGTACGTTAAATCTGTTCTTATTGTTAACCAAAGGCTATAATAATAATAATCCGGTTCACATATAGATTACGGTAGTGGATGCCTCTTAAAACAAAAGAGGGTTATAAATGGTCTGGAATAAAAAACAACTTACAGGAGATCTGGTACGCCAGGATGAGCCAAGTGAACTGGCTTTATTCGCCGTTCAGATTTTAAGACAAAGCAGCCGTTTTCATGGCGACATTGATATTTTAGACCTGGGCTGTGGTTATGGACAGGATGCGGTTTACCTGGCCCGGCAACTGGATTGCCACATTCTGGCCATTGATACTTCGGAGGAAGCTGTAACCAAGGCCAGAAAGTCCTGCCCCAGAGAACTTATCAAACGCATAGAATTTTTGTGTTACAATTACTTTACCCTTATTGATAAATTTGATATGATCTTCATTTCTAACCTGTATTATCTGCTGGCCCCGGACGAAAGTAGAAAAATCAGGGAGACCGTCAAGCGCTGTCTAAAAAGCGGAGGCTGGTTCTTCCTTAATACCCTTTCAACAGGTGATTCCCTGTATTCTAAACTTAAAACAAAGAATGAAATCGAACCCGAATCTGTGCCGGATAAAAAATCCTATCATTTCAGCACGCGACATGAACTTGAAAGGGATTTTAGTTTCTTAGTCATCAACGCACTTTTTGAACGTGAGTATTTTGAAAATCATTTCACCATGGATAACCACCGGCATATTTTCTGGCTGCTGCTGGGAAGCCGGATTTAATCGTTTGTTGCTGGATTGAGGTAAAATCATGGCTTTTTTAATTTTCCTAATTCTGGCTACTGTAGCGGCAGGTTTGGGAGTCTACTTCCTGCCGACTATTATTGCTCTATGCCGAAATCACAGGAGAAAGCTGGCTGTCTTTTTCCTGAATTTATTCCTCGGATGGACCTTTTTTGGCTGGCTAGGCGCCTTAGTGTGGTCAATCGTAGGCTAATCCGGATAAAATATTACCTTATTAAGGAGATTGATGTTCTATCAAAAATTAAAATTCTGCCTGATTATTCTTATCGGTACCCTAGCCCTGATATCAACCTCCTGTAATACAGATTCCTTCACCGGTATTTCAAATGCTGGTGAAATCCCGGCACGCAACTGGAAGATGAGCGTGGTCACCAGTGAGGATTCTTCCTGGGCCAGAGGAGCCCGGATATTTTCTGATCTGGTCAGGCAACGAACCGGCGGACGTATTCAAATAAAAGTCTTTCCTGACGCCACCCTGGCCGGCGGCGACCAGGTTAAAGAGCTGGCCATGCTGCAAGAAGGCAGTATCAACTTTACCTATCACTCTAATTTACTTTACAGCAATCTGGACCAGTCCTTTGCCGTACTTTCTTTGCCGTGGCTCTTCACCGGTTATTCCCAGGTGGATACGGGGCTGGCAGGACCCGGCGGGAACCATCTGCTGCAATTGGCTGAGTTTCAGGGCATCGTCGGGCTCGCTTTCGGTGAGAACGGTTTCCGGCAGTTAACCAATAACCGTTTGGCTGTCCATAAGCCCGATGATCTGCGTGGTTTGAAGATCAGGATTCCCGGAGTGAAGCTGTATAACTCGATTTTCGAAAGCCTCGGCGCCATCCCGGTTATGCTGAATTTCAACCAGGTAGTCAGCGCCCTGCGCCAGTGGGAAATAGACGGTGAGGAAAACCCTATCGATGTGATAGAATCTTCCAGGTTATATGATGTGCAGAAATATATTACCCTCTGGAATTACTCCTATGATGCCATTATCCTGGGCATGAATAAGAATGATTGGGAGGGCTTGCCCCAAAATGCGCGGGAAATAATCCGGCAATCTGCCGTAGAGGCCTCAAAGGAACAGATTAAATTTTCCCGCGAGGTAGCCCAGACCAAAGTCAATCTGCTCCGCGACTATGGGATGACGGTTACGGAACTGACATCTGCTGAGATATCTTCTTTCCAGGCCAGGGTTGAACCGGTCTATAGAGAATGGTCGCTCAAGATCGGCGAAGATCTGATTCAACAATTCCGGGTTCCTTAGAGCAGAACAGCCTTTTTCCCTGGCTTTTTCCGGTACCCGGGTTTTTTGAACCGGCTGCCTCGTCCAGGTTGCTGGTAAAGACCGGTCTTCAAAAAGAGAAATCCGGAACTGGCAGCCGCCTTCTATTAATCCGGCCTGTATCATGACTGCCGCAGGCTCCTTACCAGCGCCTTTAAACCCGGCGTCTTACCGTACATCAATAAATACGTTCTGAAAAGCCTGGAAACAATATACAAGCTGCCTGTAATACTTAATATCATTAATATCACACTGGTGGCCAGTTCCCAGACGGGAATCCCTGCATTGATACGCATCATGACCGTAAGAGGAGCAGTAAGCGGGAAAAGGGTCAATATTATATTCAGAAGATGATCGCCATTCTCAATAATAAAAGTCATCATAAAGAAGGGGATAGAGCCTAAAAGAGTGACCATCACGGAAAGCTGCTGGCCGTCCCTGACTGTTGGCACTATGGCGCCGATACCAGCCAGCAAAATGGCAAAAAGGAAGTAGCCCAGTATGAAATAGACCAGGCTCAATGCAATCACGCTTACCGGGAACTGCATGGAGCTAAAAATTCCGCCGATACTACTTGAAGCCAGAGACAGCAGTCCCCAGGCCGAGAATAACCAGAATATCATCTGTATAAGACCCGCGGCGCCCAGTCCCAGCACCTTGCCTGTGATTAATTGTCGCGTGGAGACCGATGAAAGTAATATCTCCATTACCCGGTTTTCTTTCTCTTCGCTCAGGCCTTGCAGAAGATATCCGGACACGGTAAAGATGGACATCACCAGAAGCAGCCCGAAAAGGTACGAAATCACCCAGGCGCCCCAGCCGTTCTGGCCTTCATCAATTTGACCGCTCCGGTCCAGCACAATGCTGGATACTGCCAGGGGGGCCTGGAGCCGGGCCATTATGTCGGGACTGACCTTATCATGGACCAAATTGCTTATTAAGAAGTCCTTGGTAGCTCGTGTAAAATTTGCCGGAGGCTCCAGAGAGGTATTCAACGAATACCTGAAAACCAGCCCTGAAGCTATATAGTCTTTTGGAATTACGAAATATTCCCTGATCTCGTTTGCCAGCAAACCGGCAGTGGCCTGTTCAGCAGAAGTGTAAGGAACAAGCTGAATATCGCCCTGCTGAGTATATTGACTGAAGATGCCTGCCTGGTCAACGTAGCCTATTCGAATATTTTCAGCTTCAGATGACGGCTGAATGTTATTTGTCACCACGTTAAATATCAGCATTATCAGAAGACCCAAAACCGGTAAGGCCAGGGTAGTGATCATAAAGCCCTTGCGTTTTAAGGTCCCCTTAAGCTCACTGGTCAGGATAATCAAGGTTTTATTCATGTTTCCCACCTGCCACCTGTATAAAAATATCATTCAATGACGGAGTGCTGAGTTCAAACCGGCTGATGTCCAGATGGAGGGATACCAGGCGTTCCAGAAGATGTTGAGGCGTCATGCCGGCAGGGAGCCTTACTTCGAGAGTATTCGTATTCACTCTGCGGGTTTCAAACCCTTTCAGGCTGTCAGGCAGTTTTTCAAATTCTACCAGCGCAGAGTTGTCGCGGTATTTCTTTTTAATCTCTGTGATCTCACCGTACAGCACGTTTTGACCCCGGTTGATCATAAAAACACGATCGCACAGAGCCTCAACTTCATTCATTCGGTGAGTGCTCAGCATTATAGCCTTACCCCGGTTTTTCAATTCCAGGATTATTTCCTTAACCAATTGGACATTTACAGGATCCAGACCGTTAAAGGGTTCATCCAGGATAATAACCGGAGGGTCATGAATCACGGTAACCACAAACTGGATCAGTTGCGCCATGCCGTGGCTGAGTTCATCGATCTTCTTATTTTTATGAGCGGACATATTTATACGGGATAGCCATTCCTCCGCCCTGATTCTGGCCTGCCCGGCTTCCAGACCTTTCAGGGTAGCCAGATACACAATAGTCTCTATTATTCTGGCCCGCCGGTATAATCCTCTCTCTTCAGGTAAATAGCCGATCTGGTTTTTCAATTTGTCATTAAACTTCTGTCCTAAAACTATTACCTCTCCTGAATCCGGCTTGATCACATCCATAATCATGCGAATACAGGTGGTCTTGCCGGCGCCGTTAGGTCCGATCAAACCCAGAATTTCCCGTCCGGAAACGCTTAATGAAACCCGGTTTACGATCGACTTTCCGGCATATGTTTTACAGATATTTTTAGCCTCGACCGCATACATTTTACTCCTCCTTCCGGTTTTTGACCCCTTTCTGCCTTTGAAAATAAACCATCCCCACCGGCCTCCTTTTTCCCTGGTGATATTAAATGCTCAATGTAGATGGAAAAATATGAGAATTAATGCCAGACTTACTCATTCCCGGATATAATGATACGCCCTTCCGGGGAAATCTTGACTGAACTTCTGAACAGTTTATTACCTGTTCTCATGACCAGTCGGAGAAAGCAGAAGCCATTTGTGCAACTGGCTGCATCTGAGGTACATGTAGAGCTTTTTTGCTAAGTATATCTCCCGTATTCTTTGGCTGCCTCCATAATAGCCCGCATATTATCCGGGCTGGCTTCAGTGGCTGCGGCGCCCCCCATCAATATATAACCACCTCCGGGAGCGCAGTCTTCTATAAGCTTCCGGCAATATTCCTTGACCTGTTTGGCCGTGCCTGTGCACATGATGGAGGTAGGAATGTTACCCGCGATACAGCAGTTCTTACCAACTATTCTTTTAGCGGCAGCCATGTCCGTCTGGTCGAATTGCCACATCACCCACCCCTTGGGAAAATCATGAATATAATCCAGACGCCGCTGGTATTTGCCTTCCGCAAACAACATCACCATAATTCCCTCATCAATTAAAGCATCCACCACTTTTTTCAGAGAAGGCCAGTAAAATTTTTCAAACTGCTTATCGGACATAAAGGTATCATCCCCTTTATGCAGCGGGAAACTGGCCAGGAAACCTCCGGATGAATTGACCATTTCTATGGTTTGTTCAATTGTCAGTGCTGTTATCACATCAATAGCTTCCAATAACTTTTGCGGTCGCCGATACATATCCAGGATTATCCCCTGTGTCCCTCTCAGAGAGTCCCCAATTGTATCAAAAGGGGCTGTGGCCATACCTCCCCGCATAGTTGGGAAACCGGCAGCCAGGGCATACCGGCTAAAAGCCGAAACAGCTTTTTGCCACCTTTCCATCTCTCTACCGGCATCTATTACGGACTTAAAGGCTGACCGTACTCCCGGGTCTATGAAAGAACTCGCAAACTTTATCGGCATTCCAAAAAGAGAGGAAAGCGGAGGCAGTTTATTCAGGGCTCCTAACGACCCTACCACACGAGGCATAAAAACCCTTAAGGCGAAATCGGCAGGGTCTTTAATTAACTGGTCATATTCGTCAGGCGGCATATATTCACCTTCCACATACTGATACGAGTTAACATCCGGTCCCAGCCCGTGACCCGGCCATTTGTATAATTTGTAATCCAGAATCTCCAGTACCGCCCCTGAATGTACCAGGCTGGGTCCCTGGTAGGTATCCATGTCTTCAGAAAAATCGCCTAAAAACCTGGTCCATGCTTGCCGTAGCGCCCGGTAATCATACATCACTTTCTGTAAATTACCCCCAGAATAATAAGCTGGAAAATTACCGGATGGCAGAGAGACAGGAACCCGGTCAGGCTCCTGAACTAAAAGAGCTTTAGTTAATCTGGTTACCCTTTCCCTGTAATCCTTCTCAGCTTTGGTATTACGAAATATGACATCAGGCGGGGAAAGCCAGCGTTCCAGTCTCCTCTTACGTTTTTCTTCCCGCGTCAACCTGGACATATCAGTAGCCATTTTTTCCTCCCTAATTGTTTGTATAATCATTTAAAGGAAACAAATCTAACCTTGAAATAATATATTTTGTTATGCTTAATTATTATTTTAATATAATCTATTATTTTTTATAGTTAATATAATTTTATTTCAATATTTTATATAAATCCTTTAAGTGTATCCACCGGTTCCGGCAGTTTCCTGATCAGCCGCTGACATCAGTTTTTCAAAGACCATCTCTTTATTCTTCAATAAACGTAAACAAGCTTCCACCACTTCTCCGTCATATAATGTTCCGCTTTGGTCAGTTATTTCTTTTAAAGCTTTTTCCAGACCCAGAGCGGGACGGTACGGCCGGTGTGAAGACATAGCTTCAACCACATCTGCCACACCTAAAATCCGGGCCTCCAGAATAATATCAGACCCAGATAATCCCTCAGGGTAGCCGGATCCGTTTAAACGTTCGTGATGCTGCTTAATGGCCTTTGAAACCGGCCAGGGAAACTCTATCTTTTCCAGGATTTCATAACCCACCTGTGAATGATTCTTAATTATATCAAACTCGTGATGGTTGATCTTACCCGGTTTACTTAATATTTCCGCGGGCACGGCTATCTTGCCCACATCATGTAAGAGCCCTATGATATACATTCCGTATTTATGCCATTCTGAGAGTGCCATTTCTCCGGCAATGGCCCTTGCTAATTCAGCCACCCTCCTTTGATGACCGGCTGTATAAGGGTCTCTGGAGGCAACCACCGCGGAAAGCGCATAAATTACCCCTTCTATGGTTTTATGTAAAGCTTGTTGTTCTATTTTAATACTTTCTAAACGGCGGGCTCCTTCAATTCGGGCAGCCAGGCTCTCTGATATACTCTGTAACAGTTGTCGCTCCTCGTTTAAATAGGGTTCTTTATTAGTTTTATTTTCCAATAACAACATTCCGGTCAGCCGGTCGTTACATCGTAAGGGTACCAGCAAGCTTATGCGGCGGTCTATCAGCACTTTCCTATCACCGGAAGCCAGACTGGAAAGCGGCGGAATAGTATCCAGTTCATCGCAATCCATGATACGGTTCTGGTATTTCATGGTAATTGCCAGCGGGCCGGTGGCAGCAAAAGTAATCTTCTCCTGGTGGTTTGATCCTGAGTAAGCCCAGGTTATAAAATCACCCGTTGTAACCGAGGGTAGTAAGAGATATACACCTGCGCTCTGCATGCCGTTAGCCACTGTGGTTACCAGAATGGCGCAAAGCTGGTTTAATTCAATCCCTTCGGTGTCCTTAGAAAACTTTTTCAGAGCCTGGAGAGCATCATACCTTTGTCTTAAAAACCACCTGTCCACCACATGCTGCAATTTTATTGTTAGGGGTTGAAAAACAGCCGCTATAATAAAAATAGCAAAAATTGTGATAATCAATGGAAAAGGGCTTATAAATGTGCCGAACAATTGGGTTAGTAAAAGAATAACGCAGCCAAATATCCCCAGAACTAGAATGCTGACCAGGGAGTACGCGGCGCCTTTACGCAGGACTACCTTGATTTCAAGAAGGTCGTGACGCAGCATGGCAATGGTTGCCAAAATCCCAAAGACGATCGCTCCCAAAGAACCCAGAGGATATATGTTGATTCCCACAGCCGGTAAATAATCAGTGATGCCCCCCAATATCATGATTATCACCCCGGCTATAATATATTGATCACGGCTTTTCTCATCTTGGCTTGTCGAGAGTATTAATTGTTTGTAAACAGATAAGGCAGCTAATATCATGGGAATGTAAACACCCATTAGATAGAAGGGAAAAAGCGGCCCGGCAACAGGCCCTTTTCCCCACCATAAAGATTGCATATCGCTGACAATCAAATTTGCGGGAATTAAACACATGATGGATACATAGCAAACCACCAGAATAACGGCAACCGGTTTTGATAGTTTAACGCCGGTAAAAAGTAACGTAAACCTGTAAAAGGAGAACGAAGTACTTAACATGGCTGCTAAAATCAATTTTTCCCAAATTAAAGCTTGTTCTGATTCCGGAGTTAATCTCATTAAGAAGATGAATAAACCCCATAAAGTTATAAAAAAGAGGAATAGAGCGAAGGGTTTTCTGGCTTTATGTTGTCTCCCAGCCGCGAAAAGCAAAACCAGCATACCCAGGCAAAATATAACCTCGATTAGCGGAATAACCAAATATAGGCCCAAAACTTTCTCCTTGTTTGTATCGCAGACCGGTATTCAATTTTTGGCATATCAAGGCCAGGATGAATTATCGCTTAATGATTTCTCTTCAGGGCGCCTAAAAAGATTGGGTCGTCTTTCAACTATATAATTACCCGGTATTTTCGTGCAAATGAAATACCTTATGATATATCGGATTTCATACCGGTTTTTAAAAAACCCTGACCAATTACATTATTTATATTAAATAATATTAATATTAAGTATGTTTTATTTTAACCATTATTTATATAATGAATATAGATAGACACCAAAATCTACAGGTATGCAACTCATCATGTTTGGGTTATAATTGAGATAAAAATTTCCGAATGAAGCCTTCAACCGCAGGCAGCGCTTATAAAGGGTTTTAACTTTCAGCTATCAGCGGCTCTGAAAGTAAATATTTTTTGGAATAGATTCTGGATGTTATTTGATTTCCCCTGGTATTCTCTGATTTATCTGGCAGGCACTGTACTAACACTGGTCCTGGCCGTTGTCATCCGGCGGAGGCAGTTCGCGCCCGGATATCTCCCTTTTACTTACCTGATGCTCTGCATGGCAATTTGGACGCTGGTCTTGACCCTTGAATCAGGAGCAGTAGAAGTATGGGCGAAGATCCTTTTCGCCAAAATCGAGTATCTGGCTGTAATTAGTTCCGGTGTATTAAGTCTGACTTTTTTTCTCGAATACACCCGTTCTACCTGGATCAGACGCCGCCGTAATTTTCTTTTGCTCTGGATATTTCCTGTTCTATCACTGGCGCTGGTTTGGACCAATGAATTACATAAACTGGTCTGGTCCCGGGTTTATATAGATAATAATCATCCCGGAGTAATCGGCGTATGGGAACACGGGCCTTTATATTATTTGACCCCTTCCTATCAATATATCTTATATACAGTTGGTATCATTATTCTTTTCAGATACGCCCTGCACAGAACGCCCGTCTATCGCAGGCAGGTAAACCTGCTACTCGCCGGCTCTCTCATTCCCGTTGCAGGCACTGCGATTTATCTTGTATGGGGAAATTTCGTTCCTGGTCTTGAATTAACTCCTGTTTCAATTTGTATTATGGCTATCATTTATGCGGTAAGCATTTTCCGTTACAGTTTTATGGATATTACCCCGGTCGCCAGTGCTGCCCTGGTGAAAAACCTGCCGGATGGCTATCTGGTTCTGGATGCTGAGGGACAGATAGCTGATTTAAATCCAGCCGCTGAAAGAATCATAGGATACCAAAAAGCCTCTTTGTCCGGACAGAGACTAACAACTTTCTGGCCTGATCTGGAAAAAATAACCTCCGGCAACAGTTCGAAGCAGCACATAGAATTGGTCCAAAATAAAGCCGGAACACAATTTTTCCTGGATATCAATATTGAGTCATTTTTTAATAAACTTGGACAGGTTACCGGTACACTGGTTGTAATCAGGGACGTGACTGCCTTAAAACAAATACAATCTAAACTGGAAGAAGAGATTAACAAACGCACTCAATTCACCAGAGCGGTAGTTCATGAATTGAGGAATCCTCTGACTTCTATTATCGCCTCCAGCGATATGCTTAAAGACCAGGTAAAAGAGAATATACAGATGGCTCTGGTTAATAATATTCTCCGGGCCGCTACCAATCTTGAACAGAAGGTCAACGAACTCTTTGAATTAGCTCGAGGCAATATGGGCTTGCTTAAAATAAACCCCGTTTCTCTTGATATGAACCAGTTGATCAGGGAAATTGTGGCTGAGATGGCGCCTGTAGCTGCTAAAAAGGAAATCTTGCTGTCCTATCAGTCAACCGGTCTACCATCGACAGTCTGGGGAGACAAAAATCGTTTGAGACAGGTATTATCTAACCTGATAGGAAATTCTATTAAATATACCAGTCAGGGCAGCATTCAGGTTAAAACAAGTCAGAAAAATGAAGATTATCTTCTGGTGCAGGTTGAAGATACCGGCAAAGGCATTGAGAAAGAGGTGCTGGAAAACCTTTTCGATCCTTATACGCGGAAAACCAGAGAAAAATCAGGGTCTACCGGTTTAGGGATCGGGCTGGCTTTAAGTAAAGTGTTTGTTGAGCTCCATAATGGCAAGATCTGGGCTGAAAGTACACCGGGAAAAGGTACAACCGTCAGTTTTATCATTCCTTTGTTCCATCCCGGAACCAGTGAACCTGAGTTAAAGCATTCACCTGTCCAACCGGATAACCATCCCCCTGATCACTTTTAATTCTCCTGATTACAGCCTGTCACGCCATTCATCTCTCTATTTCAGATGGATCCTTATTTTAAAAACCAGCCCAAACAGGATTCAAAAGCTGGTTTGATGAATTTTGATATGACCGGATTGGATCAGAAAACGTTATTTATTCTTCATGATACTTGTAATTGGCATCTGGAAGAATATAGACTTGACACTTTAGTTTAGGTTATAATTTGCAGGATAGTAAGAGGTGACTGGGAAGCGGCTTGGATTTAAAAAGGAGGCTGTATCTTGGGAAAAATTAATGTAGCTATCATTGGTGTGGGCAACTGCGCCTCATCCCTGGT